>CAWHPX010000009.1:0-196503 GCA_963831405.1 uncultured Actinomycetes bacterium
GCCGCCGCCCGCCACCACGTGCTCGCGCAGGCCGGCTGGGACGTCGCGCAGGACGGCCTCGCGGGCGCTCCGCCGATTCGCGTCGTCGTCGGTGCGAAGCGCCACGTCACGATCGACCGCGCGCTCCGCCTGCTCGGCATCGGCCGGTCGTCGCTCGAGGTCGTGCCGGTGGACGGGGAGGGCCGCATGCGCGTCGACGAGCTCCGGCTCGGCGACGGGCCGACGATCGTCTGCGCGCAGGCGGGTGAGGTCAACACGGGCGCCTTCGACGACCTCGACGCGATCGCCGACACCGCGGCGGCCGCCGGCGCCTGGTTCCACGTCGACGGGGCGTTCGGGCTCTGGGCCGCGACCTCGCCCGAGCTGCGCCACCTGCTGAAAGGCAGCGAGCGGGCCGACTCGTGGGCGACCGACGGGCACAAGTGGCTGAACGTGCCGTACGACTCCGGCCTCGCCTTCTGCGCGCACCCGGACGCGCACCGGGCCGCGATGAGCGTGACCGCCTCGTATCTCGTGCATGCGGGCGACAGGCGGGAGCGCGACGAGGTCGACTGGACGCCGGAGTTCTCGCGCCGCGCGCGCGGCTTCCCGGTCTACGCCGCGATCCGCTCGCTCGGGCGTGCGGGCATCGCCGAGCTCGTCGAGCGCTGCTGCGCGAACGCGCGCCGCTTCGCCGCCGCGCTCGAGGAAGGCGGCGCGACCGTGCTGAACGAGGTCGTCCTCAACCAGGTGCTCGTGCGCCTCGGCGACGGCGAGCAGACGCGCGAGGCGATCGCGCGCGTGCAGGAGGACGGCACGTGCTGGCTCAGCGGCACCGACTGGAACGGCGAGCATGCGATGCGGATCTCGGTCTCGAACTGGCGCACCACCGCGGAGGACGTCGACCGCTCGGCGGCCGCCGTGCTCGCCGCGGCCGCCGCCTCGGTGCAGGTATGACCCTCGCCGAGGCGGCCCTCGAGGCGGACGGGCTCGCGCAGGCGGGCTCGGAGCGGGAGCTCGCAGACCTCCGGGCGACCTGGGGCGACGACCTCGAGGGGGCCGCGCGCAGCTCCGACTTCCGGGAGCGCGCGGTCGCGTTCCGGGCGATCGGGCAGTTCCGCTGGCGCGCGAAGGAAGAGCTGCTGCGCCGCGGGCTCGACGACGACAGCCCGGCGTGCCGCGGCTCGGCGCTGCTCTCGCTCGAGCTCCTCTCTCGCGACCATCCGAGCACGGTGAACGGCGTGCGGCCGCTGCTCCACACGATGGCGACTGCCGACGGCAATGCGGCCGTGCGCCGGCTCGCGATCCTCTGCCTCAAGAACGGCTCGCCGGAGCGCAACACGATCGTGCTGCTCGAGGGCCTCGCGGGCGACGACGAGGCGGACGCCGAGCTCCGCCGCACGGCCGCGGGCGTCGCGCAGCAGCTGAAGAAGAAGCAGGGCCCGGCTAGACGCAGCTAGAGCAGACGCGCGCCTCGATCTGCCGTCCACAGGACGGGCAGCGCCGCCGCCGCCGCTTCAGCTCCAGTGCGTGCTTCTGCAGGCCGGCCGCCGCCATGACCCAGCCGATGCCGAGCGTCAGGACTGCGAGCGTCGCCGTATGCGGATCGAATGCCATCGCACACCTCGTGTTGCGCTGAGCGAGTTGGTCAAACCTTCTTGCGAGCGTGGGGGTGCGCTCTGAAGTACAACTCGCGACGCCGCCGATCGGATACGTGCGTGTAGAGCTCCGTCGTCGCCAGATCGGCGTGGCCCAGCATTTCCTGCACCGAGCGGAGGTCGGCCCCGCCCTCGAGCAGGTGCGTGGCGAACGAGTGGCGGAGGAGGTGGGGGTGGACCCGCCCGGGCTCGAGGCCCGCGGTCCCGGCCAGGCGGCGCAGGATGAGGAAGGCGCCGGCCCGCGTGAGGGCGCCGCCCTGGGCGTTCAGGAAGAGCTCCGGCCGGTGGCGCTTGTCGAGGAACGGCCTGCCCCGGGCGAGATAGCGGCGGAGCGCCTCGACGGCCTCGCGGCCGACGGGCACCACGCGTTCCTTCGAGCCCTTGCCGATCGTCCGCACGAGCCGGTTCTCGAGGTCGATCCCCGCGCGCTCGAGGCCGACCGCCTCGCTGACCCGGAGGCCGGCGCCGTAGAGGAGCTCGACGAGCGCGCGGTCGCGGAGCGAGCGCGGCGTCGTGCCGGTCGCCGCGTCGATCAGCCGCTCGACCTCGTTCGGCGACAGCGTCTTCGGCAGCGCGCGGCGCCGCCGCGGCAGCTCGAGCTCGGCGGCGGGGTTGTCGCCGCGGGCGCCGAGAAGCACCTGGTGCGAGAAGAACGAGCGAAGGGCGGCCACGCGGCGCGCGATGGTGGTCGCGGCGAGGCCGTCTGCCCGAAGCTGTGCGACGTAGCCCGCAAGCTCGTCGGGGGTGGCTCCCGCAGGCGAGCCGCCGAGCCACGCGGAGAAGTCGGCGAGGTCGCGGCGGTACGCGTCGACGGTGCGCGGCGCGAGCCGTGCGGCCGAGAGCGCGAGGAAGGAGTCGACGGCGGGATCCATCGTGTCGAAGGCTGCTTTCAAGCAGGCTGCGGTGTTTCCTACGAGCGCGGGTGCGCGCTGTCGTAGACCTTGCGCAGCCGCCGGGCGTCGACGTGGGAGTAGATCTGCGTCGTCGAGAGCGACGAGTGGCCGAGCAGCTCCTGGATCGTGCGCAGGTCGGCGCCGCCTTCGAGCAGGTGCGTCGCGAACGCGTGCCGGAGCCGGTGCGGATGCGGGACGAGGCGGCGGAGCGTGCTCGTGTCGAGCCGCTTGCCGGTCGCGGAGAGGAAGAGCGCGTCGTTCGCCCCCCGCGCGAGCCCGGGGCGGGCGTCGCGGAGGTAGCGCGCCACCCAGTCCGCCGCTTCCTCGCCGAGCGGCACGACGCGGTCCTTGCCGCCCTTGCCGCGGCGGACGTGCACGAGCTCCTGCTCGAAGTCCACGTCGCCGAGGTCGAGCCCGACCGCCTCGGAGCTGCGGAGGCCCGCGGAGTAGACGAGCTCGACGAGCGCACGGTTGCGCAGCGGCAGCGGGCCCTCGCCCTCGAGGGCGGCGAGCTCCCTGTCGACCTCACCGCTTCGCGGCGCGTCGGGCAGCCGGCGGCCTCGCCGCGGCGCGAGGCGCGCGTCGGGAACGCGGGCCGCGCCGAGCGAGTGGCGCAGGAACGCGCGGACGGCCGCCAGCTTCCGCGCGATCGTCGCCGGAGCCAGCTTGCCGCCGGGCCGCCGCGCGGCGCCGAGCGCCCCTGCATAGTCGACGAGCACGCGGACGTCGACGTCGTCGAGCGCCGTTCCTCGCTTGTCGAGCCACGCGCAGAACTCCTCGACGTCGACGCGATACGCGCGACGCGTCCCCTCGGCGAAGGCGGGCGAGTCGACGAAGCGGGCTGCGGCGGCGCGTGCGTCCACCCAGCCGCATTCGACGTGCGGTCGCCGCAGCCTCCGCCGGGTCGGGCAGTGTTGCGGGATGAGCCACGGCGCGAAGGTGTGGGTCGCCCTCGCGACCGTCTATCTGATCTGGGGCTCGACGTACCTCGGCATCGAGCTGACCGGGGAGACGATCCCGCCGCTCTTCGCGGTCGGCGTGCGCTTCCTCGCGGCGGCTGCACTCATGTTCGCGTTCACGGCGCGGACGCGCGGCCGGACGGCGTTGAGGATCGGTCGCCGCGAGCTCGCGTCGTGCGCGCTCGTCGGCGCACTGCTGCCGGGCGCGAACGCCGTCCTCTTCGTCGCGGAGCGCCACGTGCCGACCGGTCTCGCCTCGCTCATCATCGGCGCCGTCCCCCTGTGGATCGTCCTCATGCGGACGGTGACCGGCGACCGCCCGCATCGCACGGCGCTGGCCGGCGTCGTCGTCGGCTTCGCCGGGCTCGTGCTGCTCGTGCGCCCGAGTGGGGGAGCATCTCTCTGGTTCCTGCTCCTCGTCGTCGGGTCGTCGGTGATGTGGGCGACCGGCTCGTTCCTCTCGGGCCGGTTGCCGATGCCGCGCGACTCGTTTGCCGCGACGTCGTACGAGATGCTCGCCGGGGGCCTCGTCCTCCTGCCCATCGGGCTCGCGACGACGCACCCGCACTTCTCCCACTTCTCCGGGCGGTCGATCTTCGGCTTCTTCTATCTCGTCACGTTCGGATCCGTGATCGGGTACACCGCGTACGTCTGGCTGCTCGACAACGCGCCGATCGGCAAGGTCGCGACGTACGCGTACGTGAACCCCGTCGTCGCGATCGCGCTCGGTGCGATCGTGCTCCACGAGTCGCTCACGTGGTCGATCGGCGTCGGTGCGGTGCTCGTGCTCGCGTGCGTCGCGATCGTCGTCCGCCGCGAGAGCACTCCCGCCGACGCACGCCCTGTCCCGGTCGCCGAGACGGGTTAGCCCGCTACGGCAGCTCGTCCGGCAGCAGCGAGTAGAGCGCCCAGTCCTGCCGGCGGCCGAGGCGCGCGTTCCAGCGCGCGCTCCGCAGGACGCCCTCGCACGTGTAGCCGACCTTCTCGGCGGCACGCCGTGAGCCCGTGTTCTCGACGTCCGCGCGGAGCTGGAGCCGCGCCGCGCCCTCCTGCTCGAACGCGAAGCGGGAGATCAGCGCGAGCGCCCGCGTGACGACGCCGCGCCCCCGGGCGTCGGCCCGGACCCAGTAGCCGATCTCGCCCACGTCGCGCGTCTCGTTCCAGCGCACCCCGATCGAGCCGAGCACCCGCCCCGTCTCCGCGTCCGTGACGGCGAACGCCTGCTCGCCGAGGCCGGTGACGTAGGAGCGGGCGTCCTCCACCGTGTACGGCTGGGGCACCTGGTCGAGCCAGCGTGCGATCTCCGCGTCGCCGTCGATGCACTCGACGATGGCGGCGACGTCTGCGGCCCGCCAGGGCCGCAGGCTGACGACCCCGTCTCTCAGCGACTCGCGGCTCACCTTCCATACGATAGGAGAGGCGCCGCCTGCAGGCGCCGACCGTTTGTGACCGTGGGCAACGAGGAAGGAGACGATCCGATGACGACCATGGACGTCCGCGGGCGTGTGGATCTCTCGGCCCACGGCATCAACCCGGCCGGCGAGGTGATCGCGAACCCTGCGACGCCGCTGCTCTACGAGCACGCGATCGAGCGCGGCGAGGCGCGGCTCGCCGACGGCGGCCCGATGGCCGTCGACACGGGCGTCCACACCGGCCGCTCGCCGCAGGACAAGTTCATCGTTCGCGAGCCGGGGTCGGAGCATCGCATCTGGTGGGACGGCAACAAGGAGCTCCCGGAGGAGTCGTTCGAGACGCTCCGCGACAAGGTCGCCGACTTCCTCTCGAAGCAGCCGACCCTCTACGTCGTGGACGCTTTCGCCGGCGCCGACCCGGCGCACCGGATCGCCGTCCGCATCGTGACGACGCATCCGTACCACGCGCTCTTCGCGAAGACGATGTTCATCGACCCGACCGCGGACGAGCTCGTCGGCTTCCAGCCCCAGGCGCTCGTGCTGCACGCGCCGGGCCTCGAAGCGTCGCCCGAGGAGGACGGGACGCGCACGGGCACCTTCATCGTGCTGCACCCTTCGCGCACCGAGGTGCTGATCGGCGGCACGTTCTATGCCGGCGAGATCAAGAAGTCGATCTTCACGGTGATGAACGACCGGCTTCCGCTCGAGAAGGTCTTTCCGATGCACTGTTCGGCCAACGTCGGCGACGACGACACGAACGTCGCGATCTTCTTCGGCCTCTCCGGGACCGGGAAGACGACTCTCTCGGCCGATCCCGAGCGCGCGCTCATCGGGGACGACGAGCACGGCTGGGGCGACAGCGGCGTCTTCAACTTCGAGGGCGGCTGCTACGCCAAGGTGATCAAGCTGTCGGCGGAGGCCGAGCCGGAGATCTTCAAGACGACGCGCACGTTCGGGACGATCCTCGAGAACGTCGTCGTCAACCCGGACGGCACGCTCGACCTCGACGACTCGTCGAAGACCGAGAACACCCGCGCGGCATACAAGCTCGAGCAGATCGCGAACGCGCACCCCGAGAAGCGCGCGGGACATCCGTCGGCGGTCGTCATGCTGACCGCCGACGCGTTCGGGATCCTGCCGCCGATCGCGCGCCTCACCCGGGAGCAGGCTCTCTACTACTTCCTCTCCGGGTTCACCGCGAAGCTCGCCGGCACCGAGATCGGCGTCACCGAGCCGCAGCCCACCTTCTCCACGTGCTTCGGCGCTCCGTTCCTGCCGCAGCCTCCGACCGTGTACGCGGAGATGCTCGGCCGCAAGCTCGACGAGCACGGCTCGACCGTCTGGCTCGTCAACACCGGGTGGACGGGCGGGCCGTTCGGCGAGGGCAGTCGCATGCCGATCGTGGCGACCCGGGCGATGCTGCACGCCGCGCTCTCGGGCCTGCTCGACGCGGTGCCGTACCGCACCGACGAGGTCTTCGGCTTCGAGGTGCCGGTGGAGGCGCCGGGCGTCGACACGAAGCTGCTCGACCCGCGTTCGACGTGGAGCGATCCGGCCGCCTACGACGCGAAGGCGAGGGAGCTCGCGCAGATGTTCCGCGAGAACTTCGAGCGCTTCGACCACGCAGGGCTGGCCGCCGCCGGGCCGCGGTCCTGACGCGGCAGGCCGCGACGTTCCGGTAGCGTCAGACGACGTGATCGGAGAGCACGACGTCCTGGTAGTGGGCGCCGGCTGCGCAGGCATGCGCGCGGCCATCGAGGCATACGACGCCGGCGCGGACGTGGCGATGATCTCGAAGCTGCACCCGACGCGGTCGCATTCCGGCGCGGCCGAGGGCGGGATCAACGCGGCGCTCGGGAACGCCGCCGAGGACTCGCCCGAGACGCACGCCTACGACACGGTCAAGGGCTCCGACTACATCGGCGACCAGGACTCGATCGAGGTCTTCACGCGCGAGGCGCCCGGCGACATCTTCCAGCTCGAGAACTGGGGCGCGTTCTTCTCGCGGCGCGACGACGGCAAGCTCGCGCAGCGGCCGTTCGGCGCCGCCGGGTCGCCGCGGACGGTCTACGCGGCCGACATCACGGGTCACGTGCTGATCCAGGTGCTCTACGAGCAGGTCGTCAAGCGCGACATCAGGGTGTACGAGGAGTTCTTCGCCTGGCAGCTCGTGCTGTCGGACGACCGCTGCCAGGGCGTCATCTGCTGGGACCTGCTGAACGGGGGGCTGAAGACGCTCGGCGGCAAGACGGTGGTCATGGCCACGGGAGGCGCGCGGCCGCCAGTACCGCGCGACGACGAACGCCTATGCGTGCACGGGCGACGGGATGGCGATGGCGCTGCACGCGGGCCTGCCGCTGAAGGACATGGAGTTCATGCAGTTCCACCCGACGACGATGTACCCGTCGGGGATCCTCATCACCGAGGGCTGCCGCGGCGAGGGTGCGTTCCTGATCAACAAGGACGGCGAGCGCTTCATGAAGAACTACGCGCCGAATGCGCTCGAGCTCGCCTCGCGCGACGTGGTCTCGCGCTCCGAGCAGACGGAGATCGACGCCGGTCGCGGCATCAACGGGTCGGTTCTCCTCGACCTGCGTCACCTCGGCGCGGAGCGGATCATCGAGCGCCTGCCGGGCTCGCGCGAGCTCTCGATGACCTACGCCGGCGTCGACCCGATCTACGAGCCGATCCCGGTTCGCCCGGGCGCGCACTACCACATGGGCGGCATCTCGACCGACACGGACGGCGCCACGGAGCTGACCGGGCTCTACGCCGCCGGCGAGTGCGCGTGCGTGTCCGTGCACGGCGCCAACAGGCTCGGCGGCAACTCGCTGATGGAGACGATCACCTTCGGACGCCGCTCCGGCCGCGCCGCCGCCGACTGGGCGCTGTCGCACACGACGATCGACATCCCGGAGTCGCTCGAACGAGATGCCGAGCGGCAGCTCCGGAATCTGCTCTCGCGCGACACCGGCGAGCGCCCGTGGAAGATCCGCGACGAGCTCGGCGAGTCGATGCTCGAGAACTTCGGCGTCTTTCGGCGTGAGGAGAAGATGCTGAAGCAGCGCGAGATCCTGCAGGAGCTGCGCGAGCGGTATCGCAACGTCTACGTCGAGGACAAGGGCGACGTCTTCAACAGCGACCTCACGCAGGCGATCGAGCTCGGCAACATGCTCGACACCGCGCTCTGCATGGTCGAGGCGGGGATCGTGCGCAAGGAGAGCCGCGGCGCCCACTCGCGCCCGTACGACTATCCGGACCGCGACGACGAGAACTTCATGCACCACTCGATCACGCGCTGGCGCGACGGAGGAGTCGAGCTCTCGACGGCGCCGGTTCGCGTGACGAAGTGGGAGCCGCAGGAGCGGAAGTACTGATGCGCCGCCCGGCGCTCGCCGTCGCGCTGCTCGTCCCGCTCGCGCTCGCCGCTGTGCGGCGGCGGCTCGAAGAGCTCCGGCACCGTGACGGTCACGCCGGTGGCCTACGTGAAGAGCGCCGCCGCGAAGACCGCGAAGTCTTCGAGCGAGCACATGACGCTCAAGGGCTCGCGTCGGCGTCCAGGGCCAGCTCGTCACGCTGAGCGGCGCGGGCGACTTCGACACCCCGAGCAAGAGCGGCACGATGCACCTCGACTTCAACGTGGGAGGCCTCACGGGCGGCATCGACGAGGTCGTGCAGGGGACGACGGTCTACATGAAGTCGCCGCTCTTCGCCGACGGGCTGCCGAAGGGCAAGACCTGGATCAAGCTCGACCTCCAGAAGGCCGGCGCCCAGCAGGGCATCGACTTCTCCGCGCTCGGCTCGCAGGACCCGACCGCAGACGCTCGCGCAGATCCAGCGGGTCGGCAGCGTCACCGAGGTCGGCGACGAGACGGTCGCCGGAGTCGACACGACGCACTACCGCGCGAAGATCGACATCACGAAGGCGCCGCAGGGCGCCAAGATCGAGGCGCTCACGAACGCGAAGTACGGCCCGTACGACCTCTGGATCGGCAAGGACGACGGGCTCGTCCGGCGCATGAAGTTCAGCATCACGATGTCGCCCGCGGGAGCCGCGCGCCAGGTGATCTCGATGACGCTCGACTTCTCCGACTTCGGCAAGGACGTCAACGTGTCGGTGCCGGCGCCGGCGGATACGTTCGACGCGACCAACACGGCGATCAAGGGACTGGGAGGCTGACGGACACGTGCAGGTAGCCCTGAAGATCTGGCGGTACGACTCGTCGAGCGGCGAGCGCGCGCTGCGCGACTACGAGATCGACGCGCCGGACGAGGCGACGCTCCTCGACTGCCTCGACATCATCAAGGATCGCCACGACGGCTCGCTCGCGTATCGCAAGAGCTGCCGCATGATGATCTGCGGCTCGTGCGGCATGCGCATGGACGGCGGCGCGGTGCTCGCGTGCAAGACGCGCATGTACGACATCGCGCAGGAGGGCCGCATCCCGGTCATCTCCGCGATGGGGAACCTGCCGATCGTCAAGGACCTCGTCGTCGACA
Organism: uncultured Actinomycetes bacterium; assembly: GCA_963831405.1. Taxonomy (GTDB): domain Bacteria; phylum Actinomycetota; class Thermoleophilia; order Gaiellales; family Gaiellaceae; genus Palsa-739. Next base: position 9,402 of record CAWHPX010000009.1, read on the forward strand.
TGGAGCCCTTCTGGGACAAGTTCAAGGCGATCAAGCCGTATCTCCAGCCGGGCTACGACCGCCCCGACGACGGGCGCGAGTACCGCATCGACCAGGAGCGCATGAACGTCATCCACAAGGAGTCGCTCTGCATCAACTGCGGCTGCTGCGTGTCCGAGTGCAACGCGATGGAGTCGGACCCCGACTTCCTCGGCCCGCAGGCGCTCGCGAAGGGGATGCGCTTCGTCGGCGACCCGCGCGACGCCGCGACGGTCGAGCGTCTCGAGGACTACAGCGGCGAGCACGGCATCTGGGAGTGCACGCGCTGCTTCTTCTGCAACGAGCGCTGCCCGAAGGGCGTCGATCCGCGCGACGCGATCGCCAAGCTCGGCGCCGAGGCGATCTCGAACGGGATCGACCGCGACATGGGCGCGAAGCACGCGAAGTGGTTCATCCGCTCGACCGAGACGACCGGCTGGCTCCGCGAGACCGAGCTCGTCCCGAAGACGCAGGGTGTCGTCTCGTCGCGTCAAGCAGATGAAGTTCGCGATCAACCTCGCGCGCCACAGCAAGGCGGGGCTCGAGTTCCCGCCGCACGTGGCGAGGGACGTCAAGGAGGCGCGCGACCTCCACAAGCTCGTGCGGGCGCAGGACCGCCAGGGTGCGCTCGGCCACGTGCAGGGCGAACGCGCGCTCGCGAAGCTCGCGCACGGCTACAGCGAGGGCGAGCGCGACCCGTACGGGCCGGGCTCGGCGCCGATGCCGTACCTGCCCGGCGAGAACGACGGCCAGGTTGTCGGCGGGTCGAACGAAGGTCAAGGGAGCCTCACGCAGGCGGACGTCACGCCGGGTGCGGAGCCGACGAGGAAGCCGGAGGGAGGAGCGTGAGCACGACCGAGCCAATGAAGCGGGTCGCCTACTACAAGGGGTGTCTTGCGTCGATGTCGGCGAAGGAGCTCGACACCTCGACGCAGGCGCTCGCACCGCGCGTCGGACTCGAGCTCGTCGAGCTCGACTCGGTGACGTGCTGCGGCGCCGGCGACATCCACGAGGCGGAGCCCGACTACTACCTCCACCTGAACGCGCGCATCCTCGCGTATGCCGAGGCAGCCGGCTGCGAGACGCTGCTCACCGTGTGCAACGTCTGCACGCTGAACCTCCGCCAGGCGAACTTCATGATCCAGGGCGACAAGGAGCTGCGCGAGCGCGTCAACAAGAACCTGCGGAGCGTCGGCGTCCCCGCCTACGGCGGCGAGGTCGACGTGCGGCATCTCCTGTGGGAGATCGCGGAAGGCCCCGGCTACGAGAAGCTGAAGCAGGCGGCGCACAAGGGGCTCAAGGGCCTCAAGGTCGCGCCGTTCTACGGCTGCCAGATCCTCCGCCCGTCGAAGATCATGGGCTTCGAGGACCCCGATCGCCCGTGGTCGCTCGAGCGCATCATCGAGGCGTGCGGCGGCGAGGCGATCGACTATCCCGCCAAGATCAAGTGCTGCGGCTTCCCGATCATCCAGGCGCGCGAGGAGACCGCGATGGGCGAGCTGATCCAGCCCGTCGAGCAGGCGATGGAGGCCGGCGCCGACGTGATGGTGACGCCGTGCCCGCTCTGCCATCTCTCGCTCGACGCGTGGCAGCAGAAGCTCGAAGCGGCGACCGGCCGCAAGTTCGACATGCCGGTGCTCCATCTCGCACAGCTCGTCGGCGTCGCCGCGGGCCTCGAGGACTCCGAGCTGAAGTTCAAGCGCCACATCGTCGACCCGCGGCCGGCGCTCGAGAAGCTCCAGGTCTGAGCGCAGGTTTCGCCGCCGTGCGGCGTCTAATTGACGGAGGGGCGGATTCCGGCGCGGTGGGCCTCGCGGCTCGCCGCGCCGGAGCTCTACTCGCCGCCGGGGCCGGCTGGGGCCTCGTCGAGGCCGGGTGGCCGCGCCTCCGGGAGCTCGAGCTGCAGGTGCCCGGGCTGCCCGTGGAGCTCGACGGGCTCCGCATCGCGCATCTCTCCGACTTCCATCTCGGCGTGCCGTCGCCCGGCGTGCTCGCCGTCGAGCGCGGCGTCGCCTGGGCCGCCGAGCCGTCGTCCCGATCTCGTGGCCGTCACGGGCGACCTGCTGACCCATCCGCGCGGCGAGCCGCGCCTGCGCCGGCTCGTCGCCCGCCTGCCGGAGCCGACGTTCGCGGTCCTCGGCAACCACGACGTCGCAATTGCCCGCGACCCGCTCGCGCGCAGGTCGAACCTCCGAGAGCTCGCACCGGCGCGTCTCCTGCTCGACGAGGGCGAGCTCGTCGAGCTGCGTGGCCGGTCGGTCTGGATCGCGGGCGCGCATCCGCGCATGATCGTGCGCCGCTTGAGGCGGCTCGATCCGAATGAGCTCGCGCGCGAGGCCGACTTCCGCATCCTGCTCTGCCACTTCCCGCGGGTGCTCGACCAGCTCGAGCCTGGCAGCTTCGACCTCGTGCTCGCCGGGCACATGCACGACGGTCAGATCGCCGTCCCCTATCCCGGCGGGAAGCTCCGGCTCGCGCACCCGACGGCGCGGTATGCGAGCGGCGTGTACCGCTCCCGGGCCGCTGTCATGCACGTCTCGCCGGGGCTCGGTACGACCTTCGTTCCGTTTCGCTTCGGCGCGAGGCCCGAGGCGACGGAGCTCCTGCTACGTTCGCCGCGATGACCGACGGGCAGGCCTCGATCTCGGCCGGCATTCTCGCGCGCTACGCCGCGGATGCCGCGAAGGAGGTCGAGGGCGTCTGCCGCCTCGCGGGCCGTCGCGGCGTGACGATCGAGCGCCGCGGCGCCGCCGAAGGGGATGCCGTTCGGGTCGAGCTCCGTCTCGTCGTCGACTGGGGAGCGCCCCTCACCCGGGTCGGGCAGAACGTGCAGGAGCGCGTGCGGGACTACCTCCTGCACATGGCGGGCATCAGGCCCGTCGTGGACGTCGTCGTCGAAGCCGTGGGGCCGCTGCCGTGACGCGCTTCGCGGGGCTCACCGGCGCGACGCTCCCGACCGCGCCGACGGTCTGCCACGAGTGCATCTTCTGGCAGTCGAAGACGGGGCGGTCCGTCGACAAGCGACGCTGGATCCGCGGCACCGAGGACGAATGGGGGGCGTGGGGCACCGTGTACTACGACGACGACGGCCGGCTGCTCGGCTCGATGCAGTACGGGCCGTCCGGCCTCTTCCCGCGCGCGGCGGAGCTGCCGGCAGGCCCGCCGGGCGAGGACGCGGTGCTCGTCACCTGCGCGTACCTCGTCGATCCGTCGAAGCCGTGGGTGATGCAGTCGCTCTTCCTGACGGCGATCGGCGAAGCCCGGGAGCGCGGCGCGCGTGCGCTCGAGGCCTTTGCGTACCGCTACGGCGACGACGCCTCGAGGCTCGACCGCTTCCGGCTGCACAAGACGATCTTCCCGCGCGAGTTCCTCGCCGACTTCGGCTTCGTGACGGCGCGGGCGCAGGGCCGCGTCGAGCTGGCGCGGCTCGAGCTCGGCGGTCTCGTGCCGGCCGTCGAAGGCACGCGCGAGCGGGTGCTCCGCGTCGTGCGCGACGCGTTCGTGCCGGCCCCTGCGCCGCAGCGGCCCTAGAAGATCCGGCTAGAAGACCCCGGCCCCTGCGGCGCTGACCGCGAGCGGCTCGACGCGGCAGTCCGGGAAGCGCCGGCTCGAGCTCGGCCGCGACGTCCGTCTCGGCGCCGCGCGCCGCCCAGACGAGGACGGTGGGGCCGGAGCCCGAGAGCGTCGCCCCGATCGCGCCGCGCGGCAGGTCGTCGCGGATCCGTGCGAGGTGCGGCGCGTGCTCGGCCCGGTAGGGCTCGTGCAGGCGGTCGTCGGCGGCCGCCGCGAAGAGACGCGCGTCTCCGCTCGCGAGCGAGGCACCGAGGAGCGTTGCGCGCACGACGCTGAAGACGGCGTCTTCGCGCCGCACCGACTCCGGGAGCGCGCTGCGCGACGCGGCGGTGTTCACGCGCGTCTCCGGGATGACGGCGACGGGCACGGCGGGAAGATCGTCGGCCACGCGCTCGACGGTTCCGTCCCACGTCAGGCAGACGCCGCCGGCGAGCGCCGGCGCGAGGTTGTCCGCGTGGCCCTCGAGCTCGAGGCCTGCCGCGAGCAGCTCCTGCACGTCGAGCCCGGCGCCTGCGGCGGTCGCGCCCGCGACGAGGCCGAGCGCCACGACGGCTGCGCTCGAGCCGAGCCCGCGCTCGCGCGGGATGCGGTCGACGAACGCGAACGACCGGCCCGCGGGCGAGGCGAAGAGGGAGTAGGCGCGCACGCCGAGATGGCTCTCGTCTGCGGTGCCGGGCGCGTCATGCACCTCGAGCTCGTTCCAGAGCTCGAGCGCGGCGCCTGCGACGTCGAAGCCTGCACCGAGGTTCGCCGTCGTCGCCGGCGCGCGGACGCGGATCGTCATTCCACGAGCCGGTTGATCGCGTCCGGATCCTTCAGGCCGTGGCCGGTGACGACGCAGACGACGCACTCGCCGCCGCGTGCGGCTCCCTCCGCGAGCGCGGCGATCCCCGCTGCGGAGGCCGGCTCCGAGAAGACGCCCTCGAGCAGGCGGAGCAGCGCCCATGCCGCGAGCAGCTGCTCGTCGCCGACCGTGATCACCGAGCCGCCGGAGCGCCCGATCGCGTCGGCGACCTCGGCGTGGTGGATCGGCTCGACGATGCGGATGGCCGACGCGACGGTGTCGGCGCGGACGGCCGACTCGACCGGATGGAAGCGGGGGAGGGTGCCCGCTGCGGCCTCGAAGCCGCGCGCGTACGCCTTCGTGTTGCCGCCGCCGCCGTACGGGAGCGTGAGGACGTCGGGCACGCGGCCGAGCGCGTCGACGATCTCCGCGGCGGCGCTCATCTGGCCCTCGATGCGGTCCGGGTTCGTGGAGTTGACGAGCAGCGACCCCGGCTCGCGTGCGAGCTCGTCGGCGGCGCGGTACGCGTCGGAGAACGTGCCCGGCACCTCGACGATGCGCGCCCCGACCGCGCGGACCTGGACGAGCTTCGAGCTCGCGGCGCCGCCGGCGGGCACGACGATCACCGCCTCGACTCCCGCGCGCGCCGCGTAGGCCGCACACGACGCAGCCGTGTTGCCGGTCGACGCGCAGACGATCCGCGTGCTGCCGCGCTCGAGCGCGCGCGTCACGGCGACCGCCATGCCGCGGTCCTTGAAGGAGCCGGTCGGATTGGCGCCCTCCCACTTGAGCCAGAGCTCGACGCCGAAGCGCTCGGAGAGCCGTGGTGCGGCGAGAAGGGGTGTCCCGCCTTCGCCGAGCGTGACCGCGTTCACGACGCCTCGGCGACGACGGGGGCGAGGAACGGGGGCGCGAGCACCTCGGGCCGCGCCGAGAGCTCTGCGAGTGCGGCGTCGACGGCGCCGACCGGCGCGTCGTGCAGGACGAGGTCGAGCGCTGCGCGGCCGTCGTGCAGGTGCTGGACGAGCTGCGCGACGGAGACGTCGCGCGCTGCGAGCGTCGCGGCCACCTGGCCGAGCACGCCGGGGCGGTCGGCCACGTCGAGGCGCACGTAGAACGGGGAACGCCACGCCGCCGGGTCGAGGCGCGCGAGCTCGCGCCAGCATGCGTCGTTCTGCAGGAAGCCCGTGCCCGACGTGCCGACGATGCTGACGAGGTCCGCGACGACCGCCGAAGCGGTCTCGAGCCCGCCCGCGCCCGGGCCGCCGAGCGTGATCTCGCGGATCGCGTCGCCCTGGAGCATGACGGCGTTGAACGCGCCGTCCACGCTCGCGAGCGGATGTGCGCGCTCGACGAATGCCGGCTGCACCCGCACGTCGACGGCGTCGTCGACGAGCGTCGCGATGCCGACGAGACGGACGACCATGCCGAACGCCGCCGCGGCTGCGACGTGCTCCGGGCCGACCGTCGCGATGCCCGTGCGCTGTACGTCCTCGAGGAGCACACGCGAGCCGAACGCGACCGTGGCGAGAATCGCCATCTTCGCCGCGGCGTCGGCGCCGTTCACGTCGTCGGACGGATCCGCCTCTGCGTAGCCGAGCGCCTGCGCCTCGGCGAGCGCCTCCTCGTACGTGCCTCCTCGCTCCATGTGCGAGAGGACGAAGTTCGTCGTGCCGTTGACGATGCCGAGGATGCGGTGGACGTTCGCGGCGACGAGCGACTCGCGGAGAACCTTGACGACGGGATCGCGGCGCAGACCGAGGCCTCGAAGCGCAGCTGCACCCCGGACTGCGACGCGAGCGCGAAGAGCTCCGGGCCCTCGCGCGCCACGAGCTGCTTGTTCGCCGTGACGACGGGCTTGCCGGCGCGGAGCAGCTCGCGCACGTACGCCCCCGCCGGGTCGAGCCCGCCCATCACCTCGGCGACGAGATCGACTTCCGGGTCGTCGCGCAGCGCGGCGAAGTCGCCGGTCAGCACGCCGCCGGCCGCCGGGAACTGCCGCTCCTTGTCCGGATCGCGCACGAGCGCACGCACGACGCGGATCCGGTGGCCCGTCGCACGCTCGATCTCGTCGCCGTTCTCGGCGAGGAGGCGGCTGACGGCGCTTCCGACCGTCCCGTATCCGAGCAGACCTACGCCGATGTCAACGGAGGCCATCGCGCTGCGCCGCGAGAAGGGCCCCCGGTCGTGCGTCCGACCCGAGCACGAGCTCCGCGATCTGGATCGCGTTCAGCGCCGCGCCCTTCACGAGGTTGTCGCACGCGAGGAAGAGTGCGAGGCCGTTGCCGGCTGCCCCGTCCCTGTGCCCGTCCTCTGCTGCCCGGTCGGCGCGGATGCGGCCGACGAGCACGTTCTCCGTCCGCGCGGCGGCCGCCGGCGTCGGTACGTCGACGACCTGTACCGACGGGGCGCCCGCGAGAAGCGCGGTCGCCTGGGCGGGCGAGAGCCGGTCCTCGAGCTCGATCCACACCGCTTCCGCGTGGCCGACGAGCACGGGTACGCGCACCGTCGTCGCGCTGATCGGCAGCTCCGGCAGCTCGAGGATCTTCTGCGTCTCGGCGCGGATCTTCGACTCCTCGTCGGTCTCGTCGCCCTCCCAGCTCCAGTCCATCGCGAGATCGTGCTCGTCGGGCTCCTCGGCGCGCAGCTGCTCCATGCGCCGGGCGCCGGCGCCGGACACCGACTGGTAGGTCGAGACGCGCACGCGACGCAGGCCCGCCGCGTCGTGCAGCGGCTTCAACACGCATGTCAGCGGGATCGTGCAGCAGTTCGGGTTCGCGACGATGCCGTCGTGCTCGAGCGCCCGCGCGCCGTTCACCTCCGGGACGACGAGCGGGATGCCCGGCTCGAGCCGGTACGCCGACGACTTGTCGACTGCGACGGCGCCGCCCCGGACGGCGTGGGGGACGAGCTCGCGCGACGCCGACGTGCCGACCGAGAAGAGCGCGAGGTCGAGGTCGCCGGCGGCGAGCGCATCGGGCGTCGCCTCTTCGACGACGCGGCCGCTGTCGAGCGTCTGTCCGGCGGAGCGTGCCGAGGCGAAGACGCGGACGTCGTCGTAGCCTCGCTCGCGGAGCAGCCGCAGTGTCACCCGGCCCACTGCGCCGGTCGCCCCGACGACGCCGATGCGCGGCGCGGCGTCAGGCATCGATGCGCGCCTCCGCGAGGTGGCGGAACTTCTCGTGCACCGCGCGGACGGCCGTCTCGACCTCGGACGCGCGCACGACGCACGAGACGCGGATCGACGACGTGGAGATGATCTCGATGTTGATGCCTGCCTCCGCGAGAGCCTCGAACATGTCGGCGGCAACGCCGGGATGGCTCTTCATTCCCGCCCCGACGAGCGAAACCTTCGCGATCTCCGCGTCGTAGGCGACGCCGCCCGCGCCGATCTCGGCGGCGACGCGGTCGAGGATGGGCTCCGCGGTCGCGAGGTCCGTCTTCGGCAGGGTGAACGAGATGTCGGTTGCGCCGCCGGCCGACACGTTCTGGACGATCATGTCGATGTTGACGCCGGCGTCCGCGAGCGCGCGGAAGACGCGCGCGGCGATGCCGGGGCTGTCGGGCACGGCGAGCACCGTCGCCTTGGCCTCGGAGGTGTCGTGCGTCACTCCGGAGACGATCGCCTTCTCGAGCACCAGTTCTCCCTCCTCGACGATCCACGTCCCGCCGCTCTCGCCGAACGCCGAGCGCACGTGAAGCGGCACACCGTACCTTCGCGCGATCTCGACCGACCGCGCCATCATCACGCGGGCGCCCGTCGCCGCCATCTCGAGCATCTCCTCGTAGCTCACCGCCGGCAGCTTCAGCGCGTCCGGGACCATGCGCGGGTCGGCGGTGAAGACGCCCTCGACGTCGGTGAAGATCTCGCACGAGCCGCCGAGCGCCGCCGCCAGCGCGACCGCCGTCGCGTCCGAGCCGCCGCGGCCGAGCGTCGTCACCTCGAGCTCGGTCGAGACGCCCTGGAAGCCCGCGACGAGCACGATGCGGTCGCGGTCGAGCTCGGCGTTCAGGCGGCGTGCGCGCACCTCGACGATCTTCGCCTTGCCGTGCGAGGTGTCGGTGACGATGCCGGCCTGCGACCCGGTCAGCGAGACCGCCTCGTGGCCGAGGTCGCGCAGCGCCATCGCGCAGAGCGCGTTCGAGATCCGCTCGCCGACCGAGACGAGCATGTCGTACTCGCGCGGATGCGGATGATCGGAGATCTGGTGCGCGAGCGCGATCAGGTCGTCGGTGGTGTCGCCCATGGCGGAGAGCACGCCGACGACTCGATGGCCCGACTCGCGGGCCGCGACGAGCCGGTGGGCGACGTTCCTGATCTTCTCCGTGTCGCCGACCGACGTGCCGCCGAACTTCATCACGACGAGGTCGCGGCCCCGGACGTCGGCGTCCGCCGCAACCTCGGGAACTGCCTCGTAGTGCGTGGTCGCCGCCACGCGCGAAGTGTAGGCGGCCAAGTGTAGGCCGAGGTGTCGGCGGGGCCCGGGTCTCCCGGGACCCCGCCGAGGGAGAGCTATTCCTCGATGACGGTGGTGCGGCGTCCGCCCTCGCGGGCGCCGAAGCCGCCCCAGGCAGACCAGAAGATCAGCGAGAGCAGGATCCCGAGCGCGCCCACGGCGACGAGGATCCAGCCGACGGTGTTGTAGGTCGTGACCGCGACGACGATCGCGCCGATCGCGAGCAGGAGCAGGCTGGTGGTGATGCCCATTCGGTCCTCCTTCGAGGGTTGTCGTCCGAGCAACGTCCGAGGTACCCGAAGAGGTGCGGGTTACACCATCTCGCGGCGGCCGAGGAGAGCCCGCCCGAGCGTCACTTCGTCTGCGTACTCGAGGTCGCCGCCCACCGGCAGGCCGCTCGCGAGCCGCGTGACGCGCACGCGTCCGCGGAGCCGGTCGGCGAGGTACGCGGCGGTCGCCTCGCCGGTCATGTTCGGGTTCGTGGCGAGCACCACCTCCTGCACGCCGTTCCGCTCGACGCGGTGCATCAGCTCGTCGATGCGGAGGCTCGAAGGCTCGACGCCGTCGAGCGGCGAGAGCGCACCGCCGAGCACGTGATAGAGCCCGCGGAACTCCGCGGTGCGCTCGAGCGACAGCAGGTCGACGGGCTGCTCGACGACGCAGATGATCGAGTGGTCGCGGCGTCCGTCGAGGCAGATCGCACACGTCTCGTCTTCTGTCAGGTTGCCGCACTCGCGGCAGAACCGCACGCGCTCCTTGACGATCTGGATCGCGTCGGCGAGCGCCTGGGCCTCCTGCTTCGGCGTCTGGAGGATGTGGAACGCGAGCCGCTGCGCGGTGCGGCTGCCGATGCCGGGAAGCCGCGTGAGCTGTGCGACGAGGTTCTCGACGGCAGGGCTCAGCATTTGCGGAGCGTAGCCGTCCGCTGCGGACATCCCAGGCGATCCTGGCTACGGTTCGAGCGTGCTGGCGTCGAACTGGCTCTGGGCGGTCATCTTCCTCGTCCTGACCGGAGTCGTCGTCTGGGGCTGGGCGTTCGACTTCGCCCTGTAGGGCGTGCGCGCTAGTCGCCGAGGCCGGGAAGCCCGAGCCCGCCGAGCATCTCCGACTGCATCTGCTGCGCCTTCGCGTCGACCGCGGCGGAGGCGGACCGGAGCGCCTCGTTCACGCCGGCGAGCACGAGGTCGGCGAGGCCCTCGGGGTCGGACGGGTCGATCGCGTCGGGCGAGATCGTGATCGACAGAACCTGGCCGGCGCCGTTCGCGGTCGCCTTCACCATGCCGCCGCCGACGGAGGACTCGGCGACCTCGTTCGCGGCCTCCTCCTGCATGCGCTGCACCTGCTCCTGCATCTGCGCCGCCTGCTGCATCAGCTTGTTCATGTCGAAGCTCATTCCGTCTCCCGTTCGCGTGCGTCGAAGGTCTCTTTCATCAGCTCGAGGAACTTCTCCTCGCCCGCCGGGCCCTCGTCCTCGGCCTCGTCGTCGCCGTCCTCGCCCTCGCCGACGGCGAACGCGAGCGCGAGCTTCCGGCCCGTGACCTCGTAGAGCGCGTCGCGCAGGAGCGTCGCGTTCTTCGGCTCCTCGGCGAGCTGGCGGTGGAACGACGCGCTCGCGGGGAACTCGACCGTGAGCGTGTCGCCCTCGAGATCTGCGGGGCGGGCCTCGCCGAGCACCGTCGAGATCGGAATCGACTTCTCCGCGACGGCGGGGACGATCGTGCGCGCCCATGCCTCCTGGAGCTGCTCGAGCTCGATGTCCGGCGGAGCGGCTGCCGGCGCGGCAGGCGCGGCTGCCTTCGCACGCGGCGCGGCAGGCGCGGCAGCCGCCTGAGCCGCCGGCGCGGGGCCGCGCGATTCGAGCTGCTCGAGCCGGTAGGCGGTCGACTCGCGCGAGAGATCGGCTGCGGGGCGCGTCACCTTCACGAGCGCGAGCTCGAGCGGCAGACGCGGGTCGCCGCCCTGGCGCATGTCGTCGACCGCGACCGCGAGCAGGTCGAGCAGGCGGATCACCGTGGGCTCGCCGAGCTGGTTGGCCTGCGCGCGCAGGCGCTCGCGCGCCTCCTCGGTCACCGGCAGCGACTCCGGCACCTCGCCCATGTGCTGCACGAGCAGCAGGTGGCGCAGATGCTCGATCAGCTCGGAGACGAGACGGCCGAGGTCGTGGCCCTGCTCCGACAGCTCCTCGATGAACGTCAGCGCGCCCGCGGTGTCACGGTCGACGACGAGGTCGCAGAGGCGGAAGAGCGCTTCCTCCTCCACCGTTCCGAGCAGCTGCAGCACCGACTGCACGGTCACCTTGCCCTCGGTGGCCGCGGCGAGCTGGTCGAGTGTCGAGGTTGCGTCCCGGAACGAGCCGCGTGCGGCGCGCGCCACGAGCGAGAGCGCCTGCGGCGGCGCGTCCATGCCTTCGCCCTCGGCCACGTGGGTCAGCACCGTGACGAGGTCCTGCAGCCGGGGGCGCTGGAAGACGAACGTCTGGCAGCGGGACCGCACCGTCGGCAGGACCTTCGAGAGATCCGTCGTGCAGAAGACGAACACGAGATGCGGGGGCGGCTCCTCGATCAGCTTCAGGAGCGCGTTCCACGCGGCGTCGGTCAGCTGGTGCGCCTCGTCGAGGATGTAGACCTTGTGGCGACCCTCGACGGGCTGCAGGACGACGCGATCGCGGATCTCGCGGATGTCGTCGATGCCGCGCTGCGACGCCGCGTCCATCTCGATGACGTCGAGCGACGTCCCCGCGGCGATCGCGACGCACGCGTGGCACGTGCCGTCCGGCTCCGGCGTGGGGCCGCTCGCGCAGTTGAGGCTCTTCGCGAGGATGCGCGCCATCGACGTCTTGCCGGTCCCGCGCGGCCCCGCGAAGAGGTACGCCTGGCGCACCTGTCCGGACGAGATCGCGTTCTTCAGCGTCCGGACGACCGCCTCCTGGCCGACGACGTCGGCGAACGTCTGAGGGCGGTATTTCCGGTAGAGAGCGGCCATCGGGCGATTCAAGCACAGAACCGCTCTGCGGCCCGCCGGGCGCCCGGGCGCAGGCAATTCGGCCGGGCTGACCGCACACCTGGGAGGGAATGCTTAGCGCTGCTTCCTCCCGGACCTGACGCGGTTCACATGCTCCCACTGCGCGGAGCCCGGCCGCGGCCAGTGTAGCGTTGCGGCTCGTGAGCGCCCGCCGCGCCCTGCTCGAACGGCTCATCGACCACGCCGCGCTCTTCCCGCCCGCGAGCCTCTCGCCGGCGGACGCCCTCGCCGAGGACCGGCGCGCGCGCGAGAGCGAGCACGCCTGGCTCCTCGGCCGCTTCGTCTGCCCGGCGTCGAAGCTCGCCGCGCTCGGGGACGAGGAGCGAGCGCTCTCGGTCGTCGCAGACGCCGCGTTTACTGCCGGCCGCCACACGATCGAGTCGGTCGAGACGAAAGGTCTCGTCGACGGACGCTCCGGCGAGGTCTACGTGGAGGATGCGCCGCTCGAGCAGATCGCCGAGCGGAGGCTGCGCGCGAAGATCCGCTGCGGCGGTGCGCGCATCCCGCCGGTCGACGAGGTCGCCGCGTTCGTGCGCGGCTGCCGCGAGCGGCAGATCGTGTTCAAGGCCACCGCGGGGCTTCACCACGCCTATCCGACGACGGAGGGCGAGCACGGCTTCCTCAACCTGCTCGCCGCCGCCGTCTTCGGCGAGGAGGAGGACGCGCTGCGCGCGCCGCGCGGCTCGTTCTCGCTCGACGACGAGGCGTTTCGCTGGGGCGGCCGCGCTGCGACCGCCGACGACGTCGCGCGGACGCGCCGGACGCTCTTCCATTCGATCGGCAGCTGCTCGTTCTTCGAGCCGGTCGACGAGCTGCGCGCGCTGGGCATGCTCGCGTGAGCGGCTTCGGCGTCTTCTCGAGCGGCGGCGGCACGCCGCGGGTGGGCTGGCGTGACGGCGGCGAGGTCGTCGACCTCTCCGCTCTCGGCGACGTCTACGCGCGCCCCTCGCTGAACGCCCTGATGGCTCTCGGCCCCGCCGGCTGGCGCGACGCGATCGCCGCCGCACGCGCGCACGACGGCCCGCGTGTCCCCCTCCGCGACGCGGCGATGACGCTGCCGTTCGAGGTCGCGGACTACGTCGACTTCTACTCGTCCCTCGAGCACGCGACGAACCTCGGACGTCTGTTCAGGCCGGACGCGGAGCCGCTGCTCCCGAACTGGCGCTGGCTTCCGGTCGGGTATCACGGGCGCGCGGGCACGGTCGTCGTCAGCGGCACGGACGTGCGGCGCCCGCGCGGCCAGCGCAAGCCGCCGGACGCCGCCGAGCCGTCCTACGGCCCGTCGCAGCGCCTCGACATCGAGCTCGAGCTCGGCTTCGTCGTCGGCGTGCCGAGCGAGCTCGGAGAGCCCGTGCCGCCGGAGCGCTTCGCGGAGCACGTCTTCGGCGTCGTCCTCGTCAACGACTGGAGCGCGCGCGACATCCAGGCGTGGGAGTACGTCCCGCTCGGGCCGTTCCTCGGCAAGTCGTTCCAGACCTCGATCTCCGCGTGGGTGACGCCGCTCGCGCTGCTCGAGGAGCATCGCGTCGCCGCTCCTGCGCAGGAGCCGGCGCCGCTGCCGTATCTCGCGGGCGGACGCGACTGGGCGCTCGACCTCGACCTCGAGGTCGAGCTGAACGGGGCCGTCGTCTCGCGTGCGAACGCACGCGGCCTCTACTGGACGATGCCGCAGCAGCTCGCGCACGCGACCGCGAACGGCGCGTCGATCCGTACGGGCGACCTGATGGCGAGCGGGACGATCTCCGGGCCGGAGCGCGGCAGCGAGGGCTCGCTCATCGAGCTCACCCGGAACGGCGCGGAGCCGATTCACCTCCCGGACGGCGGGCAGCGGAGCTTCCTCGAGGACGGCGACGAGGTCGTCCTGCGGGCGCGCGCAGGCGAGCTCGAGCTCGGCGAGGTTCGCGGTGTCGTGCAGCCCCGCGTAGTGCGGGCACGTCCACACCGATCTCATACCGAGCGGCACCCGTCCTTCTTCTCTCCGCGTCGCAAGGTGCGGGCGTGGCAATGGCGAGCATCCTGGTCAGCGAGGCGGATCCCGACGTCCGCCGGCTCTTCGTCCACCTGATGGAGCGGCTCGGGCACGAGGCGATCGTCCTCGCCCGGCACCTCGAGATCCCGCCTCGCGGCGACCTTCTGCTTCTCGAGCCCACGGAGCCCTGGTGCGTCGAGCAGGCGCGTCTTGCCCGCGACTTCTTCCCGGGACTGCCCATCGTCTGCATGGGTGCGCTGCCGGACGACGCGGACTTCCTCGCAGAGGGCGTCGTCGTCCAGCTCGAGAAGCCCTTCACGATCGACGCCCTCAGGGCGTCGGTGAGCGCTCTCACGGCGCCTGTCTCGCCTGCCGCCGTCTGATCCCCGTTTCGGGGGAGGGGCGAACCATCGCTTTTCCGTACGCGCTCCGGCCGACGCCGGACGAAAACTTAGACCGATGGCACGCAAGCGGTGGTCGCGGTGAGCCTCCGTCTCGAGGAGCGGCGCGCCCGCGCGCTCGTCGAGCACCTGCCGCTCGTCACGTACACCCTGCAGCTCGAGCCGCCGTTCGCGTCGGTGTACGTCAGCCCGCAGCTCCGGCCGCTCTTCGGCTACTCACCGGCCGAGTGCCTGGCGCAGCACGACTTCTGGTCGTCCCGCGTCGTGCCTGACGACCTCCCTCGCTTCCGCGCCGCGCTCGAGAGCCTGTGCCGGACTCACGATCCGATGTCGGTCGAGTACCGGGTGACGGCGGGCGACGGCCGCGAGGTCTGGGTTCGCGACGTCGCCGTCGTCGCGCGGGAAGACGACGCCGCGCCTTGCATCCACGGCTACCTCACCGACGTCACGCGCGAGAAGGAGCTCGAGCGTGCGCTCGCGGCCGAACGCGCCCAGGCGGAGGCGTTCTTCAGGGACTCGCCGGTCGGGCTCGGCATCACGGACGCGGACGGGCGCTACATCCGCGTCAACGAGGCGCTGGCGCGGCTCACCGGCGTGCCCGCCGCAGAGCACGCCGGCCGCACGCTCGGCGAGCTCGCCCCCGAGATCGCCGACCTCGTCGCGCCGATCCTCGCCGAGGTGCAGCGCACCGGCGTTGCGATTCGCGAGCACGAGATCGAGGTCGAGACCGGCGGTGGGCCGCGGGCGACGCTGGCGTCGTTCTTCGCGATCGAGACGGCCGGTCGCACGGAGTACGGGCGCATCGTCATGGACATCACCGAGCAGCGCCGGGCCGAGGCCGAGAGTGCTGCCGCGCAGCGCCGGTACCGCCAGCTCATCGAGCAGCTGCCGCTCGTCACCTACGTGAACGACATCGAGCCGACGTACCGCACCGCGTACGTGAGCCCGCAGATCGAGCGGCTCTTCGGGTATCCGGCCGGGGAGTGGCTCTCGAACGTCGACCTCTGGGACCGCGTCGTGCATCCGGACGATCTCGCGATCGTCACGCGGGCAGAGGCGGAGGCGCGCGAGCGCCGGGAGCCGTTCGAGCTCGAGTACCGGGTCGTCCGCGCCGACGGGAGCATCGGCTGGGTTCTCGACCGGATGGAGACGATCTACGACGAGACCGGGAACGCGACGGGCGAGCGTGGCTTCCTGGTCGACGTCACCGAGCTCCGCCGGAGCGAGCGGATGTTCCGCGCGGTGTTCGACAACGCGTACGAGGCCGTGATCCTCGTCGACGACGAGAACCGCTTCGTCGACGTGAATCCTGCAGCGTGCTCGCTCTTCGGTCTCGGGCGGGACGAGCTCGTCGGCCTGCCGTTCGTGACCTTCGCGGAGCCCGGCCTCGACGCACGCGGGCTGTGGGCGAGATTCGTCGAGCGTGGCGAGCTGACAGGCGCGCGCTCGATCGTGCGCTCCGACGGCGGTCGGCGCGACGTGGAGTTCTCCGCGAAGGCCAACGTGCTGCCCGGAAGGCACCTCGCGGTCTTCCGCGACGTGACCGAGCGCAGGATGCTCGAGCGAGAGCTCTCGCGCGCGCAGAAGCTCGAGAGCGTCGGACGCCTCGCCGGCGGCGTGGCGCACGACTTCAACAACATGCTCACGGCCATCCGCGGCTACGCGCAGCTGCTCGGCGCGCGCGCGGCGCCGGGATCGCCCGAGCACCACCACGCGGGCGAGATCGACCGTGCCGCCGGCCGTGCCGCGGCCCTGACGGCGCAGCTCCTCGCGCTCGGGCGCCGCCAGACGCTGCAGGCGCGCCTCGTCGACCTCAACCGGCTCGTCGAGGAGCTCGGCCCGATGCTCGAGAGCGTCGTCGGCGCCGGCGTCGCGGTGACGTACGACCTCGAGCCCGGGCTGTGCGCGGCCCGCGTCGATCCCGTGCAGATCCAGCAGGTGCTGCTGAACCTCGTGACGAACGCGGCGGACGCCCTGGGCGGCGGCGGCGGCTCGATCGTCGTGCGAACGACGACGGCCACGGTGGGCGGCGGGCCGGACGAGCCGGGCCCGGACGTCCCGGCCGGGCGCTACGCCGTGATCGGGGTTCGGGACTCGGGCCCGGGCATCGACCAGGCCACGCTCGAGCATCTCTTCGAGCCGTTCTTCACGACGAAGGACGTCGGCGACGGCCTGGGGCTCGGGCTCGCTGCCGCCTACGGCTTCGCGAAGCAGAGCGGGGGCACGATCGACGTCGTGACCGCACCCGGCGAGGGCGCGACGTTCCTGCTCTACCTGCCGGAAGCGGCAACCGAGAAGGGGTAGACGGGCACCCGTTTCGGCGTACGGCGGCCGACCGTTTCGTCGTACGCCGAAATGCGTCTTTCGGCTCTCCCGCTGCGGTCGTGCGAGCCCGACATTCGTGGGGTGGCGACGATGAGCGCGACCCAGGAGCAGGAGCTCGAACGCCTCGTCGCCGAGCGGACGCGTGAGCTCTCGGCCGCGAACGCGGCGGCGGAGCAGGCGCTCCGCGAGAGCGAGGCGCGCTTCCGCGCGCTGATCGAGAACTCGCTCGAGATCACCGCGATCCTCGACGCGTCGACGGTGATCGGCTACGTCAGCCCTTCGGTCGAGCGCATCCTCGGCTACGCGGCCGGCGATCTCCTCGGCGAGCGGGCGATCGAGTTCGTCCATGCGGAGGACGCGGAGGCGATCGGCGAGATCTTCACGGCGGCGACGACGGACCCCGGGAGTGATGCGCACGCGAGAGTTCCGCGCGCAGCACAAGGACGGCACGTGGCGCGTCATGGAGGCGGTCGGCCTCAACCTGCTGGACGATCCCGCAGTCCGGGGCATGGTCGTCACGCTCCGCGACGTGACGCAGCGCCGCTCGCTCGAGTCGCGCCTCGTGCAGGCCGAGCGCCTGGAGGCGATCGGGCAGCTTGCAGGCGGAGTCGCCCACGACTTCAACAACGTGCTCCTCGTGATCCGCGGGTACAGCAGCGTGCTGCGTGCGTCGCTCGTCGACGAGCAGCAGGTGAGTGACGTCGAGGAGATCGGGAAGGCGGCCGACCGCGCGGCCGACCTGACCCGCCAGCTGCTGGCGTTCGGTCGCCGTCAGGTGCTGCGCCCGCGGCTCCTGAGCCTCGTCGAGGTCGTTCGCGGTGTCGAGTCGCTACTGCACCGCTCGCTCCGGGAGGATCTCGAGTTCGAGCTCGATCTCGTCGACTCGACCGCGCCGGTCGTCGCGGATCCGGGGCAGATGGAGCAGGTGCTGCTCAATCTCGTCGTCAACGCGCGCGACGCGATCGCAGGCCCCGGTGTCGTCCGCGTCGCCGTGCGCGAGGCCGAGCTCGGCGGCGGCGAGGAGGGCATCTCCCCGCCGCTCGCTCCAGGTCGCTACGTCTCGCTTGCCGTGGGCGACACGGGGTCGGGCATCGACGACGTCGTCCTGGGTCACATCTTCGAGCCGTTCTTCACGACGAAGGAGGAGGGTGTCGGCACGGGCCTCGGGCTCTCGACGGTCTACGGCATCGTCGCGCAGTCGGGCGGCGGCATCGAGGTGCGCGGACGGGACGAGGGCGGCACGACGTTCGTCGTCTACCTGCCGGTCGCGGCGGGTGCGCTCGACGACGCCTCGCGGGACGCGGCCGCGCCGTCGTCGCTGCCGACGGGGACGGAGACGATCCTGCTCGTCGAGGACGAGGAGCCCGTGCGCGAGCTCGTGCGTCGGGTGCTCGAGGGTGCAGGCTACGAGGTGCTGACCGCGAGCAGGCCGAGCGAGGCCGAGTCGTTGCTCGACGGCGACGAGCAGATCGATCTGATGCTCACCGACGTCGTGATGCCCGAGATGAGCGGCTACGACCTCGCCGAGCGCGTGCGTGCTCGCCGGCCCGAGATCCGCCTGCTCTTCATGTCGGGCTACGCGCCGAGGCTCTCGGGGGCGCAGCTCGCGGCGGGCGAGCTGCTGAAGAAGCCGTTCGCGCCGGAGCAGCTCGCGCGCGCCGTGCGCAGCAGGCTCGACGACGGCGTGCGGGACGAGGCCTCGTGAGCGTCACCTGCGTCATCGCGGACGACCATCCGCCCGTTCTCCAGTTCCTGTCGCGCTACCTGAGCAACAACGGGATCACGGTCACCGCGAGCACGCGCGACGGCGAGGAGGCCCTGCGGAAGATCGAGCAGACGAGCCCGAGCGTCGCGGTGCTCGATGCCCGGATGCCGCGGCTCGGCGGGCTCGACGTGCTTCGTGCGCTGACGAGTGCGCAGTCGGCGACGCGCGTCATTCTCTACACGGGCTACGGCGACGACGCGCTGCTGAGCGACGCGCTCGACGCCGGCGTCGGGGGCGTCATCGACAAGGAGGCGCCGCTCGACGACCTCGTGCGCGCGATCCGCATCGTCGCCGGAGGAGGCACGTACCTCGACCCGACCGCCGCCGCCGCTCTGATCGCGCAGCGGCGGCGCAACCGGAACCGCGAGCTCACCCAGCGGGAGCGCGACGTGCTGCGCCTCCTCTCCGAGGGCAACTCGAACGAGCGGATCGGCGCAGTCCTCTCGATCTCGCCGCAAACCGTGCGCACGCACGTGCAGAAGGCGATGGAGAAGCTCGGCGCCTCGACGCGCGTCCAGGCCGTCGCCATGGCGCTGCGCGAGTCGCTCATCTCGTAGCGGGCAGTACGAGAGCGGCGGCGTCGCGGCTTGCCGGACGGAGCCCTAAACCGTGGACAGTCCAGGGTCGCAACGCCGGCACGAGTGTGCGCCGCGTTCGTCACGCAGGCGCTCGGACGCGTGGAAGTCGTGACGGAGCCGTAACCCTGGACTGTCCAGGTTTCACGGCTCCGTCACGGAGGCGGGGCGAACCGGCCGCGAGAGGCTCCGCGACGGCCCGGAGCCGGGGACTTCTTTGCTCGTCGAAGAGGTGGTCGGCCGGTGCGGCCGCTACCGCCCGCTGCTGAAGCCGTAGCCGTGCTTGACGCCGCCGTAGAGCGCCGCGATCGCGATCGCCGGCAGGACGAGGCGGGTGATGAGTGAGAACGTGCGCATTCCGTCACCCCCTTTCATGCTCAGAAGTGGACGTCACGAAGGACGTCGGCCGCGCGGCGGTACGCATCTGCCGCGGCGTCCGTGTCGGTCGCCCGCAAGACGTCGCCGCGCGCCACCCACGTGTTCGCGAGGTGGCTCGTCGAGCCGATCTCGAGGAACGTCTGCTCGGCCGCGTCGAGCCACGCATGGGCGGCGGCTTCGTCGCCCTCGGCAGCCAGTGCCTGGCCGATCACGAGCTGGGCGTTGCCGAGCTCGTCGCGGAAGTCCTCGCGGCCGTCGAGGATCTCGACGGCGCGGAGGGCGCGCACGCGCGCGTCCGCGGGCCGGCCGGCGCCGAGATACACCTGCGCGAGCGAGTTGACCGACTGCGCGAGATCCGCGTCGCTCGCCGCCGCGTCGGCAGCCTCGGTCGCCTCGAGCAGCGTGCTCTCCGCTCCCTCGACGTCGCCGAGCAGGAAACGGAGGCCCCCGATGTTGTTCAGCAGACGTGCCGTCGCGAGACGGTCGCCGTGCTTGCGATACAGCGCGAGCGCTTGCTCCGCATAACAGCGCGCGACGAGCCACTCGCGCTGCCGTTCCGCGACGAGCGACGCCTGGAAGAGCGCGTGCGCCTGCGACTCCTCGTCGCCCGCCTTCGTCGCGAGCTCGAGGGCGCGCTCGGCGTCGCGTCCGGCGGCGTCCCAGTCGCGGACGAACTGGTAGCAGCGCGATCGCCATTCCCGGCAGTGCGCCTCGAGGAGCACCCGCGGCCGCGCCGCGGCCAGGTTCAGGTCGATCGCACGCGTGAAGAACGAGGTGGCCTCTGCGATGTCGCTTCGCTTGAGCGCGACGCAGCCGCGCCGATAGAGAACGTCGGCGCGATCGGTCGCGTCGAACCGCGGCGACTGCGCGAGACCGTCCGCGTGCTCGAGCAGCTCCGCCGCGCGACCGAGGTTCCCGCAGTACATCTCCGCCCACGCGAGCGCGAGACGCTGGCGGAGGGCGAGCGCCGGCTCGTTCCGGACCTCCGCCCAGAGCTCGTCGAGGCGGACGACCGCCGCGGCATGGCGGCCGGCGGCGACGAGCGCCTCGGCCTCGGCACAGCGCTGCCGCGACGTCGTCGCGCACGAGCGTCAGCGTCGTGAGCGGAGGGAGCTCGTAGGCGACCGCAGCCATCGCTCGAAGCATGTGCAGCCGGCGGCCGCTGTCGATTCCCGCCGCCGCTCGATCCGCGGCCCCCTTTCGCGTGAGGGTCCGCCGTATTCCGCACGAGGCGCCGTTTCTGCGCATGCCGGCCGAGCGGGAGAGCGACACGACGTCTCCTCGCGTGCGCGTCTTGCCGGACGGCGAATCGAACGAGATCGAGAGGGCCGATGGCACGCCGCTTCCTCCTCCTGCCGTTCCTCCTCGTGCTCGCCGTCGCGTGTGCGCCCGGCGCGCACGCATCGGGCGGGCAGTACGTGCTCGACGGCGGCACGCGTGCAGAGCAGGCCCAGGTGCGAGCGGCGCTCGATGCGAGCAGCTTCAACTGGAGCCTCGTCAGCGCGCACCGTGGCGATCCACATCGGCGCAGGCGACAGCCCGCACGCGGTCGCCGGCGAGATCTGGCTCGACTCGGCCCTGCTCGACGCCGGGCGCTTCTCGTGGGGCGTCGTCCAGCACGAGTACGCGCACCAGGTCGACTTCGCGCTCCTGACCGACGCGATGCGGGAGCGCCTCCACGCACTGCTCGGCGGCGCCTCGTGGTGGAACGGCCCGCACTCGACGCTCGACTGCGAGCGCTTCGCCGACGCCGTGGCCGCCACGTACTGGCCGTCGGCCGACAACGTGCTCCGCTCGGCCGTCGCGCCCGACCGCTTCCGGGCCGCCCTCGGCGCACTGCTCGCGGGCTCGACGGTGCGGACGACCGCCTCGGTCAAAGCGGCCGGGCGCCACCCGAAAGGGTGAGGGCGGCTACGGCAGGGTGCTGATCCCGAAGCGTCGCGGACGCGACGACAACAAGAGCATGAACGCTGCCGCCCTCCGCTCCGGCATCACCTGCGTCGTCGCCGACGACCACCCGCCGATCATCGACTGCCTCGCCCGCCACCTCGCCGTCGCCGGCTTCTCGGTCGTCGGGACGGCCCAGGACGGCGAAGCCGCCCTCGCCGCGATCGAGCAGCTCGAGCCCCTCGTCTGCATCGCCGACGTCCGCATGCCCCGGGTCGACGGCCTCGAGCTTGCGCGCCGCGCCGCGACCTCCGCGCCCGACACGGCCGTGCTCCTCTATTCCGGCGTCTCCGACAAGGGGCTCGTCTCGGACGCGCTCGACGCGGGCGCCCGCGGCTTCGCCCTCAAGGATGCGCCGCTCGACGACCTCTCCCGTGCGGTCGACACCGTCGCGGCAGGCGGGATGTACGTCGACCCGGTGCTCGCCGCGGCACTCGCGTCGCGCCGCAACGACGAGCGCAAGGCGCTGTCGGAACGTGAGCGTGAAGTGCTCCGGCTCCTCGCGGAGGGCGGTTCGTACGCGGAGATCGGCTCGACGCTCTTCCTGTCGCCCGACACCGTACGAGCGCACGCGCAGCGCGCGATGACGAAGCTCGGTGCGCGGACACGCACCCAGGCCGTGGCGGTTGCGCTTCGCGAGTCCGTCATCGGCTGAGCTCGCTCCGCTCGGGTTTGCGCAGGGAAGCCGACGCGGTACAAGATGCACGAGCGCGAAGGGGCCCCTGCGGCGAGGCCCCTCCGAGCTGTCTCTGCGGCAATCCGATCGTGCGGGACGCGCGTAGTCGTTCGTGATGTCAACGAAGCTCGCGCTCCTCGCCGGAATCCTCGTCGCACTCGCGGCGGCCGCGGCGGCGCCTGCGTCCCCCAGGCACGCGAGGGTCGTGCTGCGCTCGACGTCGCTCGGCCGCGTGCTCGTCGACGCCCGCGGGCACACCCTGTATCTCTTCGGAGCGGATCGCTCGGCGAAGAGCGTGTGCTATGCGCAGTGCGCCGCCGTCTGGCCGCCGTATCGGAGCGGTGGAGCGCCGCTCGCCGGCGCGGGTGTGAAGAAGGCCCTGCTCACGACGGCGAAGCGGAAGGACGGCACGCTCCAGGTCGCATACGCCGGGCATCCGCTCTACTTCTTCTCCGGCGACACGGGCGCAGGGCAGCTGAACGGCGAGGGCATCAACCACTTCGGCGGCACCTGGGACGCGGTGGGCGCGGCCGGCAGGAAGATCGTGAAGGCTGCGTCGGGCGGGACCTCGACGACGCCCTCCCGCGGCTACGGGGGCGGCTACGGCGGCGGAGGCTAGGCCGCGCTGTAGCCCTCGCGGCGCAGCAGGGTGCGCGCGAGCTCTGCGTTGTCGGAGCCCGCGACGAGGATGACGAGCACGCCGCCGTACTCCGGTGAGACGTGCCGCAGCTCGAAGTCCTCGATGTTGATGCCCGCGGCGCCGAGCGTCTGCGTGATCCGCGCGAGCACGCCGGGCTTGTCGGGGACGCGCACGCGGATGCGGTTCAGCATGCGCGCCTCTGTCCGGTAGGCGTACTCGAGCATGCGGCTTCGGGCGGAGGCGGCCTCGCCGATCCAGCGCTCGAAGAAGGCGCGGTCTCCTGCGCGGAGCGCGCGCTCGACCTCTCCCGCCGCTTGCCGATGCTCGGCGAGCGCGTCCGCGAGTACGTCGCCGTTCTCGACGAAGATGTCGGCCCAGACTGCGGGGTTGGCGCCGGCGACGCGGGTCATCTCGCGCAGCGACGCCCCGGCGTAGCCGAGCGCCTCGTCGCCTGCGGCGGTGACGCTCTGCATCAGCAGGTTGGCGAGGGCGTGGGGGAGATGGCTCGTGACGGCGAGGATCCGGTCGTGCGTCTCTGCGTCGAGGCGCACCGCCCGGGCGCCGAGGGATGCGACGAAGCGCTCGACGAGCTCGACGCGCTGCGGGTCGCTCGTGGGGAGCGGAGTGAGGAACCAGGTCGCGCCGTCGAAGAGGTCGGCTGCGGCCCGCGCAGGGCCGCCCGTCGAGCCGCCCGCGAGCGGGTGCCCCGGCACGAGCCGCGGGTCGTCGCTCGCAGCCGCGAGCCCGCGTTTCGTCGAGCCGACGTCGGTCACGGTGGCCTCGCCGGAGGCAGCTTCCAGCACGTCGCGCGTCGCCGCCGTGAGCGAGCCGACCGGCACCGCGACGACGACGAGCTCGGCGCCCGCCACCGCCTCCGCGAGCGAGGAGGCGGCGTCGTCGAGGGCCTTCGCGCCGGCCGCCTCGCGGAGCGTCGACCGGTCGGCGTCCCATCCGCTGACACGGGCGACCCCGGAGCGCCTCGCCGCGAGAGCGACCGAGGTGCCGACGAGACCGGTGCCGACGACGGCGAGCGAGGCGACGGCGGCGGCGGCCGGCCGGGCGGCCGCGGGCTCGGTGCGAGGCTCGCCGCGGACCTCCTGCTTCATCACGTCGAGCACGGCCGCGAAGACGGACTGGACGGCGCCCGCCGACAAAGGCCCTGCATTTGCCGCCTGGAGCTCGTGCAGGAGCTCGGACTCCCGCTCGGCGTCGATCAGCGGCGCCCCGGTCGCCTTCTTGTGCTCGTTGACACGATGTACGAGGCGGAGGCGCCGGTTCAATGCCTCGAGGACGGCTCGATCGAGGGCGCCGATCTCCTCCCGGAGTCGCCTGAGGTCGTCCATCCGAGCAGTTTTAGCGGGTTCTCCCGCGCCTCCGTCCTCCCCGTGCGCTTGAATCCAGTCGCTCACACGTAATCCCAGGAGGTTTCGAATGCCAATGACGCAGACGCAGCTCGCTGACGCCGTCGCCGAAAAGGCGGGTCTTTCGCGCGCCGATGCGAAGAAGGCGATTGCCGCCCTCGAAGAGGTCGTCCTCGACGAGATCGGCAACGCCGAGAAGGTGAAGATCGGCGGCGTCGTCCAGCTCGACGTGCGCGTGCGTCCGGCGACCGAGGCGCGGCCCGGACGGAACCCGGCGACCGGCGAGGAGATCATGATCTCCGCGAAGCCGGCATCCGTCGCGGTCAAGGCCCGCCCGCTCGCGAAGGCGAAGAACGCAGCGCCGTCGCTCTCGAAGGTTCAGAACAAGCAGTAGCCGTGCGACCGGGCCGCGCCGGGCTTCATGCCGGGCGCGGCCCCGGTCTGCTTGCGGGTGCGCGCTGCGGCGTCGCCGCGCTCGCGCTGCTCGTCCCCGTCGGCTCGGCGTCGGCGGGCACCTCCATCTCGGACGTACGCGCAACGGCCTCGGTGTCGTCTGCAACCGTGCGCTGGACGACGGCGGCACCCTCGCGCGGCCGGGTCGTGTTCGGCGCAGGCGCGCTCGACCTCTACAGCCCGCGTGAGGCGGTCGCGACGACCGCACACGAGGTCGAGCTACGCGATCTCTCCGCTGCGACGACGTACGGATTCCAGATCCAGTCGACGGCGGGTACGAGCTCCGGCTCGCTGACCACGCAACCGCTGCCGGAGTCGCCGGTGTTCGGCGTCGCGGGCACGCACGTCACCGCCGACGGATCGCTCTTCTTTCCCGTGCTGAGCTACGAGCAGTGTGCGGCCACGGTCGACCGCGCGCGGGCGGCGGGTGTGAACACGTTCGTGCAGGTCCCGTACACGGGCTGCGCACAGCCCGCCGGCGTGACGCCGCCGTTTCTGCTGAGCGACGACTACACGGCCGCTCGCGGTGCGGGCTGGTACCTGCCCGACGAGCCCGACGGCGCGGGCATCTCTCCCGGGCAGATGCCGCAGCTCACGCCCGTCTCCGGGACGGGCCGGCTGCGCGTGCTCAACCTCACGCAGCACTTCTTCAGCGGACAGGCGGTGATCAACGACCGCTTCGACCGCAGCGACTACAAGAGCTTTGCGGCGCTCGCCGACGTCGTCGGCTTCGACATGTACCCGGTCGTGAAGTTCTGCGGCCGCGTATCGCTGCTCGACGTCTTCCGGGCGCAGCGCGAGCTGATGACGATCTATGCGCCCGGCAAGCCGACGTTCCAGTGGATCGAGACGAGCGCGATGACGGGTGAGTGCGCGACGATGCACGTCACGCCGCAGATCGTCAATGCGGAGATGTGGCTCGCGGTTGCCGGCGGTGCCTGCGGGCTCGGCTTCTTCACCAACAGCTGGACGAGCGGCGTCTGGAATCGCTGGGACTTCGAGCCCGGCGTCGAGGCGCAGCTGCCGGCCACGGTCACCCGGATCGAGCGCCTCGCGCCCGCGCTCTGCACCGACGTCGGCAGCGTCGTCTCGCCCTGGGACGGCACCGTCGCCGTTACCTCGCGGACGTTGAACGGCGCGCTCTACGTGATTGCGGTCAACGCGAGCCCGCAGCCGGCATCGGTGCCGTTCCGGGTCGACGCGCTCGCGGGCCGCCCGCTCGAGGTGCTCGACGAGGGCCGCACGATCGCGCCGGTGAAGAAGGTCATCTTCCGCGACCACTTCGGGCCGTACGAGGTGCACGTCTACCTTGCCCGGCCGCGGTAGGGTCAGGGCGTTGAGCCAGGTCGTCGCACCCGACGTGACCGCGCAGCTCCGCGAGGCGGAGCACCGCTACGCCGAGCGGAACCCGGAGTCGCGCCGCCTGCACGAGGAGCGCGCGCGTGTCATGCCGGGCGGGAACACGCGCACGGTCATCCACGTCGAGCCCTTCCCGCTCACGATCGTGCGCGGCGAGGGTGCGCGGCTCACCGATGCCGACGGGCACGAATACGTCGACCTCCTCGGCGAGTACACCGCCGGGTTGTACGGCCACTCCCACCCCGTGGTCACGCAGGCGATTCGCGACGCTCTCGCGGACGGCCTCTCGTTCGGCGCTCCGAACCGCCACGAGACGGAGCTCGCGGCCGCGATCTGCGGGCGCTTCCCGTCCGTCGAGCTCGTGCGCTTCTGCAACTCGGGCACCGAGGCGAACCTGCTCGCCCTCTCGCTCGCCCGCGCCGCCACCGGCCGGCCGGCGATCATGGTCTTCAGCGGCGGCTACCACGGCAGCGTCTTCTTCTTCGAGACGGCCGCCGGGTCGCCGATCAATGCGCCGTTCCCGTTCGTCGTCGCCGAGTACAACGACGCGGAGGGCGCGGCGCGCCTCGTCGCGGAGCATGCGCACGAGCTCGCCGCGGTCGTCGTCGAGCCGCTCCAGGGCTCGGGCGGCGTCATTCCCGGTGAGCCCGCGTTCCTCCGGGCGCTGCGCGACGCGACCGAGGCGCACGACGTGCTGCTCGTGTTCGACGAGGTGATGACGTCCCGGCTCTCGACCGGTGGGTTGCAGCGCGTTCTCGGTATCACGCCTGACCTGACGACCTTCGGCAAGTACCTCGGCGGCGGCCTCGCGTTCGGCGCCTTCGGCGGGCGTGCCGATCTGCTGTCGCGTTTCGATCCGACGCAGCCGGGTGCACTGCCGCACGCGGGCACCTTCAACAACGCCGTCCTGACGATGGCGGCGGGCGCCGCGGGCCTCGGCGTGTACGGCGAGGACGAGGTGGCGCGCCTGAACGGGCTCGGAGACCGCCTGCGCGACCGCGTCAACGCGTTTGCCTCCGAACGCGGGCTCGAGCTCTGCGCGACCGGGTACGGCTCGCTCGTCGGGCTCCACCTCTCGCGTGGGCCGGTCCGGCGGCGTGCCGACATCCCGAAGCAGCCGGAGCGTCAGGCGCTTCTCCACCTGCGGCTTCTCGAGCACGGCTACTCGTATGCGCGGCGCGGGTTCATCGCGCTCTCGCTGCCGCTCGGCGAGGCCGAGATCGACGGCTTCTGCGCGGCGCTCGAGAGCTCACTGCCCTAGCCTGCAGCGCCGCGGAAGAGCCTGCCGCCGACGGTGTCCGCGAGCCAGAACCGGCTGCCCGCGACGGCGAAGCCGGAGAGCAGGACGCGGGCATGCGTGGCGAGCCGGCCGACGGCGGCGTTCGTCGCGGGGTCGACCGAGACGAGAGCATCGACGACCGGGTCGCCGCGGCGAGCCCCGGCGCCGGTGGCGGCGGCCACGACGACCCGCCCGCCGGCGGCGGCGAGGTCGATCCCCGCGGCCCCGATCTCGACAGTCGCCTCGACGTGCCCGCTCGACGGCTCCAGCCGCAGCAGATCGAGGCCGCGCCCCGTCACCCAGAGCGAGCCCGCGGCGTATGCGATTCGCTCCGCCGCGCTCGCTGCCGGGTCGGAGACCTCCCGCGTCACGGTCGTCGCGTTGCCCGAGGCGATGTCCACTCGTACGATCGAGTTGTCGCGATGGCAGGCAACCCAGACCGAGCGCCCGTCGGTGGCGAAGCCCGAGGCGCCGTCGCCCGCCTCGAGCAGCCGGACCCTGCCCGTGCCGGGCGCGACGCGGGCGATCTGCGAGCCCTGCTCGAAGCCGATCCACACGCTGCCGGCCCCGGCCCAGACCGCGACGGGGAGCCCCGTGAGCGGAATGCCGTGCCGCCGCCCCGTGCGTGGGTCGATCTTCTGGAGCAGCGGCTCGTTGCGGTCGATCGCCCACAGGGAGCCGAAGCCGGAGGCGACGCCCCACGGCCGGATCCCCGGCAGCCGGATCGTCGCCCGCGCGTGTCCGGTGGCGGGGTCGAAGCGGACGAGCGTCCCGCGCTCGCGGCACGCGAGCCACAACCCGTTCGGGCCGCGCGCGAGCGCGCCCTGCGGGTACGGGATACGCGTGCGCGCACAGATCGGCGTGGCCGCCGCCCCGTCGAGTGGAGACGGCGAAGCGAGTGCGAGCGAGACGGCGAGCGCGGCGAGCATGCCAGGCATGATATCACGAAACCGTGATTGTTGAGATGGCCGCCGCACGCATCGATCTCTTTCTCGACCTGTGGCGCGCCGCCCACCGGGCCGAGCGCCTAGTCGCACATGAGCTCGAGGCCGCCGGGGTCGACGGCACGCAGCTCGCAACAGTCGCACTGCTGCAGCGGGTCGGTTCTGCGACGACGACCGCGCTGGCCGACGAGCTCGGCGTCCCCTTCATGACGATGTCCGACGTGCTCGACCGGCTCGCGAAACGGCGCGAGGTCGTGCGCGCGCCGAACCCCGACGACCGGCGCTCCTCTCTCTGGTCGCTCAGCGCCGAAGGGCGGAAGCGCTACCGCGCGAGCGAAGCGCCGCTGAGGCGCGCGCTCCGTGCGCTGGAGCAGCACGCCGACCGTCCGCTCGGCGAGCTGCACGACGGCGTCAACGTGCTGAACGAGGCGATGCGGGCGGCGGAAGGCGCCGGGAACCGCAACCGGCTCAGTTGAGGTTGTCGTGCGTGCGTCTCTCGAACTCGTCCCACGTCTCGAGGTGGGGGCTCTCGAAGCGGCGCTTCCCGGTCCGCGGATCCCGGTATGGATTCGCGTTGTGGGCGAACGGCGTCAGCTCGTAGAGCGCGTAGCCGACGGCCGCGAGCACCAAGACGAACACGACCAACGCTGCGAAGGCGGCGATGCTCATTGCATCCTCCTTTTGCGTGCGGATACGCGCGATCGTCTCCCTCGCGCATCCGGGGTGACGCTGACGCGCCGTCGGCATTACCCCGCAAACGGAGCGAAGGGCTAGCCGAGATGCGCGGACGGAGCATCCCGTCCGGCGGGGCGCCGGGCGAGCGCACCGGTGGCGCCGAGAGCGAACACGAGGCCGCCGAGTGCGATCAGCACGTCGCCGACAGAGAAGACGTTCCCCCACGGCACCCAGCCGGGCGCCGCCCAGCGGTCGACGAGCCACGCGAGATGCGGCGAGGGATCGAGCGCGCTGTTCCGGCTCTTGACGAAGTGCAGGCCGGCCGACCGTAGGGCCGCGGGCAGCGCCGGCATATGGCCGCCGTTCGCGGTGATCGCGAGGAGGTTGAGCAGCATCCCGGCCGCGACGAGCACGACGCCGGGCACGCGGGCATTCGCGGCGCAGGCGACGACGAAGAGGCCGTACGAGCAGAGCCAGAGCACGATTGCGGCGCGGTCGGACGTCTGCCACGGGAGCGCGTCGAAGGGGAACGCCACGAGCTGAAGGCCGATCGCCGCGTAGAAGACGCCGACCAGGCGCAGCTCGAGCCCTCCGAGTGCGCGCCAGCGGCCCCCGAGGATGGGAGCGAGCAGGAGGCCGAACGCGAGCGGAAGCGCGAGCGCCATCAGGCGAACGCCGCCACGCCGGACGAGACGCCCGACAGGTGCCGTTCGAGCGCAGCGACGACCGTGGGATCGAACTGCGTGCCCGCGTTCGCGTGCAGCTCGGCGAGCGCGGTCGCGGGGCTCTGCGCCTTGCGGTAGGGCCGGTCCGCAGTGATCGCCTCGAATGCGTCCGCGACGAGGATGATCCTCGCGCCGAGCGGGATCTCCTCGCCCGCGAGCCCGTGCGGGTAGCCCGATCCGTCGAAGTGCTCGTGGTGGTGGAGGACCCAGTCGTCGACAGGCTCGACGCCGAGGCCGTCGAGCAGGGCGTGACCGAACTCCGGATGCCGGCGGACGACGGCGAACTCGTCCTCCGTGAGCCGGCGCGGTGCACGCAGGACGGCGTCCGGCAGGCCGATCTTTCCGAGGTCGTGCAGGAGGCCGCCGAGCCGGAGCCGCTCCACCGTCTCCGGGTCGAGCCCGAGCTCGATCCCGATCGCCTCCGAGAGCGAGGAGACGATCTCGGAGTGGCTGGCGGTCGACGGGTCGCGTGCGTCGACGAAGCGAACGAGGTTCTTCGCCGCCCGCAGGCGTGCCTCTCGCTCGGTCGCGCGCTCGAGCTCCTCGGCCGAGTAGACGCGCACGACCGTGGGGCTGTACAGACAGGAGCGGTTCTTCCCGTGCCGCTTCGACCAGTAGAGGGCGCCGTCCGCCGTCCGCTGCAGCTCCTCCGCGCTTGCCGCGTGGGCCGGGTACGAGGCGATGCCGACGCTGATCGTGACCGCGCCGGCGGGCGACTCGACACGCGCCAGGCGGTGCTGGACCTGCTCGACCGCCCGGTAGCTGCTCATCTCGTCCAGCGCGAACAGGAGCGCAAACTCGTCGCCTCCGAAGCGGAACGCCTGCGCATGCTCGATCGCGCGCAGGATCTCGGCGAGCCGGACGAGCAGGTCGTCGCCGCTCGGATGCCCGTACGTGTCGTTCACGTGCTTGAAGTCGTCGACGTCGAGCAGCGCGAGCGAGAACGGCTCGCCCGTGCGCGTGGAGTCGGCGATCATCTCGCGCAGCGCTGCCTGATACGCACGGTGGTTGCCGAGCTCGGTGAGGTTATCGGTGCGAGCGTCGCGCGCGGCGATGCGCGAGTGGAGCGCGCTGCGCTGGTACAGGACGAGCGTGAAGAGCGGGCCTGCGAGCAGCGAGAGCAGCCACGGGCGCATGACCCAGAGATTGGCGGTCAGTGCGGCGAGAAACGCCATGATCGTGAAGGCCGCACCGCTCTGGCGAAGCCCAGACGCGAGCACCTTGCGGTACGGCATCGCGGCCGAGATCGCGATCGCGCCGGACACGAGCGTCACGTTCGCGATCAGGTGCAGAACGGCGCCGGAGAGGACATACGCCGTCGTGCGTGCGGCGTCGACGCCGTGCACGGGGCCGAGGATCGTCACCGGGAGCGCTGCCGCGAAGGCGGAGATCGCATACATCGCGACGTTGAACACCGTCCGCGTCCACGGCCGCCGGGTGACGACGAACGTCACGCCGACGCTGAAGGCGGCGAGCGCAACCGCGTAGCGCCAGCCGAAGAGAATCGCCGTGGAGACGATGAAGACGTTCGCCGTCGACACCTCCGACTTGCCGGCTCCGTCCATCGGCACCGGTTGCAGGTCGGCGAGCAGCGCGAGCGCGAAGAAGGGCAGGAGGCGCGCGGCCGTTCCCCACGACGGGGAGTGAAGGGCGATTGCGGCGAGCGCGAGCGCGATCGCCGGCACCCCCACCGCCGAGACGCTGGTGATGTAGGCGAAGAGCCGCTTCGGAAGACCGCAAATTGTCGGGGAGGACGTCACGTTCGAGGAGAGCCTTTACGGGAGGAAGAGAAAGGAGCGGGGCCGCGCTTCTGCGGACCCCGCTCGGTGATGCCTAGTTCCAGCGCCAGTCGGCACCGGAGCCGACCACGAGCGCTGCAAAGGCCGCGAGAGCGACGGCAGCACGGAAGAAGCGCGTATTCCAGCGAATCACGAGATGTTCACCTCCTCGGGAGATGGCCGCAGATGCATCTGTTCCCTCAATGTCGGGCGCGGAATGGGTAGGCGCCTCCCCCTCTCGGGGGAAAGCTCAGCTCACGCTCGTTGCACCACTTCGACACTCAGGTACTGCGGTCCACCGCGCGCACAGGCGAGAAACGGGAAGGGGACGAGCTTCGACGCGGTCTGGCCCGGCGGGTACACGCGCAGTCCCGCCGCGGTCGTCGGGTCGCAGGAGGCGCGAGGGAGGTTGTGGACGTCGACGACCTGCAGCACGGCGGTCGCGGTTGCGCCGCTTCGGAGCGTGATCGAGCGCGGAGGGTGGACGGCGTTGCGGGAGGCGGCGCTGCCGAGCCGGCGGCCCGCCAGGTTGACCGCGGAGACGCCGGGATAGCCGTGCAGGGTGCACGCCCGCCCCGACAGGTTGGTGAGCTCGAGCTTGTAGTAGGTGCTGCCCGCGGTTCGGCCGCCCTGGCCGCCGAGCCAGACGACGAGCCGGGCCGTCGAGCACCGGGGTGTCCCGGTCATGACGGTTGCAGAGGCCGCGGCGGTTGCGGTGCAGACGACTGCGGCCACGCCGATCAGTCGCGCGAGTGACCACGCGAGCCGCTGCATGGGCTCGACTCTAGCCTCCTCGGCGGCGCCGCATCCTGGACCGGCCGCGCGGGCGGGTCGGAGCTAGACCTGGCGACGGATACCTGGTTCAATCCGAGCCGGCGACTGCGTCGGACCAAGGAGGAGCCTCGTGGACACCTACCACGTCGTGCTGTACATCCACCTGCTCTCGCTGCTTGTCGGCTTCAGCGCGGGCATGATCGAGACGGTCTGTCTCTTCCGCCTGCGCGCGGCGGACACACTCGAGGCAGCCGCACCGTGGGGCCAGCTCGCCGGCGAGATCGAGAAGGCGTTCCCCGTTGCGATCCTCGGCCTCTTCGGCACCGGCGCCTACATGACCTCCGACGTCTGGACGTGGGGCACATCCTGGATCGTGCTGCCGATCATCGGCCTCGTCGTTCTTTCCCTCCAGGGGCCACTCGTCGCCGGCCGCCGGGGGCACGCCGTCAAGGCGGCCCTGATGGCGAACGGGCCCGGCCCGCTCGGCCCCGAGGCGCAGCGGCTGACACGCGACCGGGCACTCTGGGCGGCCGCGATGACGAACGAGATGCTCGTGCTCGGGATCGTCTGGGTGATGACCGAGAAGCCCGGCTGGGGCGGCGCCGTCGCCGCGCTCGCCGTCGCATACGCGGTCGGCGTGACGCTCGCGGTCCGCTTCACCCGCGCACCGGCCGTGGAAGCGGCGCCTGCGCTGGAGCACACCGGCTAGCCCGTTCGTACACCCTCGAGCTGAAGTCGTCATGGGCGCGGCTGGGATCGAACCAGCGACCCCTCGCGTGTGAAGCGAGTGCTCTCCCGCTGAGCTACGCGCCCGTTGCGGCCCAAGTGTAGATGACGCCTAACGCGCGCTCCGGCGGGTACGCCGACCGCCGTGAGCTCCCACCCGACTCCGCTTCGCCCGGTCCCGCTGCGCCCGATCGGGGTGGTCGTCGCCTGCTGGGTCGCGGTCTGGATCGCACTCGGCGTGTGGACGGGCTACGAGGTGAACGCGCTCCGGACGCTGTCGGACACCGCCGTGACGGCCGGTGTCGCCGTGCGCTCGACCGGTGACGCGCTGCAGGAAGTCGGCGTCATCCCGCTCGTCGGCGCACGAGTCGGCCGCGTCGGCAGGCAGGTGAGCGCGGCCGGCACGAGCGCGGTCGTGAGCGGCCGCTCGACGCGGGGGACGATCGACCGGCTCGCCGTCCTGCTGGGCCTCGCGGTCGGGCTCGTGCCGACCGCTCCGGTGCTCCTGCTCTATTACGTCGTGCGGCGCCTCGCAGCGGGAGCAACGGTCGTTTGACGGACGAGCGCGGCATGCCGGCCGCGGAGACCGTCAAGACCGGCCGGTTGAGCCGCGGCTTCGCGGCCTCGGTCGTCTTCCTCCGCTTCCTCCTCATCCCGGCGCTCGCCGCCGGTGCGTTCGCCGCCTGGCACTACCTGCCGGGAATCGAGTCGCTGCCGGAGTCCGGGGTCGGCGCGCTCTTGCCGAGCGACATTCCGGCCTCACGTGCGGAGGCGGAGTCCGCGCGGCTCTTCGGCTCGTCGCTCCTCCCGCGCATCGCGGTCGTGCAGCGCGATCCGAACGGCTTGTCCTTGCGACAGCAGCGCCGGATCGCAGCGCTCGCGCTTCGCCTCGACCGCGGCCGCCTGCACGCGTTCCCGAAAGGCTCTCGCGCGGTCCCGTACGTGAACACCGTCGGGCTCGTGCCCGGTGCGCGCGAGCGATCGACGACCGCGATCACGTATCTCGGCTTCCCGGAGAGCGTCGACACGCGCTCGCAGCGGAACTACGCGTTCCAGTACGCACGAGCGGTGTCCGTGCCCGGGGCGCCCGCCGCCCCGACGGGCTTCATCCCGGGCGAGCTCGCGCAGTCGGACGCGATCGACAACGGCCTCGTCTGGGTCGAGCTCGCGACCGTGCTCGTCGTCGCGGCGATCCTCGGCTTCTACCTGCGGTCGCTCCTTGCTCCCCTCGTCACGCTCGCGGCCGCCGGCATCGCGTACCTCGTGGGGGTTCGGGTCGTCGGCTACCTCGCCGAGGCGCAGGGGATCAGGGTGCAGAACGAGGTCGAGCCGATCATCGTCGTGCTCCTCCTCGGCGTCGTCACCGACTACTCCGTCTTCTTCCTCTCCGGCATGCGCGGCCGTCTCCGCGCCGGCGAGGAGCCGCGCGACGCCGCCCGCAACTCGACCGCGCAGATGCTGCCGATCATCGTCACCGCCGCGCTCCTCGTCGCCGCCGGTCTCGCGACGCTGCGGCTCGCGAGCATCGGCTTCGTCCAGGCGCTCGGCCCGGCGATGGCCGCCGTCGTCCTCGTGAGCGTCGCGGTCTCGATCACCTTCGTGCCCGCGGTCATGGCGCTCCTCGGGCGCGCGCTCTTCTGGCCCGGCCTCCGCGAGCGCGGCGAGAAGGATCCGCTGCTCATGCGCGCCGGGGCCGCAGTCCGGCGGGGCGCCGCGGCTGCGACGAGCAGGCGCTGGGCCGCCATCCCGGCCGCGCTCGTCGTCGGCGTGGCACTGCTCGCGGCCGCGAGCGGCGTCGCGTACACGAAGCTCGCCTTGACCCCGATCCGCGGGCTCGCGCGCGACACGCCTCCGGCGCGGGCCGCCCACGATGCCGACCTCGGCTTCGCGCCCGGGATGATCGCACCGACCGAGGTCGTGCTGCGCGCCCCCGGCATCGGGACGAGAGCCGCCGCCCTGAAACGGCTCGGGAACGCACTCGCCGCGGAGCAGGAGGTCGGCGCGGTCATCGGGCCCGAGACGGCGCCGCTTCCGGCGCGCGCGCAGCTCGTGTTCCGCACGCGCTCGAACGACGCGGTGCGGTACTTCGTCGCGTTCGAGCACCACCCGTACGCATCGGCCGGCGTGTCGGACTACACGCACCTGCGCCGGTCGATGCCGCAGCTGCTGCAGCGCGCCGGCCTGGCGCACGCCGAGGTGCTCTACGCAGGCGACACCGCCCTCGCGAAGGAGACGACCGACCGCGTCCGCCGCGACCTCGTCGTCGTCGGCCTCGTCGCTGCGGCGGTCAACTTCTTCCTCCTCGCGGTGTTCCTGCGCTCGCTCGTCGCACCGGTGCTGATGCTCGGCAGCAGCATCCTCGCTCTCGCGGCGACGTTCGGGCTCACGACGTACGTATTTCGGCACCTCTTCGGCACGCCCGACCTCACGTACTTCGTGCCGCTCGCGGTCAGCGTGCTGCTCATCTCGTTCGGGACGGACTACAACCTGTTCGTCGTCGGGCGAATCTGGCAGGAAGCGGAAGGACGCGAGCTCGGCGAGGCGATCCGCGTTGCCGTGCCGCGCGCGAGCCGGGCGATCTCGATCGCCGGCCTGGCGCTCGCCTGCTCCTTTGCGACCCTCGCCGTCGTGCCGATCACGCCGTTCCGCGAGCTCGCGATCGCGATCGGCCTCGGCGTCGCGGTCGACACCTTCGTCGTGCGGACGCTTCTGCTGCCGGCGCTCCTCGCGGCCTTCGGCGATGCGAGCTGGTGGCCGGGCAGGCGCGGTTAGGCGCGGCTGCCGCGATCGACGAGCACGGCGGCGCGCTCACGCTTCGAGCCGACCGCGACGAGCGCGCACGCGCACAATGCGGCCGCGAGCACGAACGGGATCCAGTCGCCGGTGGCGCCCGCGATCGCGCCGCCCGCAGCGGGGCCGATCATGGCGCCGACGGCCCACGCCGCGTTCATGAAGCCGAACGCCATGCCCTGCGCGAGGCCCACGTGCTCGGCGCCGTCGGCGATCAACGCGAACGCCGGCGTGAAGAGCACGCCGTACGACATCGCGGCGACCACGATGAGCGGAACGTAGAAGAGCGGTCTGGGGTCGACCGCGAGCCCGAGGGAGAGGACGGCGGCGGCTGCGAGCGAGACGCGAACCGGCAGCAGCCGCCCGCGGCGGTCGGTCAGCCTGCCGACGAGCGGGGCCTGCACCGCCTCGAGCGCCGCGCCGACGAGCCACACCGAGCCGATCGCCGCCGCACCCCAGCCGGCGCTCGACAGATGAAGCGGGCCGAGCACCGAGAGGATCCCGAAGAGAAGCGACGGCAGCGCCATCAGCGCGAGGCCGCCCGCGAACTGCCGGTTGCGGAAGGCGCGCAGCAGGGCGGCGGCGGACGGCGGCTCGCCGGGCGGCGAGCTCCCGAGCCGCAGCGTCCACACGACGAGCACGGCCGCGAGCCCCGCGAGCGCGCAGAAGATCACCGCGCGCCCGGCGAGTGCCGCCGCCGCACCGATCACCGGTCCGAAGAGCGCGCCGAAGATCGCTGCGCCCATCGCGCTGCCGATCAACGCGCCCCGGCGCTCGCGCGGCGCGGCCGCGAGGAGCCAGCCGAAGGCGCCCGCCCACGTGAACGCGCTGCCCGCGCCCTGCAGGAGCCGCGCCGCGAAGAGCGCCCAGAAGCTGCCCGCGAGCGCGAAGCCGATGCTCGCGAGGCCCATCGCCGTCAGGCCGACGATCACGGCGCGGCGCGCCCCGAGGCGCGCCGCCGCGAAGCCGCCGGGCAGGCCGCCGACGAGCGCTCCGGCCGCGTACGCCGCGACGAGCGCGCCTGCACGGGTCTTCGAGAGGCCGAGCTCGTGCGAGAAGTGCGGCAGCAGAGGCGTCAGCGCCGCGAAGAGCATCGTGTCGACGAAGACGAGCACGGCGACGAGAAGGAGCAGCCGGCGCATGGAGCCCAGCCTACGTCTGCGCTCAACGCCTGCGCCTCGGCTGCCGATAGACGGCACATGGCACGCACGCTCGGGCTCCCGCTCATGCTCGTCGCCCTCCTGCTCGGCGGATATCTGTTCACGCAGCAGTCGAAGACGGCGGGGCCGACGTCCGCGGTCGTCACGCAGGCCGAGGCGCAGGCCTCGAACGACGCGGCCGCGACGAGCTTCGACGCGGCGCTGCCGGAGCTGCAGGCGTGGTTCGCCGACCACGGCACGTATGCCGGCGTCTCGCTGCCGCCCGCGTTCGCGGTGACGGTCGTGCGGGCCGACGCGGCGTCCTACTGCCTGCAGGCGGGCACCGCGCCCGCGGAATCGCACCTGCTCGGGCCCGGCGGGCAGCCGCAGCCCGGCCCGTGCTAGCCCGCCGTACGCTTCGGATGTGACGATCGGCAGGCCCGGCGCCGTATCAGGTGGCGTGAACGCGGCTTCGACCTCGCTCGACGCCCCGGCCCTCGTCGGCCGGCCCGGCTTCGCCGAGGTCGCGTCGGAGCAGCTCGACGCGGTCTACCGCTATCTCGTCTACCTGACCGGAGACCGCGCGGCCGCGGAGGATCTGACGGCCGAGACGTTCGAGAAGGCGTTCCGCACGTGGCGCCGCTTCGACCCGCGGCGCGGCTCGCCGCGCACCTGGCTCTGCAAGATCGCACGCAGCGTCGCCATCGACTGGTTCCGCGCCGAGACGCGGCGACGCAAGCGCGAGGAGACGTACGCGCGCGACGTCGCGCTCGTCGAGGAGTTCGGCGACGGCCTGCCCGGCCCGCTGCAGGAGGCGCTGCACGAGCTCTCGCGGGCGGAACGCGAAGTGGTCGCGCTGCGTGTGCTGCTCGAGCTCGACGGGCCGAGCGCCGCGCGCGTGCTGGGAATCAGTCAGACCGCCTGCTCGACGCGGCTCAGCCGCGCGTTGCGGCGGCTCGAGGAGAGGATGGACGATGTCCGCGAATGAGCTGACGGTCGAGAGCCTGCTGCGCGCGCACGCGCCGCACGCGCCCGAAGGGCTGCGCGCCCGGGTGCTCGAGCAGCGGCCGGCTCCGCGCACGCGCTTCAGCCTGCCGCCGCGCAGGCTTGCGCTCGTCGCGCTGCCCGCGGCCTGCGGGCTCGCGGTCGCCGCGGCGCTCGTGCAGGGCGTCGTTCGTTCGGGCGACCACGGCGGGACGCCTTCTGCGGCGGTGCGCGAGCTTGCCCCGGCGCACGGCTACGCGACGACGCAGACCGGGTCGGCCGGCGTTCGCGACCAGCTGCGGAACGCACCGGCCTCGGCGAAGGCTCTGGCGCCGGACGTGCGCTCGGCCCGGCTCGCGCACACCGATGCATCGCTGCAGGTTCGCGTGGGCGATGCCGACGCGCTCTCGGCAGCGACGACGAAGGCCACGCGCATCGCAACCTCGCTCGGCGGCTACGCGCAGTCGGTGCGCTACCGCACGCCGCAGGGCGGCGGCGGTGCGGCGACGATCGAGCTGCGCGTGCCGGCGCAGAACGTGAAGACCGCGATCGCGCGTCTCGCCGGCCTCGGCACGATCGTCTCGCAGCAACTTTCGGTCACCGACCTGCAGGCCCGCTTCCGCACGCAGTCCGCTCAGATCGCGCAGCTCCACCGGCGCGTCGCCGCGTTGAGGAAGGCGATCGCGGATCCGTCGCTCCCGGAGGCGCAGCGCGTGCTCCTTCGCATCCGGCTCGCGGAGGCGAAGCGCGCGCTCGCGCAGCGGACGCACGCGCGGCAGGGCACGCTCGCCGCGGGCGCCACCGCGCGCATCTCGCTCGTCATCGGCACCGAGAAGGCGATCGCCCCGGTCGTGCACCGAGGGCCGGCTCGGGCGGATGCTGCACTCCGCCGTCGGCTTCCTCGGCCTCGAGGCGATGGTCGCCCTCTACGCCCTGATCGTCGTCAGCCCGCTCGCGCTCGTGGCGGCTCTCGTGTGGCTCTGGCGCCGCCGCGCGGTTGACCGCCTCCTGGCAGCCTGAGTATCTGATGAAATAGCGCCGTGCTGATCGCCGGGCTCTCGACGGGACACATGGTGGGGCTGGCGGTCGTCGCCGCGATCTTCATCGCGTTCGCGCTCACGTCGTCCTTTCTCGCGCCGCGCCGCTGGCCGGACTTCCCGGGCCGGCAGGGGCTGAGCGTCTTCATCATCGCCTGCTTCGTGCTCTTCGCCGCGATGCTCACCGCCGTCGAGGTGTTCGGCGTCGAGAAGAGCGAGTCGAAGAGCGACAAGGCGAAGAGCGCGCCGGCGCTCCACAGCACCTACGTCGCCGCACCGCGCAAGTAGCAGCCGCGAAACCGTCCCGGAAAAGGGGAAAGCCCGCCGAGGGGGGCCGCAGCGGGCTTGGGTGAATCTGCCGGGGAGGGGGGATTGAATCCGGCGCACCGATCTTCCACGCGGGGCCGCCGCCGGTCGTCCCGAAAAAGGGTGATCTTGCGCTAGCCGTCTGCCGGCAGAGGCCGATACCCTGTGCCCCGAGGAGAAGTGGCCGAGTGGCTGAAGGCGGCGCCCTGCTAAGGCGTTATGGGGATGAATGTCTCCATCGAGGGTTCGAATCCCTCCTTCTCCGCTTCGCGACCCCGGCCTTCGGCCGGGGTCGCTCGCTTTCGTGGGGGAAACCATGTTTCCCCCACGAGCCCCCTTCTTAGGTGAAGGCCGGCAGCTGCGGCCGTACCGAGAGCGCGGTCTCGGTACGGCCACGGCGTTCCAGCGTGGAACGGTGTGCTGCACCCGAGACCACGCTCTCGGGTGCGGCAGGCATCCGCAGTCCGTCGAGGGCGAAGAAGGGGGTCCACGGGGGAAACATGGTTTCCCCCGCGAGAGCGAGCGACCCCGCCGCAGGCCGGGTCGCGAAGCGGAGAGGGCGGGATTTGAACCCGCGACGCACCTTTCAGCACGTACGCGATTTCCAGTCGCGCTCCTTAGACCACTCGGACACCTCTCCGGGCGACGCGCAGCGTATCGGCACCCGGCGCGCGTGACCCGCCGCGGGGCGGGTCACGTCGCTGAGCGGAGGGGGAGGGATTTGAACCCTCGATCCGCCTAACGACGGATAACGGTTTTCGAGACCGCCGCATTCGACCGCTCTGCCACCCCTCCGGCGGAGTGAGATGGTAGCTCCTCGGGTTCGCGCTCAGGCCGGGACGCGCTAGACCGCGACGAAGTGCTCGCACTCGTCGATGACGCGCTCCACCTCGTCTCGAATCCCGGTCAGCGTGCTGACGACGTCGTTGATCGGCGGGGAGCCCGGCAGCCCGATGCCGGACTTGACCGGGGTGTGCAGCCTGACCTGCGGATTCGGCCCGGTCGGGCGGTAGCCGAAGGTGGCGACGCACGTGTCCGCGCGCAGGCGCTCGTATCCGTTCGCGATCCGGAACGGCTCGATCTGCTCGCAGTCGATGAACTCCTCGACGAGGAAGAACGCGTTCGCCACCCCGGGAAGCGTCGGCGCCGGCGTCAGCAGGTGGTGCCTTTCGCGCTTTGCGAGCGAGCTCAGCACCGCGAGGAGCTGGCGGCCGTTGTAGACCTGGTACCGGTCGACGACCGCCCGCTGCTCCGGCGTCAGCAGGCTCATGGTCCGGCGATAGGTCTGATCGGCGTGGATCGCGGTCGCGTCGTCGACGATCGGGAACTGCCCCCGCTCCCACGACGAGCCGTTCTGCGCGAGCAGCACGTTGACCACGTAGTCGAGCGGCGACTGGAGGTCGTGGACGACGTCGCCGATCAACGCTCCCCACTCGAGCTCCGGGATCGCCTTCGGCTCCTCGGCGACGTGGATGAGCGCTTCGCCCTCGCCGCCGGCCCCGTCCTCGTCGTCGTCCTCCTCCTCGTTGACGCGGAGGTCTACGCGCAGCGCGACCGCGGAGTCGTAGCCCTCCACCTCGTCGGCGAGAGCGCGGAGGTGGAGGTTGGCCCGGCGGATCTTCGCCCGGCACTCGTCGAAAGCCGCCATGGAGCGAAACTAACCATGTCGCCGTTCGCTTCTCCCTGGACTACAGGCTAATTTGTCTGCCTACAGGCTAAATCGGAGCCGGTCCTGAATCCCTTCGCCCGTAGAGTGGCCGCCGCCGTCGCGATCGTCGTCGCCGCAGCCGGCTTCCTCGTCGTTCGCGCGCGTCTCGAGGCCCACACCGTGCATGCTGCCGCAGAGGCGCGGACTCTCTCGAACCTCACGTACCGCCGGGTCGACGGCGAAGAGCTCAAGCTCGATGCGTACCTGCCGCTGCGGCACAACCGCCCGACTGCCGGAGTCGTGTTGATCCACGGCGGAGGCTGGCAGAACGGCGACAAGTCGCTCTACGCCTCCTTCGGCGCCACGCTCGCGCGCCTCGGCTGGGCCGCCTTCGCCGTGAACTACCGGTTGGCCCCGCGTGCGCACTTCCCGGCCGGCCTCTCCGACGTCCGTCACGCCGTCGCATGGATCCGCGCACACGCCGCTCGCTTCGGCATCGATCCCCGCCGGATCGCGGCCCTCGGCGACTCGGCGGGCGGGAACCTCGCCGCGCTTGTCGCAACCGCGGGACGGGGGAGCCTCGAACGGGCTCCCGCATCCGCGCTGCCGTCACATGGTCGGCCCCGACGGATCTGACCACCTTTGCAGCGCAGAGCAAGGACTCCGGATGGGCGCGGACCCTTCTGCGCAGCTACATCGGGTGCGCGCCGAGCGCGTGCGGGGGCCGCTATCGCGCCGCCTCCCCGGTCGGCCGGGTCGACCCGACCGACGCCCCGGTCTTCGTCGCGAACTCGACCGACGAGCTCGTTCCACTGCGCCAGGCGCGGGCCTTCGACGCGCGCCTGCGAGGCGCCGGAGTACGGGACAAGCTCCTGGTCGTCCCGGGCAAGCGGCACGGGGCGGCGTACGCCGCGGAGGCTCTGGTCCCGAGCCTGCAGTTCCTCGAGGAGAGCCTCGGGCCTCTCCCGAACGAGCCCTAGGCTCAAGGCCGTCCGTCCTCCTGCCGATACTCAGGGGGATGGGCTGGTTGGGTCTTCTCTTCACCGGGATGGCGAGCTGGCTCGTGGGCTCGGTCGTGCTCGGTCTCTTGCTCGCGCGTCTGTGGGCGCACCCGTCGCTCGCCGCGGTCGAGCTGCGGCTCGAGCTGGATCTCGCGAACGCCGCCTAGACGCGGCGGGACTAGCGGGCGCTCGGCGGCCCGGCGAACCTGCACCTGACCCACTTGGCCTTGTGCTGCGCGAGCCGGAGCCGGAAGCCGTAGTACCCCCGGTCGCGGATGTCCGCCTTCAGAAGCGCCGTTCTCTTGACGGCGACGGTCTTCAGCCGGAGCCAGCGGCTGACGCGGTAGCCGTCGATCGAGAGCCGGATCGCGGGACCTGGCGATGACCTTCGCGGCGAGGCGGATCCACCCGGGCTTGGCGACCGTCGAGGTGATCTTCCCGATCCCGAGCCCCTTGCGTGCGGCCGGCAGGGCGGCGCACGCCGCGCGCGCAGTCACCCGCCCGCCGGTCGCGTCCCTGCTGCCGGACGAGCCGCCGCCGCCCGATCCCGATCCGGACGACCCGCCGCCCGAGCCGGGGTCCGAGCCGCCGCCGCCAGCGCCCCGCCGCCCGAGCCGCCACCGCCTGAACCGCCGCCCGACCGCCGCCGCCGCCGCCCGAGCCGCCGCCGCCGCCGGGCGGCGGTGGGGGTGGTGGGGGCGGCGGGGCGGCGCGGGCGGGCCGGGATCGCCCGCGGCGAGCCCGGCAAAGGCGCCGTACGCCGGCTTCGGGGAGCCGTCGTAGTGGACGAGGCCGGCGTCGTCCTCCCAGTTCGTCGTCGGGCCGTCGCTCATCATGAACCAGAACATCACCGGCACGGACGCGGCGAGGTAGCGCCTCCGGTAGATCCA
The DNA here is from genome assembly GCA_963831405.1 of uncultured Actinomycetes bacterium. Taxonomy (GTDB): domain Bacteria; phylum Actinomycetota; class Thermoleophilia; order Gaiellales; family Gaiellaceae; genus Palsa-739. Next base: position 51,800 of record CAWHPX010000009.1, read on the forward strand.
CGCGCGGCTCAGATAATCGGCCTGCGTCGCCTCGTCCACGCCCGGCAAGTTGTCGACGACGCAGCCGGGTCATGTCGACCAGTTGATTTCGGTGACCCAGACGGGCCGGCCGGGGTCGTAGGTGTTCAGAATCGTCTGGAGGTAGACGAGCGCGGGCAGCGTCCCTGGATGCGGCCTGCCCTGGCTGTCCGGGAACTCGTCCTCCGGCGCCCCCGGCCCGTATGCGTTCCACGCGAGCGCGTCGAAGCTGCCCTTGATGCCGGCGGCGTAGATCTGCTGCACCCAGTCGTAGGCGACGATGCCGCCGCCGCGGATGATCCCGGTCTGATCGGGAGCGATCGGCGCGACGGGCGCGGAGAGCACCGTCGCCGTCGGGTCGGCGCTCTTCAGCGCGGGATAGGCCGCCTTCTGCAACGCGGTGTAGGCGGCGGCGTTCGGCGTACCCCAGTGATGCTGCTGGTTCGGCTCCTGCCACGGCGTGTAGGCGTCGATCGACGGGCCGAGCTTCGTCGCGAGATCGCTCAGGAAGGCGGCGTACCGGGACGGGTCGGCCGGGTTGACGCCGCCGTCGGCGCGCGCCCACGACGGGGCTCCGTCGACGACGACGAGCGTCTTCAAGCCGAGCGACTTCGCATAGGAGAGCTCCGACGCGAGCGCCGCCCAGACGTCCGTGCCGGGGCCGCCCGGGTCCTTGTAGCTCCCGGGCGAGGGCTCCATGGCGGCCCAGCTCGCCGGTATCTCCACCCACGAGGCGTGTGCGTCGGCGGCGAGCTTCGTCTGCGCCTGGCTCGTCACGAGCACCCCGGCGTCACCCGTGGCGGCCGACGAGGCCGACGACGCGAGAAGAACCGCCGCCAGGGCTCCGACCACCGCCAGGGCCGCGCCGCGCACGTTGCTGACTATGACACGCCTACCGCCCCGTGACCGGCCCGGGGGGCCTCTCTGGCCAATGGTCAAGCGCGCCTCCGGGCTTCCGCATAGTCGCGCTGACCCGCGGCCGCTGGTCCTCTATAACCCAGTCATGACGGGCCGCGCGCGAACGCTTCTCGTCGCCGGCGCCGCTGCCGCCGTCGCAGCGTTCCCCGCCGCGGCGGCGAGGGCCGCTCCGGCGCCGGGGGATCCGGCGTTGATCGCCGCGTGTGTCGCTGCGAACCAGGCCCGCTACGACGTCCCCGCGAACGCCGTGCTCACGCAGTACATCAGCCTCCTCGCGGCGTGCCGCGCAGGGCTCACACACGAGACGGACGTGCACGTCTCCCTGACGCCCGTCGGGCATGTCGCCGGCAAGAGCGCGGGCAAAGCCTCGACGCAGCCGCCGTCAGAGGTGCAGCCGCCTGCCGAGCTGCCGCACCTTCTCGCTCCGCCTCCGTCGAAGAGCGGCACGACGACAGCCGGCAAGTCGGGCGCGACGGTGCAGGTGCACGCGCCGGTTGCACCGCACGCGACGCAGAAGCATGCCGTTGCGGCAGTGACCGCCTCGATCCGGCACACACGGCACCGCGGGGTGGCCGTCGCCGGTGCGTCGAGCGGCCCGCCGTGGCTGCTGATCCTGCTCGGCGTCACCGTCGTCGCCGCCGGAACGGCGGCAGTGCTCGGCTTCCGGCGGCGCTGATGGCGACGATCGCGCGGCCGTCCGCGCGCACTGCCGCCGCGGAAGGGTTGAGCCTCGTCGACGGCGTCGGCATCGTCGCCTGCGGGCTGCCGCTCGTCGCCGCGTTGCTGCTCGCCTTCCGGGCCGGCGGATTCTTCTTCACCGATTGGGGCGTCGGCGAGATCGCGCTCGTTGCGGTGCTCGCGGTCGCGTGCATCGCCGTCCGCGGCCGCCAGCTCGGCGTCTACGGCGGCGTCGCCCTCGGCGGCTGGATTGCGCTCGCCGTCTGGCAGGGCGTCTCTGCATCGTGGGCGCCGGACGCGTCGCTCGCGTTCCAGGAGATGCACCGCACGTTGCTCTATGCGGCAGCGTTTGCGCTCGGGTTCGTCGGCTTGCGACGCCGCGCGTGGCTCGGCCGGATGATCGAAGCGTCGATCGCGGGCGCTGTCGTCGTCGCCGTGGCGGCTGCGGCGCCGCGCCTCCTACCCGGGGTCGGCTCCGCCGGCGTGACCGCCCGGCTCTCCGCGCCGATCACGTACTGGAACGGGCTCGGCGTGCTCGTCGTCGTCGGCGCGATTCTCGCGCTCGGGGTCGCGGCCGATCTCCGCCGCCGACGGGCGGTTCGGGCAGTCGCTGCCGGCCTCGTGCCGCTCTTCCTGCTCGACCTGCTGCTCACGTTCTCGCGCGGCGCGACCGCTGCGCTCGTGCTCGGGCTGTCGCTCCTCGTCTGGCTTGCCGCCGATCGCCTCGGTGCGTTCATCGTCGTGGCCGCTGTGGGCGCCGTGACGGCGCCTCTGCTCGTGTTCGCCAACGCACAGCCGAGCGTCGCGCGGTTGACGACCGCTGGACCCGCGCTTCCGTCCGAGGCGCACAGGATCCTCGTCGCGCTCGTCGTCACGGTCGCCGCGAGCGCCGTCGTCGGTGTCGTCGCCGGTCGGGCGACGGCGGGGATCTCGGTCCGCCGCCGGCGCCTGCTGGCTCGGGCGCTCGCCTCCGGCGGCGCCGTTGCGTTTGTCGCCGCGGTGCTCGTCATCAGCTCCGGCAACCCGTTCTCGTGGACGCATCGGCAGTTCGACTCCTTCCGCCGCTTCGACCCGGGAGCCCGCAACAGCACCGGGACGATCTCCGGGCGCCTCGCCGTCGCGGGCGGATCCGGCAGGTGGCAGTTCTGGTCCGTCGCCGCGCACCAGTTCCGAGCGGCGCCCGTGCGGGGGGCGGGTGCGGGCTCGTTCCGCTTCGCCTGGACCGAGCGCCGGCCGGTCGACATCTCCGCGCAGAACGCCCATTCCCTCTACCTCGAGACGCTCGGCGACACCGGGCTCGTCGGTCTCCTCTTCCTCGTGCTGCCGCCGGCAGCCGTCCTCGCTGCGGTCGCCCGTCGGCGTCGCGTGGGACGCAATCGAGTGCGACACGAGGCGGCCGCGATCGTCGCCGCGGGAGGCGCTCTCGCCGCGCACCTCGCCGTCGACTGGGACTGGCAGCTTCCGGCCGTCGTCCTGCCGCTGCTCGTGCTCGGCGGAGCGCTGCTTCGCGCGTCCACTCCGAAGGCGCCGACTGTCGCGCACGCGCGATGGGCCGCCTGCGTGGCGCTCTGGTGTCCCGTCGCCGTCGTGCTCGCCCTCGGGCCGCTCGCCTCGGCCCGCGCGGTCGACGTCGCGAAGGCCGACGCCGCCGGCGGCAAGCTCGCGCCGGCGCTGTCGGCCGCGCACCGCGCGGTGCGCCTCGACGGAGGCGCACCGGCGCCGAGGCTCGTGACGGCGTACATCCTCCGCGATCTCGGCCGGAACACCGAGGCCGACGCGTCGTTCGCAGCGGCGCTCCAGCGATCTCCACGCGACTGGGAGATCTCAGCGGATTGGGCCGAGGCGCTGCTTGCACGCGGCGACATCGACGCTGCAGCGGTGCTCGTCAAGCGTGCTCAGCAGCTCGACCCGCTCGAGCCTCGCGTGCAGATCCTCGCGAACATCGTCCGCGCCGATCTCCGGCGCGGCGGCTGACTCAGCGCACGGGCAGCGGCGTCGGCGGCAGGCGTCGATGCCTGCATCGCATCTCCGGCGCACGCCGCCCGCACGAGCATCGCGACGAGCTGGTCGAACGAGACGCTCGGCGTCCAACCGAGCCTCGTCCGCGCGAGCGACGCGTCCCCGACGAGTGAGTGGAGCTCGGCCGAGCCCCGCTTCAATGCCGAGTCGACACGGACGTGCGCTCTCCAATCGAGCCCGACGCAGCCGAACGCCGCCTCGACGAGCTCCGCGACGCTGTGCAGCTCGCCCGTCGCGATCACGTAGTCCGCCGGCTCGTCTTGCTGGACCATGAGCCACATCGCTTCGACGTAGTCGCGCGCGTAGCCCCAATCCCGCTGCGCGTCCAGGTTGCCGAGCGGGAGCTCCGACTCGCGGCCGGCCACGATCGCTGCGACCCCGTGCGCCACCTTGCTCGGCAGGAAGTTCGTCGGCCGGCGAGGCGACTCGTGGTTGTAGAGGATCCCCGCGCTCGCGTGCAGGCCGTAGCGGCGGCGGTACGAGCCGATGATGAAGTGCGCGTACGACTTCGCGACGCCGTACGGCGTCAGCGGCCCGAGCGGCGTCGACTCCGTCTGAGGCATCTCGCGAGGCTCGCCGAAGATCTCGCTCGACGACGCCTGGTAGACGCGGATCCGCTCGTCGACGGCGCGAACTGCCTCGAGCAGCGACGTCACGCCGACGGCGGCGAACGCCGCCGTCTCTACCGGGTACTCCCATGACCGCGGGACGAATGACGGCGACGCGAGGTTGTAGACCTCCGTCGGCCGGTGCTCGCGCAACACGCGCTCGAGCGCGGACTGGTCGTGAAGGTCGACGGCGACGAGCTCGACCCTGTCCTGGACGGCGGCGAGATTCGCGGAAGGGCGAGAAGGATCGCGCACGATGCCGACGACGTCATGGCCGCACTCGAGCAGGAGCTCCGCGAGATAGGAGCCGTCCTGCCCGCCGACGCCCGTGACGAGCGCCCGGCTCCGTGGCATCCGGCCCGCCATCGGCCTAGAAGGCGCCCCGTCCCGTGAGCACCGGAGCGATCGTCATCGCGAGGATCCGGAGATCGCGCGCGAGCGAGAGGTTGTCGATGTAATCCCGCTCGACGGCAAGGCGCTCCTCGAAGGTGAGCGCCCCTCGTCCGAAGACCTGCATCGGCCCCGTCAGCCCGGGCTTCACCGACAGCCGGAACCGGTGCTCGTCGGCGTAGCGCTCGACGAGATCGGCCTGCTCCGGGCGGGGGCCGACGGCGCTCATGTCGCCCTTCAGCACGTTGAAGAGCTGCGGCAGCTCGTCGAGGCTCGTGCGGCGACAGGATCCGGCCGACGCGCGTGACGCGCGGGTCGCGCTGAAGCTTGAACATCGGCGACTCGAGGCTGTCGAGCTCCACGACTTCGCCGAGGCGCGCCTCGGCGTCGGCGATCATCGTGCGGAACTTGACCATGCGGAACGGTCGTCCGTCGACGCCGGCGCGCGTCTGGACGAAGAAGACCGGGCCGCGCGAGTCGAGCCGGATCGCCAATGCGATCAGTCGCCAGGCAGGGAGCGGTGAGCACGAGCATGCAGAGCGAGACCGCGAGGTCGAGTGAGCGCTTGAGCAAGAGCGTCGACCGGGACATCGTCCAGGTCGTGTACTCGATCAGCGGCAGGTCCGCGACATGATTCAAGTGCACCGCGGCACTGAACATCCGGCGAGGCGGCGGCACCATGCTGAGCTTGATCCGCTCCTTCCTGCACGTCTCGATCAGCTTCGAGAGCGCTTCCTCGTCGACCGTGTCCGACGCGACGATGACCCGGTCGACTCCGCGACACCAGTCCGACGCGTCCTCGAGCTCGAGGTGCCGGCAGGACGGCAGATGGCGGTCGACCTGCACGTGGATGTCATCGAAGAGCTCGAGCTTCCGCTGCATGAACTGGGCGACGGCTCCCGAGCCGACGAGCATGGTTGCCTCCGGCTCGGTGACGTGACGCCAGGCCGCGCGTGCGAGTGAACGTCCGACCGCCGCAACGAGGACGAGTGCGAGCCACGACGCGATCCACTGGCCCGCGGTGAGCGACGCGATCTCGCCGGTGGTTGCGAGCAGAGCGACGACGGCGATGCAGCTGAGCGACCAGGCGATGATCCCGGGGAGCTCGTCCACCGTCAGGTGCCGCAGTGCTCGATGATCGCGGTCGTACAGCCCGTGCAGCTTCGCCAGGAGGACGCAGAGGGGAAGGACGAGGAGCCCCCACGCGAGCGACCGCGTCCCTGCGAACCACCCGATCAGGAGGAGGGCGGCAACTCCGCCGGCGACGTCGGCTGCGGCGAGCAGGCGGCGCCGAAGCGCGTCGCGCCAGAGTGGCAAGCCCTCCCGGAAGCCGAACCGCCGGGGCTCGAGCGACTCGAGCGACTCGAGCGACTCGGCGGACTGCGTGCCGGCCGCGGTCATCGGCCCACGATGTGCCGATGAACGCCGCCGCAGTTCATCACAGGTTCATAACATCGTCTCGAAGCGGGAGTCACTAACCCATCGGCCGTCCCAGGTTCGACGTACGTCTAAGCCGCCGGCGAACGATCGAGGGGGCCTCGGAGCGAGCTATTCTCGCCCGATCGACGCCGACGCATCCACCGCCTCGCCGTCGGTCGGCGATCTCCGGACGGCGATCGTCCACGACTGGTTTCAGGGCTTCCACGGTGCGGAGCGTGTCGTCGACGTCATGCGAACCGAGCTCTTCGCTCCGGGCAACCCACCGGACATCTTCACGTTCCACGCCGCGCGGGAGCTGTTGCCTCCGGGCCTCAGCGAGCGGATCCGGCGAGAGTCGTCTCTGGCGTCGCTGCCGGGCATCCGCCAACGCGGACACGATCCCGGACGGTGGCGCTACCTCCTGCCCCTGATGCCGCTCTTCTTCGCGCGGCTTCCGCTGGAGGGCTACGACCTCGTCATCTCCTCGTCGCATGCGTTCGCGGTGCAGGCGCGGCCCAAGCCCGAGGCGCTACACCTTTGCTACTGCTACACACCGATCCGGTACGCCTGGAGCGGAGACGTCGAGCGCGATCGCCTCGGCGGGGCGAAGGGGGTCGCGCTCCGTGGAGCGGGAGGGGTCATCCGGAGCCTCGACCGGAGGGCGGCGCAGAGACCCGACGGCTACGCGGCGATCTCGACCGCCGTTCGCGAGCGCATTCGCATTGCCTATGGTCGCGACGCGGAGGTCATACACCCGCCGGTCGATCTCGGGGACTTCTCGCCCACGGCCGAGAAGGAGCCGGGCAGCTTCCTGTGGGTGCATCGCCTCGTGCCGTACAAGCGCCCCGAGGTCGTCGCCGAGGCGTTTCGCGGGCTCCCGTACCGCCTGACGATGGTCGGCGTCGGGCCGCTCGAGTCGCAGCTCGCGATCGCAGCTGCCGCCGAACGTCGAGCTGCGCGGCTGGACGTCACGCGAGGATCTGGCCGCGCTCTACGCGCGATCGTCCGGCTTCCTCCACGTGGCCGAGGAGGACTTCGGGATCACGATGGTCGAGGCGCTCGCCGCCGGCGCACCGGTGATCGCGCTCGACCGCGGCGGTTCGCGCGACATCGTTCGCGACGGCCTCGACGGCGCGGTGATCAGCAGTCCGGACGTCGAGAGCATCCGCACTGCGATTCGCGGCGTCGCCGAGCGAACGTGGGATCCGCTCGAGCTGCGGGCTCGCGCGAGCGAGTTCTCGCGGGAGCGCTTCGTCCATCGACTGCGGTCGTACATCGCGGATCTCTACGAGACCAAGCACGGGTCCTGAGCCGGCCGGACCGCCGCGTCCGACTCAGGCGGCAGAGCGCAGAGCCGGAAGCGGCGCCCTCGCGTCGAGCGCCGTTCGCACGACACTTCGCGCGCCGGAGAGCGCAAGCGCCGCGACGGCCCACAGCGGCGCTGCCGACACGGGGTCCGAGCCTCCGACGCCGACCGCGGACGAGAGGGCAAAGACGATCCCCACCGCCACGAGGAGCGAGCCGCCGGCGGCGAGGTTCCTGATCCCGGTCCGGAAGAGCACGCCGAGCATGAACCAGAGGATGAAGAGGCCGGGGAGGCCGAGCTCGAAGCCGACGGCCAGGAAGTAGTTGTGCTGGATCGTGACGGTGGCCGCGCTGCCCGCGAACCGGCTCGCCGCCTTGCCCGCCGACTCGATGCCGAGGCCCAATGGATGCGCACGCAGCTGGGAGACGCCGTACTTGAGCTCGTCGATTCGCGCCTGCGTCGAGAGCTGTGACAGCTGGTCCGACGACGTCAGCCGCCCCGTGAGGACATGGAGGAAACCCGTGCCGGCGACGCCCGCGAGCAGGCCGACGCTGGCGAGCACGATCAGGACGCCGACCGTCTTCTTGCTCGAGCGCCCGACGATCAGGCCGATCCCGAGGACGATCGCGATGATCGCCCCGCGCGTCAGAGAGAGGAAGCAGGCGATCGTGCACGCGATCAAGCACGTCGACTCGAGCGCGAGAACGTCGAGCCGTCTGCGCTCGTCGCTCTGCATGATCCGATAGCACGCATAGACGGCGAGCGCCGCCATCAGGTAGCCGAAGCTGACTGCGTTCGTGATCCCGCCGGTCGCGCGCCCGTAGCCGTAGAACAGGATGTCCTGACCGACGATCTGCTGCTGCCCGAGCGCAGCGAACTCCGGGTTGTAATGAAGGAGCGCGAGAATACGGCCGGTGGTGAGCGAGTCGAGGATCCCGAGGACCGCGGCGCCCGTCCCGAGGGCGAGGAGCGCGAGCCCGACCTTGCGTCTGTCGACGATGCCGCGTGCAAAGAGCACGAACGCAACGATCCCCGTCAGCGGATAGAGCAGCAGGTCGCGTGCGGAGTAGACGGCAGGCACGCGCCGGCTGCTCGCGATCACGAGAGCGAGAATGAGGGTCGTGTAGAGCCCGAAGCCCCGAGACGAACGCGCGTCGCTCCCCGTTTGTCATCAGGCCTCGCAGCCGCGTCCCCGGAAGCGCCCCGTCCTGCGCGAGATGGAAGGGTGCGATCGCGAGGAAGAGGAGAGCGAGAAAGTCGCGAATGAGCGCCCCCGCGGGGAAGCCTGCGACCGGCGGAAGCCACGACGAGACGTAGTCGCCGCCGAGGCACAAGGTAAGGAAGGCGACGAATGCAGCCGTCGGAATACGAGCAGCGCGCCGACGATCACGAGCGCGGGGATCGCGAGCAGGGCCGCGGGCCCGCGGCGCGCCGAGCTCTGCGGACGCCGACGCGGTCGCGGCGAGCAGTGCGGCCGAGACGAGCCAGACGTTCTTCGCGCTGGCGAGGAGCCTGTAGGTCACCGTCTCGTCAGGCTCGAGCCCGGCGCTCCCGCGTTACGCGAGCGCGCTCTCGCGGGCAGCCTCGGCATCCACTCTCGCGCGGTAGTAATCGGCTCCCGCGTAGCTGTAGAGCTCGTCCGCCGAGCCGCCGGTCGCGACGAAGCCGAAGGCGTGCGCGTTGGAGATCGTCAGGATGTGGCGCACCTCGTTGAGCGCCTGCCGAGTCACCAGACGCAGGCGGGCGAGCAGGATGACCGCGTCGACCTGGCTCAGCAGGCTGACCGAGTCGCTCACGTTGAGGAGCGGCGGCGCGTCGATCAAGACGAGATCGGCTTCCTCCTGGAGCTCGTCGAGGATCCGCGCGAGCGTCGCGCTCTTGACGAAGTCGCCGGGGTCGGGCGGCAGCGGGCCTGACGGAACGACGTGGAGAGAGCCCGCGGCAACGCGGTCGCGTACGTCGGTCATGCGGTCGCCGACCGAGCTCGGCAGGTCGATGGGGTGAAGAGCGCCGAGAAGGTCGCCGTTCAACGCCGCGTTCGTCAACCCCGCCGCGTTCGACAATCCGAAGAAGCGCGAGATCGTCGGGCGTCGGAGATCGAGATCGATGAGGACGATTCGCTTACCGCCGCGGGCGAGGGCCACGGCGAGGTTCGCGATCGTCGTCGACTTGCCCTCCTCCGGGAACGCACTCGTCACCATGACGGTGCGCGGCTGCCTGTCGATGCTCACGAACTCGAAGTTCGTACCGAGCAGCCGGAACGACTCGGCTCCGTTCGACGAAGGCTCGCGGAGCATCACGAGCTCGCGCTGCTTCTGCAGGCGCCGGGACGGGGGAGCGAGTCGCGCGAGCAGGGGGATTCGCAGGATCTCGCCGATCTCGTCGCTCGAGCGGACGCGGCTGTCGATCGCCTCTGCCAGGAACACGAGTGCGCACCCGACGACGATCCCGCCCAGAAGGCCGAGGATGCCGCTCAGGACCGGGCGCGGCCTGACCTTCGTCGCATGGTCCGCGCCGCGGACGACGTACGAGTTGGATGCTGCGAGGGCGCCGAGCGTCTGAAGCTGCAGGCTGCGGGTCAGCAGGGCGGTGTAGAGCTGCTTGTCGTTCTTCTTGTTGACGTGCTTGAGCCGTTCGGTCAGTTGGCTGTCGGCGGTTCGGATCCCGGCCGTGTCGAGCTCGTGTCGGAAGCGCTTGTACTGGATCGCGTACTGGGTCGCGACTCGTTGCGCCTGTTCCGGGTCGTGTGCGACGAACGAGAACTGCAGGAGGTCGGTCGAGCGCACAGGGGTCACGGACGAGTCCTTCAGGAACTGCTGCGGTGTCTCGTCCTTGAGCCCGGTCGCGGCGATCGTGCGCTTCGCGATCAGGGGCACGCGCGCGACGTTGGCTTCGGTCAGCGCGATCTGCCCGGGCTGGAGAAGGACGTTGGGGTCGGACGTCCCGGTGAGCGTGGCCGCGAGGTTGACCCTGCTGAGGATCACGTCGGCCGTCGCACTGTACGCGGCGGGCTCGCGCAGAGAGAAGAAGATGGCCGGTGTCGGCACGAGGAGCAGCGCAAGAATGAACGGGAGCTTCCGGCGCCGGAAGATTCTCGCCACGTGCTTGACGCTCGTGCCTTCGCGCTGACCGTCCGTCGGGTTCATGCGACACGATCCGATTCGCGCTCGTCGGCCGACTCGGCCCTCCGCGACGGGAGAAACGTCTCGATGAAGTCGTCGACGGAGCCTCCGTTGAGGGGCATGACATTCTCGACGATCTGCTCCAGCGGCCAGTCCCACCAGGCGATCTCGAGCAAGGCTTCGACCTGCTCGTCGGAGAAGCGCCTGCGCACCTCGCGCGCGGGGTTGCCCGCCGCGATCGCGTACGGCCGCACGTCTCTCGTCACCACGGAATTCGAGCCGACCATCGCGCCGCTACCGACGGTAACACCCGAGAAGAGCGTCGTGTTGCGTCCGATCCAGCAGTCGTTTCCGATCACGATGTCGCCCTTGCTCACGGGAGCGCCTTCGTCGAAGGCGCCGGGAAGCTCGAAGTATGCGCGCAGCGCGAAGACGGATACCCAGGCCGGATTGTGTATCCCGCCCAGGATGAAGGTCGAGTCATAGGCGACGCTCGAGAACGCGCCGACGCGAACCTTGCCCGGGCTCTTGCCGAACGAGAGGATCTTGGGCGGGTAGTAGGAGCAGCGCCCCATCTCGAGGTTCTGCCGCCCCCAGCGCCGGAGCTGGTACTCCTCGAAGCGGTTGAAGAGCGGCCGCGTCGCGTTCCACTTCCATGCCCGGTGCAGCAGCCCCATTGAGCTTCAAGCTTTATGCGCCGGAGGTATCGATCCTCTCCCTAAAGGTCGGAATCGGCCCCCACGCTAGTCAGGTAAATGTCCGCAAAACGCTGCGTATGCTGGCCCGGTGGGTGCGTGCCGGAGCGCTCGAGCGCGGGAAATCGGCCGCCGGCTCGGCCGGCCGGCGCTCCTCCTCGTGGTCGCGTGCGTGTGCGGCATGGCGGCCGCGGCGGCGGTCGCCGCGCCCGAGGCGAGGGCCGACCCGGCACCGCTTTTCCCGGTGTCGCCGGAGGACACGCCGCTCCCGCCGAGCGACGGTCCCCTGCCGGGCGACGCCCTGACCTTCCCGCTGACGCTCGCAATCGACCGAACGCATACCTGGGACGAGCCGTGCCGGTTCTCCGTCGACGTGCACGAGTTCGGCAGCCTCGACATGCTCTTCACGGTCGACCAGGCACACGATCCGCTCACGGTGAGCCGCCACTACGTCGCGACGGTGACGTTCACCCGCGACGACAACGGCCGGTCGGTCACGGGCAGCGTGACGGCCGATCACCTCTTCACGTTCGGGCCACCGCTCAACAACCCCGACGGGACGCGCTCCTTCCACATCGACGTCTCGTCGAGCGACGGCATCTTCTACCGCTACATGGTCCCGGGGCTCGGTCTCGTCGGCTGGGTGAACACCAAGGTCTACTTCGAGATCACGTACGGCGCCGACGGGACGCAGCTCGTGCGCAAGACCATCAACCGGCCGGGCTACAAGGGAGTGGGCCCGTTCGACATGCGGGTGTGCGGCCTCCTCGCGCCGGCCCACGCTCGCGTCCTCGGGTTCGCGCTCGGCGACAAGGCGGAGGCGAAGCCGGCGAAGAAGCGCATCCCGGCGGGCGGCCGGATGGCGACGTGCCCGACGAAGGAGACGCCGATGTCGCTCTATTACTCGTACTCGGGCCTCGAGGCGGGCGCGCAGGTCATCGAGCAGTGGAGGTTGAACGGGAGAATCGTCAAGCAGCACATCGTCCCGCACCCGACTCCGGGGTCGGCCAGCCGTGTCGCCGTCTTCGCGCTTCCGAAGGCGGTGCCGTTCCCGAACGGGGTCTACACCGCCGAGATCCTGCTCGACGGTCTCGCGCGCGCACACGCAGGCGTCCGGCGCAGCTGCTGAGGTCGGTTCGCGGTTACTTGACCGCGACCACGATCCACGAGATGAAGTTGCGAAGCCGCCTCGTGTCGATCGTCAGATCGCCGACTCGAACGTCACCGGAGACGTCGCCTTCCTTAGCACGCGGAGGCTCCCCTGCAAGCAGGTGGCGGAGATACGCATCGTCGGGGATCTCGGCCGCCACTCGAAGGCCTGTGTGCCCGGACCGCTCGCGCTCGTGCCACCGGTCAAGCCTTGCCGCCGGCGGCAGGAGGAGGTTCTCGAAGATGCAGAAGCTCGGTCCGAAGTGACGCGTGAACAGCGCCTCGATCGCCTCGAAGTCGAAGCCGTGGTTCGGGAGGATCTCGACGTTCGGGGTCCCGGTGACGACCACGCCCCCGGGACGGACGATCCGGCGCAGCTCCCCCACGGCTGCGTCTTCCAGACCGTATTCGGCAACGTGCTCGAGCACTTCGCTGCAGACGGCGACGTCGGCGAAGTCCGAGCCGTATTCGTCGAGGTGGACGACGTTCTGCCGAGTGAAGGTGCACCTCTCGCCGAAATGCTGCTCGGCGAACGCCAGGGCCGACTTCGAAAGGTCACATCCGTGAACCTCTCGTGCCCCTGCCTCGCGAAGGAGGTCGCTGCCGTAGCCGCTACCGCAACCGACGTCGACCGCCACCGCGTCCGGGGCGAACTGCGACGCGAAGTCGTAGAACAGCAGATGGTTCCGGAAGTTCCCCTCGTCGACCGGCGATGCTGCGCGGCGCCGCCCGAGACGGTTGTACGCGATGCCGCCCGGGTACACCCGCACGAAGTCCTCGAAGTAGTAGCGGCCCGTCGCGCGGCCGACGAGGTGACCGAGGCCGACCGCGGTCCCTCGTGCCCAGCCCCGCATCGTGCCGGAGAGTCCGGGGGACGACACGGCCGAATGCTAGGCCTGCGCGCGAAACGGCCAACCTCCCCGCCTGTTGGGCTTTCGGTTGTCCGAAAGGGGGGTTGAGACGACGCGATAACACCCTAGGCTCGGCCGGTGTCTGCGGAGTCGTCAGTGCTCGAAGCCGCTGCGTTCGAGACGCCGCGCGTCGTCGGCGATCCCGAAGGCTGCCGCTTCTACCACACGATGACGGTCCCGGGTCTCGGGACGATGGAAGGCGATTGGGACCTCCGCGCAGGCGTCGACGACTATCTCGGGAACATCGACTTCGGCGGCAAGCGGGTGCTCGAGCTCGGGCCGGCGAGCGGGTTCCTCTCCTTCGAGATGGAGAGGCGAGGGGCGGACGTCGTCGCCTACGACCTGCCCGTCGGAGCGAAATGGGACGTCGTTCCCTACGCAACCGCCGACCTCGATCGCATCCGCGCCGAGCGGAACGACAACATCAGGCGCGTGCAGGACGCCTTCTGGCTCGCACATCGAGCCTTCGAGTCGAACGTGCGTGTCGTCTACGGCACGGTGTACGAAGTCCCCGACTGGATCGGCGAGGTCGACGTCAGCGTGTTCGGCTCGATCCTGTTGCACCTGCGTGACCCGTTCCTCGCCCTCGAGCGAGCGCTGCGGTTGACGCGCGAGACCGCGGTGGTCACCGACGTCCTCTCGCGGCCGTTCGTGCTGCCGGCCGCCCTGCTCGACCGCGTGCGCCCGAGCCTCGGGTTCCGTCCCGACTTCCGGCGGCGCGAGCCGTTCGACTCTTGGTGGTCGCTGACCCCGGGCACGATCAAGGCGTTCCTCGGGGTGCTCGGGTTCGAGCGAACGACGGTCGGTTACCACACGCAGCTCTACCGAGGACGGAAACGGCACATGTACACGGTCGTCGGCACGCGGACGACGGGGCGGGCCGGCACGTAACGTGAGCACGGCGCTCTCTCGCGCGCCGTCGCCGGCCGACGCCGAAGCCGGTCTCGCCGGTGCCACGATCGTCTTCGACTGCCGCTGGCTCGGTCGCGGCGGCGCCGGCAAGGCGACCGAGCTCCTGCTTCGGGAGCTCCGGGCAGCCGCGCCGCCGGGCGACTGGATCTTGTGGGGATCCGGCGAGCGTCTCGCGGCGTTTCTCTTCGCCGGTGCGCGAGTCGCTCCGAGCGAAGGCGATCCGAGAAGTCTGGCGGGCCAGCGTGACGTGCTCTCCGTTCCCCGCGGCGACGTCGTGCTCTACATGCACCAGATTCGACCGCTTCGCCCCGGACGGTCCGTCACGTTCATGTACGACACGATCCCCATCCGCTTCAGCGGCAGCCGCCTCGGCCGGTATGCGAAGCGTTCGTTCTTCCGTGCGGCCGCCCGCGCGTCGACCCATCTCGTCACGATCTCGCCGTTCTCGCGCGACTGCCTCGTGCGCGACCTCAAGCTGCCTGCGTCGAAGATCACGGAGGTGTGCCTGCCGTTCGACGCCGAGCGAGCCGAGCGCGTCGCCGCGCTGCGTCGGATCACGACGCAAGAGGAGATCATCCTCTACGTCGGCCGGTTTGCCGAGCACAAGAACCTTCGCCGGCTCTGCGCGGCTTTCGCGAGGACCGACTTCGCGCGGCGCGACGGCAGGCTCGTGCTGGTGGGCGGCTCGCGCACAGAAGTTCGCGAGCTCGCCGCGTGGCTCGAGCGCGAGGAGATTACCGGGGTCGGGCTCCACGGTGGGTGCGGCGACGCGGAGCTCGACGACTGGCTCGCTCGAAGCCGGGCGCTCGTGCTGCCCTCGCTCGAGGAGGGGCACGGTCTGCCGCCTTTCGAGGCGGCGGCGAGCGGCCTGCCGGTCGCCGTCTCCAGAACCGGGCGGCTGACGGAGCTTCCGCCGGATCGCAGCGTCCTGTTCGATGCGCTCGACGAGCACGCGATCGCCGCCGCTCTGGACGACGTCGCGACGCGTTCGCCGCTCGAGCCGCTCCTGCTCGAGCAGGAGCCTCTGCTGCGTCCCGTGCTGGCTGCCGTCGAGATCGCACTGGGGCGCCGATGAGTCTCGACGAGGAAGCGATCGCGCCGGCCCGCCGTGGGCTGCTTCGCGCGAATCTCGCCGGGCTCGTCGATCACGCGTTGATCTCCGGTACGAGCGTGCTCACGCTCGTGCTTCTCGCACGTCGGCTCGGATCGAGCTCGTTCGGGACGTTCGTCCTGGCGTATACGGCGCTCCTGCTGGCGAACACCGTGCAGACCGCGTTGCTCACGCAACCGCACAACGTGCTCGGCGCGGCACGAGAGGGGCTCGACTATGTGCGTTACACGAGCTCCGTCGCGCTTGCGCAGCTCGTGTTCAGCTGCCTGACGGCTCTCGTCGTCGGCTCTGCCGCGCTCGTCGCGAGATCCTTCGGGTCGAGCCTGTCGACCATTCTCGTCGCAGCGATCCCGGCTGCGGTCGGCTGGCAGCTTCAGGAGTTCCTCCGGCGTGTGCTCTACACCGAGGGCAAGATCGGCCGGGCGCTCGTGAGCCGACGTCGTGAGCTACGGCGGCCAGATCGCCGCTCTCGTTGCCGGTGCGGCAGCGGGGATGCTGACAGCGCGGTTTGCGCTTCTCGCGATCGGAGGCTCGTCGCTTCTCGCCGCACTACCCGCTGCGATCTGGCTGCGCCGCAGCTTTCGCCTCACGTTCGACCGTGAGTGCATCTCGCGGACGTGGAGGTTCGGCAGCTGGCTCGCCGCCGCGATGGTGGTGGGAGCGCTCGCGGTGCACGTGTACATCTATCTCGTGGCCGGTGTCGCCGGATCGGCGTCGGCAGGAGGGCTGAAGGCCGCGCAGGTCCTGCTCGGGCCGCTCAACGTCGTGCTGATCTTTCTCAACACGATCTTGCCGATTCGCTTCTCGCGCCTGCTGCACACGACAGGCGCCTTCAGGCTCCCCGCAGCGATGCGGTCCGTGCTGGCGCTCGCGATACCGGTCGTCGGGATCTACTGCGTCGCGGTCAGCGTGCTCGCGAGGCAAGCGCTCGAAGCCGCGTACGGCGGCGAGTACCGAGGCCTACGACACGCTCGTCGTGCTGATGGCCGCGTACACGTTCCTCAGCCTCTTCGCGTTCGTCTTCGCCGCGGCACTGAGCGCGCTCGAGCAGACACGCGCGATCTTCTACGGAAACGCGCTCGGCGCGCTCGTCAGCCTGGTCTTCGGGTACCCGCTCGTCGTCTGGCTCGGCGCGACCGGAGGCGGCATCGGCATGCTCATCGGCCTGGTCTGCGCAGTCGGCCTGTACGGCCGCAGCCTGCGGAGCGAAGGCGTGGCGATGCCGGTTCCGGCGCATTGACCCCGCACGTCTCGATCCTCGTTCTCAACTGGAACGGCGCCGGCGACACGATCGCGTGCGTGCGAAGTCTCGCGGGGCTGACGTTCGAGAACCGTGAGGTGGTCGTGATCGACAACGGCTCGACCGACGACTCCGCCGACACGATCCGCGCCTCGCTGCCCGGCGTGACGCTCGTTCGGAACCCGCGCAACCTGGGCTTCGCCGCGGGCAACAACGTGGGCGTGCGCCGCGCGCTCGCGCGCGGGTCGGACTACGTCTGGCTCCTGAACAGCGACACCGTCGTCGAGCCTGCGTCGCTCGACGCGCTCGTCGCGCTCGCGGAGTCCGACCCGCGCGTCGGGATCGTCGGCTCCGTGCTCCGTTCCGCCGACGGCTCGGAGACCGTCGAGGCGTGGGGCGGGGGCGTCCTGCACCCGAGGCTTGCCCATGCAGTACGCCGCACGCGCCCGTTCACGGCGTCGTGGCCGTGGGTGAGCGGCGCCAGCATGCTGATCCGCGCGGAGCTCCTCGCGTCGGTCGGCCTGCTCGACGAGCGCTACTTCTTCTTCATCGAGGACGTCGACCTCTGCTATCGCGCCGTGCGCGCAGGGTGGCGTGTCGACGTCGCGGAAGTCCTCGGTGGTCCGGCACCGGGGAGGCGCCGCGGTGAATCGCGGCGGGACGGGGCGCTCACGCCTGGCCGACAGGCATTACGCCCGCTCGACGGGGATCTTTCTGGGCGCCCACGCCCGCCCCGTGACGCTCGCTGCCGGTGCGCTTCGCCTCGCCGTGATGGTCGCGCAGCGCCTGCGAAGACGCCAGCTCGACCGTGTGGCGCTCGTCTGCTCCGAGCTTCGTCTCCGGGTTGCGGGTGGGAAGGCGGGATCCCGCCGGCTAGGGAGATGGACCTTCTCTTTCGCTGGCGTTCGCTATACCTTGCAAGGCTCCGATGAAGTGGCGAACCCACCCCGACGAGATCGATCTCGAGCGGCTGCCGAAGGCGCGCGTCGGCGGCTACGCCGTCGAGCCGACGGACGAGCTCCTGCGCCAGCTCGTCTGGGACTACCGGCAGTCGATCCACGACCACGACCGGGCCGTCAAGGAGAACGTGGAGCTGCAGGCCCGGATCGAGGAGCTCGAAGCGGAAGTGGAGAGCCTGCGCGCCGGGCTCGTCGCGGCCGACGGCCGCGCGGAGCGGATCGAGGCGACCCTCGTGACCGCCCGCCGCGCCGCACGGGACACGCGCGAGAGCGCCCGCGCGGAGGCGGAGCTGGCGCTGAAGAAGGCCCGCAAGCGCGTCGAGGCCCTCGACAAGGTCGTCCGGCAGGCGCACGAGGTAAGAGACGCCGAGCTCGAGAAGCTCGCCGCGGAGAAGGAGCGCGTCCGGACCGAGCTGCAGGACTACCTGCTCCGGACCCTCGCGGCCCTGGGCGACACGAGCACCGGGGCAGGTCGCCGGCAGTCGCTGCTCGAGGCGATCGGAGGCTCCGACACGTCGACGTTCGGCACTCCGACCGCGGACGACCCGGACCCGCTTCCGATCTAGCTCAGTCGTGCACGCGGGCGATCAGCTCGTGTCGCCGCAGCACCTTCACGGCGTGACCTGCGAAGCGGACGTCGTAGCCCGCTTCCTTCAGGAAGAGCACCTTGTCGCCGGGCGCGACGCCTTCGGCCTCCGGGCCCGCCGCGGTGACGATGCCGGCCGCGCACTGCGTCTCGGCGCTCGCGGGCAGGATGAGCCCGGCGCGGGTCTCCGACTCCTCGTCTGTCGTCTCGACGACGAGGAAATCGTCGAGCGGCTCGAGCGTCATCGGTACGGGGCGGGGTCCTCCAGCACGCTTTCACGATACTCCCGGCATGCCGTCTCCGTTCGTCGAGCTCGAGATCGGGAGCCGGGTCGTCAAGGTCACGAATCCCGACAAGGTCTACTTCCCCGCGCGCGGCGAGACGAAGCTCGACCTCGTGCGCTACTTCGTCGCGGTCGGCGACGGCATCGTGCGCGCGCTCTACGAGCGTCCGTGCCAGCTGAAGCGGCAGCCGGAGGGAGTCGGCGGCGAGGTGATCTGGCAGAAGCGCGTGCCGGAGCGCCGGCCCGACTGGATCGAGACGGCGCGCGTCACGTTTCCGTCCGGCCGCCACGCCGACGAGCTCTGCGTCACCGAGGTCGCGCACGTCGCCTGGGCGGCGAACCTCGCGACGCTCGAGTTCGGCGCGTGGCCGTCGCGGCGCGCCGACCCGGAGCGCCCGGACGAGCTGCGCATCGACATCGACCCGCAGCCGGGCACCGGCTTCGCCGAGGCGAAGCAGGTGGCTGCGATCGTGCACGAGGTGCTCGACGAGATCGGCTACGTCGGGTGGCCGAAGACGAGCGGCAACCGCGGCGTCCACGTCTACTGCCGGATCGAGCCGAACTGGGAGTTCCCCGTCGTCCGCCGCTGCGCGCTCGCGTTCGCGCGCGAGATCGAGCGGCGCGCGCCGGAGCTCGTGACGACGGCGTGGTGGAAGGAGGAGCGTGGAGAGCGCGTGTTCGTCGACTACAACCAGAACGCGCGCGACCGGACGATCCTCTCGGCGTACTCGGTGCGCGGCCGCCCGGACGCGACCGTGTCCGCGCCCGTGCGCTGGGACGAGCTGCCCGACGTCGAGATGGAGGACTTCACCATCGCGACGATGCCGCCGCGCTTCGCCGAGCTCGGCGACCTCCACGCGGGGATCGACGACGCCGTGTGCGACCTCGGCGTCCTGCTCGAATGGGTCGAGCGGGAGGAGTCGGCCGGCGTCGGCGAGGCGCCGTATCCGCCGAACTTCCCGAAGATGCCGGGCGAGCCGAAGCGCGTCCAGCCGTCGCGCGCGAAGAAGAAGGAGTAGCGGCGCAGCGGTCAGGCGCCGAGCAGCGCGTCGACCGAGAGATCGTCCGGGCGCCGCGGCGGCCGCACCTCGCGCCACGTGCACTGGTCGGGATCCTTGTCGGGCCGGAAGCGGACGAGCTTCGTGCCGTGGCGGAAGCGGCTCTTCTCGAGCTTGTCGTAGCGCACCTCGACGACGAGCTTCGGCTTCAGCGCCTGCTCCTCGAGCTCGCCCGTTCCCCAGCGGTTCGGCTCCGAGAAGCGGCGGTCGCTCTTCTTGTCGAGCAGCGGCAGCACGAGCGCCGCGATCTCGTCGTGGCGCCTCGCCCCGACCGCGGCCGAGCCGACGTAGTCGAGATGGCCGTCGTCGGCATAGAGACCGAGCAGGAGCGTCGCGATCGTCGTGCGTCCGCCCGCCTTGAAGCGCACGCCGGCGACGACGCAGTCCGCCGTCTTGTACGGCTTCACCTTCACGACCCCGTCGCGCGAGCCGGGAAGATAGGGCAGCCCGAGCTTCTTCGCGATCACGCCGTCGAAGCCCGCAGCCTGCAGCGTCTGCAGCCATTCGCGTGCCTCGTCCACGTCCGCGCTCACCGGCGAGAGCGCGATCCCCGCCGCGACCTTTTCGAGCTGCGCGCGGCGCTTCTCGATCGGCTGCTCGTGCACGGGCTTGCCTTTCCAGAGCAGGAGGTCGAACGCCACGAAGGTCGCCGGGATCTCGGCCGAGAGCTTGCGCACGCGGCTCTCCGCCGGATGCAGGCGCATCTGCATCGCGTCGAAGTCGAGCTTGCCCTCGCGTGCGATCACGATCTCGCCGTCGAGCGCCGAGTGCGGCGGCAGCAGCTCGCCCGCCGCGCGAAGCTCCGGGAAGTAGCGGAGGAGGGGACGCCCGTTCCGCGACCAGAGCGCGAGCTCGCCGCCGTCGTTCTCCAGCACGCCGCGGAAGCCGTCCCACTTCGGCTCGTACCGCCAGCCGCCCTGCTCGGGCAGCTCCGAGACGAGCTCGGCCTCCATCGGCGGGAACGGGACATTCGGGCCTGGCGCGTCGGGCACGGCCGTGCGAGCCTATAGACGATGAGACGCCTCGCCGCCGGGCTGCTGCTCGCCGCCGCGCTCGCCGGCTGCGGCGGCTCGAAGCAGACCGCGCCGCCCGCGTACGCGTATCTCACGGCGGTCCACGTCGCGGGCTCGAGCGTGCGCTTCGAGTTCAAGTCAGAGCCCACGCAGGTGCGCGCACGCTACGAGCCCCGGTCGCAGCTGAGCGAGTGCGGCTCGGGCCGCTCGGTGCCGCTCCACGGCGCCGCGTTCGTCGTCGTCCACTTCCAGCCCGCCGCGAGCGCGGAGATCACGGGGGAGAAGGTCGTCCCGACCTACACCGGCGCGAGACGGCTGCCCGGCCCCGGCCCGGTGCTCGAGGCCGTGAAGATCTGCGACTTCGAGGCGGACCTCGGCTGGGCGATCGGGGTCGAGCGCCGGCTGCCGTTGCACGTTTCGCAAGACGGCTCCACGGTCACCGTCAGCTTCGACTGAGGAATTGGAAGAGCTCGACGGCATCTGGAACCTCCGGCGCGTCTCCGGCGCGCTGCCGCCCCTGAACGCGATGCGCAAGCGCATCGCGGGGACGAGTGGAGAGACCCTCGTGCCGGGCGGGCGAGGCGTCCGGTTCGACGTGCGCGGCACCGAGCTCCGCTATCGAGCGCCGTTCTCGTTCCTCGTCGACGTCCTCGAGCAAGACGGAGCCGGCTGGCGCGGGCGTGCGACGGCGTTCGGCCGCACCGTCGGCGAATTCGAGATGAGGAGGGGTGCGATGACGGATCTCCAGTCCCAGCTCGTGAAGCACATCGACGAAGCGCATGCGCTCGAGCAGACGGTGCTGCGCATGCTGGACGGCCTGATTGCGTCTGCCGACGATCCCGAGGTGATCGACCGGCTCGAGCATCACAAGCTCGAGACGCAGCAGCATGAGGCTGCGATGCGAAAGCGCCTCGAGGCGCACGGTGCGCAGCCCTCCGTCGTCCGCCAGGCCGCGGGGATGCTCGAGGCGCTTCTCAAGCTGCCGCTCGACCTCGTCCGCGGCGAGACGGCCGGGCGCACCGCGCGCGACGCCTACACGACCGAGCACCTCGAGATCGCGAGCTACGAGCTGCTCCGGCGCGTGGCCGAGCGCGCGCGCGACGAGGAGACGGCCGTCGCGTGCAGGCAGATCATCGAGCAGGAGCGCGCGATGGCGACCTACATCGAGGAGAACTGGGATCGCTTCGCGGAGCTCTCGCTGCGCGAAGCGGGCGTGGGGGCGGCCTGAGCCGCCCTCACGCCGGTCGGGCCGGGCTCCCTAGTGCAGCCAGGGCGCGAGGAAGCTCTCGATCTCGCGGCAGCCGCGTGGCCGCTCGAGACGTGCCCGGACGATCTTGTCCTCGACGACGACGAGCGTCGGCATCGTGTCGACGCCGAAGCGCTCCACGAGGTCGGGCCGCTCCTGCTCGTCGACGCGGTAGAGCTTGAACGTGCCGTGGTTCCGCCTGCGCTGCAGCACCTGGGCGAGAAAGCCCTCGACCCGTCTGCACGAGCCGGAAACGGGGGAGTAGAAGAACACGAGCCCTGGTTTCTGGGCGTTTACAGCGGCGATCGTGGGACCTCCTTCAGCGGGGGGCTTACGGGGGAGAAGGTGGTTCTTTCTTCCCCGGGAGACCGACCGGTCTAACGCCGGTTTGCTCAGGATTGCCTAAGAACCGGGCGCAACCGGGGCGGCTTTTGCCCCGTCTACAGTGGCTGGATGAGGCGGGTGGCGGTGACGGGGCTCGGCGCGGTGACGCCGATCGGGAACGACGCCCCGTCGACCTGGCAGGCCGCGCTCGAGGGCCGGAGCGGCATCGACTTCATCCGCTCGTACGACCCCTCGGGCCAGGCGGTGCGCATCGCCGCCGAGGTGAAGGGCTTCGACCCGAGCGCCGTCGCCTCGCACAAGGAGGCGCGAAAGCTCGACCGGAACGTCCTGCTCGCCCTCGGCGCCGCGCGCGAGGCCGTGGCCGATGCCGCGCTCGAGGGGGTGTACGAGCCGGGACGCGTCGGCATCCTCTTCGGATCGGCGATCGGCGGCTTCCTCGGGATCATGGAGCAGGCCGAGGTGCTGCGGGTGCGCGGGCCCGAGCGCGTCGCGCCGACGTTCATCCCGAGCGTCCTCGTCGACGCCGCGAGCGGGCAGCTTGCGATCTCGCTCGGGTTCCGCGGCCCGAACTACGCGCCGGTCTCGGCCTGCGCGACCGGCTCGCATGCCGTCGGCGAGGCGGCCGAGCTGATCCGACGCGGCGACGCCGACGCCGTGCTCGCCGGCGGCGCGGAGGCGTGCGTCCACCCGCTGATCTTCGCCGGCTTCAGCGCCATGCGCGGTCTCGTCTCCGAGGAGGAGCATCCACCGCGCGCGTCCCGCCCGTTCGACGCGACGCGTGCGGGCTTCGTGATCGGCGAAGGCGCCTGCGTGCTCGTGCTCGAGGAGCTGGATGCTGCCCGCGCACGCGGGGCGACGATCTACGCGGAGATCCTCTCGTACGGCGCGTCGAACGACGCGCACCACATGGCGCAGCCCGATCCCGAGTCGGTCGGCGTGAAGGAGATGATGCACCGGGCGCTCGAGCGCGCCGAGATCGCACCCGAGCGCGTCGGCTACATCAACGCGCACGGAACCTCGACTCCGCTCGGAGACGCGGCGGAGACGAAGGCGATCAAGGAGGTCTTCGGCGAGCACGCCTACGAGCTCGCCGTCTCGTCGACGAAGTCCGTGACCGGCCACTGCTTCGGCGCCGCCGGTGCGATCGAGGCGATGATGTGCGTGCTCGCCGTGCACGAGGGAAAGCTGCCCCCGACCGTGAACTACGAGCATCCGGATCCCGCGTGCGACCTCGACTACGTGCCGAACGAGCAGCGCGAGGCGCGCATCGACGTCGCTCTCTCGAACGCGATGGGCCTCGGCGGCCACAACGGCTGCGTGCTAGTCGGCCGGGTCGACTAGCTCCGGCGTGAGCTCCGTGAGCGAGCGGATCGTGACGTCCGCCTGCGCGAGCGCCTCCTCGTCCGGCGGGTACGCAGGATTCGGGATCGCGATCACGCGCATGCCCGCGGCCTTCGCCGACCGGATGCCGCCGTGCGAGTCCTCGACGGCGGCGCAGCGCGCCGCTTCGACGCCGAGCCGCCGCGCGGCCTCGAGGTAGACGTCGGGTGCGGGCTTCCCGCGCGCGACCTCCTCCGACGACACCGTTGCGCGAAACAGCCCGGCGAGGCCCGTGAGCTCGAGCACGAGGTCGATGAGCGGCCGGTTGGACGACGAGGCGACCGCGAGCGGGAACCGGCCGGCGAGCCGCCTCACGGCGTCGGGCGCGCCCTCGATGACGGGCAGATGACCGCGATAGGCCGCGAGCATCCGCCGCACGACCTCGTCGTTGATCGCCTGCGGCTCGTCCGGCACGCCGGCGGTCTCGTGCAGGTAGCGCGACCACTCGGTCGAG
Organism: uncultured Actinomycetes bacterium; assembly: GCA_963831405.1. Taxonomy (GTDB): domain Bacteria; phylum Actinomycetota; class Thermoleophilia; order Gaiellales; family Gaiellaceae; genus Palsa-739. The sequence continues at coordinate 75,620 of CAWHPX010000009.1, forward strand.
CTCATGCCCATCATCGCGCGCTGGATCTCCTCGTCGTAGCGGCCGCCGCGCTCCCGCACGTACGACTCCCGGACCTCGTCCCAGACCTCCTCCGACTGGACGAGGACGCCGTCGAGGTCGAAGACGACGGCGTCGATCACAGCGAGTGGTACGAGCGGTCCCGGTACATCAGCGCGCTCGGTGCGGGCCCCCGCTCGACCGACTCGACCGCTGCGATGAAGAAGGTGTGGTCGCCCGCGTCGTGCTCGGCGAGCGTCCGCGCCTCGATCCAGCCGAGCGCGCCCGCGATGCGCGGCGCATGGCGGCCTTCGAGCAGCTCGATCCCGCTCCAGTGCACGATCGGCGGGTGGCCGGCCGCGAAGCGCCGCGCGACGTCCTCCTGGCCGTCGCCGAGGACGCTGAGCGAGAACGCCCCGGCGTTCCGGAGGAGCTCGTAGATCGAGGCCTGCTTGCCGATCGAGACGCCGACGAGCGGCGGCTCGAGCGAGAGCGAGACGAGCGACGAGACGGTGACGCCCATCGTGTCGCGGTCGTGCTTGACCGAGAGCACGGCAACCGGATGCGGCACGAACCGCATGAGCCCGCGCAGGTCTTCGCCGCTCGTCACGGTGCGAGTCTAGAAGGAAGCGAGAGGGGCGCCGAAGCGCCCCTCTCGATGATCGTCGACACGGCCGGGACGTTACGGGGTCGCGGTCCCGTAGATGTCCTGGTCGAGACCGCCGGCGTGCGGGCAGCGATCGCCGCTCCACGAGGAGGTCGTCGTTCCCTTCTTGCCGGGGGTCGTCAGGACGACGCGGCACTGCGTGACGTCGGAGGTCGTCGCATCCTGGTCCTCCGGCGTCTCGCGCGGATCGACGCCGTGCACGGTGTTGCGCCAGTCCGTCCAGGTCGAGTAGGCGAAGTTGCCGAACGCCGTCACCCAGAGGTAGTCGCCGGCGAACGGCACCTGGCGGTCGTCGAACTGCTCGTAGTTCGGGTTCGACGAGTCCGTCGACTGCCTGCTCTGACCGGTGATCGTCACGCCGCGGTTGTCGGAGCGTGCGCCGTAGGCGTCGAGCGACGCAACCGTCGAGCGATCGGCGCAGTTGCCGATCGGGCGCGTGACGTCGTAGCACGGGTCGTTCCGGCTGTCCCACCACACGAAGTGGAGGATGCCGCCTTCGATTGCGACGTCGGAGAACAGCTGGTCGCCGCGCGCCTGCGGATCGACGAGCTTCGGCGCGAGGTCGACCTGGCCGGTCGCACCGTCGTAGCGCAGGAAGTAGACCTGCGTCTGTCCGGCCTTCCCGACGTCGACGTTGCCGTACGTCGTACCGGTGGAGACGACGGGGCCGTTGATCGCCGCATAGGTGACGTAGAGCCACTCGTGCGCCGGGTCCTTCTGGTCGGCCGTCGTCCGCGTCGACGTCGACTGCCGGAAGAACGTGTAGCCGGATGCGCATGCGTCTGCGAAGTCGCCGCAGTCGCGCGCGGTGGAGCCGGAGGCTTCGCGGTCGGCCGAGGCCGCGTCGTCGTGCTGCGACTGCGGCTGCGGCATCGCCGTCGGCGCCGGCACGTCGAGGGCCTCGTAGCCCTGGTACGAGGCGAGCAGCTTGCCGGGCGAGAAGGTCGCGCCGCAGTTCGTCGACTTCGCGACGCCGATGCCTTCCGGCTGGCCGCTCGGCGTGCTGCCCTGGTCCCAGGTGACGTAGACGTGGCCGTTGCCCGTGACCGCGATCTCCGGGTCCTGGACGTTCTTCGTGCTCGACGTGATGAGCGCCGGGCTCGAGAAGGTGACGCCGTGGTCGGTCGAGCGGACGAAGTAGATGTTCGAGTTGCTCGCGGTGAAGCGCGACCACGCGAAGTAGACGTTGCCGTCGCACATGCCGCCCGTGCGATCGACCTCGATCGCCGTCTTGTCGTTGAACTTGCCCTCGAGCGGAGACGACGAGCCCTTGGCGACGGTGGTCGTTCCCTTGTACTCGAGGCCGTCGCGGGCGGTCGTCGGCGCGTCGGGGCCGTCGGGGTTCACGAACCGCGCGACCCACTGGTCGCCGAAGCCCTTCGCGGTCCCCGCCGGGTCGCCCGACGACTCCGAGCCGAAGAAGGCGCGGCCGTGGTTGTCCCAGGCGATCACCGGGTCGCCGGCGCTCGCCGTGCGGATCTGCGCGAGCCGGGCGTACGGTGAGGTGTCGCCCGGATAGCCCGGCACGAGCGAGCTGACCCAGCTCGAGCCGGAGTCCTGCGAGCGGTAGTAGCCGAGCCAGATCGGCCCGGCGGCGATCGGGTTGCCGTTCGCGTCGTTCGTGTTGTAGACGCCGCAGTAGTCGTTCGAGCTGCCGAGCAGCACGCTCGTGTTGCGCGGGTCGACGGCGACGGCCGGCTCGTTCTGGCGGCCGTGCGCGACGGTGCACTCGTCGAGAGTCGCGTCGCTGTACGGGAGGTCGGTCGCGAGGGTGTAGGCCGACACGTAGCCGGCGCCGCACGCGCCCGGGTGGCAGTCGTTCGTCAGGCGGGCATTGCCGCCCGCAGCCGCGACGCCGGTGACGAGCACGAGGCTCACCGCGAAAACAAGGGCCAGGAGCGGGAGCCGCCTCCGCGTGTCCTTCGGTCGGTTCATGCGTGCCTCCAGATCGTTTGGTGGGCCGTCCTCGGTGGACTCTGATGCATACCCGCGAAGCGCGGGCGCGCCACCTTCGTGCCGTACGAGACGAGGCCCCCGTCTCCGGGGGCCTCGAGGTCGTTCTGCAAGGGAGAGCGACGCGACTCAGTAGACGGTGCCGCGCCGGCCGCCGCCGCGGCTGAAGCTCCAGAGGGCTCCCATCAGGAAACCGGCGACGATCAGGATCACGCCGAGGACCATCAGAACCCAGCCGATCGCCGGCATCACGGTGAGCCAGAGCAGAACACCGACGATGAGCAGCACGATTCCGAGACCAACCATTCGCTTACCTCCTTTCGTCTGGAGGAGCAACGGCGTTCGGGTGTTTCCGGTTGCGGGTCGAATCGCAAGAAACCATCAACCTTCGGGCGCGGCGTACCGATAGAGGTCGCTGTGGTCGACGAACGGTTGCTGAGCCACTGGCTCGCCCAGCACGAGGCCCGCCGCGAGGCTCGAGCGGCCCTGCCGCGGTCGTGGCGCGAGGACCCTCGCCCCGAGATGGCGGCGGTGCGCGATACCTACATCGAGGCCATGCTGGCGTTCAAGGGCACGGCGTTGCGGCTCGTCCGCGACGACGACTGACCCGTCGCAGGCGCCTCCCCGTGCCCGGACGGCAGACTGCCCCGGCGTGGCCGGAGCTGCCTGCCCTAGGAGGCATCGATTGGCCTGTCGGGTTGCGCCTTGCCGCGGGCGGGCTCCCGAACAACAGCCGCGTTCGCCTTGCTGCTGGCACCTTCTCGCATCGGCACCGGCGGCGTAACCGCCGGAAGGCGGGGTCTGCCTCGGCCTTGCGGCCGTGCCTCGTTTGAGGGACGGGAGGGAACGGTCTAGGATCGCGGTCGAGGACGGGGCTGTGGTGGCCTCGCAAGGGCAGGGAAGGGGCGATGCAAGAGGCCGATGGGACCGCTGCGCGGGAGCTCGCCATCCTGGCGCTCCTCGGCGACGGCGCCGAGTGCGCGGAGATCGGCATCTCGATCTACGACGACGACGGGGGCATCGTCGCGATGAACGAGCATGCCGCCCGGCTCCTCGGCCGGAAGCGGAGCGAGATCCTCACCCACGACATCGCGGACTTCACGCCGGGAGGCATCGACCGCACCGTCCTCTCGAGCCCGCGCCGGCGGGAGGGCGTTCGGCTCGTCACGCGAAAGGACGGCTCCTCGTTCGCGGCTGCATTCGTCGTCGTCTCGACGAGGATTGCGAGCATCGCGTACTACGCCGCGTTCTGGTGGGAGCTCGATCCCGACGATCCGCGCGCCGTCGACGCCAGGTAAATCCTCGGTAAAGCAGGCCGGCGACGGCCGCCCGCCGGGTCGATCTCGGGCATCGTGAGCGGAACGGGTCTGCGCCGAAGCGCCATCGAGGGATCTTCCTATGGCAGCGGCGCCGGCGGGAGAGATGGCGCGCGCAGACCCGCATGCGCCCGCGGGGCTCTAGCGCAGCGCGAGTGCCAGCACGAGGACGGCGGTGCTCAGGTCCCGCTCGGCCTCCGTCACGCCGTCGTCCTCGGCGAGCGACTGGGCGACGGCGGTCACGGCGAGCTGGGCCGGTTTTGCGAGCGACGAGAACGCCACGAGCATCTGCTCGAGTTCGTCGAGGAGAGGCGAGCGTGTCGCCTCGACTGTTGCCGCCGCAGTGCCCACAACCAGTTGGTCACAGTCTCGGTTCCGCCAGCGGCGTTCGCTTCACCCTCCCGGGTGATCCGCGACCGCTCCGCCGCCTGCTCAGGCAACGCGCTCGTGGAGCTCCAGGAGGCCGTGCCGGCGCGCGAAGAGGGCTGCCTCGGTTCGATTCGAGACCCCGAGCTTCCGGTAGATGTTCGTGAGGTGGAACTTGACCGTCTGCTCGGTGACGAAGGTCTGCCGGCCGATCTGGACGTTGGAGCCGCCCTCGGCGACGAGCTGCAGGATCGCCATCTCGCGGCTCGTCAGGTTCGCCGCGACCCCGCGCGGCTGCGGCGCCTCGGGGATGCCGATCGGGATCCGCGTCGGCTGCTCGAGCACGCGGCGGATCTCGGCCCCGAGCTCGCGGGGATCGATCGCCTTCGAGATGAACCCGTGCGCGCCGGCCTCGAAGGCCTGCTCGATCCGCGCCCGCCGGTTGTCGGCGGCGAAGACGATCGGGACGACCCGGGGGAAGCTGCGGCGGAGACGCGAGACGACCGCGATCCCGTCCAGCTCGGGGAGGTCGGACTCGGTCAGCACGGCGTCGGGCCGTGTGGCCGCGACGAGCGGCATGACCTGGCTGCCCTTCCAGGCCGCTCCGACGATCTCGAATCCCTCCGGCTCGAGCTGCGCCGCGAGGGCGTCCTGCATCAGCCGGTGGGCGTCCGCAACGACCAGCCTGACGACCGGGCCGTCCTTCTCTCCGCAGTTTTTCACTCTGACCCCTTCGTCTCTTCGTGCTGCCGCTTCTCTATCGACGCGCGCGGCGGCCGGAAGTTGCTCAGGAAATCGCGAAGGTCGGAAGGGTCGGGGCCGCCGCACCTCTGCGGCAAGGTGGGCGGCCCCTGAGGCGTCGCAGCTGCTTGGGAGAGGGCCGCGAGCCCTGAGACCTGCTTTTGCCCGCCGCCACGGAGTCCTCCTAGCGGCCGAGCTCTTCCGCGATGCGCTGCCAGGCGGGCTCGCGTACGACGAGCGCGGTGCACGGCGCCCGGTGCGCCACGCGTTCCGAGACCGAGCCGAGCGATCGCAAGCCGTGCAGGCCGCGGCTGCCGACGATGACGAGGTCGGCGGCCTCGGCCGCCGCCGTCAGTGCGTCCGCCGGCGTCTGCCGCGTGTTGTCCTGGACGCCGCCGGTGATCTCCGTCACGAGGCGCTCGTCCACGCCCTTGCCGCCCCAGGCGACGACCGCGTGCAGCTCGGCCCCGAAGCGCTCGGCGAGGTGGCGGGCGGCGGCGTAGGCGGCGGCCGACTCGACCGAGCCGTCGACGCCCACGGCGAGGCGGCGCGGGAAGCCGTCCTTCGCCGGCCGCGTCACGAGCACCGAGCAGGGTGCGCGGTGGATCATCTCGGTGGCAACCGAGCCTTCCACGACGCCGAGGAAGCGTCCGGTGCCGCTGCTGCCGACGGCGACGAGCGTGCTCTCGTCGCGCTCGATCTCCTCGAGCAGCTTGGCGACGGGTGTGCCGCGCACGAGCTTGCCGCTCGCGTCTCCGTACGGCGCGACGTAGTCGCGCGCCGCGAGCAGCGCCTTCTCGGCGGTGCGTCGCTGCAGCTCCTCGTCGAGGTACGGGGGGACATCCGTGCCGGTGCCGCCGATGATCGGGGCGATGTCCCAGACCGAGAAGAGCGTCAGCCGGCCCTCGAGATCGAGGAGGAGCGCAGCCTGGCGGGCTGCCTCGAGTGCCTGCCGGGAGCCGTCGACGCCGGCGAGGACGCGGGTGAACACCCGCCGGCCGGCTTCGAGGGGTGTCGCGTGGGTCGTCGATTGCATGTCGCACCTCCTTGCCCCGGTGGGCGCATACGTCGCCCCTGTCATATCCCGCGGCGGGCCGCGCGGTCGTCGTGGGTCGCCACCGAGTGCGTGCGGGCAACTACCGATCTGCCCGGGCGAGCTTGCCGGCGTCGACGAGCAGGGCGGGCAGCACCGCGAGGCCGACGGCCGTCAGCGACGGCCACAACCCGAGCGAGACGGTCGCGAACGGCTCGTGGGCGACCGGGAGGTAGACGCAGGCCGCGAGGAAGACCGCCGACGCGCCGACGGCGGCGAGAAGCCACGGGTTCGACGGCAGCTGCCACGCCGGCAGCGTCGGCGAGCGGATGCTGAAGACGACGACGAGCTCGGCGAGGGCGAGCGTCACGAAGGCCATCGTCTGCGCGCTGCCGCCGCCGAAGCTCCGGCCGGCGAGGTAGGACGCCGTCGCGACTCCGCCGACGAGGCCGCCGATCAGTGCGAGCGCGAGCCACTGCCGGCGGTCGAACAGTCGATCGCCGCCGCGGGGCGGTGTCGCCATCGTCAGCGCGCTTGCCGGGTCGCGCGCGAGCGCGACGGCCGGGAGGCCGTCGGTGATCAGGTTGACGAGGAGCACCTGGATCACCGCCAGCGGCGGGTCGAGGCCGGCGCCGACGGCGACGGCGAAGACGATGACCTCGCCGAAGTTCGCCGACAGGAGGAAGGCGACGAACTTGCGGATGTTGTCGCCGATGCGGCGGCCCTCGGCGACGGCGGCGATGATCGTCGCGAAGTCGTCGTCGGTGAGGACGACGGACGACGCCTCGCGGGCGGCCTCGGTGCCGCTCCGGCCCATCGCGATCCCGACGTCGGCCTTCCGCAGGGCGGGCGCGTCGTTCACGCCGTCGCCGGTCACCGCGACGACCTCGCCCTGCTCCTGCAGCGCGGTGACGAGGGCCAGCTTCTCGGCCGGGGTCGCGCGCGCGACGATCGCCTCCTCTTCGAGGCCGAGCGCCTGCCCGATCGTCCGCGCCGTCGCGGGATGGTCGCCGGTGACCATCCGGACGCCGATGCCCGCGGTCCGCGCCTCGCTGACCGCCGCTGCCGAGGTCGGCCGCAGCGGGTCGTGCAGCGCGACGAGGCCGACGATCTCGAGCCCGTCCTCGACCGTCTCGTCGAGCGGCGTATCGAGGCCGGCGTCGCCGGCCGCGACGGCGAGGACGCGCAGGCCCTCGCCGGCCCAGGCGGCGGCGGCGTCGAGGAGGGCCGGATCGCGGGCCGCTGCGGCGACCATCTCCGGCGCGCCCTTCGAGAACGCGCGCCGGCCCCGGCCTTCCGCGTAGACGACCGTCATGCGCTTGCGGTCGGAGTCGAACGGGATCTCCTGGAGGAGCTCGCGCTCGGCGAGGAGGGCGGCGGGCTGCAGGCCGCGCTCGGCCGCCGCCCGCAGGATGGCGACCTCGATCGGGTCGCCGCTCCAGCCGTCGGCGGTCTCGCGCGCCGAGGAGGCGAGGACGGCGGCGGTGAGGAGCCGGCGCTCGTCCACCCGCGCAGCCGGCAGGAGCGCGGCGACGTGGATCTCGTTCTGCGTCAGCGTGCCCGTCTTGTCGCTGCAGATGACCGTCGTCTCGCCGAGGGTCTCGATCGCCTCGAGCCGGCGGATGATCGCGCCGCGCTTCGCCAGCGAGCGCCCGCCGAGTGCGAGCGCGGCGGTCACCGTCGCGGCAAGGCCTTCGGGCACCGCCGCGACGGCGACGGCGACGCCGAGCAGGAACGCCTCGTGGATCGGCTGCCCCCGTAGGAGCAGGAGCGCCGTGAGCGTGACCGTCAGCCCGACTCCGACGACCACCATCTGCCGGGCCAGCCGGCCGAGCCGCCGCTCGAGCGGGGTCGCCGGCGGCCGCGCGCCCGCCGTCAGCGCTTCGATGTCGCCGAGCTGGGTTCGCGGGCCGGTGGCGCAGACGAGCGCGAGCGCGCGTCCGCGCGTCACCGCGCTGCCGGCGTGGACCATCGACGTCCGCTCGGCGAGCGGAGCGTCGGGCGCGACTGCGTCCGCCCGCTTCGTCACGGGAAGCGACTCGCCGGTCAGCGCCGACTCGTCGACCTCGAGCGCCGGAACCTCGACGAGCCGCGCGTCGGCCGCGACGCGGTCGCCCTCGCGGACGACGAGGAGGTCGCCCGGCACGACGAGATCGGCGTCGATGTCGCGCTCGCGGCCTGCGCGCACGACGTGAGCCGTCTGCGTGAACGACTGCGACAGCGAGCGCACCGCGCGTTCTGCGCTCAGCTCCTGCCAGAAGCCGAGGATCCCGTTCACGACGAGGATCGCGGCGATGGCGCCGCCTTCGACGTCGTCGCCGATCGCGACGGAGACGAGGCTCGCCGCAAGCAGGAGCGCGACGAGCGGGTCGAGCAGCTGGTTGAGCGCGAGCCGGAGGTACGGCGGCCGCTTCAGCTCGTGCGGCCGGTTCGGCCCGTAGACGGCGAGGCGCCGCGCGGCCTCGGGCTCCTCGAGGCCCGTGGCGAGGTCGCTCTCGAGCGCGGCCGCGAGCGCGTCGGGGGCAAGCGCGTGCGGAGCCGTCAGGGAGCCGGCCTGGCTCGTCCTGCGTGCCTCGGGAGCTGCTGGGTGACGAGCGGTCGTCGGCTGCCTCCTCGACCTGATCGTCCCCCATCCACCGGGCGAGCGCTCCGCGAGAGCCCGCGCCGCTTCTGCGGGTTACTGCGGAGTCGGCGCGCCGCGCCGCGGAGCGTAGGGCACGAGGCAGAGGTCGTCGTGCGGGCCGGCGCTCCTGCGACGGCGTGACGCCCAGGGCGCGCAGGAGCGTCAGGAACGAGCGCGCGTACGGCGAGGCGCTCGTCCTCGTCTCGACCTCGTCCCAGTCGACCTGCTCGCGGAGCGCGCGGGCGGCCTCGATGAGGCGCTCGAACCGCGACAGGGTGTCGTCGGTGACCGCGAGGAGGCCGGGTGACGAAGACGTCCTCGAGGCAGAGCACCCGCATCTCCACGCCGTCCACGCCGAGCCGCGCCGCGCGCGCGAAGACCTCGCTTCCGATCTCGAGGCCGGCGGGCTCGGAGACGACGTCGATCTTCAGCCCGTGCTCGTAGGCCTGGAAGAGCCACTCCTCCGGCCGCCGGACGATCCGAAAGCCGCCGGCTCGCAGGGCCGCCAGCGCGCGGCCGGCGTCGGCGGGTGCGACGAAGAGGTCGAAGTCCTTCGGGAACGGCCCTCCGTGGGCCCAGCAGGCCCCGCCGCCTGCGAGGAGAAACGGCACGCCGTTCGCGTCGAGGCATCCGGCCGCCTTCTTCAGGAGGAGCTTCGTCGCGACCCGCGTGTCGCCGAAGGCGCCGCACCGCCGCGCGACGCGCCGTGCGGCGCCGCGCGCCCACTGCCGCCGGTCGTCGTTCAGCCCGGCGACGAGAGCGGCCCCGAGTACTGCCCCTGCCGCAGCACGTCCCATGTCTCACAAGAGTCTCGGTCTCCGCGCGCCTCCGCGGCAGCGTTGAACGAACAGCGCATGGCTAGCCGTTCGTTCGGATTCCGATTTGGTCTGCCGGCGATCGGGGCGGCCGGCGCCGCTACTCGGGCTGGTCCTCGACCGCCGGGCGCTCGTTGAACGGGCCCGACTCCTGCTCCGCGCACCGGGGGCAGAGGATCGCCACCTCCGCCGGGCTGAACTCGTCGTCGGTCAGGAAGCCGCGCCAGCCGCGCTGGAACTCGGTGGTCGTGAGGCCGCATTCGACGCAGGCAAGGTAGTACGCCACACGATGATTTGTACTGCGCGCGCCCGCCCGGGCCACTGTCGGTTAGGAGCAACGGTTGTCGTCCGTTCCGCTAGTCGAGGGCGGAGGCGGCGGGGGTGGGATTCGAACCCACGAGCCTGTTCAGGGCTAGCGGTTTTCAAGACCGCCCCGATCGACCGCTCCGGCACCCCGCCGCGTGAGCTTTCTAACAGCAGTTGCTCGCGATCGTGCATTCTCAGGCGATTCACAGCTTGGGCGCGGTGTTTCTCAGACGACTCACAGGCGAGGGAGGGAGAGTGGTGCCCCGATGATCGACGCGACGACGACGCCTGCCGCCGGACGGATCCTCGTCGTCGACGACGAGGCCGTCGATCGTCGACGCCGTCGCGACCGCGCTCCGCTACGAGGGCTTCGAGGTGGAGGAGGCCGCGAGCGGCCGGGAGGCCCTGAGCGCCGTCGGCCGCGACGAGCCCGACCTCGTCGTCCTCGACTGGATGCTCCCCGACCTCGAGGGGATCGAGGTCGGCCGCCGGCTGCGCGAGCAGGGCTTCAAGACGGCGATCCTCTTCCTCACCGCGAAGGACGCGGTCGAGAACAAGGTCGAGGCGCTGCGCGCGGGCGGCGACGACTACGTCACGAAGCCGTTCAGCCTCGCGGAGGTCGTCGCGCGCGTGCAGGCGATCCTCCGCCGCACGAACGGGGACCTCCCGGGCGACGTGCTCCGCTACGCCGACCTCCGTCTCGACGAGGCCCGGCACGAGGTCTTCCGCGGGGAGGAGCCCATCGCGCTCACCGCGACCGAGTTCTCGCTCCTGCGCTACTTCCTGCTCAACCCCGAGCGCGTGCTCTCGAAGGGGCAGATCCTCCAGAACGTGTGGCGGTACGACTTCGGCGGCAACTCGAACGTCGTCGAGACGTACGTGAGCTATCTCCGGCGCAAGCTCGAAGCTGCGGGGCCGCCGCTCATCAAGACGGTTCGCCAGGCCGGCTACATGCTCGAAGCCGACGCGACCTAAGCATGTCCCGCATGTCACTGCGCGCGCGGCTCCTTCTCGGCGTCATCGTGCTCGCCGCAGTCGGCCTCGTGGCCGCAGACGTCGCGACCTACAGCTCGCTCGGCTCCTTTCTGATCGGCCGCACCGACAACTCGCTCGAGCAGGCGCACCTCTCGGTCGAGCATGCGCTCGGCGGGCGGCCGCCGACGCCCGGCGACGACGAGCACGATCCCGGCCCGGCCGGGCCGCAGGCGCCGAACGCCGTCGTCGGCTCCGTGCCGGGCGACTACGTCGAGCTGCGCCGGCTGAACGGCTCCGTCGTCGTCTCCGGCATCGCCGGCGACTTCTCCGAGTCCGCCGCGGCTCCGAAGCCGAGACTGCCGAAGACGATCGACCTCCCGCGCGGCGGGCGGCGAGGGAGACCGTGTCCGCTTCTTCACCGTCGATGCCGTCAGCGGGGGCGAGCGGTACCGCGTGCGCGCGTCGATCGAGAAGCAGGATCCGGGCCTCGTCATGCTGCTCGCTGCGCCGCTGCACGACGTCGACGGGACGCTGCACCGGTTGCTGCTCGTCGAGTTGCTCGTGACCGGCGCGGTGCTGCTCGGCATCGCCCTGCTCGGGCTCTGGGTCGTCCGCGTCAGCCTCCGTCCGCTCGCGGCGATCGGCGCGACGGCAGCCGCGATCGCGGGCGGCGACCTGTCGCACCGCGTCGAGCGCGCCGACTCGAACACCGAGGTCGGCCGGCTCGGCATCGCGCTGAACGCGATGCTCGCCCGCATCGAGGCGGCGTTCAAGGCGCGCGAGGCCTCCGAGGCGAAGCTGCGCCGCTTCGTCGCCGACGCGTCGCACGAGCTGCGGACGCCGCTCTCCGCCGTCCGCGCCTACGCCGAGCTCTTCACCCGCGGCGCCGCCGACCGGCCCGACGATCTCGCCCGCTCGATGACGGGCATCAGCCGCGAGTCGGAGCGGATGAGCCTGCTCGTCGACGACCTGCTTCTGCTCGCACGGCTCGACGAGGGGCGTCCGCTCGAGCAGGACACGGTCGCCTTCGACGACGTCGTCAACGACGCCGTCGAGACCGCGCGCACGCTCGATCCGGAGCGGCCGCTCGAGACGAAGGTCGAGCCCGCAGCCGTCGTCGGCGACCGCGACCGGCTGCGCCAGATCGTCGACAACCTGCTCGCGAACGTGCGCGCGCACACGCCCGCCGGATCGCCGGCGCGCGTCTCGCTGACGCGGGCCGACGGCAACGTCCGGCTCACCGTCGCCGACAGCGGCCCCGGGCTGACCGAGGAGCAGGCGGCGCACGTCTTCGAGCGCTTCTACCGCACCGACAGCTCGCGCGCCCGCGCGAGCGGCGGCGTCGGGCTCGGCCTCTCGATCGTCGCCGCCGTCGTCGAGGCCCACGGCGGCACCGTGTCGGCCGAGCCGGGGGAGGGCGGCGGGACGCACTTCCACGTCGACCTGCCGGTCGCGCCTTAGGGGAAGGGCGCCGCCGCACGCCGCCGCCGCGGGCCGGCGCTTCTGCCGGCCTGCGGCGGCGGCCGAGGCTACGACGCGACCGGAGCCGTCCAGCCGCTCGCGTTGCCCGAGGTGTCGACGGCACGGATCGTGTACGTCGTGCCTGCGGGCGACGGCCCGTCGACGAACGTCGAACGGCCGACGAGATGGTCGTTCAGCTGCTCGGGCGGGGCGCCCGGCGTCGTCCGGTAGACCTCGTACCCGGCGAGGTCGTTCTCGGAGCCGCTCGTCCAGCTCAGCGTCACGGTCTGCGCGCTCCGCGTCGCGGTCAGCGCGAGCGGGGCCGTCGGCGCCAGCTTGTGCCCGAAGAGGAAGGGCAGCTTGCGAAGCAGCGGCACCGTCCCGACGTCCACCGCGTTGCCGCGGGAGATCGGCTCGGAGACGCCGGGCATGACGTCGCCGAGACAGATCGCCGAGTCGACGGCGGCAGTCTCGATCGTCGAGACCCGGTCGAACAGCGTCTTCGTCCCGCCGAGGTAGTCCTTCGCGATCGCATGGCGACGGAGCTCGTCCGCGATGAGACCGCGGGCGACCTCGACCGTCGCGCCGCGCTTCGCGAGCGCCTTCTCGTACGCGGCGCGGCTGCCCTTGAAGGTCTTCGCGATCGCACGGCTCTCGACGGCGAGCACCGCCTTCACGTCGACGGGTGCGACGCGCGCGAGCGCCGCGCGTGCGAACTGCGCCGTCAGCGCGTCGTGGCGATCCCTCGTCAGCTTCGCGAGCCGGTCGACCGCGCTCGTCGACACGCGCCCGCCGTTGGCGAAGGTGCAGCTGATTCCGCGCGGCAACGTGAGCTGGCCCTCGGTGCGCGACGACTGGAACGTCGGGCCGATCATTGCGGGCGCGTCGCAGAGCGACGGATCCCGGGCCCAGAGCCACGTGCACGCGGCGAGGGCCTTGTCCGCGTCGACGCTGTCGGCGCCGAACGTCCCCCAACCCCACGACCAGAGCGTGCGGATTCCGTACTCGCGGGCGACCTGGTTCGCGGCGAACGTCTCCCACTTGACGACACGGAGCCACGCCTCGGTCGGCTCGAGCCCCTGTCGCCCTCCGATTCCGGGCGTCTGCGCCGAGTGGAAGCCGAGCATGAAGCCGATGTTCGTCCGCGGCACGCCGGCCGCCTCGAACTGCTCGATCACGTTGCGCATCCCGAGACGCATGCGACGCGTCGCGATCAGCGACCCGAGCGAGTGCATCTTCGCCGCGTCGTAGTACGCCTCGTAGATGATGTGTGCCGACTTCGACGCCGTCTGCCACCAGAGCGCGGTCGCGCCCTCGAACGTCGGGGAGCCGTGCACGAGCAGGGCCGGGTGCGCTCCGCGCTCCGCGAGCCGCTGCAGCAGCGCCAGGACATTCGCGCGATAGGCGGCATTCGACGGCTTCCAGGGCGCTACGAGGTTCGAGCCCTGGAGCTCGTTGAGCGCGATCCACGGCGTCGTGCAGTTGGTCGTCTCGACTGCCTTCGCATACAAGGCGTCGGCGGCGGGGACGATCGAGGCGGCGTCTGCCGGGGCGTCGGTCTCGCCGACGATGCGTGGCAGGTGCAGCTCGAAGTACGTCGTGGCGGCGCCCGCCTTCCGGAAGGTCGCGCCGAGCGCGACTCCGCTCGTGGCGACGATGACCCCCGGCTTCGCCAGAACCGCGCGGACGTCCGGCTTGACGGAGCCCTCGGCGTAGTCGATCCAGAGTGGGCTCGCGGCGGGCAGCCCGCACTCGCCCGCGGCGGCCGGAGCCCGCGCGACCGCTCCGGCGGTCTCGCGCGCGCCGGCACCGGGTGCGACGAGGAGGGGCGCGACGAGGAGGCAAGCGACGAGGGCGGCGCCTGCGACGATCGAACGGATTCCCGGCCAAGGACGATGCGACGGCGTACCCATCGTGGCTTCCCTTCTGCGGGCCGGCCCGGCGGGCCGGCGGGACAGGCGTAGATCCACCGTCTGTTGCCTAGGGGAATCGGTATTCGGTACTGACCTGCGCGGGGTGGTGGCTCAGCGGGTCTGGACCGCGCCGCCGAGCGTGCGCGGCGCGCCGTATTCCCAGAGCGCCTCGGGTACCGCGACCGCGCCGGCCGAGTCCTGGAAGTTCTCCATCAACGCGATGACGGTTCGCGCGGTGACCGCGGTCCCGTTCAGCGTCGCGACGTGCTCGGGCTTGCCGTCGCGGCGCGTGCGGATGTCGAGGCGGCGCGACTGGTAGTCGGTCGTGTTCGAGGTCGACGTCAGCTCGCGGTAGCGCTCCTGACCGGGGAACCAGCCTTCGATGTCGTACTTCTTCACCGCGGAGGCGCCGAGGTCGCCGGCCGCGATGTTGACGACGCGGTACGGCAGCTCGAGGTCGCCGATCAGCTGCTCCTCGATCGCGAGCAGCCGCTCGTGCTCGTCACGGGCGACGTCAGCCGTGGTGAAGACGAACATCTCGACCTTGTCGAACTGGTGGACGCGGAACATCCCGCGCGTGTCCTTGCCGGCTGCGCCCGCCTCGCGCCGGAAGTTCGTCGAGTAGCCCGCGTATCGCAGGGGAAGCGAGTCGCTTTCGAGGATCTCGCCCATGTGCATCGCCGCGAGCCCCACCTCTGCCGTGCCCGTCAGGTAGAGCTCGTCGCGCTCGACCTTGTAGATGTTCACCTCGTCGGTCGGCAGGAAGCCGGTGCCGTACATCGCTTCCTCGCGCACGAGCACGGGCGGCAGCACGACGGTGAAGCCCTTCTGCACGAGCCGGTCGAGCGCGTAGCGGTAGAGCGAGAGCTCGAGGAGAGCGAGGTCGCCGACGCGGTACGCGAAGCGCGAGCCCGACACCTTGGCGGCGCGCTCCATGTCGATCCAGCCGAGCGCCTGGGCGAGGTCGAGGTGATCCTTGACCGGGAAGTCGAAGGCCGGCGGCTCGCCGACGCGCCGAACCTCGACCGCGTCGTCGTCCGTGAAGCCGTCGGGCGTGTCCTCGGCCGGCGGGTTCGGCACGCAGCGCGAGCAGCTCGCTGCGCGCCGCCTCGGCGGCCGACAGGCGCTCCTCGAGCGTCTGCAGCTCGGCCTTCACCTGCTCGAGCTCCGCGAGCTGCTCGGGCGTCGGCTTGCCCTTGAGCTTCCGTTTCGCCCGCAGCTCCTCCACGTGCGGCTGGACCTCGAGCACGGCGCGGTCGGCGGCCATCAGCTCGTCGAACGCGTCGGCTGCGCCTTTCCGCACGAGTGCGGCGCGGAAGGCGTCCGGATCGCGGCGGGCGGCGCGAAGATCGATCACGAGCGGGAGTCTAGGTAGGCCTCGAGCAGGAGCGCGACCCCCTCGTGCTCGACGTCCGGCACCACGAGGTCGGCCAGCGCGAGGATGTCCTCGTGCGCGTTCGCAACCGCGACGCCGAAGCCCGCCCACTCGAGGAGCTCGCGGTCGTTCTCGCCGTCGCCGCACCCGACGGTCTCGGCCGCGCCGAAGCCCAGCCGCTCGGCGACGAACTGCAGCCCCGAGCCCTTGCTCACGTCCGGGTGCGCGAACTCGAGGAAGTACGGCAGCGACTTCGAGACGAAGAGCCGTCCGGCGAACCGGGGCTTCAGGACGTCTTCGAGCGCGTCGAGCGCGGCCGGCTCGCCGACGGCGACGAGCTTCGTCGGGTCGTCGTGCAGCCACTCGTCGAGCGGCCCGACCTCGTGGATCTCGAGGCGCTGGAAGTCCGCGTACGCGCGCGCCTCCGGCGTCACCGTCTCGACGTAGAGCTGGTCGTCGACGTAGCAGTTGACGTGGAACCCGGCGTCGACGACGGCGTCGATCGCCTCGAGCGCCCGCTCGCGCGGGATCGGCACGTGGCGCAGGAACTCGCCCGTGCTCGGGTCGGCGACGACCGCGCCCTGGTAGCAGACGACCGGGTCGGCGAGCCCCGCCTCCTCGAGGTAGGGCAGCACGGACCGGAACATCCGTCCCGTGACGACGACCACGTGCACGCCGGCGGCGCGGGCGCGCCCGATCGCGGCGCGCGTGCGCGGGCGGAGGACGGCGTCCTCGGCGATGAGCGTGCGGTCGAGGTCGACGGCGAAGGCCGCGACCTGCCGCGGGAAGGCGTCCGGCAGCTGCAGCGCTACGGGACGGTGCCGCCCGTCGACTTCACGACGAACGCGGCGACGTTGGCGATCTCCTGGTCGGAGAGCTGCCCCTTGAACGACGGCATGACGCCCTTGCCGTTCGTGATGCGCGACGTTGCGAGGCGGTAGTCGGGCTTCACCTGGTCGAGCACGGGGCCGACGGTGCCGGTCGCGCCCGCGGCCTGCAGGGTGTGGCAGCCGCCGCAGCCGCCCTTCGCGAAGACGGCCTTGCCGGCGGTCGGGTCGCCCTTCAGCTTGAAGGCGGCCGTCTCCGGCTCCTGGGTCGGCTTCGGCAGGGTGCCGACGACCGTGCGCGGCGCGGGGCTCGTGACGCCCTCCGCGCCGCAGGCCGCGAGCAGGAGCGCCGCGGCACATGAGAAGACGATGAGAACCACCCTCCGCACGGGGCGTGACTTTACCTGCCGCGAGTACCATCGGACGCATGAAGCGCAAGAACTTCGGCCGCGACTTCGGCCTCTCGATCCGGATGCTCTTCACGAGCGGCCTCCTCGGCCTGCTCTACGTCGGCTTCGCCCTCGTCCTCTTCAAGGTGCTGAACGTCGGCCTCGCGCCGATGCTCGTGATCATCGTCCTGATCGCCGTCGTGCAGTACTGGACGGCCGACAAGGTCGCGCTCGCGGCATCCGGCGCGAAGATCGTCACGCCGGAGGAGGCGCCCGACCTGCACGCGATGGTCGAGCGGCTCTGTGCGCTCGCCGACCTCCCGAAGCCGCGCGTCGCCGTCATCCCGACCGACGTGCCGAACGCCTTCGCGACCGGCCGCAGCCCGAAGCACGCCGCGGTCGCGGTGACGAACGGCCTCTGGCGGCGGCTCGAGCCGAAGGAGGTCGAGGCCGTGCTCGCGCACGAGCTCTCGCATGTCGCGAACCGCGACGTGCTGATCATGACGCTCGCGAGCTTCTTCGCGATGCTCGCGGCGTTCCTGACGCGCGTCGGCCTCTACTCGGGCATGTGGGGCGGCGGCTTCGGCGGCGGCGGCCGGCGCGACTCGAACGGCAACAACGGCGTGCCGGTCTGGCTGATCATCTTCGCGGTCTCGGTCGTCACGTACCTGATCAGCTTCGTCCTGATCCGGACGATCTCGCGCTACCGCGAGTACGCGGCCGACCGCGGCTCCGCGCTCATGACGGGCGCACCCGGAGAACCTGATGAGCGCGCTGCAGAAGATCGCGAGCGGCATCACGCAGATCCCGCAGCAGGACCTGCGCGAGGTCGCCGGCATGAACGCCTTCTTCATCGTGCCGACGAACTGGCGCCAGCAGGTCGGCGAGCTCTTCATGGATCACCCGCCGATGGAGAAGAGACTGGCCGCACTCGCGGAGATCTCCCGCGAGATGGGCAAGCCGGTCGCATAGGCCGACCGGGTCGAGCTCGTCCGGCCGCGCATGCGGCCGGCTTTAGGGGTCTTGCGCGTGCTGGAGTCCGCGCGAGCGGATTCCGGCACTTGCGCGAATGGCAAGCGTCGCGAGCTAATAGGCGCGTCGAACAACGCGAACCACTTCGTCAGGTCCTGCTCGATCGGGAGCTCCTTCTCGAGCTGCGCCTTCAGCTGGAGCTCGCGCGCGTTGTCGCGCTCCTGCTTGCCGCCGGTGGGGACGAAGGGCCAGAACGTGCCCGTCTTGAAGCCGTAGATCCAGTAGACGGGCTCGCCGCCGCCCTCGAAGCGGAACGCCGCCGCGAGCAGCTGGCCGCCGAAGCCGCGCTCGGTGAACTCCTTCGCGACGGCGTAGACGCTCGTCACCTGGTCCTCGAGGTCGGGGTCGTGGACGACGGCCCACTCGAAGCCGAACGTGTCCTTCTTGCGGTCGAGCGTCGAGCCCGACGAGGCCGCGACGCCCTGCAGCAGCTGCTCGACGTCCTGGTCGACCTGCGCGAACTCGCCCGCCGAGAGCGGCTTGAAGACGAGCGCGCCGACGCCGGCGGGCTTGAGCCCGCACGAGACGTCGAGCGTGACGGCGGCGGTGGTGAGCGCGAAGAGGCGGTCGCCCGCCGGCCCCTTCAGCTTCTTGCGCCCGAAGAGAACGTCGCCGAGCCCCACTACGACGTCGAGCCGGGCTCGATCTCCTTCGCGTCGGCGCCCGACTCGACGGCGGGAGCCCCGACCTCCGCCTTGAGCTTCGCGAGCTCGTCGTCGACCTGGCTCTGGGCCGAGATCTGGCCGAGCTCGCGGTCGAGCTGCGTGCGGTTGTCGCCGAGATCCTCGAGCGCCCCGGTGGCGGTGAGCTCCTCGATCGCGGAGGCGCGCGCCGTCAGCTCCTCGGTCTTGTCGCGGGCGCGCTGGATCGCCATGCCGGTGTCCTGCATGCCGCGGCCGATGCCGGTCGCGGCCTCGCCGATCTTCACCTGCGCCTGGGCGGCGGAGTACTGCGCCTTGATCACTTCCTTCTCGGAGCGGAACGACTCGATGCGCGCCTCGAGGGTCTGCTGCGAGGCGACGAGCTTCTCCTGCTGGTCGGCGAGCTGCTGCACCTGCGCGTCGAGGCCCTGCAGCTGCTGCTGCGCGGCGGCCTTGCGCTCGAGCGCCTGGCGGGCGAGATCCTCGCGGTTCGCGGCGACCGCCTGGCGGGCCTGCGTCTCGAGCTTGACGACGTTCTGCTCGATCGACTGGGTCTGGAGCTCGAGCCGCTTCTTGGAGGTGACGACGTCGGCGACACCGCGCTTGACGTTCTGGAGCTGCTCGATCATCTGCTCGTACGAGTAGTCGAGCGTCTCGGTCGGGTTCTCGGCGCGGTCGAGCGCGCGCGAGGCCTTCGACTTGAAGATCAACATGAAGCGCTGCCACAGGCCGGCCATTGCGTCCTCCTCTACAGGGTTCCCGTTAGCCTAGCGCCGTGCTGATCGAGCGGAGCATGCACCCGGACTGGCTCTCGAACTCGTTCGTCGTCGCCGACCGGGAGGGCGGCACGGCCCTCTTCGTCGACTCGGGCGCGGATATCGCCCCGCTTCTCGCCGCCGTCGAGGGCTGGAGCGCGACGCCCGCGGCCGTCCTCCGCACGCACTCCCACCACGACCATGTCGTCCACGAGGACGAGCTGCGCGAGCGCTACGGCATCGACGTCGTGGCGGCGCCCGGCGAGTGGGAGTGGGGCGGCCTGAAGGTTCGCGGGGCGGCGACGCCCGGGCACTCGGACGACATGGTCGCCTTCTTCGTCGACGACGTCGTCTTCACGGGCGACACGCTCTTCAAGGACGCGGTCGGCGGCGGCAACCTCGAGCAGGTGCGAAGCTCGGTGATGGACGTCTTCATGGCGCTCCCCGACGAGACCCGCGTGCTGCCGGGCCACACGGACGAGACGACGATCGGCCGCGAGCGGGCCGAGAACCCGTTCGTGCAGGTCTGGAGCGGGGCGAAGCCCGAAGGCTCGGAGCGCGTCAAGGTCGGCGGCCGCGACGCGACGCTCGTCGTCTGGTCGCCCGACTACGACGGCAAGGGCAAGGCCTGGGTGCGCTTCGACGACGGCGAGGACGCCATCGTCGGCGGCTCCAGGGTCGACCGTCCGCGCGCGCCGGGGCGGACTGGTCCGTTACTTCCCGTTGCGCCCGCGCCTCGAGGCGCGCCACGCGATCACGGCGACGATCAGGATCGAGATCGCGGCGATGATGGACGCGGTTCCACCCGCGCACGCTAGCCGCGCCGCCGCCGGGAGTGCCTGACACGTCCGATTCGGCCAGTACCGTCGTCGCCGTGCGCCTGCTCGTCGCCCGCTGCGAGGTCCGCTACTCCGGCCGCCTGAACGCCGTCCTCCCCGAGGCCGTGCGGCTCCTGATCCTGAAGGCCGACGGCTCGGTGCTCGTCCACGACGACGCGGGCGGCTACAAGCCGCTCAACTGGATGTCGGGTGCGACCTTCATGGAGCAGGAGGGCGAGACGCTCGTCGTGCGCAAGCCGAAGACGGAGGACGTGCTCGAGATCCGGCTCGTCGAGGTGCTGAGCGACGTCACGCACGACATGGGGGAGTCGGCGGCGCTGCAGAAGGACGGCGTCGAGCGCGACCTGCAGGAGGAGCTCGCCGCGGCGCCGGCCGCGCTCGGCGAGGACCTGACGCTCGTGAAGCGCGAGTGGTCGACCGAGGTCGGCCCGGTCGACCTGATGTGCCGCGACGAGGACGGCCAGTGGGTGGCCGTCGAGATCAAGCGGGTGGCGACGATCGAGGCGGTCGAGCAGCTGACGCGCTATCTCGGGTTCATCCGCGACGACCCGGCGAAGAGCGCGTGCCGCGGCATCCTCGCCGCGCAGCGGCTGAAGCCCCAGGCGGTGACGCTCGCCGAGTCGCGCGGCATCCGCTGCGTCGAGGTCGACCTCGCGCTCCTCCGCGGCGAGCGGGAGCCGGATCTGACGCTCTTCAGCGCCTGAAAATAGGCGTATTGTCCAGCCATGGCAGTCAAGCTCCACCGCTGCTCCAACGAGTGGGTCAAGCTGAAGGGGCATCCCTGCTGGCGCGTCGAGTCGGCCCTGAAGGAGATGGGGATCCCGTACGAGACGGTGGCAGGCCCGCTTCGGCGCGGCAAGCGCGACGCGATGCGCGCGAACACCGGCCAGGACAAGTATCCGGCGATCCAGTTCGAGGACGGCAGCTGGTACCGCGAGGAGTCCAAGGAGATGGAGAAGACGATCCGCGACGGCGCCCTGATGAGCCGCGCCGCCGGGACGGCGGCTCCGGGCTCCGGCTAAACTGAGGCGACCCCGGGGCTATAGCTCAGTTGGGAGAGCGCCTGGTTCGCAATCAGGAGGTCGGCGGTTCGAGCCCGCCTAGCTCCATCTCGGGAACCCCTGCCGACGCAGGGGTTCTTCGTTCAAGCGACCGGGGGTGCCCGTGACCGATTTCGCGAAGGTCATCGCGGACGCGTATGCGACGAGCGGCGCCGCGATCGACCTCGGCCAGGCCGTGCACGACGGCAAGCTCGTCCCGGGCGCCGAGGCGAAGGTCCCGCTCAAGATGACGAACCGGCACGGCCTGATCGCCGGTGCCACCGGCACGGGCAAGACGCGGACGTTGCAGCTCTTCGCCGAGCAGCTCTCTGCGGCCGGCGTCCCCGTCTTCGCGGCCGACGTGAAAGGCGACCTCTCGGGTCTTTCGACTCCGGGTGAGACAGGCGGCCCGGCGGCGAAGCGCGCCTCCGAGCTCGGCGTCCCGTTCACGCCCACGGGCTATCCCGTCGAGTACCTCGCGCTCGGCGGGATCGGCGCCGGCGTGCCGGTTCGCGCCACGGTCTCCGACTTCGGGCCGCGCCTGCTCGCGAAGGTGCTCGAGTCGAACGAGACGCAGGAGCAGAGCCTCGAGCTCGTCTTCCACTACGCCGACGAGAAGGGGCTCCCGCTCCTCGACCTCTCCGACCTGCGCGCGCTCCTCACCTTTCTCGGCTCCGAGGACGGCAAGGCGGAGCTGCAGGGCATCGGCGGCCTCGCGTCCCAGACGGTCGGGGTGCTGCTCCGTGCGCTCGTGGGCCTCGAGGACGGCGGCGGCAACGAGCTCTTCGGCGAGCCGCAGTTCGACGTCAACGATCTGCTTCGAACGGCACCGGACGGCCGCGGCGTCATCTCCTGCCTCGAGCTGCCGGGAGTGCAGGACAAGCCGAAGCTCTTTTCGACCGCGCTCATGTGGCTTTTGGCCGAGCTCTTCGAGACCCTGCCGGAGGTGGGTGATCTCGAGAAGCCGAAGCTCTGCTTCTTCTTCGACGAGGCGCATCTGCTCTTCGACGGCGCGAGCAAGGCGTTTGTCGAGTCGGTCACGCAAACGGTGCGTCTGATCCGCTCGAAGGGCGTCGGCGTGTTCTTCATCACGCAGACGCCGAAGGACCTCGACGCCGACGTCCTCGCGCAGCTCGGGAACAGGGTGCAGCACGCGCTGCGCGCGTTCACGCCGGACGACGCGTCGGCGCTCAAGGCAACCGTGCGAACCTTTCCGAAGTCCGACTTCTACGACCTCGAGCAGCTGCTGCAGCAGCTCGGCACCGGCGAGGCGGCGGTGACGATTCTCTCCGAGGCGGGCGTCCCGACTCCGGTGGTGCACGCGAAGCTGCGTCCGCCGCTTGCGAGAATGGGGCCCGCGGACAACGTCGACGCGGCCGCGAAGGCGTCGCCGCTCTATGCGAAGTACGGCACTCGCACCGACGCGCAGAGCGCCCGCGAGATGCTCGCCGCGAGGCTCCAGCAGGCGGCTGCCCCCGGGCGCCGGCCCGGCGCCCACGGAGCACGCGAAGGCGGCGAAGGCGGCCCACGGCGGGGGAGACGCGCTCGGCGACTTCCTCAAGTCGAGCACGGGCAAGCAGATCCAGCGCGAGGTGATTCGGGGCGTTTTCGGGATGCTGAAGAAGAGCCTCTGAGCGGCCTTTCCTGCTTTTTACGATTCGATCGGGGCGAACCGGATATGACTTCCGTATGGGAGAGCGCCTGGCTCGGGTGTGGTACACGCTGCAGGTCCTGCGGGCGAAGAAGTTCACGGGCTTCGTCCTCTTTCCGGGAGTCGCCGCGCTTGCGATCGGCGGCTTCGTCGCGGCGTCGGCGCTGACCTCGACGAGCAGGACGGCACAGACGTACGTCGCCGTGCAGTCGACGGTGCAGAAGACCGTGCACGTGCGTCGCAACGGGCACATCGTGGTCAAGCGGATCCCGGTGGTGCGGACGGTGTTCGCGACGCCCGTCACCGTCACGAGGACCGTGACGCGCGCCGACGGCACCACGGTCGTCGCGCCGCCCCAGGTGCGGTACCGCACCGTGTACCGCCGTCACACCGTCTACGTGCGCGGCAAGCCGGTTGTCGTCACGCGCCCGGTCACGAACACGCAGCTGCTGACGCAGACGCAGATGCTGACGCTGCTGCAGACCGACACCGTGACGAGCACGCAGACGGTCTCGCGCGGGGTCACCGCAACGGTCACCCGTAAGGGCGCCACCGTGACCGTGTCGACGACGGCCCCTGCACAGACGGTGACGCTTCCCGGCGTCACGGTGACGCGGCGGGTGACGACAACGGCGACGGTCACGCGCCCCGGGACGACCGTCACGGTGACCGAGCCCGCGGCCACGACGACCACCAAGACGAAGCCCTAGCCCACTCGGTTCTGCGCCCGCGGATCGCGGGTGCGGATGGGTTCGATTCGCCAGCGGTGGGAAGGCCTGTCAGACTGGTCACTCCAGTCAACTGTTCGTCCCGATGAAACGCTCTGCGGCATTTCTCATCTGCTTCGGCCTGGTGTTGCTCGGCTTCTCGAGCGCCGCCTATTCGAGCGGCGGCGCCGAAGACGCCGCCGCCACGACGACGGCCGCCCAAACCTCGACGTGCACTGCAGCGGATGTCACGGGCGCGTCCCTCTCGTTCGCCGGTTCGTCGGCGCAGGCGTCCTTCACGGTCGGGGCGGGCTGCGCGCCGCTCGAGCTCTCGCTCGTCAGCTACACCTCCCCGAGCGCGAGCTTCGACCAGTCCACCGCGGAGCAGCAGGTGCTCTACGACGCGACGACCGCGACGCTCGGCCCGGGTAGCCACACGCTCTCGGTCGCGGTGCCGGCCTGCTTCTTCCAGGTCGACCTCGTCGTCGGCGCCCCGCTGCAGCACCTCGGGCCGGAGGGAGCGGCAACTTCTACACGCAACAGGGCCGCTTGATCGTGTCGGCGCTCGGCGGCGCTTCCGTCTGCTCGTCGACGACGACCACCTCGACGACGACGGCGCCGACCACGACGACGAACCCGACCACGACGACGGCGCCGACCACGACGTCGACGGCGGCGGCCACCACGGTCCCGCCGCCCGCGACGACGCCGCCGACGACGACGACGGTCGTCTCGTCCACACCGGCGGCGCCGCCTCTGACGACAACGGCCGCCCCGCCGCCGACGACGACCGTGCCGGCGACCGGGACGACGGAGACCGAGACGACCTTGACGATCCCGGTCGAGAACACGACGACGCGCGACAGCGGGGCGGGGCCGCCGTCCGGCTCGCCTCCTGCGCCGCCGGGCTCGACGGGGAGCCCCGGGCTGCCGTTCACGGGCCTTGCGTTGCGCGCGATCGTGACGATCGGCGTCGTGCTGCTCTTCGCCGGCCTCATTCTCTTGGCGGCCGCGCGCTTCCCGTTCTCACCGGAGCCGGCCTTCGTGCCCGCGTTTGCCTACGGGGCTCCCACGCGCGTGCGGCGCGCGCGCTTCGAGTCGCCGCCGCGACCGATCGACTATCGCGTCTACGTGCCCGGCGTGGGGCGCTTCGAGTCGATCGACCAGGCGGAGCAGAAGGCGCTCGACCGCCGCTGGGCGCGCGAGGGGGCCCGGTTCATGGGCCGCCGCGAAGAGCGCCGCGATTCTTAGCTTCCTCACAGCGTCTTCTTAAGCGCGGCACCGAGACTGCAGGGCATGAGACGAATTCGCTTCGCCCTGCTCGCCGTCGCCGTTGCCGCGCTTGCGGCCGGCGGAACGGCGCTCGCCGCCAAGAGCCACGGTCAGTCGTCGCGCACCACGGCCGCACCGAGCGGCGGCTTCCACGGCGTGTTCGGCGGCCCCGGTATCGGTGCGCCCGGTCACGGTAGGTCCGGTCACGACAGGTTCGGTCACCGCGGGCCGGGCGACGATCTCGCCGCCGCCGCGTCGTACCTCGGCACGACCGCGGACGCGTTGCTCACGCAGCTGCAGGGTGGCAAGACGCTCGCGCAGGTTGCCGACGCGACGAGCGGGAAGTCGAAGAGCGGTCTCGTCGACGCGCTCGTCGCTCACGAGAAGCAGGAGCTCGCTGCGGCGGTCTCGGCGAAGAAGCTCACACAGGCGCAGTCGGATCAGATCGCGTCGACGCTGACCCAGCGCTTCACGGATCTCGTCGACGGCGTGCACCCGGCAATGCCGCCCGCCGGCGGACCGCACGGCCACGGCGCGGGCGACGGCCTCCAGGCTGTCACCTCGTACCTCGGGATCTCCGCGGACGCGCTCGCCACGCAGCTTCGCGCCGGCAAGACGCTCGCGCAGATCGCGAACGCGACGCAGGGCAAGTCCGCGTCAGGGCTGATCGACGCCCTCGTCGCCGACGCGACGAAGCGCTTCGGAGCGAACGTCCCGTCCGACCTGCGGCAGCACATCACGGATCTCGTGAACGGCGTGCGTCCGGCGTTCGGGCCGGGCGGCGGCGGGCCGCACGATCACTGGGGCGAGGCGCCCGGCGGGCGGCGCGCCTAGGCGCGCGTCTTCATCAGCGCGACGCCGCAGTCCTCGTCGACCGGCCGGGCCAGGCCGAGATCGAGAGCGCCGGCGAACGAGGGGCTCCCGCGGCGAAGGTGCGAATGCGGCCGCCTCGCACGAGCTCCACGCCCTGCAGAAGCGTCCGCCTGTCCGGGTGGTGTGCGACGCCTGCCGCCGCCAGTGCCTTCAGCTCGCTCGCCGCGAGCACGCGCCGGCCGTCGGCGCTGACATAGAGGGGGCGCGTCCCCGCGTGATCGGTGACGAGCATCAACTCGCGCGTCCGCGGGTCCCAGATCGCGGCGGTGAAGGAGCCGTCGGGCGGGACGATCGCCGGGCCGGACTCGAGATAGGCGCGCAGCAGGCGCACCGTCGCGGCGACCCCCTGAACGACGCCGCAGGAGGCGACGAGCTCTCCCTCGAACGCGACGACGACGCCCGTTGCGTCGCTCCGCACGAGGCCGGCCCGCTCGCCGACCGCGGCGAGCGCGACGCGCCGGTCGGGCTCGAGCACGTCGAGGCCCAGAAGCTCCCGTCCGAGCCACGGCCGAGCAGCCGCGCGCACGCGCGCACCGGCGTCGCCACCGCCTACCGCAGCAAGAACCCCAGGCACGTCTCTCCTTTTCCGGGCCCTCTCCGCGTCGGACCTTAAGCAGGTCTTCTCGCTTGGCAAGACCCGCTTGAAAATCTCGCGGCCGCGGTTCACGATGGCCGCGGTTCGCAGTTAGGTCGTATACCGATAGAGAGGGGTCACATGCACACTCGTACCGAGCGGGTCTCCGCCCTCGCGGGCGTCCTCGCCGTCGTGCTCTGGATCGTCGGCCTCGTCGTCACCAACTCGATGAGCGACAAGATCCCGAGCAACCCGACCGATTCGCAGCTCCTCACCTGGGTGCAGGGGAGCTCGAACACGATCCTCCTCGGAGGCTGGCTCTACATGCTCGGCTGCATCGCCTTCGTCTGGTTCGCGGCGATGCTCCGGAGCCGCCTCGCGAGCGCCGAGGGCGGGCAGGCGGTGTTCTCGAACCTCGCCTTCGCCGGCGCGGCGATCGCGGCCGTCTTCGGGATGCTCACCGTCGGCCGGCGACGTCGGAGCGGCCATCAACAAGGACAGCATCAGCGCCGCCACGGCGGGAACGCTGCACAACGGCAGCGACGCGTTCTTCGTCGGCGCCGAGCTCGCGGTGATCCTCTTCTTCGCGGGAGCCGCGATCGTCGCACTGCGGACGCGCGCCCTCCCGAAGTGGTGGGCGATCTTCGCGATCGTGATCGCGATCGTGCTCGTGATCGGGCCGATCGGCTGGGCCGGGCTCATCTTCGGGCTGCCGATCTGGACGCTCGGGACGAGCTGGCTGCTCGTGCGCGGGCCCGCGCCGGTTCAGGCCGGCGCGACGCCGCTCACGGCGTGAGCGCGACGGGTGGGGCGCTCGTGTGGGCGCCCCACCCGTCGAGCAGCTTTCCGCGTGCACCGATGCGGGCGGCGCGCGCACCGAAGTCCTCGCGCGACAACGTCCGGACGAGGTCGACGCTCGTTCGCGACGCGTCGAACGCCGGCGTGCCCCAGCCGTCGAGCCGCAGCGGCACGAGCGAGCCCGCGACGAGGCGGCCGTGCGCGTCGAGCGTGACGCGGAGGAGGGCGCTCTGCCCGAGGACGCCGAGCGTCGAGAGCGTGTGGCTCGTCGCGAGGTTGCCGAGGCTGTACGCGATCAGCCGCCGCCGGTACCACTCGATGCCGCGCAGGACGTGGGGGCCGGACGCGAAGACGAGGTCGGCGCCGGCATCGACCATCGCGTGGGCGAACGCCGCCGGGTCGCCGCGCGGCTCGCCGCGGTAGCGCTCGCTGCCCGAGACGTGCTCCGCGCCCGCACCCTCTGCGCCCGCGTGCATGTACACGACGACGACGTCTGCCCGCCGCGCCGCCCGGCGCACGAGCGCCTGTGTGCCGGGCACGTCGAGCAGGCTCTGCGCCCACGTGTACGGCGCGGCGCCGACGAGCGCCACCCTGACGTCGCCGGCGCGAACCTCGGTGATCTGCCCGGGAAGGCCGTCGACGGCCAGGTGCGCACCGCGGAGCGCCGCGAGCGTCTCGGCCTGCGCGTCGCGTCCGAAGTCGAGCGCATGGTTGTTGGCGACGTTCATCGCCGTGAAGCCGCTGCGCTCGAGCGACGCCGCCCACTGCGGCGAGGCGCGGAAGACGAAGCAGCCCGCCTTCGCGCTCGCGGTGCAGCGCGCGCCGCCGCCCGTCGCGAGCGTGCCCTCGAGATTCGCGATCGCGAGATCCGCCGGCCGGAGATAGCGGCGGATGCCGGCGAAGAGGGCGGCGCGCGGCTCGCCCGCAAGCGCGACGTCGCCGCCCGCGACGAGCGTGAACGTGGCGGCCGGCCTCGGCGGCGCGGCTCTCGGCGTCGCGGCGACGGCGGCCGGAGACGCGGCGGGTCGATCCGCGAGGAGCAGCGCGAGCGCGACTCCCTCGAGGAGGCAGACGGTCAGGACGACCCAGAAGGAGCGCATCGCCTCGCTCCGGGCTACGGCGCCGGGCCCCGCTCTCCTGCCTCTTCGTCAGCCGCGATCGTGCAGGGAGGCGGCCAGGAGGCCGCGGTAGTGCGCGACGAACTGCTCGTGCTCGTGCGCCGGGAAGGTCGTGCGCACCGTGTCGACGAGCACCCGGTCGAAGTCGGCGCCGCCGAACCACTCGGCGGCCGCCTCGTCGAGATGGCGCAGCGGGCCTGCGCAGAACTCCGCGTACGCGTCGGCCTGGAAGTGCTCGTCCGCGAGGCGGCGGTACTCGCGCAGCTTGTCGTCGTACGAGAGGTCGTCGCGGTCGGCGATGTCGAACCACGGGCGCGTGTCGACGTCGATGCGCATCCGCCGCTCGTCCGCGACGCAGAACGCACACCAGCGGACGAGTGCGGTCATCGCCCACGGGAAGTAGTAGTGGAGGCTCGTGAGCGCGACATCGGGTGACGCGTTGGCGTAGTCGATCGGGAACACCTCGCCGCCGCGGACGATCGACTCGCACGAGTTGAACTCCCAGCGGAAGAACGCGTTCACGACCTTGGAGATCGTCTCGACCTCGAGACCCTGCTCCGCGGGCAGGAAGTCGTGCTTCACCTGGTAGCGGTCGTGCAGCGGCCGCTCGGGGTCGAACCACATCACCATCGTCTCGGCGCCGATCGACAGGCTCCGGGCGAACACCTCGAAGCCCTCGACCGCGGACTGCACGTGCATCAGCTGCTCGCCCGACTCGTCGTAGCGCCGGCGCAGCTCCTCCGGCCCGCCCGCGCGTGCGACGCCGCGCCACTGCCCGCCGTCGAACGGCTTGAGGTAGAGCGGGTAGCCGACCTCGGCGCCGATCGTGTTGAGGTCGAACGCCCGGTTGTAGCGCGCCGCCGTCGTCGGGAAGCGCTCGTTCCACGGCGGCTGCTTGTGCGGGATCAGCCACGTCGGCGGCACCTTCAGGCCGAGACGCATCATCGCGCAGTACGCGGAGTGCTTCTCCATCGCCTGGAACGTGAACGGGTTGTTGAGCAGGTAGACGTCGTCCATCAGGGCGACCTTCTTCAACCACTCGCGCGGCAGCATGTACCACCAGCCGACGCGGTCGAGCACGAGCGAGTACCGCGGCTTCGCGCGCAGGTCGAACGGCTCGTTCAGCACGCGCTCCGTCGTCAGCTCGTGCGACGAGCCGCGCCAGTCGAACGAGCCGAGCCGGGCGGTGAGCTGCTCGAAGGCGGCCGGCCAGTCCTCCTCGGTGCCGAGCACGAGCCCGATCAGATGTCTCAACGCCACACCCGCCGCAGGAGCGCGGGGAGGTGCGCCTCGACCGCGCGCCGCCACGTCGGCCAGTCGTGCCCGCCGCGCGCCGCGTGGAAGTCGACCGGGTAGCCCTGCGCCGCGAGCGCCTGCGCGACCGACGGCGTTGCACGCGTAGTTCTCCTCGTCGAGCGCACAGGTGATCGTCGTCGGCAGCGGCCGTCCGGCCTCGCGCGCGTTCAGCACCGAGCCGACGAAGCGGTCGATGCGCGAGAAACGCGGAAAGCGCGACTCCTGCGGGTCGGTGCGACGGCGGAAGAAGCTGCCCGACTGGAGGAAGAGGCCGGCGAACGCCCGCGGCTCGAGCCGGTGGACGTGCAGGAGCGCGAGGCCGCCGAGGCTCGAGCCGAGGCCGACCCGGCGGCCCCGGCCGCGCCCCGCGAGCTCGTCGAGCGCGCCGGCGAGCGCCCGCGCGTACGCCGCCGACGCCGAGTAGGTCTCGAGGCGGTCGTCGGCCCGGACGAGGGCGACGCGGTGGGGCGGGGCGCCGCCGGCGGCGACGAGCCGCTCCAGGAGCCGGAGGAGGCCGGCCCGCCGCACGTAGTCCGGCCCGTCGAGCACGACGAGGAGCGGCGCCGTCCCCCGGCCGCCGCCGGGGCCCACCTCGCGGACGCGAATCGCGATCTCCACGGCCGGATTCTTGCCCTCCCGGGCGGGAGGCGTATCGTCAGGACCAGGGCCCCGCGTGCCGATGAGGGAGGAGCGCCGCTAACCGAACCGGCATAGGGCACGTCTGAGTGGGTAGAAAAGAGAAGGATGCTGCTGTGCTGACACCCGTTCCATCGAGCGACTGCGACCGCGCCCGCCAGGCTGCCTCGGCCTTCCTCGACGGCGAGCTCTCCGAGCTCGAGGCGGCCCAGCTCGCCGCCCACCGGCGCGTCTGCGCCGACTGCGAAGTATTCGCGTTCGAGCTAGGAACGACGACCGCCCTGCTTCGCCGGGCGCCTGCCGAGGAGCCGTCCCGGCCACTCGTCCTCGCCCGCCTGCGCCGGCCGGCGCGCCTCCTTCCCGTGCGCGCCGCGGCGGGCCTCGCGGCCGCGGCCGCCGTCCTCTCCTTCGTCGCGGGCCAGGCGATTCGGCCCTCCGGGCACGCCTCGGCCCAGGCGTCCACGGCCGTCGCGCCGCCGGCCCGGGGCCCGCAGCCGTTCTCGGCCTTCTTCTCGCTCGCCTCGGTCTCGCCGCCGATGACCCGGACCGGCGAGAACGTTCCGGTCTGAGCCGGGGCCGCCGCTGCGCCGGGGGTGGCACCGTCCGCGCCTCCTAACTAAGCTACCGCGCGGTCGTCTTAGCAACGGACACGGAACGCCCCTCGCGGGCGTAGGAGCGAGCAGGCGCCGCCGTACTCCCATCGGCTCCCGGCGCAGACAAAACGGAGGGAATCGATGCATAGACGCCTTTGGCTCCTCGCGGGCGCGGCTGCAGTCCTGCTCGTCGCAGGTGCCACCGCCAGCGCGTCGACCAAGAGCGCCGGCTCGGCCAAGCTCGCCGCTGCGCCTTTCGCCCAGTCGTGGGCGAACGTGCCGCGGACGCCGGCCGCACGCAAGGCGAAGAGCGTGCTCGTGTTCGGTATGGAGCAGGACATCATCGGCTTCAACACCGGCCAGGCCGACCAGAATGCGTACTGGGCTGCACTGACCGGCAACACGCCGACGCTTCGCGGCAACTACATCATCGACAACCAGGGGATCTACCACCTCGACCTGGCGTCGAAGGTCACCGCAACGAAGGCCGGCCTCTCGATCACGATCCGCCCGGACGCGAACTGGAACTGGGTGGGCCATGCGAAGGCCCCGGTCACGTACAAGGACTACGTCTATACGTGGCAGCAGATCGTCAACAAGGCGAACACGCCTGCGTCGACGACCGGCTACGACCAGATCACCGGCTTCTCGCACAAGGGCAACAAGCAGATCACGTTCAAGTGGAAGACCCCGTTCGCCGACTACCGCGACCTCTTCGGTCTCGTGTACCCGTCGGCGGCAGTCGCGGGCCTCAACTGGAACACGATGTGGGCCGACTGCGTCTGCGGTTCGGACGGTCATCCCGTGTCGGACGGCCCGTTCCTCCTCACGAACTACACGAAGGGCCAGGGCCTGACCCTGAAGCCGAACGCCCTCTGGTACGGCAAGAAGCCGGCCCTGAAGGAAGTCGACTTCAAGCTGATCACGGACACGAACTCCGAGATCCAGGCGATGCGCGGCGGCGAGGTTGACGCGATCAACCCGTCCCCGCAGACCGCTCTCGCACAGCTGACGCACCAGGCCGGGCTGAAGTACAGCTCGATCCCGGGCTTCACGCAGGAGCACATCGACCTGAACCAGGGCGGCACCGCTGCTCCGATCATGAAGCAGCTCTGGTTCCGCCAGGCGATGATGATGGGCATGGATCGCCACTCGCTGATCAAGGCGCTCTTCGGCGACATCGCCCCGGGCCTCAAGCCGCTCGACAACGCGATGTGGGAGCTCGGCGTCAACGCCAAGCCGTCGCTTCTGCGAAGTGGGCGTTCGCGCCGAAGAAGGCCATCGCGCTGCTCAAGGCGCACGGCTGCACCGGCGGTCCCGCCGTCCCGACGCGCAACAACACGGCAACGTGGACGTGCAACGGCATGAAGACGGAGATCCGGTGGAACACGACCGCGGGCAACCAGCGCCGCGCGACGTCCGCCGCGATCTTCTCGCAGCAGCTCGGCGCCATCGGCATCAAGCTGAACGTCGGCTTCGAGCCGGCCAACCCGAACTTCTTCGGGACGCGCCTGCCGAACCACGACTTCGACGCCGCCGAGTACGCGTGGCTCGGTGGCCCGGATCCGTCGGGCTTCGACGCGATCTATCAGTGCCAGGACAACGCGAAGAACCTCGGTGGTTCGAACTACAAGCTGTACTGCAACAAGAAGGTCGACCCGCTGATCGACCTGGGCGACAAGGAGCTCAATCCGGTCAAGCGGACGGCCTACTACCAGCAGGCGGCGTCGATCATCTCGAACGATGTGCCGATCGTCCCGCTCTACGCTCCGCCGTCGATCCTCGTCTACAAGTCGGCGATCAAGGGCATGGAGAACAGCAACAACCCGACGCTGCTCGGCCCCACGTGGAACATCGAGCAGTGGCACTGGTAGGCCGGACGACCTAGTCCGAACTCCAGTGAGTTGACACCAGGGATCCGCGTCCCCCCGGTTAATATCGGGGGGCGCGGATCCTTTCGTCCCCCCGGCCCCAGGCGTCAAGGAGCGAACCGTGGTCACCTACATCGTCAGGCGCATCCTGTACAGCATCCCGGTGCTGATTGTGTCGACGTTCCTGAGCTTCACGTTCGTGTCGCTCGCAGGCAATCCGACCGTCGCCCTGCGCGCGAACCCGCGGTTCTCGCTCAACACGATCCACAACATCGAGTTGAAGTACCACCTGAACCGGTCGATCCCGGTTCGCTACGGCTACTGGGTGCAGGACGTCTTCACGCACAAGCTGGGCCGGTCGCTCTCGACCTACCAGCCGCTCTGGCCCGACATCACCCGGACGCTCGGGCACACAGCGCAGCTGATCATTCTCTCCGAGGTCCTCGCGATCATCCTCGGGGTGGCCGTCGGCATCTACTCGGCGATCCGCCAGTACTCGCCGTTCGACTACACGTTCACGACGCTGAGCTTCCTCGGCTACGCCATGCCGATCTTCTGGCTCGCGCTGCTCTTGCAGATTCTGTTCGTCGACATCTACTTGAAGTGGAACGTGCGTATCTTCTACACGTCGGGGCTGAACAACCCCCACCACGGGACGTGGTCGCTCGACCGGCTGCAGCATCTCGGGTTACCGGTGATCACGCTCTGCGTGAT
The DNA here is from genome assembly GCA_963831405.1 of uncultured Actinomycetes bacterium. GTDB lineage: Bacteria > Actinomycetota > Thermoleophilia > Gaiellales > Gaiellaceae > Palsa-739. The sequence goes on from CAWHPX010000009.1 coordinate 108,787, forward strand.
CAGCTTCGCGCTCTACAGCCGCTATATGCGGGCGTCCATGCTCGACGTGATCAACAGCGACTACGTGAGGACGGCCCGCGCGAAGGGGGTGTCGGAAAGCAGGGTCGTGATGCGGCACGTCGTCCGGAATGCGCTGATCCCCATCGTGACGGTCGCCTCGCTCAACGTCGGCGGTCTCCTCGGCGGTGCGATCATCACGGAGACGGTCTTCACGCTCGACGGGATCGGCTACTACTTCATCCAGAAGCTGCAATCCACCGATCTCTACGCGGTCATGGCGTACCTGCTCGTGACTTCGATCATCATCATCGTGTTCAACCTGATCGCCGACGTCCTCTACGGGTATCTCGACCCGCGCATCCGGTATGACTGAGATCGACCCGAAGGCTCCCGTCACGATCGCCGACCACGTCGCTCCGGTGGAGCAGACGATCGACGGCCAGGTCGTCGCGCCCTCGGGGCTCGACGCGGCGTTCGTCGAGGGCCTCGAGATCAAGACGCGGAGCCAGTGGGACTACGCCCGCCGGCGCTTCTTCCGGCACCGCCTGGCGATGCTCGGCCTCCTCGGCCTCGTGATCATCTTCGGTGCCGGCGTCTTCGCGAACTACGTCGCGCCGTACTCGTTCTCGGAGATCGACCTGAACAACCTGCTCCAGGCACCGACGACGAAGGGGCATCATTTCTTCGGCACCGACTCGATCGGTCGCGACTACTTCTCGCGCGTGATCTGGGGAATTCGCACCTCGGAGGAGGTCGGCGTCTTCGTCGCCGTCGTCTCGTCGATCATCGGCCTCTTCATCGGCGCGGTCGCCGGCTACTACGGCGGCTGGATCGACAACATCCTCATGCGCATCACCGATCTCGTCCTGACGTTGCCTGCGCTCGCGATCCTGCTCACGATGGCGGCGCTCCTGGGTTCGGGCAGCCAGTGGCGGATCTCGATCATCCTCGCGCTCTTCTTCTGGACGGGAATCGCGCGCGTCGTCCGCGGCGTCTTCCTCTCGCTGCGCGAGAAGGAGTACGTCGAGGCGGCGAAGGCCGCGGGCGCGGGCGACGCGCGGATCATGTTCCGGCACATCCTCCCGAACACGCTCGGGCCGATCATCGTCAACGGCACGCTCTCGGTCGCGGCGGCGATCCTCACCGAGGCGGCGCTCTCGTTCCTCGGCTTCGGGATCAAGCCGCCGACGCCGTCGCTCGGCGTTCTCGTCTCCGAGGGGCAGACGAACCCGCAGCAGTGGTGGCTCACCGTCTTCCCGGGGCTGACGATCGTCGCGATCGTGCTCTGCGTGAACTTCATGGGCGACGGTCTCCGCGACGCCCTCGACCCGACCCAGCGGAGGATCCGTGCCTGAGCCCATCCTCTCGATCCGCGACCTGCGGGTCGAGTTCGGGACCGACGACGGCACCGTGCATGCCGTCGACGACCTGAACTTCGACGTCTATCCGGGCGAGACGCTCGGGATCGTCGGCGAGTCCGGCTCCGGCAAGAGCGTGAGCACGATGTCGATCCTCGGGCTGATCCCGCAGCCCCCCGGCCGCATCGTCAGCGGCACGGCGATCTTCAAGGGCAAGGACCTGCTGAAGATGAAGAAGCGGGAGCTGCGCCGCTTCCGCGGCGACGAGGTCGCGATGGTGTTCCAGGATCCGATGACCTCGCTGAACCCGGTGCTGAAGATCGGCGACCAGCTCGGCGAGGCGATCACGACGCATTACCCGAAGGTGAAGGACAGCAAGGTGAAGGAGCGGGTCGTCGACCTGCTGAGGCTCGTCGGTGTCCCGAACCCGGAGACGCGCTACGACCAGTATCCGCACGAGTTCTCCGGCGGCATGCGCCAGCGCGCGATGATCGCGATGTCGATCGCGAACTCGCCTGCGCTTCTGATCGCGGACGAGCCGACGACGGCGCTCGACGTGACGATCCAGGCGCAGGTGCTCGAGGTGCTGAAGCGCGTGCAGGCCGAGACGGATGCGGCGACGATCCTCATCACGCACGACCTCGGCATCGTCGCCGAGCTGTGCGAGCGTGTGCTCGTCATGTACGGCGGCAAGATCGTCGAGCAGGGCGACGTCCACACGATCTTCCAGAGCCCGAGGCACCCGTACACGATCGGGCTCATGGACAGCCTGCCGAAGCTGACCGAGGACGAGGAGTGGCTGCGGCCGATCCCGGGTCAGCCGCCGTCGCTCATCAACCGGCCGCCGGGGTGCGCGTTCCATCCGCGCTGCTTCCTCTCGCAGGGCCGGCGCCGCTGCCGTGAAGAGGTGCCGGCGCTGCGGCCGACCGACACCGGGCCCGATCACACCTCGGCGTGCCATTTCGCCGACGAGCTCGTCGGGCGCCACTCGAAGTTCGCGGCGCCGGTGGGGGCCGGCGAGGCGTCGTGAGCGCGGTCGAGCCGATCGACGAGAAGGTGGGCCGCCGGGCCGAGCAGGGCGAGGAGATCCTGCGGGTCGAGGGGCTCGTCAAGTACTTCCCGATCCGCGCGGGGCTCCTGAAGCGCACGGTCGGCCAGATCCACGCGGTCGACGGCGTCGATCTGAGCCTGAACGCGGGGGAGACGCTCGGCCTCGTCGGCGAGTCCGGCTGCGGCAAGACGACGCTCTCGCGCACGGTGATCAAGCTCGTCGAGCCGACGAGCGGGAAGATCCTCTTCAACGGGCGCGACATCACGCACCTCAGGCGGCCGCAGATGCGCGACGTGCGGCGCGAGATGCAGATCGTGTTCCAGGATCCGTACGCGTCGCTGAACCCGCGGATGACGGTGCGCGACATCGTCGGCGAGCCGCTCCGCATCCACAACCAGTTCCGGGGGAAGCAGGGCAAGTCGCGTGTGAACGAGCTGCTGCGGACGGTCGGTCTCTCGCCGGAGCACGGGAACCGGTTCCCGCACGAGTTCTCGGGCGGGCAGCGGCAGCGCATCGGCGTCGCGCGGGCGCTGGCCCTGAACCCGCAGCTGATCATCCTCGACGAGCCGGTCTCGGCGCTCGACGTCTCGATTCGCGCGCAGGTCGTGAACCTGCTGGAGTCGCTGCAGCGCGACTTCGGGCTGACGTACATCTTCGTCGCGCACGACCTGTCGGTGGTGCGTCACGTCTCCGACCGCGTGGCGGTCATGTATCTCGGCAAGGTCGTCGAGATCGGGTCGAAGCACGACATCTACGACCGCCCGTCGCATCCGTACACGCAGGCGCTCCTGTCGGCCGTGCCGATCGAGGAGCCCGGCCAGCGCGGCAAGCGCAAGCGGATCGTGCTGGAGGGCGACGTCCCGAGCCCGGCGAACCCCCCGAGCGGCTGCCGCTTCCGCACGCGCTGCTGGAAAGCCCAGCCGATCTGTGCCGAGGAAGAGCCGGCCCTGATCGATCGCGGGCAGGGCCACCCGAGCGCCTGCCATTTCGCCGAGATCGTCAAGCCGCTCGACATCGTCGGGCAGCCCGCTTCCGTCTAGCGTTTCATAACCCTGGACAGTCCAGGGTTACGAAACGCGCGCGACTCCGGCGACGAAGGCTCGCAGTAGGTCGCACGCTCGCTTGTCGTCGTTGCTGAAGTACCGCCGCAGCGGAGTCGGATCGACGAACGGAAACCCGGCGTCGATTCCCGCGCAGCCCCGATAGCTCGCCCACCGCCAGTCCTCCGGTGCCGCCACCAGGCCGGCCGTCACCGGGTTTCGGGCTATGTAGCGGTGAACCGCGAGCATGTGATCGTCGGACTCGATCGCGTCCGAGTAGTACCGCTCGCCGAACAGGTGACCCTTCCGCTCATGGCGTGCGTTGAACCGCCGCGCGTAGCACCCGTTCAAACGCTGCATGCCCTTCTGCAGCGTGTTCTCGTGCACGTCGAGGAGCAGGTGGTAGTGCGTGGTCATGAGACAGAACGCCCGGCAGATCCAGCCGTGCGCCTTGATGGCTCGGATCAGATAGGTGCAGAACCAGGTGCGGTCGTCGTCGTCGAGGTAGATCGGAATCGGCCCGCACGACCGCGTAACCACGTGGTACGTCCCTGCAGGAACCTCGCCGCGACGCTGAGTCATCGTCAGAGAGGGTCGCACGTGGCCCGACCGCTCGCCGCTGAATTCGCACTTCTGCCAACAAGTCGTGACAGATCCTCAACCTTGGACTGTCCACGGTTTCTGGAACCGCCGGCCTCACCGATGCCGCGTTCGCGCCCTCGCGTCGCGGTTGCGGAGCTGCCACTTTCGCTTTTCTTCCCGGCGCAGGCGGGCGTCGGCTCTGATGGCGATCGAGCGGAGCTCACGCTGCAGCTTCAGCCAGCTGGCGTGACGCTCGACCGGCAGCTCGCCGCTGCTCGAGGGCCGCCTTCACCGCGCAGCCGGGCTCGGTGTTGTGCGAGCAGTCGTTGAAGCGGCACGCGGCGGCCAGCTCCTCCACGTCCGAGAACGCCTCCTCCATGCCGCCGCTGTCCCACAGCTGCAGCTCGCGGATCCCGGGCGTGTCGATCACGACGCCGCCTCCCGGCAGGACGATCAGCTCACGATGGCGTCGTCGTGTGGCGGCCCTCGTCGTCGTCGACCCGCGTCTCCTTCACCGCCATCAGCTCGCGCCCGACCCAGCGGTTGACGAGCGTCGACTTGCCCACGCCGCTCGAGCCGATGAGCACGGCGGTCGCGCCCTCGCCGACGCGCGCGCGGAGCGCCTCGACGCCCTGCCCCGACACCGAGCTCACGACGTGCACCGGCACGCCGAGCGCCACCGCCTCCACCTCGGCCACGAGCTGCCACGGATCCTCCATGCGGTCGGCCTTCGTCAGCACCACCTCGGGCGAAGCGCCGCTCTCCCACACGGTCACGAGATAGCGCTCGATGCGGCGCGGCTCGAGATCTGGGCCGAGCGAGGTCACGATGAACGCGACGTCGACGTTCGCGGCGAGCGTCTGCGCCTGCGAGGTCAACCCCGCCGACTTGCGCACGATCGCGCTGCGCCGCGGCAGCACCGCACGGATCAACCCGTCGGCGAGCCCCACCCAGTCGCCGACTGCGACCTCGGCGCTCTCGTGCATCAGCCTGCCGGGCAGGCGTGTACGGACGACCTCGCCGGCCGTCTGCACGTCGTACGCAGCGCGGTGCGCGGCGACGACACGGCCCGGCGCATGGCCAGGCTCCAGATTGTCGGCGAGCTCGGTACTCCAACCGAGCACGCCCAGATCAAACTCGGACAACGCAAGTCTCCTTCGGGACGTGAATGCAGGGACGGCACGGCGGCCGTCTCCCGAAGGGAGCTACGTCCGTCGCGCGGCTAGTCGGCCGGGAGGGCCGAGGAGGTGACAAGCACAAGCTTCATGTGAACGACCTCCTTCGCCGGGAACGGGGACGAGGGTCAGGTTAGGCGCCCGGCACCCAGCCGTCAAGCGACACGGCCCCGCCGAACTGCCGCGCGATGTGCGAAACCGCCTGCACATGGCGGCCGTCGAGGAAGATCCACTGATCCGCGGCCGGCAGCGACGTGACGAGCCAGCGGCCGCCCGGCGACCACACGAGCCCGGCCAGCCGGCCCGGCACGCGAAGGATCGTCTGCACCCCCTCGGAGCCGTAGAGGAGCACGGTTCCCCCGTCGCGCACGAGCGCGAGCCGCCCGTCGGCGGCGAACGCGAGCGCGCGCACCCGCGCCACCCGCACGACGAGACGCACCGGATTCGCTCCGAAGACGTCGACCTCGCGATCGGTTGCGACCGCGAGCCGCGCTCCGTCCGGCGACCACGCGATCGCGCGCGTCGTCCCCGCGACGCGGTGGTCGGCAAGCTGAGCCTTCGTGTCCGTGTCGTAGATCCGGACGCTCCCGTGCCGCGTCGCATACGCGACCACGTGGCGCTCCGGCTGCCACGCGGGCGCAACCGGAGCCGCCGGCCCGACGGCCGCGTCGCCCTTCCCGTCGCCGCCGACGACGCGCAGCAGGCCCGCGCTCAGATACGCGACGCGCGTATCGGTGCGCGTGCCGCCCCAGCGCGGGAACGAGATGCGCGGCCGCGCGAGCGACCAGTGGACGTCGCCGTGCGAGGGCTCGACGGCCGAGAGCTCGTCGGCCGACGCCGCGACGACGTAGAGGCCGTGCGGCGACCACGACGCCTGCTCGTAGCCGCCGAGCCGCCGCTTCGACCCGTCGGCCGAGACGACCCAGGCGCCGCCCTGCCCGCTCACGAGGAGCCGCCCCGCCGCGGGCAGCTTGAAGAGCGCCGGTGCGGCGTGCTCGATGCCGATCGAGCGGCGCACCGCGTCGACGACCGCGCGGCCCGGCGGCGAGACGGCCGCAGCCGCGACGGCCGCGGCCGCGACCGCCGCCGCAGCGACGACGAAGCGGCGCCGTCGCAGCCCCGCGACCCGCGCCGGCTCGCGCTCCGCGTACGCCGCGCGCACGACCGTCCACGCGCGCTCCTCGGCGCCGTCGTCGACCGGGATCTCCTCGAGCGCGCGCTTGACGTTCACGCCAGCTCCTCGCCGAGCCGGTCGAGCCCCCGTCGCAGCCGCGAGTTCACGGTGCCGCGAGGCAGATCGAGGAGCTCCGCGATCTCGCCCGGCGTGTAGTCGAGCAGGTAGCGCAGCACGATCACCGCACGCTGCTCCGGAACGAGCCCCGCGAGCGCGCCGGCGATCTCCTCGGTTCGCTCGCCCTCGGCCGGCTGCGCGCCCGCAGGCTCCGCCACGCCGTCGAGGCCGAGCTCGCGGCGCAGCGCCCGCGCGCGGCCCCAGTCGATGGCGCGGTTGACGACGATCCGGTGCAGCCACGGGCCGAACGGCCGCCGCCGGTCGAAGCGGTCGAGTGCGCGCACCGCGGCGAGAAACGACTCCTGGGCGATGTCCTCCGCCGCCGCGGCGTCGCCGACCACGAGGAGCGCCGCCCGGTAGGCGCGGCCCCAGTGCGCCCGAAAGAGCTGCTCGAGCGCTGCGGCGGAGCCGCGCTGCGCCTCGCGCACCCACACCGGCTCGGCGTCACGAACGGGAGACTCCCTTCACCGCGAGCGCGCGAATCGCGTGCACGAAGCGCGACACGCGCGCCGCCGGCAGCGCGCCCGGCGGCAGCTCGACGACGAACGACGCGGTGCCGGGGAAGCGGTGGTTCTGCCAGTTCGAGGCGGTGCCGTACGGCCAGCGGATGCTCCTGTACGGATACGCGGCGAGCCGCGCGAAGCGCCGCGCCGTGGCAACGCTCGGCCCCCAGGCGCGGACGACGCCCTGCGGCTGGTGGAACCAGATCGTGATCTCGGGCCGGAGCGCCGAGACGAGCGCGACCGCGTAGCGCGACTCCGGCTCCGACAGCGGCTGCGGCCCCGAGTACTGCAGGTCGCCGCGCCTGCCGATGCGCGCCCAGTTCGAGGGGAAGTTCCGGTTCAGGTCGACGCCGTGCGCGTTCCCGCGCGTCCCCCGCGCACAGCCGTCCGGGTTCAGCGCGGGCACGACGACGATCTCGGTCCCGCGCGGCGCGCCCGCGGCGATCAGCCGGCGCGTGATCGAGAGCCCCGCCGGCTCGCTGCCGTGGATGCAGCCGACGACGAGGATGCGGTGCGCGGCGGAGCGGTCGCCGAGGACGACCGGCCGGATGGCGCGCCCGTCGACGCTCGAGCCCGTCGGCAGGACGCCGGCCGGAAGCATGGCAAGGAGCACGGCAAGGAGGCGCACGTAGAGGGCATACGTTGCCAGGCCCCGGAGAGGTCCCGGCGCGCCGTAGACTTCGCGCCATGAAAACTCGCGCAATTGCAGCAGTCGCCGCCCTCACGGCGGCCGCGCTCGCCGCCGGCTGCGGCGGCTCGAGCAGCTCGAGCGGCGGTGCCACGACGGCAACGACGGCCGCGAAGAAGGCCTTCGTCGTCCTCGTCACCGACATCAACCAGCTGAACGACCACGGCTTCAACCAGCTCGCCTACCAGGGGCTGCTGCGCGCGGAGAAGCAGCTCGGGATCCGCGGCCAGGTCTACCAGTCGCCCTCGTCGCAGGCGTACATCCCGAACCTCTCGCAGGCTGCCCGCAAGGGCGCGGATCTCGTCATCTCGGTCGGCTTCGACCAGGCCGACGCGATCGCCAAGGTCGCGCCGCAGTATCCGAAGACGAACTTCGCGATCATCGACGTCGACCACAACGACCTCACCGGCAAGCCCGGGAACGTCGAGGGGCTCATCTTCAAGGAGCAGGAGGTCGGCTACCTCACCGGCTATCTCGCCGGCCTCGTCGAGAAGGCTGCGGGCAAGACCAACACGATCGGCTCCGTCGGCGGCGAGAAGCAGCCGCCCGTCGACCGCTACATCGCCGGCTACCAGGCGGGAGCGAAGAAAGCGGATCCGTCGATCAAGCTCCTGAACGCGTACTCGAACGACTGGGTCGACCAGGCGAAGTGCAAGCAGGCTGCGCAGAACCAGATCGACGACGGCGCCGGCATCGTGTTCCAGGTCGCAGGCGGGTGCGGCCTGGGCGTGCTCGACGCGGCCAAGGAGCGCGGCGTCTGGGGGATCGGCGTCGACGCCGACCAGTCGTACCTCGGCGCGCAGGTGCTGACGAGCGCGCTCAAGCGCGTCGACACGTCGGTCTACTCGACGATCCAGCAGGTGCTGAAGGGCAAGTTCGCGGGAGGCACGAACGCCGTCTTCAGCCTCTCGAACAACGGTGTCGGGCTCGGCAAGGTGAGCCCGCGGGTACCGAAGGCCGACGTGCAGAAGGTGCAGCAGATCGCGAAGCAGATCGCAGACGGGAAGATCACCGGCATCCCGACGGAGCTCCCGGCTTCCTAGCGGCCGCGAACGCGGCCGCCTTCAGGGTCTTCGCGCGCTGGAATCCGTGCTAGCGGATTCCGGCGCTTGCGCGACAATCAAGGCCACACAAGATCGGCGGGCCGTAGATCGTACGGCCCGCCGTTCACGCAGCCCGGCAGCCGGTACTCGTCGGGCATGTTCGGGTAGAAGCGCGTGAGCGCATAGACGGCCGTCGCCTGCGACGCGGCCGGGTCGGCGCCGAGCAGGCTCGCCGCCCGCGCGGTCGTCTGCAGTGCGTTGCATTCCGCCTGCGCCTCGCTGCCGATCCCGTGCAGGTGCCAGACCTCGTGCGCGAGCGTGTGCACGGCGAGCGCGTCCTCCCAGTAGCGCTGCGGGCACTCCGCGTCCTGGAGCACGCACGCGTAGCCGGGGCTCCCGGCGTCCCGCGCGTACCGCTTCAGCGCCTGGCAGATCGGCCGCTTGAGATCGGTGTAGTCGTACGGGATCCCGGAGGGGTCGAACTTGACCGTCCCCGCCTCGGAGCTGACGTCGACGAGGTTGCCCGCGAAGCTCTGGCAATGGACGTGCACGTGCCTGCCGCCGAGCTGCGTCGCCACCGTCCCGAGCTGCCGCTCGAGCGCCGAGCGACGCTCGTGGAGGACGAAGGCAACGCCGCACACGAGCAGGACTGCCGCCGCGATTGTGATCCGCATGGCCCGGAGATCGGCAGTCCGGCGCGACTACTGAACCTCCTCCCGGGGAACGCGAAGCGCCGGGGTGCCGTTATCACAGTGGTACGCACGATCGACAAAGGAGAGCCGCATGGCCAAGCTGACCGACGCCCAGCTCGAGTTCCTGGAGCAGCCCTATCTCGGGGTCGTCACGACCCTCCGCGAGGACGGGTCGCCCCACAACACCGTCGTCTGGGTGGACGTCGACGACGGCACGCCGTCGTTCAATACCGCGTACGGCCGCGCGAAGCCGACGAACCTCGAGAAGGATCCTCGCGTCGCGCTCACGGTCATGGATCCGGCGGATCCCTACCGGTGGCTCGCGGTCGACGGCCGGGCGGCGCTCACGATCGACGGCGCCGACGAGCAGATCGACAAGCTCGCGAAGAAGTACACCGGCGCGGACGAGTACCAGAACCGGGTCGAGGGTCAGCAGCGCGTCAAGGTCCGCATCGCGCCGGAGCACGTGACGGCGACCGGGCTCTAGCGTCTCGGGTCGCCCTCGACCGTTCCGTGCGCCTCGCCGTAGGCCGCGAGGAGGTCGAGGAAGGGGACGGCGTCGAACGACTCGGGCCCGAGCACGCCCGTGCCTTCCCACGCACCGGTCGCGATCAGCTCGAGCGCGATCACGGGGTTCAGGGCGGTTTGCAGCACGACCGCCTGATGCCCGTACTCGCGCATCGTCGTCTCGTTGTCGGCGACGTGGTACAGGTAGACCGCCCTCGGCTCGCCGTCGGGGCCCGTGCCGGTGACGAGGGTGCCGGCGCAGGTCTTGCCGCGCATGCGGTCGCCGAGGGTCGCGGGGTCCGGGAGCGCGGCCGCGACGACGTCTCTCGGCGAGACGTCGACTCCCCGCACGCGTACCGGCTCGGTCGAGTCGAGCCCGAGCTTGTGCAGCGTGCGCAGCACCGAGATGAACTCCTCGCCGAGCCCGTACTTGAACGTGACGCGGTTGCATTCGATCTCGCGTGGGACGAGCGCGACCTCCTCGTGCTCGACGTTCACGCACTCGACGACGCCGATCCCCTCGGGGAACTCGAAGAGCTCCGGCTCCGAGAACGGCTCCGTCGTGTAGAAGCCGCGGCCGCGCTCCCAGACGAGCGGTGGGTTGAGGCACTCCTCGATCGTGGTCCAGATCGAGAACGTCGGCGCGAAGTCGTAGCCCTCGACGACGAGGTTCGCGCCGTCGCGGATCGCGACCTCGTCGATCGACGCGAAGAGATGGTCGGCGGCATAGCGCGCGAACACGTCCGAGAGGCCCGGCTCGACGCCGATGCCGACGAGCGCGAGCAGGCCGCGGTCCGCCCAGCGGTCGTGCTCGGCGAACTGCTCTTCGCCGAGCAGGACGCCCGGCCGGGACAGCGTCATGGCCATGTCGAGATACGTGCAGCCCGCGTCGAATGCCGCGGCGAAGATCTGCGGGTTGAAGCGCGGGTCGGTCGCGTTCAAGACGGCGTCGGCATGGTGCTCGCGAAGCGCGGCGGCGATCGCCGCGCTGTCGGAGGCGTCGAGTGCCGCGGCCGAGAACCGCTCGTCGCCGGCTGCATCGGCAACCGCCTGTGCCCTGGCGCCGTCGAGATCGGTGAGCACCATCGCCTCGACGAAGTCCCGCCGCCCCGCGACGGTGGCAACCGCCGCACCGACGCCCCCGGTGCCAACGACCAGAATCCGCATCGGCCGAGACTACTTCAGGGCGGCGAGGATCTCGCCCGCTGCGCGCGCGCCCTCGGACGCGCCGCCTTCCATGTACCCCTGGAAGTCCTGCGAGCAGTGCTCGCCGGCGAAGTGGATGTTGCCCTGTGGCACGCCTTCGTAGCCGGAGAAGCCGACGTACTGCCCGGGCTTCCAGTACGAGTACGCGAGGTTGAGGTTCGGATCGAGGAAGGGCGTCGAGAGCGACGCCTTCCCGTTCCACCGCTGCGTGATACCGGGGAAGATCGTCTCGAGACGTCCGAGCGTCGCCTTCGCGTACGTCGAGACCTGCGTGTTGTCGCCGTCCTCTCCCCGGAAGCGGACCCGGCGACGATCTGCATTTCGGCCGGAATTGTCAAGCGAATTGACGCAATGCGTAGGGAAGTGGTACGAATCTCACGCGTTGCGCAGCTCCGACGCCCACCATCTGCGGCTCGCCGGAGCCGATTCCCGCCGTGGCCCGGTCACGCCCGCACGGCGCGTCGACGAGCTCGACCGCAAGATCATCGAGGCGCTGCAGGACAACGGCCGCGAGTCGTTCCGCCGGATCGCGGCCCGGCTCGGCGTCTCGGAGGGGACGATCCGGGCCCGCTACGCGCGGCTCACGAGCGAAGGAATCCTGCAGGTCGTCGCCGTCACGAACCCGCTCGGGCTCGGCTTCGACCAGGCGCTCGTCGGCCTCAAGACCTCCGGCGCGCCGGGTGAGGTCGCCGACGAGATCTCGCAGTGGCCGGAGGCCGACTACGTCGTCGTCACCGCCGGGCAGTTCGACCTCGTCGTCGAGGTCGTCGCCTCCGACCGGCGCGAGCTGCTCGAGCTCACGAACCGCATGCGCGCGCTCGACGGCGTCGTCACGACGGAGACATTCTTCTATCTCGAGATGTGGAAGCAGCTCTACGACTGGGGGACACGCCGGTGAGCACGCCGACAACGAGCAGATCGATCGAGGAGCTCCAGCAGGCCGCACGCGACCATCTCTGGCTCCACTTCACCCGCATGGCCGGGCACGAGCCGCCGATCATCGTCCGCGGCGAGGGCTGCTACCTCGAGGACGCGCACGGCAAGCGCTACCTCGATGCGCTCGCCGGTCTCTTCGCGGTCCAGGTCGGCTACTCGTACGGCGAGGAGATGGGGCAGGCGGCGCTCGAGCAGATGCGCGAGCTGCCGTTCTACACGAACTGGTCGTACGCGCATCCGCGCGCGATCGAGCTGGCCCAGGAAGTCGCGTCGCTCGCGCCGGGCGATCTGAACCGCGTCTTCTTCGTGTCCGGCGGCTCCGAGGCGATCGAGTCGGCCTGGAAGCTCGCACGGCAGTACCACCAGGCCCGGGGCGAGCGCCGCTGGAAAGCCGTTGCGCGCCGAACCGCGTATCACGGGACGACGATGGGGGCCCTCTCGATCAACGGCATCCCGGCGCTGCGCGCGCCGTTCGAGCCGCTCGTCCCCGACACCATCCACGTGCGCAACACGAACCGCTATCACCGGCCGCCCGACGAGACGGAGGAGGAGTTCACGGCGTTCCTCCTCGAGGATCTCGAGTCGTCGATCGTCCAGGCGGGCCCCGAGACGGTGGCGATCGTCGTCATGGAGCCGGTGCAGAACGCCGGCGGCTCGTTCACCCCGCCCGCGGGCTACTGGGAGGGCGTGCGCGCGATCTGCGACACGTACGGGATCCTGCTCTGCGCCGACGAGGTGATCACCGGCTTCGGCCGCACCGGCGAGTGGTTCGCCTCCGAGCGCTACGACATCCGTCCCGACCTCGTCACGTCGGCGAAGGGGCTCTCCTCGGCCTACGCGTCGATCGGCGCGGTCATCGCCACCGATCGCGTGATCGAGCCGTTCATGAGCGAGTCGGCGATGTACGCCCACGGGATCACCTTCGGCGGGCATCCGGTGCAGTGCGCGATCGCGCTCAAGAACATCGAGATCATGAAGCGGGAGCACGTCGTCGAGAACGTGCGCGACAACGGCGACGCGTTCCGCGCGACGCTCGAGCAGCTGCTCGACCTGCCCATCGTCGGCGACGTGCGCGGCACAGGGTTCTTCTATGCGATCGAGCTCGTGAAGAACAAGGAGACGCGCGAGACCTTCGACCACGACGAGTGCGAGACGCTCTTGCGGGGCTTCCTCTCGCCGCAGCTCTTCGAGCGGGGCCTGATCTGCAGGGCCGACGACCGCGGCGATCCGGTCGTCCAGATCTCGCCGCCGCTGATCGCGACCCAGAAGGAGTTCGACGAGATCGCCGGGACGCTCGGCGACGTGCTCTCCGAGGCATGGCGACGGATCACGTAGCCGACGTCCGGCTGACGGACCTGACGAAGCGCTTCGACGACGTCGTCGCGGTCGACAATCTGTCACTCGAGATCGAGCGCGGGAAGTTCTTCGCGCTCCTCGGCCCGTCGGGCTGCGGGAAGACGACGACGCTGCGGATGATCGGCGGCTTCGAGGAGCCGACGTCGGGCAGCATCGAGCTCGGCGGCAGCGACGTGAGCGGGCTGCCGCCGTACAAGCGCGACGTCAACACGGTCTTCCAGTCGTATGCGCTCTTCCCGCACCTCTCGGTCTTCGAGAACGTCGCCTTCGGGCTCCGCCGCAAGAAGCTCCGCGGCCAGGAGCTGCAGAAGCGGGTGCGCGAGGCGCTCGACCTCGTCGGGCTCGGGCTGCTCGAGAAGCGCAAGCCGAAGCAGCTCTCCGGCGGCCAGCAGCAGCGGATCGCGCTCGCACGGGCGCTCGTCAACCACCCGCGGGTGCTCCTCCTCGACGAGCCGCTCGGCGCGCTCGACCTGAAGCTCCGGAAGGAGATGCAGCTCGAGCTCAAGCGCATCCAGCACGACGTCGGGATCACGTTCGTGCACGTGACGCACGACCAGGAGGAGGCCATGACGATGGCCGACCAGATCGTGATCATGGAGGGCGGCCGCATCGAGCAGCAGGGGACGCCGGGCGAGCTCTACGAGAAGCCGCGAACGGCGTTCGTCGCGGGCTTCCTCGGCGTCTCGAACCTGCTCTACGGCGCCGCCGTCGGCGACGACCGCGTCCGCCTCGAGGACGGCACCGAGGTTCAGGTGCCGCGGGAGGCGCTGCACGGGCGCACCGGCAAGGTCCAGATCGGAGTCCGCCCCGAGAAGCTGCGCCTCGGCGGCGGCGAGACGAACTCGCTCGCCGGCACCGTCTCGGAGAGCGCGTACATCGGCGTCTCGACGCAGTACATCGTCGAGACTCCCGCAGGCGCCATCACCGTCTATGTCCAGAACGACCGACCGGGTGCGAATGGGGTCTCGCCCGGCGACCGGCTCACCGTGGGGTGGAGCCCGGATTGCACCTTCGTCGTCGACGCAATGGAGGCTCCCTGATGACCGATCGCTACACCCGCGCCGAGCTGCTGCGCCGCGCCGCAGCCGGCGGCACCGTTCTCACCCTTCCGGGCCTGCTCGCGGCCTGCGGAGGCGGCGGCGGAAGCTCGGCGACGACAACTGCCGCCGCGGGCGGCACGCAGACGCTGCCGAAGACGATCGTCTGGTCGAACTGGCCGCTCTACATCGACGTGAACGAGAAGAAGAAGACGCATCCGTCGCTGCTCGCCTTCGAGGCGAAGTACAAGACGAATGTCCGCTACATCGAGGACATCAACGACAACGACTCGTTCTTCGGGAAGATCGAGGGGCCGCTCTCGCAGGGCCAGAGCATCGGCCGCGACATCGTCGTGCTGACCGACTCGTCCGGCCTCCCGTCGCGGATGATCGATCTCGGCTGGGTCGAGAAGCTCGACAAGTCCGCGATCCCGAACATCGCGAACCTCCAACCGGTGCAGCAGCACCCGAACTGGGACCCGAATCGCGAGTACAGCCTGCCCTGGCAGTCCGGGATGACGGGCATCGGCTACGACCCGAAGAAGGTCGGGGCGAGATCAACTCCATCGACGAGCTGCTGACGAACCCGAAGCTCAAGGGCAAGGTGACGATGCTCACCGAGTTCGGCGACACGATGGGGCTCGTCATGCTCGCGAACGGCGACGACCCGTCGAAGGTGACGGACGCGTCCTTCGACCGCGCGGTCAAGAAGATCAAGACGGCGGTCGACTCGGGGCAGATCCGCCAGTTCACCGGGCAACGACTACGCGCCGCTCCTTGCGAAGGGCGACGTGTGGGCGTGCGCCGCGTGGTCGGGCGACATGGTCCAGCTCCAGGCCGACCATCCGGGCCTGAAGTGGATCGTGCCGAAGGACGGCGGGATGATCTGGACGGACAACATGCTGATCCCGAAGGGCGGCAACGTGTACGCGGCCTCGGTGCTGATGAACTGGTACTACCGGCCGGAGATCGCGGCCGAGGTCGAGGACTACGTCAACTACATCTGCCCGGTCGTCGGCGCCGACAAGGTGCTCGAGAAGACCGACCCCGCGGTCGCGAAGAACCCGCTCATCTTCCCGACGAAGACGATGCTGGCGAACGTCCACCAGATCGACGCGAAGGCCGTCAACAACGCGAAGTACAAGCAGCGCTTCCAGAACCTGATCGGTGCATAGGTTCCGCAGAAAAGGGCTCGCGCCGTACGCGCTGCTCACGCCGGGCACGGCGTGGCTGCTCGTGTTCTTCGTCGTGCCCATGTACTACCTGGCGAAGATGTCCCTCGAGCAGGGGCTCTTCCCGCTCTTCCAGTTCGGCTGGGCGTGGAGCAACTTCAGCGATGCGGTCTCCGCGTACCAGACGCAGTTCATCCGGTCGCTCCAGTACGCGGGCGTCGCGACGGCGCTCGCGCTCGTGATCAGCTATCCGCTCGCGTACTGGATCGCGTTCCGGGGCGGTCGCTGGAAGAACCTCTTCCTGCTGCTCGTGATCGCGCCGTTCTTCGTCACGTACCTCATCCGCACGCTCGCGTGGCAGACGATCCTGTCCGACAACGGCCTCGTCGTCTCGTTCCTCAAGCACCTGCACCTGCTGGGCTCGGACGGGCGGCTCCTCGCCACCTCGGCTGCCGTCGTCGCGGGCATCACCTACAACTTCCTGCCCTTCATGGTGCTGCCGTTGTACGTCAGCCTGGAGCAGGTCGATCCGAGGCTGATCGAGGCGTCGACCGATCTCTATGCGAACCGCGCCGTCTCGTTCCTGCGGGTGACGCTGCCCCTGTCGCTGCCCGGCGTGTTCGCCGGCGTGCTGCTCACGTTCATCCCGGCGATGGGCGACTTCATCAACGCGCAGCTGCTCGGCACGCCGCGCCAGTACATGATCGGCAACGTCATCCAGTCGCAGTTCCTCTCGCTGCGCAACTACCCGACCGCGGCGGCCCTGTCGTTCATCCTGATGGGCGGGATCCTGCTGCTCGTGCTCGTCTTCGCGCGGGCGCTCGGCACGGACCGGCTGACCGCGGGTGCCGCGCCGTGATCGCGCGCGCTCGCCGGCATGTGCTCGACGTGTACGCGATTCTCGCGCTCGGCTATCTCTTCCTGCCGATCGCGATCGTGATCGCGTTCTCGTTCAACAACCCGCTCGGCCGGTTCAACTACACCTGGTCGGGCTTCACCTTCAAGAACTGGACGCACCCGCTGGCGTACCCCGGGCTCAGCAGCGCGATCTCGGTGAGCCTCGAGATCGCGTTTCTCTCCGCGCTCGTCGCGACCGCGTTCGGGACGCTGATCGCGCTCGCGCTCGTGCGCTACCGCTTCCGCGGCTCGGCGACGACGAACCTGCTCATCTTCGTGCCGATGACGACGCCGGAGATCGTGATGGGCGCGTCGCTCCTGACGCTCTTCCTCAACTGGAAGATCCCGCAGGGGTTCGGGACGATTCTGATCGCGCACATCCTGTTCAACATCTCGTACGTCGTCGTGACGGTGCGCGCGCGGCTCGTCGGGTTCGACCGGCACCTGGAGGAAGCGGCGATGGATCTCGGCGCGAACGAGATCGTCACGTTCTTCCGTGTGACGCTGCCCCTGATCGCACCGGGCATCCTCGCCGCCGGGCTGCTCGCGTTCGCGCTCTCGGTCGACGACTTCGTGATCACGTACTTCAACGCCGGCACGGTGACGACGTTCCCGCTCTTCGTCTGGGGCGCGGCGCGTGTTGCCGTACCGCCGCAGATCAACGTCGTCGGCACGGCGTTCTTCGTGATCGCCGTCGGCGGCATGCTCGTGAACGTGCTGTGGCAGAACCGCCGCGCGCGCCTCGCATGAGCCTGCCCGAGCCGCGGCTGCCGTCCTGGTGGCTCGAAGACGCGCTCGCGCGTGAAGGCGACGCGGCCGCGGCGCCGCCGCTCGCGGGCGACGCGACGGCCGACGTTGCGATCGTCGGCGGCGGCTACACGGGCCTCTGGACGGCGCTTGCGCTCCGCGAGCGCGACCCGGAGCTGCGCGTCGTGCTCGTCGAGGCCGAGATCTGCGGCGCCGGGCCGAGCGGCCGGAACGGCGGCTTCTGCCACGGCTACTGGGCGGCGCTCGCCTCTCTGCTGCCCGTCCTCGGGCCCGAGCGCTCCCTCGCGCTCTGCCGTGCCGGAGAGCGGATCGTGCCGGCGGTGCGGGCGCTCGGGGAGGACGTCTGGCTCCACGAGGGCGGGCGGCTCGACGTGTCGGCGGCTCCCGCGCAGGACCGCGCGGTCGAGCGCTCGGTCGAGGCGGCCGTCGCTCTCGGGCAGCCGGAGGAGGCGATCCGGCTCTCGCCGGACGAGCTCGCGGAACGGGTTCGCTCGCCCGTCTTCCGCGGCGGCGTCTACTTCCGGGACGGCGCGACCGTCCATCCGGGGCTGCTCGTCCGCGCGCTCCGGCGCAAGGCGATCGCGGCGGGCGTGACGGTGCACGAGCGGACCCCGGCGCTGCGCGTGCGCGACGGCGAGGTCGCGACGCGGGGCGGCGTCCTGCGCGCTCCCGAGATCGTGCTCGCGACGAACGCGGCGCTCACGGGGTGGAGGCCGGCGGCGCGGAGCCTGACGAACTTCGGCTCGTACGTCGTGCTGACGGAGCCGGTGCCGGAGCTCCTCGAGGAGATCGGCTGGACGGGGAACGAGGCGATCGTCGACGGGCGCATGTTCATCCACTACTTCCGCACGCTCGACGACGGGCGGGTGCTGATGGGGAGCGGCTCCGGGCCGATCGGGTTCGGCGGCAGGATCGACGACCGCTTCAGCCGCGACCGGCCGACGGCCGCGCGCGCAGAGGCGGGGCTGCGGCGGCTGCTGCCGGGACTCGCGGCCGCGCGCGTCGAGCGCTCGTGGGGCGGGCCGATCGACGTCTCGGCCGATCATCTGCCGTTCTTCCGGACGAAGCCGGGCACGCGCCTCCACTACGGCGCCGGCTACTCGGGTCACGGAGTGGGGCCGAGCTGGCTGGGCGGGCAGATCCTCGCGTCGCTCGCGGTCGGCGCCGACGACGAGTGGACGCGGCTGCCGCTCGCGAACCGGCGCGTGCCGTCGCTGCCGCCGGAGCCGTTCCGTCGGCTCGGCGGTGGGCTCGTGCGGACGTCGATCATGGCGTGCGAGGCGGCGGAGGAGCGCGGCGAGCGGGCGCCGCTTCTCGCGCGGGCCGGCGCTGCGATCCCGCGCCTGCTGCGCATGGAGCTCGGCACGCGCTGAGTAGGCTGCGCGGGTGCGCGTGACGCTCTGCGACGTCGGCCCGCGGGACGGGCTCCAGAACGAGCCCGAGACGTTCGAGCCGGCGATGCGGGCGGAGCTCGTGAACCGGCTCGCGGCGGCGGGGCTGCCGCGCGTCGAGGCGGTGAGCTTCGTCCGCGACGACCGGGTGCCGCAGATGGCGAAGGCGGAGGAGGTCGCCGCGGCGATCGAGCGGCGTGCGGGCGTGGAGTACTCGGGGCTCGTGTTGAACGAGCGCGGCTGGGAGCGCTTCGCGGCGAGCGGCCTCGATCGCGTGAACGTCACGCTCGGCGCGACGGAGACGTTCAACGAGCGGAACGGCAACGCGACGCTTGCGGAGGCGGTCGCGCGGGCGGAGGCGATCCTCGCGGCGGCGGGGGAGACGCCGGCGACGGTGACGATCTCGGTGTGCTTCGGCTGCCCGTTCGAGGGCCGTGTCGATGCGGGCGTCGTCGCCGAGCTCGCGGCGCGGTTCGCGGGTCGCGCGGAAGTCGTGCTCGCGGACACGATCGGCGTCGCGACCCCGGCGGCCGTGCGGGCACTCGTCGAGCATGCGGGCGCGCAGGGCTTCCACGGGCACAACACGCGCAACACGGGGTATGCGAACTGCCTCGCCGCGCTCGATGGGGGCGCGTCGCTCCTCGACGCGTCCGTCGGCGGCCTCGGCGGCTGCCCGTACGCCCCGCGGGCGACGGGCAACGTCGCGACGGAGGATCTCGTCTATCTCCTGGAGGGCGAGGGCGTGGACACGGGCGTCGACCTCGACGCCCTCATAGCCGTGTCCGACTGGCTCGAGTCCCTGCTCGGGCGCAAGCTCGAGGGCTACGTCTACCGAGCAGGCCCCTGGCCGTGAAGCCCTGACGGAGCCGTGAACCTGGACAGTCCAGGGTTACGGCTCCGTCACGGCTTCCACGCAACCGAGCGCCCGCGTGAAGATGCCGGCGCACACGCGTGCGGGCGTTGCGAACCTGGACTGTCCACGGTGAGGGAATGCCCCGCCGTCGAGCGGATCTCCGCCGTGGCGCTTCCGTCGCGAAGGCGTGACGAAGCCGAGACGGGGTCTGGCCCCGTCTTTGGCTCCGCCGGAGAGCGGCAACCGCCCTCTGCCGGCACCTCATGAAGACGGACTGTCCCCGTCGTTCGGCTTCGGCGGGGGAGAGCGGTGCAGGATCCGCTCGCCGTCGACGGACAGCGGCGGGGCGACCGTGACGCCTGCGCCCAGGCGCTGGAGGATGCCCAGGGCCTTCGTCTGCTCGTGCGCCACCGCCTCCGCGACGTTTCGCACCGGAGCCGCCGGGACGCCCGCCTCGGCCAGCGCCGCTTCCCACTCGGCGCTCGTACGGGTGCGCAGGATGCCCGCCAGCACCTCCGTGAGCGCCTCCCGGTTCCGCACCCGGTCGGGGTTCGTGCGGAACCGCTCGTCGTCCGCCAGCCCGAGCGCGCCCTGCAGCCGCCGGTAGAGGGCGTCGCTGCCGGCGGCGATCATCAGCGAGCCGTCGCTCGTCGGGAACACCTCGTACGGCGCGATCAGCGGGAACGCGCTCCCGTGCCGGCCGGGCGTCTCGCCGTCCGCCGCATGCGCCGCGATCTGCGACGCGAGCAATGCCAGCGACGTCTCGTAGAGCGACGTGTCGATCGTCGCACCGCGGCCCGTCCGCTCACGCTCGAGCAGCGCCGCGAGGATGCCGATCGCCGCCCACTGCCCCGTCGCGAAGTCGACGAGCGAGACGCCGACCCGCACCGGCGGCCCGTCGCGCTCCCCGGTGACGCTCATGATCCCGCTCGCCGCCTGCATCAGCGGGTCGTAGCCCGGCCGGCCCGCCAGAGGGCCGACCCGCCCGTAGGCGCCGATCGTGCAGTAGACGAGCCGCGGCCGCCCCGCGCGCAACGCGTCCGCGCCGAGACCTCGCTCCTCCGCGAGCCCGGGTCGGAGGCTCTGCACGAACACGTCCGCGCCGTCGACGAGCTCGAGCAGCCGCTCGCGGTCGGCCTCGAGGTCGAGCACGACCGAGCGCTTCCCGGCATTCGCGGCGAAGAAGAGCGCACCGTCGCCGTCCACGAAGGGCGGCCCCCACGCACGCGCATGGTCGCCCTCCGGCGGCTCCACCTTGACGACGTCGGCCCCGAGCGCCGCGAGGAGCTGCGTGCACGTCGGCCCCGCAAGCGACGCCGTCACGTCGACGACGCGCACCCCGGCGAGCGGCTCGAAGCTCACCGCGGATGCACCCACACGAGCGCCGGCCCGTGATGCGTCGACACGAGCCGCTCCGGCTCCGCGCCGAGCTTGTCCGCGACCCGGACCGATCGCACGTTCCGCGGGTCGATCAGCGAGATCAGCCGCTCGACGCCGCGCTCCGCGTACGCCCACGCGCGCACCGCCCGCGCGGCCTCCGTCGCGTAGCCGTGGCCCCACGCCGCGCGCGCGAGCGCCCAGCCCAGCTCGTTCGCCGCATGCTCGCCGGCGCGCTCGTACGTCGACGTCTCCCACACCCGCTCGTCCCACACGAGGAGCCCCACGCGGCCGATGACGCGACCGTCGCGCAGGACGACGAACTGCCCGACGCCGTTCACCCGCCAGCGCGCGATCCAGCGCTCCACGACCTCCACCGCCGCGGCGCGGTCGCCCGCCTCGCCGCCGATCCACCGCTGAACCTCGTCGTCGCCGACGAAGTCGAGCAGGTCGTCCACGTCCGCGAGCTGCGGCTCGCGCAGCTCGAGCCGCTCAGTCCGCAGCAAGCGGCACCAGCACGCTTCGCTCGAACTCGATCACGACCTCGTCGCGCTGGTTCAGGCCGCGCGTCCGCACCGTGACGATCCCCTGTCCCGGCCGCGACTGCGACTCGCGCTTCGACACGATCTCCGTCTCCGCGCGGATCGTGTCGCCCGCGAAAACAGGCGCCGGCAGCGTCACCTCGCGCCAGCCGAGGTTCACCGCGCGCTCGGAGACGTCGACCACCGAGAGGCCCGTGACGAGCGCGAGCGTGAACGTCGAGTCGACGAGCGGCTTGCCCCATTCGGTCGTCGCCGCGTACGCGGCATCGAAGTGGATCGGGTTCGTGTTCAGGGTCAGGAGCGTGAACCACACGTTGTCCGCCTCGAGCACCGTCCGCCCGAAGCGGCTGCGGTAGACGGCGCCCACTTCGAGGGTCTCGTAGCTCACGTCAGCAATGATCTCATCGCGATGAACCGCCTGGCGCAGGAAACGAGCCCCTATCTCCTCCAGCACGCCGCGAACCCGGTGGACTGGTACCCGTGGGGCGACGACGCGTTCGCGCGCGCCCGGGCCGAGGACAAGCCCATCCTCCTCTCGATCGGCTACTCCGCCTGTCACTGGTGCCACGTCATGGAGCGCGAGTCGTTCGAGGACGAGGCGACGGCGCAGCTGATGAACGAGCAGTTCGTGAGCGTCAAGGTCGACCGGGAGGAGCGGCCCGACGTCGACGCGGTCTACATGGACGCGGTCGTCGCGCTCACCGGCCAGGGCGGCTGGCCGATGACCGTCTTCCTCACGCCGGAGGGAGAGCCGTTCTACGGCGGCACGTACTACCCGCCGGAGCCGCGGCACGGAATGCCCGCGTTCCGGCAGGTGCTGACCGCGCTCGCCGAGGCGTACCGGACGCAGCGCGACGACGTCGCGCGCCAGGCGGCCGCCCTCGTCGAGGCGCTCCAGCAGAGCGCGCGCATGAGCCCCTCGACCGAGCCGCTCACCGCCGAGCTCGAGGCCGAAGCCGTCCGCGTCCTGCGCACGCAGTACGACCCGCAGTGGGGAGGGTTCGGCCACGCGCCGAAGTTCCCGCCCGCGTCGACGATCGAGTTCCTGCTCCGCCGCGGCGCCTTCGACCTCGCGCTCGGGACGCTCGACGGCATGCGCGCCGGCGGCATGTACGACCTCGTCGGCGGCGGCTTCCACCGCTACTCCGTCGACGCGCAGTGGCTCGTGCCGCACTTCGAGAAGATGCTCTACGACAACGCGCTCCTCGTCCCCGCCTATCTCCACGCGTGGCTTCTGACCGAGGAGGAGAGCTACCGCGAGATCGCCGCCGAGACGGTGGAGTACGCGCTCCGCGAGCTCCGTCTGGACGGCGGCGGCTTCGCGTCGGCGCAGGATGCCGACACGGACGGCGTCGAGGGGCTCACGTTCACGTGGGAGCCGCACGAGGTGCCGCGCGAGGAGCTGCTGCAGCCGTTCGAGCACGGCCGCTACATCATCCGCGGCGGCCTGACGCCCGGGGAGCGCGCCGCGCTTCTCGCCGCCCGCGAGCGCCGTCCGCAGCCCCTGCGCGACGACAAGGCGGTCACCGCCTGGAACGGCCTCATGCTCGCCGCTCTCGCCGAGGCGGCCCGGCGGCTCGACCGCGCCGACTGGCTCGCCGCCGCGTGCGAGCTCGCCGCGTTCCTGCTCGGCCCGCTCTCGGACGGCGGCCGGCTGCATCGCACCTGGCGGAACGGCGTCGCGAAGGGAACCGGCTACCTCGAGGACTACGCGAACGTCGCGCACGGCCTGTACGAGCTCCACGTCGCGACCGGCGACCTGCACTGGCTCCGGGAGTCGCACCGCCTTGCCACGCTCGCCGTCGAGCTCTTCGGCGACGACGCGAACGGCGGCTTCTTCGTCACGCCGGCGGACGGCGAGCAGCTCGTCGCGAGGCAGAAGGACCTCGACGACAACCCGACTCCGTCCGGCAACTCGATGCTCGCGTACGTCCTCGTGCGCCTTGCCCGGATCTGGGGCGACGACGAGCTCGAGCGCCGCGCGGTCGGCGTGCTCCGCCTCGTGCGCGACGCGCTCCCTCGCGCGCCGCAGGCGTTCGGCTGGGCGCTCTGTGCGCTCGACCTCCACCTCTCGCCGCGGCGCGAGCTCGCGATCGTCGGCGACCCGTCGAGCCCGGTGGCACGCGCCGCGCTGCGCCGCTTCGACCCCGCCGCGGTCGTCGCCTTCGGGCCTGCCGAGGACGTGCCGCTTCTCGCCGGGAAGACGCTCGTCGACGGGGAGACGGCCGTCTACGAGTGCGAGCGGTTCGCCTGCCGGGCGCCGGTAACGGATCCGGCGGCTTTTGCCGATAGGTGAGCGATGCGGGTGGTGGCTCTTCTCGGGGCGACGGTGCTCGCCGCCGCCGCGGCGTCGGTCGCGCACGCCGAGGCCCGCCCGCTGTCGGCGCAGGACAAGGCGCTCCTCGCCCGGCACGCGACCTACGAGGAGCAGATCGGCGAGCAGGTGGCGCGGCGCCTCACCGGCCACAGCGTGTCCGTGCGCTGCGGTGCGATCGGCGCGTCGAGCCCGAACGTCCTCGGCGTGACGCCGTGGGGCGCCGGCGGCCCCGTCGACTATTTCCTCATGCGCCCGGCCGAGTGCACGTACCTCTCCTGGTTCCGGCGGTCACCGGCGCGCTGGGACCCGCGCAGCTGCTCCGGGGAGGACTGCATGCTCGTCCCGAAGATCGCGATGTCGCTCGCCGTCGTCGCGCACGAGTCGTACCACATCCTCGGCTACCGCAACGAGGCGCAGGTCGAGTGCTACGGCCTGCAGTCGATCTGGTTCGTCGCGAACAAGCTCGGCGCGCCGGTGGCGGAGGCGCAGGCGGTCGCGAGCTTCTACGCGACGCGGATGTATCCCCTCCGGCGCACGACGACGCCGGCGTACTGGTCGGCACAGTGCCGCGACGGCGGCAGGTACGACCTGCGCCGCACGCTCGCGCGCTGGCCTTCCTAGACGACGAACGTCTCGGGGCGCTCGGCGCCGGCGGCGAACCGCTCCGCCGAGAAGGCGGAGAGGTCGAGCGTCGGCTCGCGACCGGCCACGAGCTCCGCCACGTGCTCGCCCGACCGCGGGTGCCTGCTGGAAGCCGTGCCCGGAGAACCCGGTCGCGTAGAGGAAGCGCGAGACGCCCGCCGCCTCGCCGACGAGCGCGTTCCAGTCGGGGCTCACGTCGTACCAGCCCCACCACGACGCCTGCACCGGCAGCTCGGCCAGGGCGGGCAGGCGGCGGGCGGCGGCCTCGGCGACGTCCTCGAGCGCGCGCTCGCGGCCGCCGAACGCGAGGCCGGGCCCCTCGCGGTGCACGTAGAAGCCGGTCGAGAAGTCGACCGTGAGCGGCAGCCGCTCCGGGAGGCCGCCGTCCTCGGGCGTGAACCACATCGAGCGTGCCAGTCCGTCCACCGGCAGCTCGACGCCCGCGAGAGCCCCGACCTCCCGCGACCAGATGCCGGCACAGCAGACGACGGTGTCGGTCGCGATGTCGCCGGCCGGCGTCTCGACGGCGACGATGCGGCCGTGCTCGACTCGGATGCCGGTCGCCGGGCAGCCCTGCCGCACGTCGGCGTGGACGGCGTAGTGCTGCACGAGCGCCTCCGGCGTCGCATAGCCGTCGAGCGGGCAGTACGTCGCGGCGAGCAAATCGTCCACGACGAGCTGCGGCACGATCTCCTGCGCCTCCGCCGGCGTCAGCTCCCGCGACGGCACGCCGAGCCGCCGCTGCAGCTCGAGCGCGGCACGGAAGCTCGCCACGTCCTCGTCGTTGTCGAGCAGGAAGAGGTAGCCGTACTGACGGAACGAGATCGCGTCGCCGAGCTCCTCGAACTCCCGGAGCGAGCGCAGCGCGATGCGCACGTTCAGCTCGTCCGCGAACTGCGCACGGATCCCGCCCGCCGCCTTGCTCGTCGAGCCGGACGCGAGAGCATCGCGCTCGAGGAGGACGACGTCCTCGACGCCGAGCCTGCGCAGGTGGAAGGCGGTGGCGGCGCCGAGGGCGCCGCCACCGATGACGACGACGTCTGCCGTGCTAGCGCAGGTGGTCGTAGATCTTGCCGAACGGAGCCCACTGGCCCGTGGCGCCGCCGTTCCACTTCTGGAAGATGAGCTGCTCGTACGGGAAGTTGTCCTTCGCCGTCGTCGTCAGCTTCATTCCCGGATACGAGAACGGATTCGCGACGTTCAGGCTGTGGAGCGCCTTCATCAGGCCGGCCCGCGTCGGGTTCTTCCCGGCCTTCTTCAGTGCATACGTGAACGTCCACGCGGCACCGAGCCCGTAGACGACGTTCGAGTCGTTCAGGTCGAGCGCAGGCGCGTACTTGGAGATGATCGACGTCGCGAGCTTCGCTCCCGCCGTCTGCGCGTTGACCGTCGTGACGTAGTTGATGTAGTTCGTCGAGATGACGCCGTTGACGTCACCGCCGTTCGAGGCGGCGATCTTCAGGAAGACCGGGTTCGCCGACACGTTGTTGATGATCGTCGCGTCGGGCTTCCAGCCGACCTTCGTCGCCGTGACGAGCGCACCGATGGTCTGCGTCGGGAGCGCGAAGACGACGAACACGTTCGCCCCCGCGGCCTTCAGCGCGAGCACCTGCTGTGCGACGCTCGTCGAGGTGGCGTCATACGACTGTGCGCTGACGATGTTGCTCTTCTTCGCACCGAGCCCGACACGCAGGCCGGCGTAGTAGTTCTTGCCGTAGGCGTCGTTCTGGAAGAGCACGCCGATCTTCGCGGTCGGCATGTTCTGCGCGAGGTACTTGCCGTAGAGCTTCGACTCGCCCGGATAGTCCGGCTGCCAGCCCATCGTCCACGGATACTTCTTCGCGGAGAAGCCCCAGTACGAGTCACCGGTTGCGAGCAGCACCTGCGGGACCTTGTGGCTGTTCAGGTAACCCCACGTCGCGAGCCCGGGTGCGGTACCGAGGCTGCCGACGACCGCGAAGACCTTGTCCTGCTCGACGAGCTGCTGGACGAGCGGCACGGTCTTCGACGGATCGTACGAGTCGTCGAGGACTTCGAAGTTGATCTTCCGTCCGTTGACGCCGCCGTTGTCGTTCACGTACGCGAAGTACGCCTTCTCGGCTGCCGGAATCGTCTTGTAGAGCGACGCGACCCCGGTGAGCGGGAACGTGCCGCCGATCTTTACCTCCGTCGCGGTGACACCGGGCGCCGCCCGGTGCGCGCCGAACGCGGCTGTGACCGAGACCGCGGCGACCGCGACAGCCCCGACGAGCACAGCCAGGACCCTTGGCTTGCTTCCCATCCGACCCTCCTACGCATGGTTGAACCCCGGTTCAATCGAAGCGGGGGCTGCCGATTATGACGTGTGCGGATCCGATTTGATAGCGCTTTTCACCGAGGCGAGGCGGGCCAGGAGCCCCGCGAACCCGTTCGGGAGCAGCAACATCACGAGGATCACGACGAGGCCGAAGACGACGTCCTGGCCGTGGGCGGGGCCGACGAACGGCACGCTCGCCGAGATCTGGGGCAGCAGGCCGACGAAGAGGGCGCCGATCGGCACGCCCCAGAGCGAGCCGAGGCCGGCCACGGCGGCCCCGATCAGGATCTTGAGCGAGAGGAGGACGCCGAACTCGTTCGGCTGGGCGAACCCGTTCGTCGCGAGCACGAAGAGCGAGCCCGCCACGCCCGCGAAGGCGGCCGAGACGCCGAAGGCGAACGTCTTGTAGATCGGCAGCGAGACGCCGGACGACGCGGCGGCGACCTCGCTGTCGCGGACCGCGCGGAACGCGCGCCCGATCCGGCCGCGCAAGAGGAGCCAGGCGGCGACGAACGCGATCGCCGCGCAGCTCCAGCTGACCGCGTAGAGCCACAGGTGCGACACGGTGTGATCCGTCTGGACGCCGTTGCTGCCGCCGAGGAACTTCGAGAACTTGAGCGGCAGCTGCGGCACCGAGACGGCGAGCGCGAACGTCGCGAGCGCGAGGTACACGCCGGAGAGCCGGAGCGCCGGGATGCCCACGAGCACGCCGCACGCGAACGAGACGGCCAGGGCGACCGGGAGCGTCGCGATCAGGTTCAGATGCCGGTCGTGCGACAGCAGCACGGTGGTGTAGCCGCCGATCGCCATGAACGCTCCGTGCCCGATCGAGATCTGGCCGGTGTAGCCCGTGAGGATGTTGAGCCCGAGGATCGCGATGAAGTAGATCGCGACGGAGCTGACGATGCCCCTGGTGGTAGCCGTCCATCGTGAACGGCAGCACGGAGACGAGGAGCGCGGCTGCTGCGACGACGACGAGCCGGACGGCGAGCCCCGATCTCATACGCGGCGCACCTGCCTCCGGCCGAAGAGCCCCGTCGGCTTCAGGAGCAGCACGCCGAGCAGTACCGCGAAGGCGATCGGCAGGCGCAGCTCGGATGTCGCGAAGCCCACGTACTGCCCGAGCAGGTTGAGGAAGACACCGAGGACGAGCCCGCCGATCACCGCGCCGGCGGGGCTCTCGAGGCCGCCGAGCACCGCGGCCGCGAAGGCGTAGAGGAGGATGGCCTGCATCATCGTCGGCTGCAGGAACTGCGTCGGCTCGGTCATCAGCCCGGAGACCGCGCCGAGCACGGACGCAAGCCCCCAGCCGAGCGCGAGCATCCAGTTCACGCGCACGCCGACGAGCGACGCGGCCGCCGGGCGCAGAGCCGCCGCGCGCATCGCGAGCCCGAGCTTCGTGAACTGGAAGAGCAGCCAGAGCACGATCACCGAGAGGATCGACACGAGGAGCACGCCGACGTCCTGGCGGGAGAACGCGACGCCGCCGACGTGGTAGACGGTGGTGCCGAACGGCGCCGGCATGAACTTCAGGTCGGCGCCCCACTTCCACGCGACGAGGCCGTCGATGAGGATGAAGAGGCCGACGGTGACGATCACGACGGCGATCACCGACTTGTGCTGCACCGGCCGGATCACGACGAGCTGGATGACGACGCCGAGCACGAACGCGATCACGAGCGTGAGGAAGAACGCCGCCCAGTACGAGAGCCCCCAGAGGTTCAGCTGGTAGGCGATGTACGTCGTCGCCATCGCCAGCTCGCCCTGGGCGAAGTTGATCACCTCGGTGGCCCGGTAGATGAGGACGAGGGCGAGCGCGAGGCGAGCCGAAGATCGCACCCTGCGCGAGGCCCGCGACCGTCTGCTGCGCGAAGATCGTGCTCGACAGGCTGCCGATCACGAGGAAGACCGCGAGCGCGGCGAGCAGCCCGACGACGGGGAGCGAGGCGCCCGTGCTGACGGCGGTCTTGCGTCTGGCGAGCGAGAGGGCCGGCATCAATACCCGAGGTAGCTCCGGCGGACGGACTCGTGCTGCTGCAGCTCCTCGCTCGGCCCGTCGAGCGCGACGCGCCCGACCTCGAGCACGTACGCGTGCTGCGCGAGCTGCAGCGCGATGTGGGCGTTCTGCTCGACGACGAGCACCGTGACGCCCTCGCGGTCGTTCAGCTCCTTGATGATCCGGAAGATCTCGGTGACGAGGAGCGGCGCGAGCCCGAGCGACGGCTCGTCGAGCAGGAGAAGCTTCGGCCGGTGCATGAACGCGCGCGCGAGCGCGAGCATCTGCTGCTCGCCCCCGCTGAGCGTCCCCGCCTGCTGCGCCCGGCGCTCCCCGATCCACGGGAAGTACGTCTGCACCCGCGCGAAGTCGTCCTTCGTCGAGCCGCGCCGCGTGTACGCGCCGAGGCGGAGGTTCTCCCACACCGTCAGCTCCGCGAACGTGCCGCGGCCCTCCGGCACGTGGGCGATCCCGAGCCGCGCAGCGGCGTCGGGCCCCGCGTGCGCAAGGCGCTTGCCGGCGAAGCGGATCTCGCCGTCGCGGCGGACCGTGCCGCTGACCGCGCGGAGCGTCGTCGTCTTGCCCGCGCCGTTGGCCCCGAGCACCGCGGCGATCTGCCCCTCCTCGACCGCGAGCGACACGCCGTGGAGCGCCTCCACCGGCCCGTAGCGCGCGGTGACGCCGTCGAGCTCGAGCAACGCGGTCATTCCCGCTCCAGGCGGCGCCGGCGCTCCGCTCTTTGTGAGCCTCCGTCGAGCCTACGGCTCATGAAGCCTCCTCGAGCTCGCCGCCGAGGTAGGCCTCGATGACGGCCGGGTCGCGCTGCACGTCCTGCGGCGGCCCGCTCGCGATCGTGCGGCCGAAGTTCAGGACGTGGACATGATCCGAGACGCGCATCACGAGGTTCATGTGGTGCTCGACGAGGAGCACGGTGAGCTTCAGCTCGTCCCGGAGCCGGCGGATGAACGTCGCGAGCCCGTCGACCTCCTCGTGGTTCAGACCGCCTGCAGGCTCGTCGAGCAGCAGGAGACGCGGCTTCGACACGAGCGCGCGCGCGAGCTCGACGCGCTTCAGCGTCCCGAACGGCAAGCCGGCCGCCGGGCGCCGCGCGACGTCGTCGATGCCGACGTACGCGAGCGTCTCGAGCGCGCGTGCGCGGACGCTCCGCTCCGACTCGAAGCGCGAGACGGTGTGCGCGCCGACGAGCACGTTCTCGAGCACGGTCATCGTCGGGAAGAGCTCGACGTTCTGGAACGTCCGCGCGATGCCGAGCCGGACGACGCGGCTCGGCGCCGTGTGGAGCAGCGACTTCCCGTCGAAGACGATGTCGCCGGAGTCGAGCCGGTAGAGCCGCGTGATCACGTTGAACGCGGTCGTCTTGCCGGCGCCGTTCGGGCCGATCAGCCCGAAGATCGTGCCCTCCTGCGCCTCGAGCGAGACGTCGTCGAGAGCCACGATTCCGCCGAACCGCAGAGAGGCATTCTGGAGCGAGAGAAGACCCATCCCGGTGGCGCGGAACTCTACGGGCTTCCGCCGCGGGAGTCGAGGTACTCCTGCCACAGATGCTCCATCGTCGTCTCGCGAGGGGCCTGCGCGTGCGTCGCGTCGTAGGGCGTGTGATTGACGGCCCGCACGATGAACGCGCCCGAGGAGTCGACGTCGAGCACGTTGATGCAGCCCGGCGACTGCTCGAAGGCGCCGAGGAAGACGCGGTCGCCGGTCAGCGCGCGCCCGAGAATCGCGCGGTTGACCGCTCCGTGGAGGACGAGGAGGGCGACGTCCCAGGCGCCGTCGTCGAGGAGGGCCTCGAGCTCCGGCAGCACCCGGTCGAAGAGCTCGCCGATCGTCTCGCCGCCGAGGAAGCGCGTGTCGAGCGGCACGATGCCGCGGAACGCGGTCGTCATGAGCTCCTGCACGGCGTCCGGCCGGAGCCCGCGGAGCTCGCCGCTCTCGATCTCCCGCAGGGCGTGATTCGCCTCGATCTCGGCGTCGGGAGCGACCACGCCGGCGGTCTCGACCGTTCGCGGCAGGCCGCTCGTGAGCACGCGATCGAAGCGGATGCCGGCGAGCGCGGCCGCAGCCGCCTCCGCCTGCGTGCGGCCCTCGTCGGTGAGCGTCACGTCGTGCGGATGCCGGCCCTGGAAGTAGCGCACCTGCGCATGGCGCATCAGGTAGACGCGCCGCCGCGCGGGCGCGCTCACTGCCGGCCGAGCGACTTGCCGCCGGCGGCCTGCATGCCGGCGGCCATCCCCGGCGGCGCCACGCCGTCGGGGAACCGTGCGACGAGCTCGCCGAGCAGCGCGTCGGCTTCCCAGCCCTCGTCGGTCGCGAAGAGCTCGCCCGCAGTCCAGCCCCGCAGCGCGTTGATCGCGCCGCCCCAGATGTGGAAGACCTGGCCGGTGATCGACTGAGCCTCGTCGGCGCAGAGCGCGACGACGAGGGGCGAGATGTTCGACGGATCGAGCGGATCGAAGCCCTCCGGCGGCGCCGCCCATGTCGAACGTCTCCTCGGTCATGCGCGTGCGCGCATTCGGTGCGAGGCAGTTCACCGTGACGCCGTAGCGCTGCAGCTCCTGCGCGGCGATCAGCGTGAGGCCGGCGATGCCGGCTTTCGCCGCGCCGTAGTTCGCCTGGCCGACGTTGCCGAACACACCGGAGGGGCTCGACGTGTTGACGACGCGCGCCTTGACGTCCTCGCCGGACTTCGCGCGCTCGCGCCAGTGCGCGGCTGCGTGCCGGGTCGGTGCGAAATGGCCCTTGAGATGCACCGCGATGACGGCATCCCACTCGTCCTCGGTCATGTTCACGAGCATGCGGTCGCGCAGGATCCCGGCGTTGTTGACGAGGATGTCGAGACGGCCGTACTGCCCGATCGCCTGCTGCACGAGGCGCTCGGCGCCGGCGAAGTCGGCGACGTTCTCGCCGTTCGCCGCGGCTTCGCCGCCCGCTGCCTCGATCTCCTGCACGACCTGCTGCGCGGGCGTGTCGTCGTGGCCCTGGCCGCTCAACGCCGCGCCGAGGTCGTTGACGACGACGCGTGCGCCGGCGGCCGCGAGGGCGAGCGCGTGCGCGCGGCCGATGCCGCGTCCCGCGCCGGTGACGATCGCGACCTTGCCCTCGAGGTTCGGCATCTGCGAGAGAATACGTCGGTGGTGGACTTCGCGCCGTCCGAGGAGCAGGAGCTCATCCGTGAGACTGCGCGGGACTTCTGCGACCGCGAGATCGTGCCGCACGCCCGCGCGTGGGACCGCACCGAGCGGATGGATCCCGGCATCGTCGCGAAGCTCGCCGACGTCGGCTTTCTCGGCTGCGCGCTGCCGGAGGCCTACGGCGGCATGGGGCTCGACTCGGTCTCCTACTGCATCGTGATGGAAGAGCTCGGGCGCGCGGACTCCTCCGTGCGCGGCATCGTCTCGGTCTCGAACGGCCTCGTCGGGAAGACGATTGCGAGCTGGGGAACCGACGAGCAGAAAGTCGAGTGGCTGCCGAAGCTCTGCAGCGGCGAGGCGCTCGGCTGCTACGCGCTGACCGAGCCGGGAAGCGGCTCGGACCCCGCGTCGCTTCTGACGCGCGCCGACCGCGAGGGCGACCACTGGGTGCTGAACGGCTCGAAGCTCTTCATCACGCTCGGCTCGTGGGCGGGCGTCGCGCTCGTCTTCGCGCGCACGGGGGGCGCGGGCGCGCGCGGCGTCACGTGCTTCCTCGTGCCGACCGCCGTCGAGGGCTTCTCCGCGGTGAGGATCGACGGCAAGCTCGGCCTGCGCGCGCAGGACACCGCCGAGCTCTTTCTCGACGGCGTCCGCGTTCCGGACTCGGCCCGGCTCGGCGAGGAGGGCGCCGGGTTCAAGGTGGCGATGTCGGCGCTCGACAACGGGCGCATCTCGCTCGCGGCGGGCTCCGTCGGGATCGCGGCGGGCTGCCTCGACGCGTCGACGGCGTACGCGGCCGAGCGCAGCCAGTTCGGCAAGCCGATCGCGGCCTTCCAGCTCGTGCAGGAGCTGCTCGCAGATATGTCCGTCGAGACCGAGGCCGCCCGGCTCCTCGCCTGGCGCGCCGCCTCGCTCGCCGATGCCGGCCGGCCGTACACGCTCGCGGCGTCGCAGGCGAAGTACTACGCGAGCGAGGTCGCCGTCCGGGCCGCGAACGCGGCCGTCCAGGTGCACGGCGGCTACGGCTACATCGACGAGTACCCCGTGCAGAAGTACCTGCGCGACGCCCGCGTGAGCACCCTCTACGAGGGGACGAGCCAGATCCAGAAGCTCCTGATCGGGCGGGCGCTGACGGGCGAGAGCGCGTTCTAGCCGGACTTCAGCGTCTTGAGATAGGCGACGAGCGCCGCGAGCTGGGGCTCCGGGATGATCCCGCCCCAGTGGGGCATGCTGACGATGGGCGCGCGGCCGAGCACGCTGCCCGAGCGGATGAAGTCGGTGATCTTCTTGTCCGTGTTGAACTCCTCCCGGAAGCCCGCCCCGGCGAGCGGCGGGATGGTCTTGTCCGGCGACTGGGGGTTCGGCACGCCGCCGAGGCCGTTCGGGCCGTGGCAGTTGATGCAGCCGTAGCGGACGTAGAGCGCGCCGCCCTCGACCGCCGCCCCCTGCCCCTGCGGGACCGGCTTCGGCTCGGCCGTCGCGACGGCCGGCAGGCCGGCACGGAGATAGGCGATGAGATCCGACACCTGCCGGCTCGAGATCACCGAGCCCCAGACCGGCATGAACGGCTTGTCCGGGTTGCCGGAGGCCCCGATGCCGTGGTCGATGATCGAGCGGAGCCTTCCGGGCGTCAGCGCCTTCCCGACCTCGGTCAGGGCCGGCACGTCGGGCGAGACGCCGCCGCGCCCGCGGTCGCCGTGGCACTGGGAGCAGGCGAAGTCGACGAAGGAGTGCGCCCCGGCCGCGACGTGCGGGTCGACCGGCGCGGAGCTCGCCGCGGCGGCGGGAGCCGGGCCCTCACGGGTCGCGTGGCCGACGGCCCAGCCGGCGAACGCGGCCGCGAACGCGAGCCCGACGGCGAGCAGGACGATGGCCGCTTCGGCGGTGGCAGGCTTCCAGGCGGGACGTCGCATGCGGCGAGCCTAAGCGCGGCGGCCGAGCCGTCCATCCGGGAAATCCCGGATTTCCCGGCCCTACGAGGGGCGCTTCTGCTGCGCCTGCCGCCAGCGGTGCAGGAGCTTCGACTTCCCGGCCGCCTTCGGCGGTCGGGGCTCCTCCCTCGGCGCGTTCGCGTCGAGCCACCGCGCGGCGTCGTCGTCCGGCTCGAGCCCGACCGTCCGCTCGCGCTCGCGCATCTTCTCGACGCGCCGTCTACCCGGAGGCCCCTTCACCGTAGGACTCAAGGTACCGCGGCGAGGCGATCCGCAACCGCGCCGCGACGTCCGCCTTGACCCTGCGCAGGGTGCCGGGCGGCACGTCGCCCGCGCGGATCGCGCGCGCGAGGGCGCGCTCCTCGGAATCGTCGGCGACGGGCAGCGCCTCGAGCTCCCGGTAGACGATCGAGAGCGCGTTCATCGCGACGAGCATCCGGAAGCGCAGGCGCCGGTCGGTCAGCGTCGGCAGGATCTCGCCGCCGAGGAACTCGAGGATGGCCTCGGTCAGCTCCTGCGGTGTCGGGCGCTCGGTCACCGCCGTATCTCCGCGGTCGCCGCGAACGCCGCACCCCAGGCGATCGCCGCCGCGCCGAGCACCGTGCCGACGCTCGCCGCCGCGTTCGGGTCGAGCACGCTCGCGAGCCCGAAGTACGCCACGGCGAGGCCCGCGCTCCAACCGGCGAGCCTGGGTCGGAAGCCCGCCGCCGCAACCCAGGCGACGAGTGCGGCGGCGATCGCGAAGGCGGCGACGCCGGCCCACGCGTGCAGGCCGCGCGTGCGCTTCCGAGGTGAGGTGAGCCCGCTCCTTGCGGGTCGCGTGCACCGCGAGCACGACGAGCGCCGGCGTCGCGAGGAGCGCGAGGCCCGCGAGCGGCAGCCGGAGCGGCGCCCGCCGCGGGCGGGCGCCGAGGAGGAGGATTGCGGCGGCCGCGACGCAGCCCGCCACGACGACGTAGCGCGCCTGGCCGCCGGCGATTCCCGCGGCGCCGTACCCGGCCGCCCCCGCGAGCGCCTGGACGGGCGAGGGCCAGAGGAACGCCGCGGGCAGCAGGATGCCGGTCAGCCCGCCGTAGCCGATGTCCCACACGGTCGTGTCCTCGCCGAGCCTCCAGGAGGTGAGGTCGATCCAGCCGAAGAGCGGGATCCCGAGCGCGAGGACGACGAGCGCGCGGCCCGCGAGGACCGTGCGTCTCACGCCGCCACCCGCTCCAGCAGGTGCACGATCTCGTACTCGACCTCGGCCCCGAGCCGGCCGAGCGTCGCGAGCTCGACGCTCCGGTCCTGCCCGGTGAGATGCCGCTGCATCTGGGTGAGGCAGCCGATCGCCCAGCCGACGTTCCCGGCGAGCTCCCAGTAGTCGAGCTCCTCGTACGTCACCTCACGCCCGGTCAGGTCGTTGTAGCGCTCGAGGTACGGCTCGACCGGGCCGATGCCGCCGAGCCGCTTCGCCGGCACGCCGAAGCGCCACGCACGCACGAGCGAGAACGCAAGGTCGCGCACCGGGTCGTCGAGATGCGCGAACTCCCAGTCGAGCACGCCGACGAGGCCGTGGTCGCCGACGACGAGGTTGCCGATGCGGAAGTCGCCGTGCACGACGACGGCGTCGCGTGGGGCCGGCCGGTTCTCGCGCAGCCACCAGAGCCCGAGCTCGATCGCGGGGTGCGGCTCGCCGACGTCGTCGAGCTCGGCCACCATGCGCTCGAGCCGCGTCTCCGTGAGGAACGGCACGCGTGCCGGCGGAATCGCGTGGATCTTCGCGAGCTCGTCCGCCATCTGCACGGGCAAGGCGTCGCGTGCGGCTGCGAGCTCGTCCTTCTGCACGATCCGCCTGCCGATCGTGTCGCCCTCGAGGCGTTCCATCACGAACGCCTCGCGCCCCTCGAGCTCGGGGATGTAGCCGTAGGGTCGCGGGACCCTCACGCCCGCCGCGTGCGCGGCCTCGATCGTCGCGAACTCGTCGGCGAGCGAGAGCGTGTGCGTGTGGATGACACCGCCGGCCGCGCGCCGCACGAGCAGGCGCTCGCCGTCGGCGTCGACCGACCAGGCCTCCTTCGACGCCCCGCCCGCGAGCAGCACGGGCTCGGAGAGCTCGACGTCGCGGCCGAGGATCGCGGCCAGGTGCGGCTGGAGCGCCTCACGCATCTCTGCGATCATTGCTGGACATGGCGACCGTTGTCATCCCTGACCTCGTCGCCGGGCGGCGGGAGCAGGTGCGCGCCTTCATGGCGGAGCACGTCTACCCGAACGAGCAGGCGCTCGCCCGCGAGGACGAGGCCGCGGACGCGCTCGTGAAGGAGCTCCAGCAGCGGGCGAAGGACGCGGGGCTCTGGGCGCCGCACCTGCCGCCGGAGGCCGGCGGCTCGGGCAGCGGCTTCATCGAGTACGCCTACCTGAACGAGGAGATCGGGCGGAGCATGATGGCGCAGCTCGTCTTCGGCTGCCAGGCGCCCGACGCCGGCAACGGCGAGATCCTCCACCTCTTCGGCACCGACCGGCAGAAGCAGGCGTTCCTCGCGCCGCTCGTCTCGGGCGCGACGCGGTCGTTCTTCGGGATGACCGAGCCCGAGGTCTCCGGCTCCGACCCGACGAGCCTGCGCGGCCGTGCGGAGCGCGACGGCGACGAGTGGGTCATCAACGCGCACAAGTGGTTCTCGTCGGGCGCCGACGGCGCGGGCTTCGGCATCGTCATGGTCGTCACCGATCCCGACGCGCAACCGCACCGGCGCGCGTCGATGATCATCGTGCCGACCGACACGCCGGGCTACGAGCTCGTGCGGAAGATCCCCGTCATGGGTCACCTCGGCCACGGCTGGGCGACGCACTGCGAGACGCGCTTCACCGACGTGCGCGTGCCGGCCGAGAACGTGCTCGGCGAGCCCGGCGACGGCTTCCGCATCGCGCAGAAGCGGCTCGGCCCGGGGCGCATCCACCACGTCATGCGCTGGCTCGGGCAGATGCAGCGCGCGTTCGACCTCATGTGCGCGTACGCGCTCGAGCGCACGACGTTCGGCGAGGCGCTCGCCGACAAGCAGACGATCCAGAACTGGATCGCCGAGTCGGCCGCCGAGATCCAGGCCTGCCGCCTGATGACGCTGCAGGCCGCACAGCGCATCGACGAGGGCGACGAGGCGCGCGTCGAGATCTCGTCGATCAAGTTCTACGCGGCCAAGGTGCTCGGCGAGG
This sequence comes from uncultured Actinomycetes bacterium, assembly GCA_963831405.1. Taxonomy (GTDB): domain Bacteria; phylum Actinomycetota; class Thermoleophilia; order Gaiellales; family Gaiellaceae; genus Palsa-739. Next base: position 145,769 of record CAWHPX010000009.1, read on the forward strand.
TGATCGACCGCGCCGTGCAGGTGCACGGCGGCCTCGGCGTGACCGACGACACGCCCCTCGCGGGCATGTGGCGGGTGGCGCGCGCCGGCCGCATCTACGACGGGCCGGACGAGGTCCACAAGATGGTCGTCGCCCGCCGGATTCTCCGCGCCTACGAGGACGGCGGCAGCTGGCGCTTCACGTAGCGCTCGAGGGCGAGCACGTGCGGCTCGAGCCGCTCGAAGCGCGACACGCCGACGCGTTGTGGGAGGTTGCGCAGGACGCGCGCGCCTGGCAGCTCGATGCGCATCCGCGGCGACGAGAGCCGCGCGCTCTTCGACGAGTGGCTCGCCACGGTCGACCTCGGCTTCGCGCACTACCTCGACGCGAAGCTCGTGGGCCACACGAGCTATCTCAACGTGCGCGCCGACGACCGCGTGGTCGAGATCGGCAACACGTGGCTCAACCCGGCGGCGTGGGGGAGCGGCGCGAACATCGAGGGCAAGCTGCTGCTCCTGCAGCACGCATTCGAGGACGAGGGCTTCCTGCGGGTCGAGTTCAAGACCGACGCGCGGAACGACCGCTCCCGCGCCGCGCTCGCAAAGCTGCCCGCGACGTTCGAGGGCGTCTTCCGCAAGCACATGCTCGTGCGCGGCGGCGAGCGGCGCGACTCGGCCTGGTACGCCGTCATCGACGACGACTGGCCGGTCGTGAAGGCGAACCTCGTGCGGCGGCTCAGCCGTCGCGGCGGATGATCTGCGTGCACCGCGACGACGCCAGCAGCGTGTCCTCGCCGTCGTAGAGATCGGCCGAGCAGAACGCAACGCGGCGGTTCCGCTGCACGACGCGCCCCTCGCAGCGAAGCGTCCCCGGCCGGGCCGAGCGCATGAACTCGACGCGCAGGTCGGCGGTGAGGAAGCTCTCGTCCTCCTCGAGGAGCGACCAGCACGCGCCGCCCATCGCGGTGTCGAGGAGCGTCGTGACCATCCCGCCGTGCACGATCGGCCCCGACGGCGCCTGGAAGCAGTATTCCGGTGTCGCGTCCCACTCGATCACCGACTCGCCGTCGCCCTGCCGTACGGCGCGGTAGCCGAGCGTCAGCCAGATGTGCGGCGACGGCAGGTCGCCGCCCCAGCCGCGGCGCGACCTCGTCATCAGCGAGGCCCCGGGATGTTCGGGAAGCGGAAGCGGACGATCCGGTTCGGCTGCGCGACCCAGGCGCCGCCGGTCTCCTCGTCGTGCAGGGCCTCGAGCGCCGCCTGCGCGACGAACGACGGCTCCATCAGCGGCGCCGGCAGCTCGCCGCGGATCTCGTCGACCACGATCGGCGTGTCGGTGAACCCGGGGCAGAGCGCGTTGATGCGGATGCCGCGCGCCGCGAGCTGCGGCGCGGCGCTCCGCACGAAGCCGACGACAGCATGCTTCGTCAGCGCGTAGACCGGATCCATCGGCGTGGCGGTCAGCCCGGCGAGCGACGCGGTCGCGACGATCGCGCCGCCCCTCGGCATCAGCCGCGCGGCGCACTCGCGCACGCCGAAGACGACGCCGTCGACGTTCGCGCCGACCGCACGCCGGTACTGCTCGTCGGTGAGCGAGCCGATGTCCTCCGCGCCGGTGACGACGCCGGCGTTCAGGAACGCGGCGTCGAACTCCCCGTCGAGCGAGCGCCACGCCGCGGAGTCGGAGACGTCGAACTCCGGCAGGTCGAGCAGCACGACGTCCGCGTCGCCGAGGGCGGCGGCGATGGCCTGCCCGATCCCGCCGCGGCCGCCGGTGACGAGGGCCCTCACGGGACGAGCACCACCTTGCCGACGCTGCCGCGCGACTCGAGCAGCTCGTGCGCGCGCTCGACCTCGGCGAGCGGCAGCTCCGCGCCGACGAGCGGCGTGAACGCGCCGGTCTGCCAGAGCGCGAGCAGCTCGCCGACCGCGGCGCCGACGAGCTCGGGGTCGAGCCGCAGCAGCCGGCCGAGATAGAACCCCTGCACGCCGACGTTCCGGCCGACGAGGAGGCCGGGGCTCGTCTCGGGCCACGGGCCTGCCGCCGAGCCGAGCGCGAGCAGCACGCCGAGCGGGCGCAGCCGCGCGATCCCCTGCGAGAAGAGCTCGCCGCCGACGGGGTCGACGACGACGTCGACCTTGAGGTCATCGGGCAGCTCGTCGTAGACGTACGACTCGGTCGCGCCGAGGCGCGCGCAGACGTCGAGCTTGTCGGCCGAGCCGACCGCCGCGACGACCTGCGCTCCGAAGGCGCGCGCAAGCTGCACGGCGGCGCTGCCGACGCCGCCGGCGGCGGCGTGCACGAGCACGCGCGTCCCCGGGCCGAGCCGCGCCTGCCGCGTCAGCGGGATGTACGCCGTCAGGAAGGTGAGGAGGAACGCCGCGCCCTCCGCGAACGACGCGTGCTCCGGCAGCGGCACGACCTGTGCGCGCTCGACGGCGGCGAGCTCGGCGTAGCCGCCCGCGCCCGACGTGATCGCCATCACCCGGGTGCCGTCCTCGAGCTCGCCGGCGATCTCCGAGCCGAGCACCGCGGGGAGCTCGGGCATCTGCGGGTACCGCCCGCGGCGCACGAGCACGTCGGCGAAGTTCACCCCGGCCGCGCGCACCCGTACGAGCACCCTGCCGCCGGTCTCGGGATCGGGCAGATCCACGAGCTCGAACGGCCCGTCCACCTCACGGAGGAGCGCGGCTCTCAAGTCGTCTGGGCCGGCTCCTGCGCGAACTGCTCGCGCAGCGCCATCTTCTTGAACTTGCCGACGCTCGTCTTCGGGATCTCCGAGACGAACTCGAACCGCTCCGGCAGCCACCACTTCGCGAAGCTCGGCGCAAGGAACGCCCGCAGCTCGTCGGCGCTCGCCGACGCGCCCTCGCGCAGGACGACGGCGGCGAGCGGGCGCTCGGCCCACTTGTCGTCGGGGACGGCGATCACCGCCGCCTCGGCGACCGCCGGGTGCGCCATCAGCGCGTTCTCGAGCTCGACCGACGAGATCCACTCGCCGCCCGACTTGATCACGTCCTTCGAGCGGTCCTTGATCTGGATGAAGCCGCGCGGGTGGATCGAGACGATGTCGCCGGTGCGGAACCAGCCGTCGTCGGTCCACCGGTCGGCCTGCTCCGGCGTGTCGTAGTAGCCGGACGCGACCCACGGGCCGCGCACCTCGAGCTCGCCCATCGACTCGCCGTCCCACGGGATCTCGTCGTCGCCGACGCGCGCGCGGATCTCGACGAAGCCGAGCGGCATCCCCGCCATCGCCTGGAAGTCCCACCGCGTGTCGTCGTCGGCGTCCGCGAGGTCGTACGGCAGCGCGGCCGTCGAGGCGACGGGCGAGGTCTCGGTCATGCCCCAGCCCTGCACGATGCGCAACCCGTGGCGCTGCTCGTAGCCGGCGATCATCGCGCGCGGCACTGCGGAGCCGCCGACGAGCATCGCCTTCATGTGCGAGAGGTCCCACTTGCCGGGGCTCGCGTCGAGCAGCTGGAGGATGCCCATCCAGATCGTCGGCACGCCGGCGGCCCACGCGACCTTCTCCTGCACCATGGCGTCGAGCAGGCTCTCCGGGTCGAGATGCGGGCCCGGGTAGACGAGCTTCGCGCCCTGCAGCGTCGCGAGGTAGGGGTAGCCCCAGGCGTTCGCGTGGAACATCGGCACGACCGGCAGGATCGCGTCGTTCAGCGCGACGCCCAGGCCGAGCGGGTTGTTGGCGCCGACGCCGAGCGCGTGCAGGACGGTGCTGCGGTGCGAGTAGACGACGCCCTTCGGCAGCCCGGTGGTGCCGCTCGTGTAGCACATCGCGGCGGCCTCGTTCTCGTCGAGGCCCGGGTCGCGCCACTCGTCCGGCGACGCGGTCGCGAGCAGATCCTCGTAGGAGTCCTCGACGACGAAGACGTGCTCGATCTTCGTTCGGTCCTTGAACTGCTCGAGCAGCGGCAGCAGCGAGCGGTCGACGATCACCGCGCGGTCCTCGGCGTGCGTCGCGATGTACGCGAGGTCGTTCGGGTGCAGGCGGAGGTTCAGCGTGTGCAGGACGAAGCCGCCGCACGGGATCCCGAAGTACGCCTCGTGATGCTGGTGGTGGTTCCAGCAGAGCGTCGCGACGCGCGTGCCCGGCTCGAGCCCGAGCTTCTGCAGCGCGACCGCGAGCTGCTTCGCGCGCCGCATCGTCTCGCGGTAGTTCGTGCGGTGGAACGTCTTGTCCGGCAGGCGCGTGACGATCTCGCCCTCGCCGAAGAACGTCTCGGCGCGCTTCAGGATGTGCGTCAGCGTGAGCGGGAAGTCCATCATCAGGCCGTCCACGGGAGCCTCCTCGAGCTAGACGGGAACGACGGCGCCGAGCAGGGCGTCCGCGACTTCGAGCCGGAGCTCGGGAGGCCGCGAGCCGCAGCCTTCGAGCCAGAGCGCGCGCTTGTAGAAGCGGTGGAGCGGATGCTCCCAGGTGAAGCCCGTGCCGCCGTGCACCTGGATCGAGCGCTCGCACGCGGCGACGGCGGCTTCGGCGGTGAACGCCTTGGCCGCGGCGGCTGCGACCGGCGCCTGCTCGTCGTCCTCGGCGACGCACCACGCCGCCCAGTAGGTGAGCGACCGCGCGAGCTCGACGTCGGCGTACGTGTTCGCGAGCTGGTGCGAGACGGCCTGATAGACGCCGATCGGCTTGCCGAACTGCTGCCGCGTCGACGCGTGCTCGACCCCGAGCTCGAGGACGCGCTGCGCGACGCCGAGCGCCTCGGCGGCCATCGCGGTGCGGGCGCGCGCGATGTCGCGCGGCCCGGGGAGCGGGCTGCCGTTCGTGCGCTCGAGGCGGCCGAGCGGCCGCGACGGGTCGACGGAGGCGAGCTCCTCGCCGCGCGCGGGCTGCGCGTTCCCGTCCATGTCGACCACCCGGTCGACGGACGAGAGCCAGGGCGTGAGGTGGTTGACCTCGGCCGACCACTTCGCCTCGCCCGCGGCGACCGCCGCGCGGTCCTCCGGGCCGAGCGCGGCGAGCGCGAAGCCGACGGTGGCGAGATACGGGCCGGGATAGAGCGCGTAGCCGAGCTCCTCGAGCAGGATCGCCTCCTCGACGAAGCCGAGGCCGGCGCCGCCCTCGTCCTCGCTCACGGAGACGCCGAGCCAGCCGAGCTCGGCGAGCTCGCCCCAGCGGTCGTCCTGCGCTCCGTCGAAGTCCCGGTCGAGCGGATACCGCTCGGCGAGCCACGCGCGCGCCTGCCGCTTCAGCTCGAGCTGCTCCTCGGTGAACGCGAAGTCCATCGGCGGCCTCCCTCACCGGCTCCGGGGCAGCCCGAGCACGCGCTCGGAGACGATGTTCCGCAGCACCTCGGAGGTGCCGGCCTCGATCGTGTTGCCGCGGCTCCGCAGCTGCTGGTGGTGCCACCAGCCGTCGTCGAGGATCCCCTCCGCGCCGAGGAGCTCGCGGCCGAGCTTCGTCAGCCGCTGGTTCTGCTCCGACCAGCGCAGCTTGATCGCGGAGCCCTCGGGGCCGGGCACGCCGGTGCGCTGGTAGGCGCCGAGCGAGCGGTAGTTCGTGTAGCGGAGCGCCTGCAGCTCGATCCACTCGGTCGCGACGCGCTCGCGCGCGCCCGCGTCGCCGTTCACGCGCTCGCGCGCGACGTCGAGCAGGCGGTCGACGCTCGACTCGAGCGCGGCGGTGAGCGCGAAGCCGAGCGTGCCGCGCTCGTGCAGCAGCGTCGTCATCGCGACCTGCCAGCCCTCGCCCTCTTCGCCGAGCCGGTTCGAGACGGGCACCTCGACGTCGTCGAAGAAGATCTCGTTGAACTCCGCCTCGCCGGTGATCTGCCGCAACGGCCGCACCTCGACGCCGGGCGCGTGCATGTCGACGATCAGATACGTGAGGTTGCGGTAGCGCGGCGCGTCGGGGTCGCTCTGCGTGACGAGGATGCAGTAGTCGGCGATGTGCGCGAACGACGACCAGACCTTCTGGCCGTTGACGACGTAGACGTCGCCGCGCCGCTCGGCGCGCGTGCGCGCGGCCGCGAGGTCGGAGCCCGCGTCCGGCTCCGAGAAGCCCTGGCACCAGATCTCCTCCGCCGAGAGGATCTTCGAGAGGTGCGCCTGCTTCTGCTCGTCGCTCCCGTGCGCGATGATCGTCGGCCCCGCCATGCCGAGGCCGATCACGCCGACGTGGCCGGGCGCGTGCGCGCGGGCCATCTCCTCGTAGAAGATCGCCTGGAAGCTGTAGGGCGCGCCGGCGCCGCCGTACTCCTTCGGCCAGGTCAGGCCCGCGTAGCCGGCGTCGTAGAGCATCCGGCTCCACTCGCGGCCGAACGGGTCGTCGAACCGCTGCGCGCCGCCCCGGCCGCCGCGGCGCTCCTCCGGCAGGTTCGCGTCGAGCCACGCGCGGAGCTCGCTGCGGAAGGCGGCCTCGTCCGGGTTGTCGCGCAGATCCACGGGCCGTGAGCCTAACACCGAACGATTTCGGGTTGGGCCGCGTTTTCGGGACGGGCTACGCGGGGCTCGGGGCAGCCGCCGGGAGGGCGACGATCTTCCGCCGGCGCTGAACCGGAAGGAGCGTGACGATGCCGACGATCATGACCGACGCCGATCCACTGCGACCAGCGCAGGTGCGAGTTGTAGGCGTAGATCCCGGCGATGACGGCGATCGCCGGATAGGTGAGCTCGGCGAGCGACGGCGAGCACCGCGGGCGTGCGCTTCAGCGCGTAGTAGTAGAGCCCGAGCGCCACGAGCCCGGTGACGACCGCGAGGTAGGCGATCCAGAGGCTGTCGTGCGCGCCGGCGTACGCCTTCGCGCCCATGATCGGCAGCGCGATCGCGCTCGCGACGAGCCCGAAGAAGAAGCGGAGGCTGAGGATGTGCTGGAACTCGAGCTCGCGGCCGAGATAGCGGCCGAGCACGGTGCCGAGCGCCCACATGACGCGCGGCCGCGAGCGCCTCGATGATCGGCACGAGGCCCTTCGCCTGCGGGTCGAGCGGGTGGGGCTGGTTGACGAGCCAGAAGCCGACGAGCGCCGGCAGGAGGAACCACGCGAAGCGCGGCCGCGGCCGCTCGCCGAGAAGGGCCGCCGCGCCGGCGACGGCGACGAGCGGCTGGATCTTCTGGATCACGACCGGCGTGATGAAGTCGCCGTGGAAGAGCGCCTCGGTGAAGAGGATCGTCGCGATCGCCGACGCGCCGGCCCCGACCGCGACCGCCGGCCGCGACGTAGCGCGGGCCCGCCTTCACGACGGCGCGGAGCGCGGGGAGGAGGAGCGGCAGCGTCAGGACGACGAGCAGCACGTGCTCGCCGAAGACGATCGTCGTCGCGGTGGTCGTCGCGCCGAGCGGCTTGCGCAGGATCGGGTCGGTGCCCCACATCGCCGCGGCCAGCGCGACGAGGATGACCCCGGGGACGGCGAGACGGCGCTGCATCACCGGTTCAGCGTACCGATCTCGTACCGCAGAAGGTCGTCGACGACCTCGCGGCGGCGGATCTCGCGTGCGGCCCCGTCGGCGACCATCACGACCGCGGGCCGCGGCACGCTGTTGTACGTCGAGCCCATCGCAAGCGTGTACGCGCCCGTGGCGGGCACCGCGACGAGGTCGCCGAGCTCGGGGCGCGGCAGGTCGGCCGCGTCGATCAGCACGTCGCCCGACTCGCAGTGCTTGCCGGCGATCCGGAAGACGCCGTCGGCGAGCTCGTCCGCGCGGTTGGCGAGGAGCGCCTCGTAGCGGGCGCCGTAGAGCTGCGGCCGGGGGTTGTCGGACATGCCGCCGTCGACCGCGACGTAGCTCACGCCGCCGCTCTCCTTCATCGCCCCGACGCGGTAGAGCGTGACGCCGGCGCGGCCGACGAGCGAGCGTCCCGGCTCGAGCACGACCTGCGCCTCGGGCCAGTGCTCGCCGACGGCGCGCACGAGCGGCTCGACGAACTCGGCGACGGTCGGGACGTGCTCGTCACGCGTGTGCGCGACGCCGAGCCCGCCGCCGACGTCGATCACCCGGGGCTCCCACTGCCAGTGGTCGCGCATCTCCTCGCAGAACGCGACGACGCGCTCGACGGCGACGATGCTCTCGTCGACCTGCGTGAGCTGCGAGCCGATGTGCACGTGCACCCCCTCGACGTCGAGGCCGCGGAGGCGCGCATGGGCGATCGCCCCGACGGCGCTCTCGAACGGGAAGCCGAACTTCGAGCCCGAGTGAGCGGTCTGGATCGAGCGGTGCGTCGCCGCGGGGACGCCCGGCGTCAGGCGCACGAGCACGCGGCCGACGCCGGCCTCGACGGCGCGCTCGACCTCCCACGGCGCGTCGAGCACGACGAGCGCGCCCGCGTCCGCAGCGGCGCGGAGCTCCTCGTCGGACTTGTTGTTGCCGTGGAAGACGAGCCGCTCGCCGGGGATCCCCGCCGCCTGCGCGAAGCGCAGCTCGCCGAGGGTCGAGACGTCGGCGCCGACGCCCTCGTCGGCGAGCACGCGCAGCACCGCGACGTTCGCGAATGCCTTCGTCCCGTAGACGACGAGCGCGCCGGGAGCGGCCTCGCCGTAGGCGCGGGCCTGCGCGCGGATCGTCTGCTCGCAGTAGACGACGAGGGGCGTCCCGTGGCTCTCCGCGAGCGTCGTCGCCGGCACGCCGCCGAGCACGAGCACGCCGCCGTCGACGCGCGCGGAATCGGGAAAAAGGTCGAGCACAGCTTGCTAGTATCACCGTCGATGAAGGGACTGCTTCTCTAGCTCAGGGGACGACACGCGGCACACGCCGCGGCGGCTCCCCACGGCCTCTCTCCGGAGAGGCTTTTTCGTCTCTATGAACGACATGGACACAGCGAGATACGACGCGGCGGCGATCGAGCGCAAGTGGCAGCGCGTCTGGGAGGACGCGAGGGCCTTCTACGTCTCGAATCCCGAGCCGGGCGCCGCCGACGAGCCCCACTGGTACCAGCTCGAGATGCTCCCGTACCCGTCCGGGATCCTGCACATGGGCCACGTCCTCAACTACACGATGGGCGACGTCGTCACGCACTTCCGCCGCCGCCACGGCTGGCGCGTGCTGCGGCCGATGGGCTACGACTCGTTCGGGCTCCCGGCCGAGAACGCGGCGATCAAGGAGGGCGGCCACCCGCGCGAGATCACCGAGCGCAACATCGTCTCGATCCGCGAGCAGATGAAGACGCTCGGCTGGGCGATCGACTGGGACCGGGAGGTCTCGACGCACGACCCCGAGTTCTACCGCTGGACGCAGTGGCTCTTCCTGAAGTTCTTCGAGGCCGGCCTCGCCTACCGCAAGGAAGCGCCGGTCAACTGGTGCCCGAACGACCAGACGGTGCTCGCGAACGAGCAGGTGATCGACGGCCGCTGCGAGCGCTGCGGCGCCGAGGTCGAGCTGCGGAAGCTGACGCAGTGGTTCTTCAAGATCACGCAGTACGCCGACGAGCTCCTGACGTACGAGCTGCCGCCGGACGGCGAGTGGCCCGAGCGCACGATGACGATCCAGCGCAACTGGATCGGCCGCTCCGAGGGGGCCGAGGTCGACTTCAGGATCGAGGCGCTCGACACCGACGTACCGGTTTTCACGACACGCGCCGACACGCTCTTCGGCGCGACGTTCTTCGTGCTCGCGCCGGAGCACCCGCTCGTCGAGGCGCTGATCGCGCACTCGCCGAACGCCGACGTGCTGCGCGACTACGTGCTGCACGCGGGCGCGAAGCCGGCCGAGGAGCGCGCCGCCCGCGAGGAGAAGACGGGTGTCGACACGGGCATCACGATCACGAACCCGGTGAACGGCGCGCAGATCCCGGTCTGGGTGGCCGACTACGTGCTGATGGACTACGGCACCGGCGCGCTGATGGCGGTTCCCGCGCACGACGAGCGCGACGGCGCGTTCGCGGAGCGCTTCGGCCTGCCGATCGTCCCGGTGATCGCCGACGACGGGACGCTCGTCGACTCGGGCGAGTTCACCGGCATGGCGAGCGACGACGCGAAGCGCGCGATCGTCGCGTGGCTCGAGGAGCGCGGGCGCGGCAAGCCGACGGTCAACTACCGGCTGCGCGACTGGAGCTTCTCGCGGCAGCGCTACTGGGGCGCGCCGATCCCGATCGTCTACTGCGGCGACTGCGGCGAGGTGCCGTTGCCCGAGGACGAGCTGCCCCTGCTGCTGCCCGAGGTGGACGACTACCGGCCGAAGGGCCAGCCGCCGCTCGCCTCGAACGAGGAGTGGATGCGCGCCCCGTGCCCGCGCTGCGGGAAGGAGGGCCGGCGCGAGGCCGACACGATGGACACGTTCGTCGACTCGGCGTGGTACTTCCTGCGCTACGTCGACCCGCGGAACGACGAGGCGCCGTTCGAGCGCGCGCCCGTCGACTACTGGCTGCCCGTGTCGCAGTACATCGGCGGCATCGACCACGCGACGGGGCACCTGCTCTATTCGCGGTTCTTCGTGAAGGTGCTGAACGACCTGAACATGGTCGGCTTCCGCGAGCCGTTCGCGCGCCTGTTCCACCAGGGGTGGGTGCAGATGGGCGGCTCGAAGATGTCGAAGTCGAAGGGCAACGTCACGGGCCCCGACGCGCTCGTCCAGGAGTACGGCGCCGACGCGGTGCGCCTCTACATCCTCTTCCTCGGGCCTGCCGACCAGGACATGGAGTGGACCGAGACCGGCATCGAGGGCATGTCGCGCTTCGTGCGGCGGTTGTGGCGCCTCGTGCTCGAGGTGTGCGACGCGCCGGCGCCCGCCGGTCCGGTCGCCGGCCCGCTGGCGCAGAAGGCGCATGCGACGATCGCGCGCGTCAGCGACGACATCGGCAGGCGGTTCCAGTTCAACACGCCGATCGCCGCGGTGATGGAGCTCGTGAACGAGCTCTCGCGCGCGGGCGCCTCCGATCCAGCGGCCCGGTTCGCGGCGGAGACGGCCGTGTCGCTCATCCAGCCGTACGCACCGCACGTCGCCGAGGAGCTCTGGCAGCGCCTCGGCCACGAGCGCCTGTGGGCGGAGCCGTGGCCGGTCGCCGACGAGTCGCAGCTCGAGCGCGAGACGTTCGAGCTCGTCGTCCAGGTGAACGGCAAGGTGCGCGACCGGTTCGAGGTCGACGCGGGCCTGCCCGAGGACGAGCTCGTCGCCCGCGCGAAGGCGTCGCCGCGCGTGCAGGCGCACCTCGACGGCGGCGAGGTGCGGCAGGCGATCGTCGTGCCCGGCAAGCTCGTCAACCTCGTCGTCTAGCACCTGCGCGACAGCCGTCGCGGAGCCTTGACGGTCTCGTGACGGTTCGGCCGCGACGATTCGCGGCATGGATCTGCACGCGCTCACGCCGCTGCAGCGCCGCGTGCTCGCGGGCGTGCTGCTCCTCGCGCTCCTCCTCTTCGTCGGGCTGCCGCGGCTCACGGGGCGCGGGGGCTCGGGCGCCGTCGTGCCGCCGCTGCGCGCGCCCGCGGCGCCGGCCGCCGGAGCCGCCGGCGGAGCGGCGGCGGCGAAGCGGCTCGTCGTGGACGTCGCCGGCGCCGTTCGGCGGCCCGGCCTCTACCGGCTCGAGCCGGGCGCGCGGGTGGCCGACGCGGTCGCCGCGGCCGGCGGCGCGACGCGCCGGGCGGAGATCGACGCCGTCAATCTCGCGGCGCCGCTCGCCGACGGCGCTGCAGGTCGTCGTGCCGCGCCGCGGCGCGGCCTCCGGAGGCGCCGCGGCGGGCGCGGCGGGGCCTTCGGCGACCGCTCCCGTCGACCTGAACTCGGCGTCGGTCGAGCAGCTCGACGCCCTGCCGGGCATCGGCCCGGCGACCGCGCAGAAGATCGTCGAGTTCCGCCAGGCGCACGGCGCCTTCCACTCGGTCGACGAGCTCGACGCCGTGCCCGGAATCGGCGCCGGCCGCATCGCGCAGCTGAAGGGGCTCGTCGTCCCGTGATCCCGCGTGACCCGTCGCCGGGCTCCGGACGCCGTACCTGTGCGCGGGGGCGCTCGCGCTCGGCCTCGCCGCGTCGGCCGCCCTCCGCGCGTCGCTCGCGGGCGCGGTGCTCGTCGGCGTCGTCGCGGTCGTCCAGCCGCGGCTCGCGCTCGCGTGCGTGCTGCTCGTCGCGGGCTGGTGGTGGGGAAGCGAGCGCCTCGAGGCGCTCGACCGCAGCGTGCTCGTGCGCAGCATCGACACCGCAGGGGAGGCGACCGTGACGGTCGAGGAGCCGCCGAGGCGCGGCCGCTTCGACGTCCACGTGCGTGCGCTCGTCCGCCGCTGGCGCGGCGAGCCCGTGCACGAGCCGGTGCTCTTGCAGCTGCCGGCCCCGCGCGCGCCGCCGCAGGGCGCGACCCTGCGCGTCTTCGGGACGCTCCGACCGCCGCCCGACTACGAGCGGACGTGGCTCCGCCGTCACGGCGTGCACGTCGTGCTGCGCGCGTCGCGAGTGCGCGTGCTCCGCCTGCGCGGCGGTGTCGACGACCGCCTGCATGCGTGGCTCGTCCGCGCGTCGACGCCCGGCCTGGCGGGAGAGCGGCGCGCGGTCCTGGAAGGCGTCGTGCTCGGCGAGGACGGCGGCCTCTCCGACTCGCTCCGGCAGCGCTTCCGCGCCTCCGGGCTCTACCACCTGCTCGCCGTCAGCGGCGGCAACGTGCTCGTCGTCGCGGGCGGCGCGGCCGGGCTCGCCCTGCTCGCCGGCCTCTCGCGGCTCGTCGCCGAGGCGCTGGCGCTCGTCGCGATCGCGGCGTACGTGCTCGCCGTCGGGCCGCAGCCGTCGGTGCTCCGGGCCGGGATCGCCGGCGCGCTCATGTCGCTCGCCTGGCTCACCGGCCGCCAGCGCGACCGCTGGTACGCGCTCCTCGTGGCCGCCGTCGCGCTCCTCGCCTGGAATCCGTGGAACGTCCTCGACCCGGGGTTCCAGCTCTCGTTCGCCGCCGTCGTCGCGATCTTCGTCGTCGCGCCGCGCGTCAAGCGGGTGCTCGAGGGATACCCGGTGCCGGCGTGGTCGCACGACTGCATCGCGATCTCGGCGGCGTGCGGCCTCTGCACCGCGCCGATCTCGTGGCTGCACTTCCATGCGATCCCGGTCCTGACCGTTCCGGCGAACGCCGCGGCGGCGCCCGTCGTCGCGCCGATGCTCGCACTCGCGCTCCTCGCCGCGGTCGTGCCGCCGGCCGGCCCGCTCCTCGCGCAGCTCAGCGGGCTCGGTGCGGCGTATCTCGCGGGCTGTGCCCGCTTCTTCGGCGGCCTGCCGGGCGCGCAGGCGCGCTCGCCCGCGGCGGCCGCCGGCCTCGCGTCGGGTGCCGCCCTCGCGGCGGCCTATGCTTGGCGGCGTGGCCAACGAGCTGAAGCCGGTCTATCTCCTGCACGGAAGCGACAGGCCGAAGATCGCCCGCGCGGTGCGCCGGCTCCGTGACCGCATCGGCGAGGACTCGACGGAGCACCTGAGCGCGCGCGAGGCGACCGGTGCGGACGTCGTCGCCTCGTGCAACGCGCTCGGCCTCTTCGTCGGCGAGGGCCGGCTCGTGATCGTCGACGAGCCGGAGCGCTGGAAGGCGGCCGACGTCAAGGACGTCGTCGCGTACCTCGCCTCGCCCGCGCCCGCGACCGTGCTCGCGCTCGTCGCGGACGAGATGAAGGCGGACTCCGCGCTTGCGAAAGCGGTCGCGAAGGCGGGTCAGGTGCTCACGTACGAGGTGCCGAAGAAGAAGCTGCCCGAGTGGGTGGCCGAGCAGTTCGCGCGCGCGGGAGCGAAGGCCGACGCCGACGCGTGCCGCGCGCTGATCGAGATCGTCGGCGACGACCTCGACGAGCTCACCACCGAGATCGACAAGCTCGGCACGTGGGCGGCCGGCGATACGGTGACGCTCCGGAACGTCGAGCAGATGGCGGCTGGACGGGCCGAGACGTCGATCTTCTCGCTGACGGACGCGTGGGGGAGGCGCGACGTCGGCGCCGTTCTGCGGTCGGCGGAAGAGATCATGGAGCGCTCGCATCGCCCGCGCTCCGGCGAGCTGATGCGCATCATCGCGTCGCTCGTGAACCACGTCGGCCGCGTCCGCCGCTGCCAGCGCCTCGCGGACGAGGGCCTGCGCGCGCGCGAGGCGGCGCCGCGGCTGAAGATGCATCCGTTCGCGGCCGAGAAGGCCTTCGCGCAGGCTGCGAACTTCTCCGCGGAGGAGCTCGGCGACGCGCTCGTCCGGCTGGCCGAGCTCGACGCCGCCGCGAAGGGCGGCTCGCGCCTGCCGGCCGACCTCGAGCTCGAGCGTGCGCTCGTCGACGTGACGCGCGGACGCGCCGCGGCGTAGCTACTTCTGGCCGGAGACGAGCTTCGCGGCCTGCGCCTTGCGGCGGGCGGCGGTGTTCTTGTGGAGCGCGCCCTTCGAGGCGGCCCGGTCGAGCCAGCTCACGAGCTCGCGGCGGCGCTCGTCGACGGCGGCGGAGTCGCCGGCCTCGACGGCGTCCTTCAGGCGCCGCATGAGCGTCTTCGCGGTCGACCGCCAGCGCAGGTTCTCGACCCGCTGCCGGGTGGCCAGGCGGACGCGCTTCTCTTGCTGTCTGATGTTCGGCATAGGCGTGAAAACGCCCGCTCGGGCGGGCTGCGAGATGGTAGCAGGCACCGGGAAACGCTCGCTCCGGCGGCTGACGTACGCTCCGCCCTGTGAGCGACGTCGATCGCGAGCGCGAGCTGCGCCGGCTCGAGCGCGACCGCCGCCGCCGGGAGCGCGGCGAGCCCGGCTACTTCCCTGCGCGGCCGCTCGCGGCCGCCGGCCCCGAGGATCCGACGCTCGCCCTCCGGCCGGACGAGCTCCGGCAGCCGCGGGACACCGAGGAGGCCGATCAGTTCACGACGGCCGAGACGACGATCGTCCCGCCGGCCGAGCTCACCGCCGGGGACGAGCAGGCCCCGCCGCGCCGGCGGCTCGCCGTCTCGAGCGCGATCTTCGCGGCGGCGACGGGCCTCTCGCGCGTCCTCGGGCTCGTGCGGGAGGTCGTCGCCTCGTACTACTTCGGCGTCCGCGGGCCGATCAACGCGTTCACGATCGCGTTCCAGGTGCCGAACCTCGTGCGCGCGCTCGTCGCGGACGCGGCGCTCTCGTCCGCGTTCGTGCCGGTGTTCATCGACCTCCTGCGCACCGACAAGAAGCGCGCGTGGCGTGTCGCGTCGAGCCTCTTCTGGCTGATGCTGCTCGGGCTCACCGCGCTCAGCGCGCTCTTCATCCTCGTCGCGCCGTGGGTCGTCGGCGTGTTCGGCGATCCGGGGCACGACCGCTCGCTCGCGGTCGGCCTGTCGCGCGTCCTCTTCCCGATGGTCGCGCTGCTCGGCGTGTCGGGGATCATCGTCGGGATCCTCAACAGCTACGACCACTTCACGGTTCCCGCGCTCTCGCCGGTGTTCTGGAACCTCGCGATCATCGCCGGCCTCGCGATCGGCGTCCCGCAGGCGCACTCGATGAGCACGAAGCTCTACGTCTACGCGGTCTCGGTCCTGATCGCCACCTTCATCCAGGCGTTCCTGCCGCTGCCGTGGCTGCGCGGCCGCGACGACCGCCTGCGGCTCGTCCTCGACTGGCGCGACCCGGCCGTGAAGAGGGTGTTCGTCAACATGGTTCCCGTCACGCTCGGGCTCGGGCTGATCAACGTGAACGCCGTGATCGACATGTTCTTCGCGTCGCGGATCATCGACCCGAACGTCGCGCCGACCGCGATCCAGAAGGCGTTCCTCATCTACATGCTGCCGCAGGGGATGTTCTCGGTCGCGATCGCGACGGTGCTCTTCCCGACGCTCTCCCGCTACGCGGCCGACGCGCGCGCGAGCGGCCGGTACGAGGGATTCCGCGACACGGTCAGCGCCGGGCTGCGGCAGATCGCGTTCCTGCTCGTTCCCGCCGCCGTCGTCAGCGCCGTGCTCGCCGAGCCGATCGTGCGCCTCCTCTTCCAGCGCGGGCACTTCGCGCCGAACCAGACGCCGATCGTCGCGTCCGCGCTCGCGGCGTTCAGCGCGGGCCTCGTCTTCAACGGCGTGATGCTGATGCTGAACCGCGCGTTCTTCAGCCTGCAGTCGAACTGGATCCCGACGTGGATCGCGCTCGGCAACCTCTTCCTGAACGGCGTCCTCGACTACGTGCTCGGCAAGTGGGTCGGGGTGTGGGGGATTCCGCTCGCGACGGCGATCTGCAACATCGCGGGTGCGTGGGCGCTCGCTCGTCGTGCTGCGGCGGCGCATCCGCCGGATCGACGGCGGTGCGATCGCGTCGACGACTGTACGGGTGTGCGTCGCGTCCGCCGTCGTCGGCGCCGTGTCGTGGACGATCTGGCGCCCGCTCGACTCGTGGCTCGGCCGCTCGTTCCCGGCGCAGGTCGTCGCGCTCGGCGCCGCGCTCGGCGCCGCCGTGCGCGGTGTATCTCTTCTGCTGCCGCCTGCTGCAGGTGCGGGAGATGGACGCGCTCCTCTCGCTGCGGTCGCGGCTCCGCCGGGCCTGAAGGTTCCTGCATCTTCACCTAGGCAAGTCCTATGCACTAGGATTGCCCGATGCGCTTCCGGCTCGCCGGCATCGCCGTCGCCCTCGCCGTCGCTCTCGCCGCCGTCACGGCGGCGGGCCTCGCGCGGGGCGGAGGCTCGAGCCCGGCGGGGAGCGGCCGGCTCACGGTCTTCGCCGCGGCCTCGCTCACCGACGTCCTGCCGAGAGTCGACGCGCGGCCGCGCTACAGCTTCGCGGGCTCGGACGTCCTCGCGCTGCAGATCCAGCAGGGCGCGCCGGCGGATGTCATCGCGGCGGCGAGCCCGAAGTACCCGGAGCAGCTCTACCGGCAGGGCCTCGTGCAGAAGCCCGTCGCGTTCGCGACGAACACGCTCGTCTACGTCGTCCCGAAGTCGAATCCGGCCCACATCCACACGGTCGACGACCTCACGAAGCCCGGTGTGAAGATCGTCGTCGGCGACCCGTCGGTTCCGGTCGGCGCGTACACCCGCACCGTGCTCGGGAACCTCGGCATCGCGGCGGCCGTCCTGAAGAACGTCGTCAGCGAGGAGACCGACGTGCGGAGCGTGCTCGCGAAGGTCGCGCTCGGCGAGGCCGATGCGGGCTTCGTCTACGTCACCGACGCGAGAACCGCGGCCGGGAAGCTGAAGACCTTCGCGATCCGCGAGTCGGCGCAGCCGCACGTCGTCTACGAGGCCGCCGTCGTCAAGCGCTCGCCGCACCTGCAGGCCGCGTACCGATTCGTCACCCGGCTCCTCCGGCCGGCGGCCCAGCGCGCCCTCGAGCGCGCCGGCTTCGGGCCGCGCCCGAAGCCCAGGGGCTGACCGGCCCGGCGGCCCAGGGAACGCAGGCTGCGCGAGTACCATCGCCGCGGATACCCATGGACCAGAGCAAGATCCGCAACTTCTCGATCATCGCGCACATCGACCACGGCAAGTCGACGCTCGCCGACCGGATCCTCGAGATCACCGAGGCGGTCGCCGCGCGGGACATGCGCGCCCAGCTCCTCGACTCGATGGACCTCGAGCGCGAGCGCGGGATCACGATCAAGGCCCAGGCCGTGCGCGTCTCGTGGAAGGGGCACGAGCTGAACCTCATCGACACGCCGGGTCACGTCGACTTCACCTACGAGGTCTCGCGGTCGCTCCAGGCCTGCGAGGGCGCGCTCCTCGTCGTGGACGCCGCCCAGGGCATCGAGGCGCAGACGCTCGCGAACGCGTATCTCGCGATCGAGAACGGGCTCGAGATCGTGCCGGTGGCGAACAAGATCGACCTGCCGCAGGCCGACCCGGACGCCGCCTCGATCGAGATCGCCGACCTGCTCGGCGACGACCCGGCCCGCGTCGTGCGGATCTCGGCGAAGACGGGCACGAACGTCGACCAGGTGCTCGACGCGATCGTCGAGCGCGTCCCCGCTCCCGCCGGCGACCCGGCTGCGCCCCCGCGCGCGCTCGTGTTCGACTCGACGTACGACCAGTACCGCGGCGTGCTCGCGTTCGTCCGCATGGTCGACGGGTCGTTCACGCGCCGCGAGCCGCTGCAGGCGATGGCCACCGGCACGCGCTTCGACGCCGAGGAGCTCGGCTTCTTCTCGCCGTCGATGATCCCGGTCGAGTCGCTGACCGCGGGCGAGGTCGGCTACGTCGTCACGGGGCTGAAGGACGTCTCGAGCCTGCGCGTCGGCGACACGCTCACGTCGGTCGCGCGCCGCGCGAGCGAGCCGCTGCCGGGCTACAAGGACGTCAAGCCGATGGTGTTCGCCGGGCTCTTCCCGACCGACTCGGACGAGTACCCCGAGCTGCGCGACGCGCTCGAGCGGCTGAAGCTGAACGACGGCGCCCTCTTCTACGAGCCCGAGACCTCGACGGCGCTCGGCTTCGGCTTCCGCTGCGGCTTTCTCGGCCTGCTGCACATGGAGATCGTGCGCGAGCGGCTCGAGCGCGAGTTCGACCTCGACCTGATCGTCACCGCCCCGAACGTCGCCTACCGCGTCAAGGAGAAGAACGGGGAGTGGCAGGAGGTGCACAACCCCGCCGAGTTCCCGCGCGAGGTCGAGGAGGTCGAGGAGCCGTTCGTGAAGGCGTCGATCATCGTCCCGAAGGAGTACGTCGGTGCGGTGATGGAGCTCTGCAACGAGCGGCGGGGCACGTTCGACCACATGGAGTACCTCTCGCCCCAGCGCGTGCATCTCACGTACGAGCTGCCGCTCGGCGAGATCGTGCTCGACTACTACGACCAGCTCAAGTCGCGCACGCGGGGCTACGCGTCGTTCGACTACGACCTCGCCGGCTTCAAGGCGGGGAACCTCGTCCGCGTCGACGTGCTCGTCGCCGGCGAGACGGTCGACGCGCTCTCGCTGATCGTCCACCGAGACTTCGCGTACGACCGCGGCCGGCTGCTCGTCGAGAAGCTGCGCGAGGAGATCCCGCGCCAGATGTTCGACGTTGCGATCCAGGCCGCGATCGGCGCGCGCGTGATCGCGCGCGAGACGGTGAAGATGCGGCGCAAGGACGTGCTCGCAAAGTGCTACGGCGGCGACATCTCGCGCAAGCGCAAGCTGCTCGAGAACCAGAAGAAGGGCAAGAAGCGGATGAAGCAGGTCGGCTCGGTCGAGGTGCCGCAGGAGGCGTTCCTCGCCGTGCTCAACATCGGCCAGGGGCAGAAGAGCTGATGGCCCTCGAGATGCGAACGCGCTGCGAACGCTGCGACGCGGCCCTCGCGCCCGGCGCCGGGGCGGTCATCTGCTCGTTCGAGTGCACGTTCTGCCCGTCGTGCGGCGACGCGCTGGACCACGTCTGCCCGAACTGCGGCGGCGAGCTCGTCGCCCGGCCGAAGCGGGTGGAGACGTGAACGGCGCCGTGCACCTCTATGTGCACCTGCCGTTCTGCGCGCACCGCTGCGGCTACTGCGACTTCGTCACGGTGACCGGCCGCGACGCGCAGCATCGTGCGTACGTCGACGCCCTCCTCCGCGAGCTCGACCTCGAGGGCGGCCTGCTCGCGCCCGAGCTCGAGACCGTCTTCCTCGGCGGCGGCACGCCGACGTTCACCGCGCTGCCCGAGCTTGCGCGGCTCCTCGAGTCGCTGCCCCCCGCGGCCGAGGTCACGGTCGAGGCGAATCCCGAGACGGTGACGGCGGAGCTCGCCCGGGCCCTGCGCGAGACCGGCGTCTCGCGCGTCTCGCTCGGCGCCCAGACGTTCCGCCCGGAGCTCCTGCGCGTGCTCGAGCGCGTTGCCGGTCCTGACGACGTCCGGCGCGCAGTGCACCATCTGCGTGATGCCGGATTCGACAACATCTCGCTCGACCTCATCTACGGGATCCCCGGCCAGAGCCCCGCCGACCTCCAGGCGGATCTCGGCGACGCCCTCGCGCTCGAACCGGAGCACCTCTCCTGCTACGAGCTCGAGGCGAAGCCGGGCACGCGCTTCACCCATGCCTGGGGAGACGAGCTGCGCCGGCAGGCCGACGCGATGGAGGACTACTTCGAGCGCGTCGTCCGCACGCTGACGGCCGCCGGCTACCGCTGGTACGAGACGGCGAACTTCTGCCGCACGGACGACGCCCGCGACCTCCGCTCGCGGCACAACCTCGGCTACTGGCTCGGCCACGACTACCTCGGTGTCGGGATCGGCGCGGTCTCCACGATCGGCGTCGCGCGCTGGCGGAACACGCCGCAGCTCGGCCGCTACCTGGCGGCACTCGCCGAAGGGCGGGCTCCGGCCCGCGAGCTCGAGGAGCTCGACGGCGACGTCAAGCGGCGCGAGCGGGTGATGCTCGGGCTCCGCCTCGACGAGCCGCTGCCGCTCGCCGGCGTCCGGCAGGCGCTCGACGCGTCGGGGCTCGACCGCGTCACGGAGCTCGGGCTCGCGGAGCGAACCGACGCCACCCTGACCCTCACGCAGCGTGGGCGCTACCTCGGCGGCGCCGTGACGGCGGAGCTCCTCGCCTGACGCACTGACCCCCTCGCTCGAGCCGCCTCGCTCGGGCGCCGCCGCACGTGCGGCTAAAATTCCTGCAAATGGCCGTCGACATCGAGCTCACCCCGCGCCAGCAGGACATCCTGCGCCGCCTCGTCGAGGAGTTCGTGGCGAGCGGGCAGCCGGTGGGCTCGAAGACGCTCGTCGAGAAGGCCCATCTGGCCGCCGGCCCGTCGACCGTGCGCGCCGAGCTCGCCGAGCTCGAGTCGCTCGGCCTCCTGTCGCACCCGCACACCTCGGCCGGGCGCGTGCCCACCGAGCGCGGCTACCGCTACTACGCCGACGAGCTGCTGCGGCGCAACGAGTCGCGGCCGTCGGAGTTCGCGCTCGATCTGCACACGGAGCGCACCGAGGTCGAGGCCGCGCTCCAGGCGACCACCGAGATGCTCTCGCAGGTGACGCGCCTGCTCGCGCTCGTGTCCGCTCCGCCGCTCGAGGCGACGACGGTCGTGCGCGCCGAGGTCCTGCTGCTCCAGCCCGAGCTCGTGATGGTTGTCGTCATCACCTCGGCCGGGGGAGTGAGCAAGCGCACGTTCCACTTCGACGCTCCCCTCGACCCGGGGCTCGTGCAGTGGGCGAACGAGTATCTGAACGAGACCGTCTCCGGCCTGCAGCTCGGCAC
The DNA here is from genome assembly GCA_963831405.1 of uncultured Actinomycetes bacterium. Lineage (GTDB taxonomy): Bacteria > Actinomycetota > Thermoleophilia > Gaiellales > Gaiellaceae > Palsa-739. The sequence continues at coordinate 166,715 of CAWHPX010000009.1, forward strand.
CGCGCTCTCTGCGCCGCCGCTTCGAGGACCCGGGCCTGAGCGTGCGCGAGCGCGCCTTCCTCGGGTTCCTTCGTCCCGCGTTCATCGATCTCGTCAACGCCGAGCAGCGGCTGTACGTCGGCGGCGCGGCCGACCTGCTCGGCGAAGTGCGCTCGGAGGAGCTCGACGCGTACCGCAACCTCTTCGAGCTCGTCGAGAAGCGCGCAGCCCTCCTCGACGTCATCGGCGAGTCGACGCTCGAGCCGCGCAGCTCGTTCGTGCGCGTCGGCCACGAGCTCGAGCATCCCGCGCTCACGGAGATCGCGCTCGTCGGCGCCTGCTACGGACTCGTGCACCGCGCACTCGGTGCGGTGAGCCTCGTCGGCCCGGTGCGCATGGACTACGAGAAGGCGCTCGGCGCAGTTCGCTCCGCCGCGACCGAGCTGTCGCGCTTCGTCGAGTCGATCTACGACGAGCGCTAGGGCGGGGACAGGATGGCAACGGCCGAGCGCGACTACTACGAGCTCCTCGGCGTCGCACGCGACGCGAGCGAGTCCGAGATCAAGAAGGCGTTCCGCGGGCTCGCCCGCGAGCTGCACCCCGACGTCTCCGACGCTCCCGACGCGCAGGAGCGGTTCCGCGAGGTCGTCGAGGCGTACGAGGTCCTCTCGAAGAGCGAGACGCGCGAGCTCTACGACCGCTACGGCCACGCGGGCCTCCGCAGCGGCGGGTTCCAGCCCGGCCATTTCGACTTCGGCAGCCTCTCGGATCTCTTCTCCGCGTTCTTCGGCGACGGGGTGCTCGGCGGCCGCGCGTCGCGCGGGGCCGACCTCGCCGCCGCCGTCGACATCGAGCTCGTCGACGCGGCGGCGGGCGTCACGCGCGAGGTGCCGTTCCAGGTCGCCGTCACGTGCACGCACTGCAACGGCGGCGGGGCGGAGCCCGGCAGCGAGATCGGCACGTGCCCGACGTGCGGCGGCGCCGGCCGCCTGCAGCACGTGTCGCGCAGCGTCTTCGGCGAGTTCGTGCGCACGCAGGCCTGCCCGTCGTGCAGCGGCTCGGGACGGAAGATCGAGACGCCCTGCACGGTGTGCGACGGTGCGGGCAGGGTGCTCGAGGAGCGCCGCCTCGAGGTGACGATCCCGCCGGGCATCCACGACGGCCAGCGCATCCGGCTCACGGGCGAAGGGCACACCGGTGCGCTCGGCGCGCGCGCCGGCGACGTCTACGTGCAGGTCAACGTCCGCTCCGACCCGCGCTTCGTGCGCGAGGGCAACGACATCTACTCGACGGTCGACCTGACGATGACGCAGGCGGCGCTCGGCACGGCGGTGACGATTCCGACGCTCGACGGCGACGCCGAGCTCGATTTCGCCCCCGGTACGCAGCCCGGCGAGACGCGCGTGCTCCGCGGCCGCGGCATGCCGGTTCTGCAGGGCTTCGGCCGCGGCGACCATCGCGTGCTCGTGAACGTCGTCGTGCCGCGGCATCTGAGCGACGAGCAGCGCCGCCTTCTCTCGGAGTTCGACGAGCACGCCGACGAGAAGACGTACAAGCCCGACGAGGGCTTCTTCGACAAGCTGAAGAGCGCGTTCCGCTGAGACGGGTCGTCGTCGCCGGCGGCGAGCCGGAGCTCGTGCAGCTGCTCGAGCGCTTCCCCGAGGGAATCGAGGACGTCGACGGGGGCTTCGCGGTCTACACCGACGGCGACGGCGAGCGCTGGCTGCGCGAGTCGCTCACCGTGGTCGGCGCCGGCGAGGTCGCGGACGGCTGGGAGGACGGCTGGCGTGCGTTCCATCACGGCGTCGTCGTCGGCCGGTTCTGGGTCGGCCCGCCGTGGGAGGATCCTCCCGCCGGCGTCGACGCGATCGTCGTCGACCCGGGACGCGCGTTCGGGACCGGCGCGCATCCGACGACTCGCCTGACCCTCGAGCTCCTGCAGGAGCAGCCTGCCGTCGGTGTGCTGCTGGACGTGGGCTGCGGCTCGGGCGTGCTCTCGGTCGCCGCTGCGAAGCTCGGCTTCGCCCCGGTGATCGCGCTCGACGTCGACGAGGCGGCCGTGGAAGCCGCACGCGAGAACGCGGGTGTGAACGGCGTCCAGATCACGGCGACGCGGGCCGATGCGCTCGCCGAGCCGGTACCCCCGGCGGCGCTCGTCCTCGCGAACGTCGCGCTCGACGTGGTCGAGGCCCTGCTGCCGCGGCTCTCGGCGCCGCGGGCGGTCACCTCCGGCTACCTCGACCGCGACCGTCCCGAGGCTCCCGGCTGGCGGACCGTCGAGCGGCGCGCGTGCGACGGCTGGGCTGCGGACCTGCTCGAACGCGCCTAGCATTCCGGGCCATGGCGAGCTTCTCCGTTCGCTTTCTCGGCTGCAAGGTCTCCCACGTCGACGCGCACGAGGTGCGCGAGCGGCTGCTCGCCGGCGGGCACCTGGAGCGGCCCGCCGCCGAGGGCGCCGACGTCGCCGTCGTCAACACGTGCTGCGTCACGCACGAGGCCGTCGCGAAGTCGCGCAAGGAGGCCGCGCGCGCCGCGCGCACGCACCACCGGGTCTACGTCACCGGCTGCGGGGCGAACCTCGCGGCGGACGCCTTCGCGGGCCTGCCCGGGAACGTCGTCGTCGTCAACCGCCGGAGCGAGGAGACCCCTGCGTTCGTCGCCGGCGACGTCGGGGCGATCGGCTGCCTGCACGCGGACGCGCGGTTCGACCGCGTCCGCGCCTTCGTGAAGGTGCAGGACGGTTGCTCGTTCTCGTGCAGCTTCTGCGTCATACCGCTCGTGCGCGGTGCGTCGAGAAGCCGCGCGGCAGGAGCGGTGCTGCGCGAGATCGCCCGCCGCGTCGATCAGGGACACCGCGAGGTGGTGCTCACCGGCATCAACCTCGGCTGCTTCCGCGACCGCGACGAAGGCTACGACCTGCCTCGACTCGTCCGCGCGGCAGGCGAGACACCGGGGCTCGAGCGCCTGCGTCTGTCGTCGATCGAGATCAACCACGTGAGCGACAAGCTCGTCGCCGCGCTGCGGGAGACGCCGACCGTCAGCCGGCATCTCCATGTTCCGCTGCAGTCGGGCGACGACGGCGTGCTGAGGGCGATGGGACGCCGCTACTCCGTCTCGACGTATCTTCGGCGCCTCGCGCCCCTGGCGGGCGAGTTCAACCTGACGAGCGACGTCATCGTCGGCTTCCCCGCCGAGGACGAGCGCGCATTCGCGGGCACGCTGCGCGCGGTGCGGAGCGCCGGGCTCACGAAGGTGCACGTCTTTCCGTACTCGCCGCGGCCCGGCACCGTCACGGCGGAACGCGATCCCGTCTTGCCCGCGGAGAAGAAGGAGCGCGCCGCCCGGCTCCGCGCCGCATCCCGGGAGGCGTGCCTCGCACGCTGGCGCACGAAGGTCGGGCGTGAGGACGTCGTCCTCGTCGACCGCCCCGGCCGCGGCTACGGCGACGACTACTCTCCCTGGCTCGTGAGCCCGAGCGCGCCCGTCGGCGCTTTCTTCCGCGCGGTCGGAGCCTCCGTCTCGGAGGAGGGGATCGTCGCTGTCTGACGCCGATTGCCTCTTCTGCGCCCTCTATCGCGAAGGCCCCCATGTCGCGTCGACCGACGGGCTCGTCGCGATCCGCGACATCAACCCCCAGGCGGAGACGCACCTGCTCGTGGTGCCGGAGCGGCATGTGGCGAGCATGCACGAGGTGGCGCAGTTCCCCGCCGACGAGTCGAAGCGGATGCTCGAGTTCGTCGCCGAAGTCGCAGCGCAGGCGGGCCTGACCGATTACCGTGTCGTCGTCAACGCGGGCGCCGGGGCCGGGCAGACGATCTTCCATCTGCACTGGCACATCCTCGGCGGCCGCACCATCGGGAGGATGGCATGAGCCGCATCGCAGACATCGAAGAAGAGATCAAGGAGGCGATGCGGGCGCGGGACGCAGAGCGCCGCGACGCCCTGCGGCTCATCGTCAACTCGCTCAAGAACTCCGAGAAGGAGCTCCAGCGCCCCCTCTCCGACGACGAGGAGCTTCAGGTGCTGCAGCGCGAGCGCAAGCGGCGCGTCGAGGCGGCCGAGGCGTTCCGCTCCGGCGGGCGCGAGGCGCAGGCGGAGGCGGAGGAGCGCGAGCTCGCGATCCTCGAGGAGTTCATGCCCGCGCCGCTCGGGGAGGACGAGATCGAGGAGATCGTCGACGACGCCATCGCAGAGGTCGGTGCGACGAGCATGGCCGACCTCGGACGCGTGATGGCGGACGTGATGCCGCAGATCGCCGGCCGCGCCGACGGCTCGGTCGTCAGCCAGCTCGTCCGCGAGAAGCTCGCCTGATGCGGGGCGCTCTCGCGGGCGCGCTCGCCGCAGCCGCCTGGCAGGCCTGCGACCCGGTCTTCAAGACGGTCTTCCGCACGCCGTACTCCGACGCGGAGCTGCTCGGGCCCTTCATCACGCGCGGCCGCTACGAGTGGCTGGCGAATCTCGCGACGCACTCCGCGGGCGGCGCGGCGTTCGGCTTCGTGTTCGAGCGGCTCGGCGGCCGCGGCGTGAAGCAGGGCGTGGCCGCGGCGCTCGCCGAGAACACGCTGCTCTGGCCCGGCATCGCGGTCTTCGACCGCATCCACCCGAAGCGCCGCGACGGCACCTGGCCGCGCCTCGCGACGAGCCCGCGGGTCTTCGCCTCGGCGAGCGCCGGGCACGCATTCTTCGGCGTGCTCCTCGGCGCAGCGACGCGCGACGTTTGACGCGGCCGCTCCGGGCGGGGAGGTGGGCGCTGCGCTCGCCTCTTCCCAGGAGCTATGCCAGATTACGGGCCATCGAGGACCGTCATGATCCGCTCGAGCTCGACCCGGAGCAGATGCGCGCGCTCGGCTACCGCACGGTCGACGCGCTCGTCGACTGGCTGAGCGACGAGGCGGCGCCGCCGCTCCGCCGCGCGAGGCCGGAAGAGCTCATGCAGCGCCTCGCGGGCGACCCGCCGGCATCCGGCGAGCCCTTCGACGTGGTCCTCGACGGGCTCTTCCGCGACGTCTTGCCGTTCGCGAGCCGCGGCGCGCATCCGGCCTTCTTCGCGTATGTCCCGTTCTCGGGCACATGGCCCGGCGCGCTCGGCGACTTCGTCGCGAGTGCCTGCAACGTCTACGCGGGGTCCTGGCAGGAGGCGGCCGGCCCGACGCAGCTCGAGCTCGAGGTGCTCGCCTGGTTCAAGGACTGGCTCGGCTATCCGCGCGAGGCCGGAGGGACGCTCGTCAGCGGCGGCTCGGCTGCGAACCTCACGGCACTCGCGTGCGCGCGCGAGGCGCGCGTCGGCGCGATGCGCGACGACCTCGTCGTCTACACGTCGGACCAGGCGCACTCGTCGATCGCGCGTTCCGCGCGAATGCTCGGCTTCCGGCCCGACCAGCTGCGCGTCCTGCCGGCCGGGGACGACCTCCGGCTCGATCCGCGCGCGCTCGAGGACGCGATGGCCGCAGACCACGCCGCCGGCAGGCTGCCGTTTCTCGTCGTCGCGAACGCCGGCGCGACGAGCTCCGGCGCGGTCGATCCCGTCGAGCAGCTTGCGGCGGTCACGCGTGAGCGAGACGTGTGGCTCCACGTCGACGCCGCGTACGGCGGCTTCGCGATGCTCACCGAGCGCGGCCGTGAGGCTCTCGGCCCACTCGGCGCGGCCGACTCGATCACCCTCGACCCGCACAAGTGGCTCTACCAGCCGTACGAGTGCGGCTGCGTGCTCGTCCGCGACCCTCATGCGCTGCGCCGGGCGTTCGAGATCACGTCCGACTACCTGCGCGACGCCGCCGCCGACGAGGGCATGGTCAACTTCGCCGACCACGGCTTCCAGCTCACCCGCACCTCGCGGGCGTTCAAGCTCTGGCTCTCGCTCCGGACGTTCGGGATCGATGCGTTCCGTTCCGCGATCGACCACGCGCTCGACCTCTCGGAGCTCGCGCGCCGGTACGTGGAGGAGAGCGAGGCGCTCGAGCTCGCAGCGCCGCCCTCGCTCGGCATCGTCTGCTTCCGCCGGCGCGGCCTCGACGACTCCGCGACGGACGGGCTCGTCGCGGCGCTCGAGGAGAGCGGTGTCGGTCTCATCTCGTCCACGCGCGTGCACGGCCGCCCGGCGCTTCGCCTCTGCATCCTCGGCCACCGGACGCAGGCGGCCGACGTCGAGCGCGTGCTCGCGTTCCTCGAGACCGCCGAGCCGCAGGCGGCGCCCGCGACCTACGAGCGGAACCCGCTCGTCGCCGCCGCCGTGCCGCTCTTCGCGCGCCTCGACGCCGACGAGGCCGAGGCGGTCGCCCGGTGCGGCTCGCAGCGCGAGGTCGGCGCGGGGGAGACGATCGTCGAGCGCTGGGACACGAGCCGTGAGCTGTACGTCGTCGATGCCGGGACGGTCGACGTCCAGATCGGAGGCGAGCTCGTCGCCACGCTGCGCACGGGCGACCACTTCGGGGAGATCGCGGCGCTCGAATGGGGTGCGGGCTTCGCGCCGTCGCGTGCGGCGACCGTCGTGGCCCGCGACGCGGTCCGGCTGCGCGTTCTGGCCCCGGCGGAGCTGGCACGCCTGCTCGAGCGCTTCCCCCGGCTCGAGGACGAGCTGCGCCGGTCGGCAGGCGACCGCGTGCGGCGCGCGCGGTGAGCTTCGCCGCCGGGATCCCACGGGTCGTCGGCGGTGTGCTTCGGAACCGGGAGCTCCGCCGGGTCGAGCTCGCGTTCGTCGGCTTCAACGCGGCGGAGTGGGGCGTCTGGATCGCGATGCTCGTGTACGCGTACGAGCGCGGCGGCGCGACGACGGCCGGTGTGGTCGCTCTCGTGCAGCTCGTGCCCGCGGCGCTCTTCGCGCCTCTCGCCGCCTCGCTCGGCGACGCTCACCGCCCGACGCGCGTGCTCGCAGCCGGCTACGCGGCGCAGGCCGCGGCGATGGGCGCGACCGCGGCGACGATGCTCGCGGGCGGGCCGCCGGTCGCGGCCTACGCCCTGGCGGCGATCGCCGCGACCGCGGTCACGATCACGCGGCCCGCCCAGGCGGTGCTGACCCCTGCGCTCGCCCGCACGCCGGACGAGCTCACCGCCGCGAACGTCGTCTCCGGCTGGATCGAGTCGGTGAGCATGCTCGGCGCTCCCGCCCTCGCCGGCGTGCTGCTCGCCGCCGGCGGTGCGGGAACGGTCTTCGCGGTCATGGCCGGCGTCGCCGGCGCGTCGGCGCTCCTCGTCGCGGGCGTCGCGGGACCGCCGGCCACAGGCGGCGGCCCCGCACTCGAACAGACGCTCGCCGGGCTGCAAACCGTCGCCCGCGAGCCCGGGCCGCGCGCTCTCGTCTGGCTGCTCGGCGTCGAGTCGCTCGCGATCGGCGCGCTCGACGTCCTCTACGTGGTGCTCGCCGTCGGCGTGCTCGGCCACGGCGGCCCGGTCGCGGGCTATCTCAACGCCGGCTTCGGGGCGGGAGGCGTGCTCGGGGTCGTCGCCACCGCCGCGCTCGTCGGCCGGAGGCGCCTCGCACCCGCGCTTCTCGCCGGGCTCGCCCTCTGGGCCGCGGCCCTCGCTGCGCTCGCCGCCGCTCCGTCGACGATCGCGGCGCTCGTTCTGCTCGCGGCGGCAGGCGTCGGCCGCACGACGGTCGACGTGAGCGGGCGGACGTTGCTGCAGCGCATCGCGCCGCCGGGCTCGCTCGCACGGGTCTTCGGCCTGCTCGAGGGAGTGTCGATGGCCGGCCTCGCGGCCGGATCGATCTCGGCCTCGGCCTTCGTCGCGCTTGCCGGCGGCCGCGGTGCGTTCGTCTGCCTTGCGGCGACGCTGCCGGTCGCGGCGCTTCTCGTCCTTCGCAGCGTGCTCGGCGCAGATGCCCTCGCCGTCCCGGTCGTCGAGATCGCGCGCCTGCGGGCGCTGCCGCTCTTCGCACCGCTCGGCGCGCCTGCGCTCGAGGCGCTCGCACGCGCGCTCGAGCCGGTCGAGGCGGCGGCCGGAACGATCGTCATCCGGGAAGGGGAGCCGGGAGATCGCTTCTACGTCGTCGCCGAGGGCGAGCTCGACGTCTCCGTGCGCGGCGAACGCGTCGGACGGCTCGCACGCGGTGACTGCTTCGGCGAGATCGCGCTCCTTCGCGACGTGCCTCGGACCGCGACCGTGGTCGCACGCACCACCGTCCGCCTCGACGCGCTCGACAAGCCGGCGTTCGTCTCGGCCGTCACCGGCCACGATCCCAGCGCGCGTGCAGCCGACGCGCTCGTGCACGGACGTCTCGAGCGTGCGACGATCGCGCCATGATCGATCCCCTCGAACGCTGGCGCGAGCACGGCGAGAAGCCGGACTTCGCGGGCCCGCTGAGCTACGGCGGCGCGCCGCTCACGCAGGATCCGGCGCTGCTCGCGGGATTCGACGTCGCGATCGTCGGTGCGCCCACCGACGACCTCGTCTCCGATCGCCCCGGCGCCCGCTTCGGGCCGCGCGCGATCCGGGCGGCGAGCTGCCCGCCGGGGCCGCAGCTCGAGTCGAAGGTCGACGCGTTCGCCGAGCTGCGCATCGTCGACTACGGTGACGCCGCCGTGCTGCCCGCGGACGCCGCGCGCACGCACGCCGCGATCGAGCAGACCGTGGGCGAGGTCGTCGACGCGGGCCTGCTGCCGATCGTGCTCGGCGGCGACCACTCGATCGCCGAGCCCGACGTGCGCGCGTGTGCGAAGCCGCACGGAGCGATCGGTCTCGTCCACTTCGACACGCACACCGACACCGGAACCCACGTGTTCGGAGTCGAGGTGTCGCACGGGACGCCGATGTACAGGCTCGTCCGCGACGGCATCGTCGATCCGGCCCGCTACGTGCAGGTCGGCCTGCGCGGGTACTGGCCCGGCGAGCCGGAGTTCGCCTGGCAGGCCGAGCAGGGGATCACGTCGTTCTTCATGCACGACGTGCGCGAGCGCGGCATCGCGGCGATCGTCGAGGACACGATCCGGATCGTGGGCGACGGCCCGGCGTTCCTCACCGTCGACGTCGACGTGCTGGACCCGGCCTTCGCGCCCGGGACGGGGACGCCCGAGCCGGGCGGCATGACGAGCGGGGAGCTGCTCGGCGCGGTGCGGGAGGTCGCTCGGCGGCTCGAGCTCGTCGGCGCGGATGTCGTCGAGGTCATCCCGACCGCGGTCGGCTCCGCAGACGTGACCGCGCTCGTCGCCGACCGCATCGTGCGGGAGATCCTGAACGGGATCGCGCTGCGACGCCGCCTACACTGAGCGGATGCAGGAAGTCCTCGATGTGCCGAACGAGGTCGCGGCCGAGCTGGCGGCGATCGGCGACGGCGTGCTCGGCGCGCTTCGCGAGCGCCTGGGCTGCACGATCAACCTGCGTGGGAACCGCCTGACGCTCGACGGCGAGAACACGAAGGTGGTCGAGGCCAAGGCGGTGCTCGAGGAGCTCGTCGACCTCGTCGAGGGAGGCCAGGAGATCGGCGCGGGCACGGTCGACACGATCCTGAACGCGATCGACCAGGCCGAGGACGTCCGCGAGATCTTCGAGGACGTCGTCTGGTCGCATCGAGGCAAGCGGATCACGCCGAAGACCGTCACGCAGAAGCACTACGTCGATGCGATCCGCAAGTGCACGGTGACCTTCGGCATCGGCCCGGCCGGCACCGGCAAGACGTACCTCGCGATCGCGCTGGCCGTGGCGGCCCTCTCCGACCGCCAGGTCGGGCGGATCATCCTCACGCGGCCGGCCGTCGAAGCGGGCGAGCGGCTCGGCTTCCTGCCGGGAGACGTGCTCGCGAAGGTCGACCCGTACATGCGGCCGCTCTTCGACGCGCTCTACGACACGATGGACCCGGAGAAGCTCAATGCCTACATCGAGCGCGGGACGATCGAGGTCGCGCCGCTCGCGTTCATGCGCGGACGCACGCTGAACGACAGCTTCATCATCCTCGACGAGGCGCAGAACACCTCGCCCGAGCAGATGCAGATGTTCCTCACCCGCCTCGGCTTCGGCTCGAAGGTCGTCGTCACGGGAGACATCACGCAGATCGACCTGCCGCGCGAGCAGGCGTCCGGCCTCATTCAGGTGCAGGACATCCTCGGCTCGATCGACGGCATCAAGTTCGTGCGCTTCGGCCACGAGGACGTCGTGCGCCACAAGCTCGTGCAGCGGATCGTCGAGGCGTACAAGCTCCACTCGGAGGAGACCGGGACGGAACGCCGCCGGTGATCGAGATCGAGGTCGAGAACCGCTCGGGCGAGCAGGTCGACGAGGCGGGCGCGTGCGAGCTCGCGCGCAGCGTCCTCGCCGCCGAAGGCGTCGACGCGGGCGAGCTCGGGCTCGTGTTCGTCGGCCCCGACGAGAGCCGCGCGTTGAAGCAGGAGCATCTCGGCATCGACGAGGCGACCGACGCGCTCGCGTTCCCGATCGACGCGCGAGACGAGCTCCCCGCCGGCCTGCCGCGGCAGCTCGGAGACGTCGTGCTCTGCCCACAGGTGATCGGCGAGGAGTGGCGCGCTCCGCTCGTGCACGCCGTGCTGCACCTCGTCGGCTACGACCACGGCGACGAGATGGAGTCGCGGGAGGCGATCCACCGGTGAGCATCAGCTCGCCGCCGCGCCGCGACGACGAGCCGCGCCGCCTGCGCTCCGCGCCGCCGGCACCCGGTCGCGCACCGTCGCTCCTCGACAGCTTCAACTATGCGTTCGAGGGGATCATCCACGTGCTGCGCACGCAGCGGAACCTCCGGATCCACTTCGCGATCGCGATCGGCGTGATCGCCGCAGCCGCCGGCTTCGGCGTCGAGCGCATGGAGCTGATCGCCCTGATGCTCGCGATCGCGTTCGTGCTCGTCGCCGAGATGGTGAACTCCGCGATCGAAGGCGCGATCGACGTGTCGACGACCTCGTTCGACCCGAACGCGAAGCTGGCCAAGGACATCGCGGCAGGCGCCGTGCTGATCGCGTCCGTGACCGCGCTCGGCGTCGGCTATCTCGTCTTCGCGCACGCCGCTGCGCACCGCACCGCGCGCATCCTCGACCGCGTCCGCGACGCTCCCGCGGAGATCACCCTCGCCGCGCTCGTCCTCGTCATTCTCACCGTGATCGCGACGAAGGCGTGGACGGGCCGCGGCACGCCGCTGCGCGGCGGCCTGCCTTCCGGGCATGCCGCGATCGCATTCGCGGGCTGGATGTCGGCGACCTACGTGATCACCGACCAGCACCGGTTCCTGATCTCGTCGATCACGTTCATCATGGCGCTCCTCGTCGCGCAGACGCGCGTCGAGGCAGGCGTGCACTCGGCGCTCGAGGCGTTCTACGGGGGCGTGCTCGGCGCGCTCGTCACGCTCGTCGTCTTCCAGGTGCTCTCTTGACCGCGCAGGAGCTGGTCGAGCGCGCAGAGGCGGCGTCGGCGCACGCGTACGCGCCCTACTCGGAGTACCTCGTCGGCGCCACGCTGCTGCTGAGGGACGGGACGCTCGTCGACGGCGTGAACGTCGAGAACGCTGCGTATCCCCTCGGCGTCTGCGCCGAGCGCACTGCGATCGCAAAGGCGGCGAGCGAGGGGGCGCGTCCCGGCGACATCGAGGCGATCGCGATCACGGCGTCGCCCTGCGGCGGCTGTCGGCAGTGGCTGCACGAGTGGAAGATCGAGCGGGTCTACTTCCGGCGCGAGGACGGCTCGATCGCCGACTATGCGCCCGCGTCCGCGCTTCTGCCGGACACCTGGAACCTGCCGTGAGATCGGGCTTCGTCGCAGTCGCGGGACGCCCGAACGTCGGCAAGTCCACCCTCGTGAACGCGCTCTGCGGCGGGAAGGTCGCGATCGTCTCCGACAAGCCGCAGACGACTCGGCGGCGGATCTTCGGGATCGCGAACGGCGACGAGTACCAGCTCGTCCTCGCCGACCTGCCCGGGTTCCAGCGTCCGCTCGACGCGCTCACCGAGCGCATGCAGCACACCGTCGACGCTGCGTTCGAGGACGTCGAGGCCGTGCTCTTCGTCCTCTCCGCCCGTGAGCGGATCGGCGCCGGCGACCGCTTCATCGCGAAGCGTGTCTACGCCCTCGGGGTGCCGGTCGTGATCGCGCTCAACAAGGTCGACCGCCTGAAGGGCGGGCACATCGCGCAGCAGATGCAGGCGGCGGCGAACCTCGGCGACTTCCACGCGCTGCACCCGGTGAGCGCGAAGACCGGCGACGGCATCGCCGGGCTCCGCGACGAGCTCGTCGCCTTGCTGCCCGAGGGCCCGCTCTACTTCCCCGTCGAGCAGCGCACGGACCTGCCGCTCGAGCTGCAGATCGCCGAGCTCGTGCGCGAGAAGGCGCTCTGGCTGACGAAGGACGAGGTGCCCCACGCGATCTCGGTCGAGGTGGACGAGCTGGACGAGCGGGTGCTACGGGCGAACATCCTCGTCGAGACCGACTCGCAGAAGCAGATCCTCGTCGGCAAGGGCGGCTCGATGGTGAAGGAGATCGGCACGCGTGCGCGCCCGGAGATCGAGGCGCTCCTCGGCCGGACCGTCTATCTCGAGCTCGTCGTCAAGGTGCGCCCGCGCTGGCGGCGCGACACGGCGACGCTCGAGCGGCTCGGGCTCTAGGAGGACCCTCCTAGCCGCAGGTCCGCCCGAGCCAGCGCTCGAGCGTGTGGACGCGAGCCGTCGCGCGCGCCGCGTCCGCCCGCACCGCGGCGCTTGCCCGCGCGTCGGCCGCGAGCTGCACGTAGCCGGCGTGGGCGGCGGAGCCGCTCGTATAGAGGAGCAGGTCGACACCTGCGGCGAGGGCGCGCGCCGGGGCGTGCGACGTCCGCGCCGGGGCGGGCGCGTCGAGGGCGTCGCTGACGACGACGCCGCGGAAGCCGAACGTGCCCCGGAGGAGGCCGGTGACGATCGGCCGCGAGAACACCGCCGGTGCACCGCTCGAGTCGAGCGCCGGGTACGCCGCGTTCGAGACCATGACGAGCTTCACGCCGGCGTCGATCGCGCGTGCGGAACGGCGCGAGCTCGGTCGCCGGCAGCGACACGACGAAGTCGTCGGTGTTCCGGCGCGCCGCGCCGAGGCCGGGGAAGTGCTTCGCCGTCGCCGCGACGCCGGCCGCCTGAACCGCGCGGACGAAGGCCGACGCCAGGCGGCCGACGAGCGGCGCGCTCGAGCCGAACGAGCGGCTGCCGAGGAAGCCGCCCGGAGCGAGCGTGTCGGTGACCGGGGCGAGATCGACGTCGATGCCCGCGCTGCGCAGCGCCGCGGCGGCCTCGCGCGCCTCCGTTCTCGTCTGCGCCGGGCCGAGCCGCCCGAGCTCGCGCGCGGTGTGCTCGGGCGGCGCCCACGTCAGCCGCCGCGCGAAGCCGCCTTCCTGGTCGACGAGCAGGAGGAGCGGCCGGTCGATCGCGCAGCCGGCGGCGTGCAGGGCGCCCGTCGTCCGCCGCAGCTCGAGCGGCGACCAGCGACCGACGAGGATCACGCCGCCGACCTCGCCGGCGCGGACCTTCGCGAGGAACGAGGGCTTCGGCGGCCCGGCGAGCGCGCTGACGACGAGCGCCCCGACGGGTGCGGCGGCGGCGCTAGGCGCGTGCGAGAGCAGGAGCAGGAGCGCGGTCCAGGCGCAGGCCCGTCGCCGGGTCGAAGAAGTGGAAGCGGGACGGATCGACCGCGAGCCGGAGCGGCCGGCCGACGCGCGCGGTCGTCTTCGGGTCGACGCGTGCGGTGAAGACGGCGCGGTCTGCTTGCAGGAGCGCCTCCTCGTCACCGGCCGCCTCCCGTACCTCGCTGACGTCGACGGGCGGCGCATCCACCTGGAAGATGACATGCGCATCGGCGCCGAGGTCCTCGACGACCTGGACGTCGACGTCGAGGCGCGGCAGCGACGGGTCTGCGAACGCGGCGTCCTCGAACGCCTCGGGCCGGATGCCGACGATGGCGTGCGCCGCGGCAGGGGAGGCCGGAAGCGGGATGCGGTGGCCCGCGAACGACGCGGTGCCGTCGCCCAGCTCCGCCTCGATCAGGTTCATCGCGGGGGAGCCGATGAAGGCGGCGACGAAGAGGTTGAGCGGCGCGGCGTACAGCTGCTGGGGCGTGTCGACCTGGAGGACGCGGCCGTCTCGCATCACCGCGACGCGATGTCCGAGCGTCATCGCCTCGACCTGGTCGTGCGTGACGTAGATCGTCGTCGTGCCGAGCCGGGAGTGGAGCGCGGCGAGCTGGGCGCGCATGCTCACGCGCAGCTTCGCGTCGAGGTTCGAGAGCGGCTCGTCCATGAGGAAGGCCTCCGGCTCGCGTACGATCGCGCGCCCCATCGCCACCCGCTGGCGCTGGCCGCCCGAGAGCGCCGCGGGCCGCCGGTCGAGCAGCTCCTCGAGCCCGAGGAGCTTTCCGACCTCGTCGACGCGGCGGGCGATCTCGTGCTTCGACGTGCGGCGCACCTTCAGCCCGTAGCCGAGGTTCTCGCGGACGGTCATGTGGGGGTAGAGGGCGTAGGTCTGGAAGACCATCGCGATGTCGCGGGCGCGCGGCGGCAGCTCGGTCACGTCGCGGCCGCCGATCAGGATCGTGCCGCCGGTGACCTCCTCGAGCCCCGCGATCATCCGCAGGAGCGTCGACTTGCCGCAGCCGGAAGGCCCGACGAGGACGAGGAACTCGCCGGACTCGATGCTCGAGCGAGATGTCGTCGACGGCGACGACGTCGCCGGCGAAGGACTTCGTGACGCGGTCCAGGACGATCTCGGCCACGAGACGGATCTATACCGGACCGTTCCGGTCTGCGCAATGGCATTGACCACTTTCGGTCGACTGGGCTATAGTGCCGGAACCGTGACGGCGGCCGGATCCCAGCGCGTGACGAAGCAGTCGACGACGCGCCTGCAGGTGCTCGACCTGATCGAGCGGCTCGGCGTGGGCAACGCGATCCCGTCGGAACGGCAGCTCTCCGCCGACCTCGGCGTCTCGCGGCTGACCGTCCGCGCGGCGCTCGACGACCTCGCCCGCGAGGGCTATCTCAGCCGCAAGCGCGGGAGCGGGACCTACGTGCAGCAGCCGAAGATCGCCCAGGAGCTGACGATGACCTCGTTCAGCGAGGACATGCGGCGGCGGGGCATGACCCCCGGCAGCCGGACGCTCTCGCTCGAGCGCGAGCTCGCGGGCGCCCGGCTCGGCCGCCTGCTCAACGTCTCGCCGTCCGAGGAAATCCTCGTGATCAAGCGCCTCCGGCTCGCCGACGGCGAGACGATGGCCATCGAGACCCTCCACCTGCCTGCGGCGCTCGTCCCGGGCCTCGAGCCGAAGGATCTCGCCGGCTCCTTCTACGATCTCGTCCGCGACCGCTACGGCATCGCGATCGCGAGCGGCACCCAGGCGATCGAGCCCACGGTGACGAACGTGGAGGAATCGAAGGCGCTCGGCGTGCCGCTCCACTCGCCCGCCTTCCTCTTCGAGCGCACGTCGCGCGACGAGGCGGGGCGGACGGTCGAGTTCGTCCGCTCGGTCTACCGGGGCGACCGCTACCGGATCGTCACCGAGCTGAACCGTCCGGCCCCGTAGAGCCCCTTGACAGGAACCGGTCCGGTGTGCGATAACCCCGCCGTGGCCAAGTGGTATATACCAATCGGCGCGCAGATCCCCGCCGGCCACGCGGTGCTCCCCGCTGCGAGGTCACGCGCCGACGGCTCGAGGAGAATTGCATGAGACACCGAGTTGTCGCAGCGGCCGCAGTGGCCGTGCTGCTTGGCCTCGTTGCCGCCACGGCGAGCGCGAGCCCGCAGAGGGCGCAGGCCAGCAAGCTCACCGTCTGGCTCCAGGTCGACGCGCAGTCGGGTTGGCCCGATGTCGTCGCGGCGGCGAACCAGCAGTTCCAGAAGGACCACCCCGGCTGGTCGGTCGACGTCCAGTACCAGAACTGGGGCGACCACCTGACGAAGTTCGACGCCACGCTCGCGGGCAGCAACACGCCCGACGTCATCGAGATGGGCAACACGGAGATGACGAAGTACATGGCCGCGGGCGCGTTCGCCGACCTCACGGCCTCGAAGGGAACGTTCCCGAACTCCGCAACGTGGCTGAAGGGCCTCGCTGCATCCGGCACCTACGGCGGGAAGCTGTACGGCGTTCCCTACTACGCCGGCTCGCGCGTCGTGACGTACCGCACCGACGCATGGAACAAGGCCGGCCTCAAGAAGCCGCCGACGAGCCTCGCGCAGTTCACCGCCTATGCGAAGAAGCTCGCCGCGGCGAATGCGAAGACGAAGGGCTTCTCGCCGGTGTACATCGCTGGCACCGACTGGTACTTCGCCATGAGCTTCGTCTACGACTACGGCGGCTCGATTGCACGGACGCACGCAGGCAAGTGGGTCGGCAGCCTCGACTCGAAGCCGGCAATCGCAGGACTCACGGCGTTCAAGAACTTCTTCCTCGCCGCCTCCAAGGCGTCGAAGACGGCCGACGAGAACCATCCCGCCCCATATGACGTGTACTCGCAGGGCGGAGCGGCGTCGATCATCGGGCCCGGCTGGTTCAGCTGCTGCGTCGGGACGAAGTACAAGGGCGTCACCGCGCAGTTCGTGATGCCGAGCCACACGAAGGGTCAGCCGATGCCGGGCTTCCTCGGCGGCTCCGACCTCGCCGTGCCGGCACCGAGCGGCAACAAGGCGCTCGCGGCCGACTGGATCAAGGACTTCACGAGCACCGATTCCCAGCGCGCCCTCCAGGTCAAGGGCAACATCCCGAACGCGACGAACCTCCTCGGCTCGAGCGTCAACGAGCGGGCGGCTGCCCGGAGCTGGTTCGTGCCGGCCGCGAAGCACTGGGTCGACGTCGAGAACGGGAATATCCTCCGCAACATGCTCGCGCAGATCCTCACCGGCAAGCTGACCGTGAAGCAGGCCGCCGCGTCCGCGAGCGACAACATCACGTCGGTGCTGAACGGGTCCTAGGGGCCCGTTGACCCACCCGGACGGAATGGCGTACGCCGCCGAGGCCACCCGGCCCCGGCGGCGCCGCCGCCCCACCTGGAGCCGCGTCGCCGGGGCGTCCGTCCCCTACGCGCTCCTCCTGCCCGTCGCGGCCGCGCTCGGCGCGATCCTCGGGTATCCGATCTACAGCCTCGTCCGGCTCTCGCTCCAGCGCTATCAGCTGTTCGAGCTCATCCGGCACAAGGGGAAGTGGGTGGGTCTCGACAACTTCCGCTCCGTCCTCTCGGACGCCGTGTTCTGGCACACGGTTGCCCGCACGGTCGTCTTCACGGTCGTGAACGTCGGCCTGACGATGGTGCTCGGCACGCTCATCGCGCTCCTGCTCGTCCGCGTCGGCAAGTGGGTGAGGATCCTCGTCACGTCGGGGCTCGTCCTCGTGTGGGCCATGCCGCAGGTGGTTGCCGTGCAGGTCTGGTACTGGATGACGAACTACCAGAACGGCGTCGTCAACTACGTGCTCACCGAGCTGCACCTCGGTGACTTCTTTCATCACGACTGGTATGCGACGACGCTCTCTCAGCTCGGGCTCGTGACCGCGCTCATCGTCTGGGGCGCGCTCCCGTTCGTGGCGATCACCGTCTACGCGGCGCTCGCGCAGGTCCCCGGCGAGCTCGTCGAGGCCGCCGAGATCGACGGCGCGCGTCCGTGGCGCGTTCTCCGCGACGTGACGCTGCCGATCCTGAAGCCCGTGCTGCTCATCCTCACGAGCCTCTCGATCCTCTGGGACTTCGGAGTCTTCACGCAGCCGTATCTGCTGATCGGCCAGGCGCACATCCACCCCGGCAACTACCTGATGGGCGTCTACCTCTTCGAGGAGGGCTACCTCAAGGCCGACTACGGGCGCGGCGCCGCGATCTCGCTGCTCATGCTCGTCATGGTCGCGGCCATGAGCGTCGTCTACGTGCGGCGCATGGTGAAGATGGGAGACGTGACGTGAGCTCGCGTACGGCGCGCCGCGCCGGCTGGAATGCGGTCGGCGTCGTCCTCTTCGCCGTCATGGTCTTCCCGGTCTTCTGGATGATCTCGACGGCGTTCAAGCCGGACGACCAGATCAACAGCCAGACGCCGACGTGGCTTTCGGGCACGCCGACGCTGCGGCATTTCCGCGACGCGATCAAGACGCCGTTCTTCTGGAACGACGTGAAGAACTCGCTGATCATCGTCACGGTGACGGTCGCGATCGCGATGGTGCTCGCGTTCCTCGCCGCGGTCGCGCTCGCGAAGTACCGGTTCACCGGTCGGAAGGTCTTCATCGTCCTGATGATCGGCATCCAGATGCTGCCCGGCGCGGGCCTCATCATCCCGCTCTTCGTCGCCCTGAGCCGCGTGCACCAGGTCGACCGCCTGAGCGGGGTGATCATCACCTACCTGACGTTCGCGCTCCCCTTCTCGGTCTGGACGCTGCGCGGCTTCATCCTCGGCATCCCGAAGGAGCTCGAGGAGGCTGCGATGGTGGACGGGAGCACGCGTCTCGGCGCCTTCGTCCGGATCCTCCTGCCGCTCGTCGCGCCGGGGCTCGTGGCGACGTCCGTGTTCGCGTTCATCACGAGCTGGAACGAGTACATCTTCGCCCGCATCCTGCTGAGCGACCAGTCGAAGCAGACGCTCACCCTGTGGCTCTCGTTCTTCCTCGGCACGAGCCGGCATCAGGACTGGGGCGCGCTCATGGCAGGCTCGACGCTGACCGCGATCCCCGTCGTCGTCTTCTTCCTCCTCATCCAGCGCCGCATCGCCTTCGGGCTGACCGCCGGTGCGGTGAAAGGCTGAGTGGTATTGACCACCATGGTGCGATACGAGAGGATCCGCCGGTGACGGCGAGCGCCGGCAGCTCGTACTTCGGCGTCCGGATCCTCCGGCACGTGCGCCGCGACATGGCCGACCTCGCGGCGCGCGGGTACACCGGCGTCCTCCACACGTTCTCGGAGAACGACCTCGCGTACTACCGCGGGACGATGCGGGAGATCGTCGACGCCTCGCACGACGCCGGGCTCGCCGTGCAGGCGTCTCCGTGGGGGCTCGGCCGGACCTTCGGAGGCGAGGCCGAGAGCCGCTTCGTGACGTTCCACCCGGACGAGTGCCAGGTGCTCGACGACGGGCGGCGCGTCGCGGGCGCGTGCCTCAACAGCCCCGCCTATCGCAGCTTCTGCAACGAGTGGGCCGACTGGGTGCTCGACTGCGGCGTCGACTCCGTCTTCTGGGACGAGCCTGCGTGGCTCGTTCCCGCTCACGTCGGCATCGACGACCCGGAGCGGTGGACGTGCCGCTGCGCCCACTGCGCCGACCGGTTCGGCGGGCCGGTGCCCGGCGAGCGGTCGCCGGAGGTGCAGGCCTTTCGCGAGGCGTCGGTCGTCGACTTCCTCCGCGACGTGCTCGGGCACGTCGCCCGGCAGGGTGGGCGGAGCACCGTCTGTCTGCTGCCGTCGACGGAGGGCTCGCACGGCATCTCCGACTGGAACCACGTCGCGGAGCTCCCGGGCCTCGCGACGTTCGCGACCGATCCGTACTGGAAGCACTGGGGCGAAGCGGCAGGGCCGTTCGTCCGCCGCTACGCGCGGCTCCTGCGCGAGACCTGCGAGCGCCACGGCGTCGCGGCGCAGCTCTGGCTGCCGAGCTTCGGCCTGACGGCCGGGGAGATTCCGGAGCTCGAGTCGGCGATCGCCGCGGCGCGCGAGGAGGGAGTCGAGGATCTCTGGACGTGGGGCTACGAGGCGTGCGGCCACATGACGCACCTCGCGACGCCCGATGCGCCCGCCGTGTGGGAGGCGGTGAGCGCGGCGCTCACCGGGCGGCCGCCGCTCGAGAGCCGCACGACGCGCGAGCTCGTCATCGTCCTGAACGACGCCGATGCAAGCGTGTCCTCCGCCGTGGCGGCCGCCGGCGACGCGATCGCCGCGGCGGTGGACGCGATCGCCGGCCGGCTCGCCGGCGGGGGCAGGCTCGTCTACGCCGGCGCCGGGACCTCCGGCCGCCTCGCCGCGCTCGATGCGGCCGAGGTCGGGCCGACCTTCGGCTCGCCGCCCGGCGAGGTCGTCGCGGTGGCGGTCGACGGCGAGTCGGCGGAGGACGACGCAGACCGGGGCGCGGCGGAGATCACGGCGCTCGCCGTCGGCGCCGCGGACGTCGTGGTCGCCGTCAGCGCGAGCGGCTCGACGCCGTTCACGCTCGCCGCCCTCGGCGCCGCACGCGCCGCCGGTGCCCTCTGCGTCGCGCTCGTCTGCCTGCCGGAGAGCCCGCTCGGCGCCCTCGCCGACTACGAGCTGGCGGTCGTCGTCGGCCCCGAGGTCGTCTCCGGCTCGACGCGCCTGAAGGCGGGCACCGCGCAGAAGCTCGTCCTGAACGCGATCTCGACGGCGACGATGATCCGGCTCGGACGGACGTACGCGGGCCTGATGGTCGGCGTCGCCCCGGAGAACGCGAAGCTGCGCGAGCGCGCGCGCCGGAACGTCGTTCTCGCCAGCGGCCGCACGGAGGCCGAGGTCGACGCGGCGCTCCACGCCGCCGGCGGCGATGCGCGCGTCGCCCTCGTCGCGCTCCTCGCGGGCGTCGACCCGGACACCGCGCGGGAGCGGCTCGACGGCGCGGGCGGCTCCGTCGGCCTCGCGCTCGAAGGGGCGGCATGAGGCTCGAGGTGCAGGCCGCGCTCGTCGGAGGCGAGCTCGTCCCGGGCGACGTCGAGATCGAGGACGGCGTCGTCGTCGAGGTCGGTCTGCGGACGAGCGCCCGCGGCCGCATCGCCGTCCCCGGCTTCGTCGACCTGCAGGTGAACGGCTTCGCGGGCGTCGACTTCCTCTCGGCGTCGACGGCCGACTACGACCGCGCCGGCGCCGCGCTGCTCGAGGGCGGAGTCACGGCCTATCAGCCGACCTTCATCACCGCGCCGGAGAGCGCGATCCTCGACGCGCTTCGCGCGCTGCCCTCGAACGGCTCGGCTCCGCGCATCGTCGGTGCGCACATCGAGGGGCCGTTTCTCTCGCCCGAGCGGCTCGGCACGCATCCGCGCGAGCACCGGCGCGACCCGGACGTCGCGCTCCTCGACCGGTTCCTCGACGCGGGCCGGGTGACCGAGCTGACGCTCGCGCCGGAGCTTCCCGGCGCCGACGCGCTCATCGGGCGCGCGCTCGAGCGCGACGTCGTCGTCTCGGCGGGCCACACGAATGCGACGGCGGCGCAGGCGCACGCGGGCTTCGACCTCGGTGTCTCGACGGTCTCGCACATCTTCAACGCGATGCGGCCCTTCCGTTCGCGCGACCCGGGCGTCGTCGGCGTGGCTCTGACGCGGAAGGACGTCTTCGTGCAGATGATCGTCGACGGGCACCACCTCGCGGACGAGACGGTGCGCCTGATCTGGGCCGCTGCGGCCGGCCGCGTCGCGCTCGTCACCGACGCGACCGCCGGCGCGGGCGGCAACCCCGGCTCGTACCAGCTCGGAGACGTCGAGATCGAGATCGCCGACGGCGGCGTGCCGCTCCGCGAGGACGGCGTCTTCGCCGGCACGGTCCTGACGATGATCGACGCCGTGCGGAACCTGCACGCGCTCGGGATCCCGTTCGAGGATGCGGTCGCCGCCGCGACCTCGGTGCCTGCACGCATCCTCGGCAGAGCGGATCTCGGCGGGCTCGAGCCGGGCGGCCGTGCGGATCTCGTCGTGCTCGACGACCGGCTCGAGATCGTCCGCGTCCTCTGCGGAGGCGAGGCGCGTGTCGTGGCTTGAGACCGAGCTCGACGAGCAGCCCGAGGCGCTTGCGCGGCTGCTCGAGCGGCAGAGCGGCGCCGCGCGCGAGATCGCCGGGGTCTTCGGGCGCCCTGACGTCCGCTATGTCGTGATCGCGTCGCGCGGCAGCTCGTCGAACGCGGCGCGCTACGCGCAGTACCTGCTCGGACGCGCCCACCGGGTGCCCGTGATGTTCGCGACGCCGTCGCTCTACACGATCTACGAGCAGCCGCCGCGGCTCGAGGGCGCGGTCGTGCTCGGGATCTCGCAGTCAGGGGCATCCCCCGACGTCGCGTCGGTGCTGGCCGAGGCACGGCGGCAGGGCCGGCCGACCGTCGCGATCACGAACGTCGCCGACTCCCCGCTCGCCCGCGAGGCCGACGCCGTCCTGCTGCTCGAGGCGGGTGAGGAGCGCTCGGTCGCGGCGACGAAGACGTACATGAACTCGCTCGGCGCGATCGCGATGCTCTTCGCGGCTGCGGACGGCCCGGTGGCGGAGTCGGAGCTCGAGCAGATGCCGCAGCGGCTCGAGGAGCAGATCGCGCTGTCGCACGACTCGCCGCCGCCGCTCGGGGAGTACGCGGAGGCCGTCGGCGCGACGGTGGTCGCGCGCGGCGTGAACTACGGCACCGCGTTCGAGATCGCGTTGAAGATCCGCGAGCTGTCCGGGCTCGTCGTCGAGGCGTACTCGCCGGCCGACCTGATGCACGGCCCGATCGCGGCGATCGGAGAGGGCTGGCCGGTGATCGTCGTCGCGCCGACCGGGCCGGCGCGGCCGAGCGTCGAAGGGCTCGTGCTGCCGCTGCTCGAGCGCGGCGCGCGCATCGTCGCGATCTCGGACGTCGCGGCCGTGCTGCGCCGCGCGCGGACGAAGCTGCCGCTTGTGCCGCGGGTACCGGAGTGGCTGAGCCCGCTGACCGCCGTGATTCCCGGCCAGGTGACCGCACTCCGACTCGCGCGGCAGCGCGGCCTCGATCTCGACCATCCGTCCGGCCTCGCCAAGGTGACGCTGACGCGCTAGGACCGTTTGCGCGGCTCGTAGTAGCGGGCGAGCCAGCGCGAGATGCCGTCGAGACCGGGGAAGAGGACGCGCTCGGTGATGTTCGCCTGGTCGAGCTTGTCGCGCACTTCCCATTTCAGCTCGCGCGGGGATGACGACACGCTGGGCGATGTCGGGCTGCTGCTCGATCCAGTCGTCGAGGCGCGCCTCGGCGCGGGAGATCACCGAGAAGAGCGCGTACTGGTTGACGATGCGCGCGTCGAACGACGGCGGCTCGACGAAGAGGACGAAGTCGTCGCCGTGCTGCTCGAGGTCGCCGAGGGTAGGCGCGAGCTCGTCGAGCAGCTCGGTCGTGAAGAGATTCGCGCCCTCCCGGTCGAGCGCCGCGCGCAGCTTGCGCGGCAGCTTCTCGTGCGCCCGGACGTAGTCGATGCACCACACGACTCCGTCCCGGTCGTACTTCTCGCGGTTGTAGGTCGCGAAGTGCAGGGCGACGTACGGCGAGTACGTCCAGTCGAGGAGGCGCGTCGGCAGGCCGTGATGCTGGCCCAGCGCGAGCCAGTCCCACGCCGTGTCGTGGGGCACCGCGTCCTGCATCGCGTACTTCCGGAAGGCGCGCATCAGCTGGCGCTCGAGCTCGGTGTCGCCGCCGAGCCGCACGAGCCCGCTCCGCAGGTCGGCGGCGGCGTCGGAGGAGCCGCGATACGCGAAGCTCGAGCGGAAGAGCCCGAGCTCGTCGTTCCACGAATCGGCGAACAGGAGCTCCTGCAGCTCGAGCCACGATCCGGCACGTCTTTCTTGCATCGTCAGTCCTTCCGCAGGAGCACCAGGTCTTGCGTCGGGTTCCCTCGTGCTCCCTCGGGCTCGAGCTCGAGAAACGTGAAGCCCTGCGCGAACGTGTCGCGCAGGTAGGGCTCCGGGTGGTAGGCGCTGCAGAGGTTCGTGCCGGGAACGTCGCCCCAGCGGACGACGACCTCGCCCCGGTCGAAGCGGGCGCGCTCGTCGGCGTCGAGGCGCGGCAGGTACGACCGGCCGTGCGTCGTGACGAGCGCGAGCCCGCCCGGCCGCAGCACGCGCAGCAGCTCGTCGCGCCAGGCGAGCTGGAGGTCGGCCGTCAGGTGCGTGAAGACGGAGAGGGCGTAGACGAGGTCGAACGACTCGGGGTCGAAGACGAGCGGCGGGGCGAGCGCGTTTCGCTCGAACGACGCGAAGCCGAGGTTGGCGCGGCACCAGTCGATCGCCTTCGCGTTGACGTCGCTGCCGGCGACGGCGCCGTCGAACGACTCCCAGTAGCGGGTCACGCGCCCGCAGCCGCAGCCGAAGTCGAGCACCGACTCGACCGAGTCGAGCGGCACGTGCGCGGCGATCGCGTCGTACGCCGCGCGCCCGCTGCGGAGGAACCAGTCGGCGTCCGCCGTGCCGGCGACGCGCACCATCAGGCGGCGCGGCGGGAGCGGCGGGCCGTCCACCGTCGCCGGCCGTCCCGGTCGCAGCGAGACGAGCCGCTCGTAGAGGCGGAAGGCCGGGCCGACGAGGCCGGCGCGGTCGAGGAGGCGGAGGATGCGGCGCTTCACGAGGAGAGGACGCTATAGCGTCGGGCGCGATGGACTCCGCCAGGCGCGCTGCGCTCGCCGGCGCGAAAGCGCGGCTCGACGTGCTCGACCTCTATCCGCGGCCGGTCTCGCTGCGCGGGGTGCGCATCTGGGTGGCGCCGTGGCTCTTCCGGCTGCCGTGGTTCCGCCGCTTCGACGGCTATGCGGCCCACTGGACGATCCTCCTGCGCTCGCGCGCGCTGCTCGACGACGGCGACCTCGTGACGCACGAGCTGTGCCACGTCTGGCAGATGCAGCACCGCCCGCTCCGCATGCCGCTCTCCTATCTCTTCGCCGGCTATGCCGAGAACCCGTACGAACGCGAAGCCCGCGCGGCCTCCGCGCGCATCCCGTGACCCCGGCGTGACCAAGGCGTGGCGGAGCCGCAACCCTGGACTGTCCAGGCTCACGGCTCCGCCACGCCTCCGCGCCGGGCCCGGTGCGGGAGTCGTGGCGTGCCCGCGCGTGAGTCGTGTCGTAGCCGTGCGGAAGCCGTGACGGAGCCGTGACGGAACCGTGACGGGGTCTGGCCCCGCCTTCGGGCTCCGCCCGACCCCGCCTTCGGGCTGCGCCCGACCCGCCGCCGCACGCCGCCGGAGGCGGGATCGGGCCCGGGTCTACACTCAGATTCGATGGCCCAGGCGCCCGCACTGCCGAACGGCTTCGAGCTTCCGCTCGAGCCGCGCCTGCCGCGGATCGGCTCGATCGACGCGGTCGCGCTCGAGGAGCGGAGCGCCTCGCTCGCGAAGCGCTCGATCAAGAAGGACGCGAAGGTCTTCGCCCTCGAGCTCGCGATCCGCTGCATGGATCTGACGACGCTCGAGGGGTCGGACACCCCCGGCAAGGTCGCCGCGCTCTGCTCGAAGGCCGTCCGCCCGGACCCGTCCGACCCGAACATCCCGTCCTGCGCGGCGATCTGCGTCTACGAGAACCTCGTGCCGACCTGCGTCGAGCGCCTCCGCGGCACCGGCGTGCACGTCGCCGCCGTCGCCACCGGCTTCCCGTCGGGCCAGTATCCGACCGACCTCAAGATCGCCGACGCACGGCGCGCGGTCGAGCTCGGCGCCGACGAGGTCGACATGGTGATCGACCGCGGCGCGTTCCTCTCGGGCCGGTACGCGAAGGTCTACGACGAGATCGTCCAGGTGAAGGAAGCAGTCGGCGACGCGCATCTCAAGGTGATCCTCGAGACGGGCGAGCTCGGCACCTACGACAACGTGCGCCGCGCGTCGCTCCTCGCGATGGCCGCGGGCGCCGACTTCATCAAGACGTCGACCGGCAAGATCCCGAGCGCCGCGACCCTGCCGGTCGCCCTCTGCATGCTCGAGGCGATCCGCGACGTCCACCACGAGACCGGCCGCGTCGTCGGCTTCAAGCCGGCCGGCGGCGTCCGCGCCGCGAAGCAGGCGATCCAGCACCTGATCCTCGTGCACGAGACGCTCGGCCCCGACTGGCTCACGCCGGACCGCTACCGCATCGGCGCCTCGTCCCTCCTGAACGACGTGCTCATGCAGCTCCGCAAGGAGAAGACGGGGACGTACCAGAGCCCGGACTACTTCACCCTTGACTGACCTCGACCGCAAACAGGATCGCGCGCCCGTCCCGAAGGACTGGGTCTACGCGCCCGCGCCCGAGTCGCGCGACATCGTGCGCCTCGCCGAGCGCTACGGCCATTTCGTCGGCGGCGAGTGGATCGAGGCGACCGAGACCTACGAGACGATCGCGCCGCGCGACGAAGAGGTGCTCGCGCAGATCGGCCAGGGCACGGAAGAGGACGTCGATGCCGCGGTCACCGCCGCGCGCGACGCGTTCTCGAACGGCTGGTCGTCGCTCCCCGGCTCGGAGCGGGCGAAGTACCTCTTCCGCATCGCGCGCATCCTGCAGGAGCGCGCGCGCGAGTTCGCCGTGCTCGAGTCGCTCAACGGCGGCAAGCCGATCAAGGAGTCGCGCGACGTCGACCTGCCGCTCGCCGCGGCGCACTTCTTCTACTACGCCGGCTGGGCCGACAAGCTCGAGTACGCGTTCCCGAACCGCAAGCCGAAGCCCGTCGGCGTCGCGGGGCAGATCATCCCGTGGAACTTCCCGCTGCTGATGCTCGCGTGGAAGATCGCTCCCGCGCTCGCGTGCGGCAACACGGTCGTCCTGAAGCCGGCGGAGACGACGCCGCTCACGGCGCTCCTCTTCTGCGACGTGCTCCGGCAGGCCGAGCTGCCGCCGGGCGTCGTCAACATCGTCACGGGCGACGGGCGCACCGGCGCCGCGCATCGTCGACCATCCCGGCGTCGACAAGATCGCCTTCACCGGCTCGACCGACGTCGGCAAGGCGATCCAGCGCCGCCTCGCCGGCACCGGCAAGAAGCTGACGCTCGAGCTCGGCGGCAAGGCCGCGAACATCGTCTTCGACGACTCGGCGCTCGACCAGGCCGTCGAGGGAATCGTCAACGGCATCTACTTCAACCAGGGCCACGTCTGCTGCGCGGGCTCGCGCCTCTTCGCGCAGGAGTCGATTGCGGAGCCGCTCGTCGAGAAGCTGAAGCAGCGGCTCGAGACGCTGCGCGTCGGCGACCCGCTCGACAAGAACACCGACGTCGGCGCGATCAACTCGAAGATGCAGCTCGACAAGATCACCGAGCTCGTCGAGGCCGGCAAGGCAGAGGGCGCGGAGATCTACCAGCCGCCGTGCCGGCTGCCGGAGAAGGGCTACTGGTTCGCGCCGACCGTCTTCACGAACGTGGCGCAGAGCTATCGCATCGCGCAGGAGGAGATCTTCGGCCCCGTGCTGAGCGTGCTCACGTTCCGCACGCCGGAGGAGGCGGTCGAGAAGGCGAACAACACGCCGTACGGCCTGAGCGCCGGCGTCTGGACGGAGAAGGGGTCGCGCATCCTCTGGATGGCGCAGCAGATGCGCGCGGGCGTCGTCTGGGCGAACACGTTCAACCGCTTCGACCCGACCTCGCCGTTCGGCGGCTACAAGGAGTCGGGCTTCGGCCGCGAGGGCGGCCTGCACGGCCTCGAGCCGTACCTCACCTTCGACGACTCGGAGACGTTCGGTGGCTGACCGGCTCCCCGTGAAGAAGACGTACAAGCTCTTCATCGGCGGCGCGTTCCCGCGCAGCGAGTCCGGCCGCACGTACGAGGCGGAAGGCCAGAACGTCGCGCGCGGCTCGCGCAAGGACGCCCGCGACGCGGTGCAGGCCGCGCGCAAGGCGCAGCCGGGCTGGGCGAAGGCGACCGCGTACAACCGCGGCCAGGTGCTCTACCGCCTCGCCGAGATGGTCGAGGCGCGCGCGGCCGAGTTCGCAGAGCTGTGCACCGGCCGCGAAGGAGGTCGAGCGGTCGATCGACCGGATCGTCTGGTACGCCGGCTGGGCCGACAAGCTGCCGCAGGTGCTCGGCGGCTCGAACCCCGTCGCCGGCCCGTACTTCAACTTCACGATCCCCGAGCCGACCGGCGTCGTCGCCGTGCTCGCGCCCGACGAGCCGCCGCTCCTCGGTCTCGTCACGCGCCTGCTGCCGCCGCTCGTCGGCGGCAACGCGGTCGTCGCTCGTCGCGTCCGAGACGCGTCCGCTCGCCGCGATCGAGCTCGCGGAGGCGATCGCGACGAGCGACGTGCCCGGGCGGCGTCGTCAACATCCTCACCGGCAGCCGCGCCGAGATGGCGCCGCACCTCGCGTCGCACATGGACGTGAACGCGATCGATCTCTGCGGCGCCGAACGGCTATCTCGACCGAGCTCGAGGAGATCGCCGCCGAGAACGTGAAGCGCGTCGTGCGCGGACGCGCCGACGTCCAGAGCCCGTGGGAGATCGCGAGCTTCCTCGAGCTGAAGACCGTCTGGCACCCGATCGGCCAGTAACGGGCGAGTAGGCTAGGCCCGGGAATGGCGGACCGCAGCTTCAGCCACGCGATCGCCGAGGGGGACGGGATCTCCGTGATCGCCGCGGTCGAGGACGCCGACGCGGCGCGAGCTGCCGAGGCACAGCGCGCGGAGGCGCTCGTCGTGCGCGGCGACCCGACGGCGGTGCGCGGGGCGAGCTCGCTGCCGATCCTCTGGCGCGCCGACGTGCCGTTCGACCGCGCGGCCGGCCGCCGACGCGGTGATGCTCGTGTTCGACTCGCTCGACGACGACGACGGACGGCTCGAGGAGCTGCATCGGCGCGCGCTCGAGCTCGGGCTCGACTGCGCGGTCGAGGTGCGGGACGAGGAGGAGGTCGAGCAGGCGCTCGAGCGCGTCGACCCGGAGATCTTCCTGCTCTCGCCGGCCGAGGCCGACGACGACGACTCGCCGCTCGAGGTCGTGCTCGACCTGCTCGCCGCCGTCCCGGCCGGGAAGCTCGCGATCGCGGACCTGCCGCTCACGACGCCGCGACGAGGTGCAGGAGCTCGAGCGCGCGGCTGCGACGCGGTGATCGTCCGCAGCACGACGACGTGCTCGCCGCTCGTCGGCGGCCCGCCACCCGAGGTCTGACCGCGGGCGAAACGGCGGTACCCTGTTCCGCATGAGGGCATGGTCGGGTCGGGATCGTGGCCGCGCTCGCGCTCGTACGTCGTGGTCCCGACCGCGTCGCCGCGCGGCGCGAAGCGGCTGCCCCGCCGCGTGGCGCTCCGGCTGGCAGCAGCTCGCGAACCGGATCCAGGCGCCGGTGTACTGCCCGACCTGGATGCCGAACCCGCTCGACGCGAAGATCGGCGGCCAGTACATCGACATCAACTCGGTGAACAAGGATCGCAGCTACCTGATCAGCTTCCTCGAGCACGGCGATCTCGGCAGCGGCGACGTGCACGTGAACTTCCGCGGCTATCCGGGCCGCACCGCGATCCCGACGTGCACGACCGGTGATCCCGAACGGCAAGAAGCCGATTCGCGGCAGACACCTGCTTCTCCGGTGCAGCGGCACGCGCACGACGCACGGCATCAAGGCAACCGTCTATCGCGTCAACCAGGACGCCGACCAGTGGCACATCCTGCTCGCGTGGCAGCACAACGGCTCGCTCTACACGGTGAGCGAGCACGTGATCAAGCCGTTCGACAACTCGAGCCGTGGTCCTGAGGAACCTCGACCGACTGCTTGCAGGCCTCGTGCTCGTCCGGCCCCAGGGCTGATGCGCTTCACGCGTCGATCGTTCCTCGGAGGCGCGGCCGGCCGCCGCGGTCGGTGGCGCCGGCATCTACGAGCTCGTCGACCGACTCGCCTCCGCGCCGCCTCGCCCCGTCGCCGGCCGGGCGGTCTCCCGCCCGAGCAGCACCTCCTCGATCTGCGCTGGGTGCACAGCGACGGCGTCGAGGTGCTCGTGCCGCCGCTGCACAGCGAGGTCCTCACGGGGACGCTCGCCGTCCACCGATCTGCTCGCCGCGCAGCACGACCTCGAACAGACGCTGCAACGCCTCGACGCGCGCTACCCGGCCGATCCCTCGGGGCTCGGCGTCACGGTCGCCTGGGGGCTGCCGTACTTCGCGCGCGGGTCGCGGCGCGGACGCGCGCACCTGCCGGTCGATCATCGCGCCGGCGAGTCGGTGCTGCTACCGACCCGCCGCTTCCCGAGCGATCCGGACTCGACGGTGCTCGAGTCGAACGACGTCGCCGTTCTGCTCCGTAGCGACAGCCGCGAG
>CAWHPX010000010.1:0-21651 GCA_963831405.1 uncultured Actinomycetes bacterium
AGCACGAAGGCGAGCTCGTTGTTCTGGTAGCCGACGTAGTCGATGCGCTCCGGGTAGCGCGACGCACTTCCACCACGTCTTCGTGCTCCATCGTCTTCTCGAAGCCGGTGTGCAGGTAGCCGATGACCGCATCGAGGCCGACGACCATCTCGCCGTCGAGGTCGAGGATGAGGCGCAGCACGCCGTGCGTCGACGGGTGGTTCGGCTCGAAGTTGATGCGCATCACGTCGTCGCTCGAGCGCAGGCTCTCCGGCAGCGGCCGCATCGTCGGCACGGGCGACGGAATGCGCGAGCCCTCGTACTGGTCGGCGTGCACGACCGGCCACGCGCGTGTGCGCCGGCGCTCGGGGGCGATTGCCATTACAGCGCCCTCATCTATTCGGCCTCCGAAAAGCGCACCGGCTCGCCGCCGACCGGGTAGTCCTTGCGCAGCGGATGGCCTTCCCAGTCGTCCTCCATGATCAGCCGCCTGAGATTCGGGTGGCCGTCGAACGGGATCCCCATCAGGTCGAACTGCTCGCGCTCGTGCCAGTCGGCGGTCGGCCACACCGGGGACGACGCTCGGCACGTGCTCGCCCTCGTCGACCCAGCACTTGAGGCGCACGCGCACGGGCGGCTGCCGCATCGCGAGCAGGTGATAGGCGACCGAGAAGCGCCTCGTCTTCACCTCGGGGAGCGTCTGCAGGCCCTGCGTCGACGGGAAGTTGAGGTCGCGGCCGCTGCCGGTCGCGATGTAGCCGCTGACGCCGCGCCCGCCCCAGTTCAGGTAGTCGGTCGCGACGATGTCGACGAGCATCTGGAAGCCGAGCTCGTCCCGTGCGTATTCGCACGCGTCGCGCATGTGCGCGGCGTCGATCGTCACGGTTGTCTCGCCGAACGCCTCTTTCTCGTCGGCGAAGCCGGGGATGTCCCGGTAGCTCACGACGTCGCGACCTCGCGCCGCTCGTACGCGGGCGCCACGCCGGCGAGGTGCGCCGGCGGACAGGCGGATGTCGCCTTCCATCAGCGCCTCGGGCCGGGGTGGACAGAACGGCACGTACACGTCGACGGGAAGGATCCGGTCGACGCCCTGGAGGATCGTGTAGTTGTTGAACATGCCGCCGGAGCTCGCGCACGCGCCCATCGCGATCACCCACTTCGGCTCGAGCATCTGGTCGTAGATCTGCCGCAACGGCGCCGCCATCTTGTGCGCGACGCGGCCGGAGACGACGAGGAGGTCCGCCTGACGCGGCGACGAGCGGAACGCCTCCATCCCGAAGCGTGCGATGTCGTACCGCGCCGAGACGATCGACATCATCTCGATCGCGCAGCACGCGAGCCCGAAGGTGTCGGGCCACATCGACCGGGTCTGCGCCCAGCGCACGGCCTTCTCGAGCGTCGTGAGGCCGAGCGCCCGCTCGATCTCGTCGGCGCCCATCTCCTCCTCGAAGTGGGACGGGCCCTTCGTCGGCCAGAGCAGGCGCTCCGACTGGAGGCCGTAGTCGCGGAGGCGCTTCGACTGGTCTGCCACTAGGTGCCCCACTCGAGCGCGCCCTTACGCCAGATGTAGACGTAGGCGACGAGCAGGATCAGGACGAAGAACGCGAACTCGACGAAGCCGAACCACCCGAGGGCGTGCAGCTGCACCGCGAGCGGATACAGGAACACGATCTCGATGTCGAAGACGATGAAGAGCATCGCCGTCAGGTAGAAGGAGACCGTGAAGCGCTGGCCGCGCATCTGACCCTGGGAGACGCCCGATTCGAAGGGGATCGTGCGGGCGCGGGTTCGGCGCTGCGGCCGCTGCGCGAAGAGGAAGGACATCGCGATCATCGATGCCGGAATCACGAGCGCCATGAACCCGTAGATGAGGAAGGGCAGCCAGTCGCGCAGCATCCGAGACGGCGGACGTTAGCGAATCGGGACCTGGCACTAAGCGGTTGCGTGGCCCGGAAAAGATCCGTGCAGCGGGTGTTACAAACTGGCGCCGATCGGGGGATGAGCGACCGTGGGCCGGCTTGGTAGCATGAGGGGCACGATGGCAGTCCAGGAGCGCACCGAGCAGCTCGTCTCGCTCACGCCGGCCGCGGCGGCGAAGATCTCGGCCCTGATGGCCGAGGAGAGCGACGTCTCCGTCCTCCGGGTGGCGATCGAGGGCGGCGGCTGCTCCGGCTTCCAGTACGGCCTCGGCTTCGACCGCGGCGCCCAGGAGGGCGACCACGCGTTCGAGTGCGAGGGCGTCCAGGTCGTCGTCGACCCCTTCAGCGCCCCCTATCTCTCGGGCGCGATCGTCGACTACCTCGAGACGATCCAGGAGTCCGGGTTCAAGATCGACAACCCGAACGCCGTCTCCTCGTGCGGCTGCGGCCACTCGTTCCAGGTCTCGGACGAGACCGATCCGGGCGAGGTCGGCGGCTGCGGCTCCGGCTGCAGCGCCTAGTCGAGGTCGCCCGGTCACGGTCCGGCCGCCCGGGGCTTGAAGCCTTCCGGGTCATTTCCTATATTCGCGGACGACACTTCTGTCGATTGCAAAGGGGAATCCACGATGCTGGCCGTCTACCGCTGGTTCACCGCCGTGCTCTTCGCAGCCGTCCTCGTCCAGGTCGGGGCCGCCGGCTACGGGATCTTCCACGCCGTCAAGAAGGTCGAGGACAACGGCTCGGTCACGAAGAAGAGCCTCGAGGACGGCTTCGGCTTCCACGCCGCCCTCGGCACGATCATCATCCTCGCGATGATCGTCCTGCTCGTCGTGACCGCCGCCGGCCGCCTCGGCCGGTCGAAGCTCAAGTGGACGGGCGTGCTCGCGCTCCAGGGAATCGTCCAGATGATCTTCGCCTGGATCGGCAGCGGCGTGCCGGCCCTCGGGTTCCTCCATCCGCTGAACGCGGTCGCGCTCGTCGGCGTCACCGGGATGATGGCGAGCCGCGCCTGGCGTGAGGCCCGGGCCCCCGAGGCGGTGCCGGTCACCGCGCCCACCGGGTAGCACTAGCATCGGCGCCGATGGGCGCGTTGCGGGTTGCAGTCGTCGGGTCGGGCCCGGCCGGCTTTTACGCGGCCGGCGCCCTGCTCGCGGCCGAGCTCCCGGTCGAGGTCGACATGATCGAGCGGCTGCCGACGCCCTGGGGGCTCGTGCGGCTCGGCGTGGCGCCCGACCATCCGAAGATCAAGTCGGTCTCCCGGGCGTTCGAGCGGATCGCGGCGCAGCCGGGGTTTCGCTTCCTCGGCAACGTCGAGGTGGGCCGGGACATCGCGCACGAGGAGCTGCTCGCGCACTACGACGCGGTCGTCTACGCCGTCGGGGCCCAGAGCGACCGGCGGATGGGGATCCCCGGCGAGGATCTGCCGGGGTCGTGGGCGGCCACCGAGTTCGTCGCCTGGTACAACGGCCACCCCGACTTCCAGGATCTCTCGTTCGACCTGTCGGGCGAGCGCGCCGTCGTGATCGGCAACGGCAACGTCGCCGTAGACGTCGCGCGCATGCTCGCGCTGACGCCCGCGGAGCTCGCGCCGACGGACACGACCGACGCTGCGGTCGACGCGTTCAACGGCGCCGGCATTCGCGAGATCGTGATGGTCGGGCGCCGCGGCCCGGCGCAGGCGGCGTTCACGACGCCGGAGCTGATCGAGCTCGGCGAGCTCGAGGGCACCGACGTGATCGTCGACCCCGCGGAGCTCGAGGGCGCCGAGCCGACCGACACGAACTCGGAGCGGAACCTGGAGGTGCTGCGCGAGTACGCGTCCCGCGCGCCTCGAGGAAAGCCGAAGCGGCTCGTGCTGCGGTTCCTCGCCTCACCCGTCGCGATCCTCGGCGAGGATCGCGTCGAGGGCATCGAGCTCGTCCGCAACCGGCTCGAGCCGGACGCGACCGGCGCCCTCAGGGCCGTGGCCACCGGCGAGACCGAGAGGCTCGAGTGCGGGATCGTCTTCCGCAGCGTCGGCTACCGCGGCGTCGAGCTGCCGGGGGTGCCCTTCGACGACTCGCGCGGCACGATCGCGAACGAGCGCGGCCGCGTGGCGCCGGGGGTCTACGCGGCGGGCTGGATCAAGCGCGGCCCGAGCGGCGTCATCGGCACGAACAAGAAGGACGCGACGGAGACGGTCGAGCTGCTGCTCGAGGATCTGCGCGACGCGCCGCGCAAGGACCGGGCGCCCGAGGAGATCGAGCGCCTGCTCGTCGAGCGGGGCGTGCGGCTCGTCGTCTACTCCGGCTGGACGTCGATCGACGAGCTCGAGCGCGCCGCCGGCGAGAAGCTCGGCCGACCGCGCGTGAAGCTCTGCACCTGGGACGAGCTGCTCGCCGCGGCGGGGCTACACTCGATCCGATGAGCAGCACGGAGCAGAAGCCCGAGCTCTGGGGCGGCGAGACCGCGAAGGCGATCGCCAACTTCCCCGTCTCGGGCGAGCCGATCCCGCCGCCCGTCGCGCGCTGGCTCGGCCGGATCAAGGGCGCCGCGGCACGCGCGAACGCCGACCTCGGCCTGCTCGACACGGACAAGGCGGACCGCATCGCCGCGGCGGCGGCCCGCATCGCAAACGGCGAGCTCGACGACCAGTTCCCGATCGACGTCTTCCAGACCGGCTCGGGCACGAGCTCGAACATGAACGCGAACGAGGTGCTCGCGTCGCTCGCGGGCGACGACGTGCACCCGAACGACGACGTCAACATGGGTCAGACGCTCGAACGACGTCTTCCCGTCGGCCGTTCACCTCGCGGCGCTCGACGAGATCACGAACGACCTGCTGCCCGCGCTCGCGGCGCTCGGCGCGTCGCTCGAGGCGAAGGCGCAGGAGTTCGACGACGTCGTCAAGTCCGGCCGCACCCACTGGATGGACGCCGTCCCGGTGACGCTCGGGCAGGAGTTCGCCGGCTACGCCGCGCAGATGCGCGAGGGCATCGCGCGCGTGCAGGATGCGCTGCCGCGTCTCGGCAAGATCCCGCTCGGCGGCACCGCCGTCGGCACGGGCCTCAACACGCATCCGGAGTTCGCCGCGCGCGTGCGCGCGATCCTCACGCAGGACACGGGCCTCGCGATCTCTGCGCCCGCCGACCCGTTCGAGGCGCAGGCTGCGCGCGACGGCATCGTGGAGATGTCGGGCGCGCTGAAGACCGTCGCCGTCTCGCTGACGAAGATCGCGAACGACATCCGCTACCTCGGCTCCGGCCCGCGCGCCGGGCTCGCCGAGATCGCCCTGCCCGAGCTGCAGAAGGGCAGCTCGATCATGCCGGGGAAGGTCAATCCGGTCATCCCCGAGGTCGTGACGCAGGTCGCGGCGCAGGTGATGGGAAACGACGTCGCGATCACGGTCGGAGGCATGCAGGGGCACTTCGAGCTGAACGTCTTCGTGCCGCTCCTCGCGCGGAACGTGCTCGACTCGGTGAAGCTCCTCGCGTCCGCGTGCCGGCTCTTCGCCGAGAAGTGCGTCGACGGCATCGAGGCGCAGCGTGAGAACGCAGAGCGCTATGCCGAGCTCACGCTCTCGGCGGCCACCGCCCTGAACCCGTACATCGGCTACGACCGGGCGAGCGAGATCGTGAAGGAGGCCGCGGCGAGCGGCCGGTCGCTGCGCGAGGTCGCGCGGGAGAAGGGCGTCGAGGACGAGATCCTCGACCGGGCGCTCGACTACCGCGCGATGGCGAAGCCGCACGAATAGATCGCGATCCGGCGCGTTCTCCCGCGAATCCGCACTGCGGCCGCAGACCCGTTTCGGCGCTAGTCTTCGGGCGTGCGGATCGCCCCGCCAAGTCGACCCACATCGGCTTCCGACCGATCGTCGGACTCCCCCAAAAGGGGGGATTGCGGCTCCCCCGGATGCTCTGCACGATGAGGTTCGGCTCCTCCACGTTCTGCGGCGATCGAAAGGGGAAGAGGGCTTGAACCTCTGTATGCGGCGTATTCTCGGGCTTCTGCTCGCCACCGCCCTCGGCGCGGCGGTCATCGCCGCCTCCGCCGGTGCGGCGCCGGTGCGGCCGATGCTCTCGGCGAGCACGTTTCTCCCCATGGCCGGCGCGAGCAACCCGTGTCAGAACGGCGGGCTCCCCTGCTACACGCCCTCGGAGATTCAGCAGGCGTACAACTTCCCCACCGGCCCGAGCGCCCCCACGGGCGCCGGCCAGACGATCGTCGTCGTCGTCTCGTACGGCGCGCCCTTCGTCCGTGACGATCTCGACACCTTCGGCATGGCCATGGGCATCCCGTACGCGCCGAACCTGACGATCGTGAAGCAGGCGACGACCGTGCCCGGCGCCGAGGGGTCGGGAGCGACCTACCAGTGGGAGATCGAGACCGACCTCGACGTCGAGTGGGCATATGCGATGGCGCCGCGCGCGCGCATCGTCCTCGCCGTCGCGAACTCGGACGACAGCGCCGACGTGGCGCAGGTGATGCGCGAGGTGCTGCCGCAGTACCCGGGCGCCATCGTCACGCAGAGCTTCGGCATGGACGAGACCGGTCCGGCGAGCGACCCCGGGCTCGCGCCGGCCCTCGAGCCGCTCTATCTGAACGTGCTCCGCACCGGCGGAACGGTGCTCGCGTCGTCCGGCGACTTCGGCGCCTCGAACGCGACCGAGCTCGAGGCGATGCAGGCGCCTCCGGGCGTCGACTTCACCCCGTCGGCGATGGCGGCATATCCCGCGTCCGACCCGCTCGTGCTCGCGGTGGGCGGGACGATGGGCGACCCATATCCGGACGGCCTGCTGACCGACGCCGGCACGTACGGCGGCGAGCAGGCGTGGAACGAGATCTCACCGTTCAACGGCTTCCCGGGCGCGACGGGCGGCGCTCCGAGCGTCATCTTCGACGCCCCGCCGTGGCAGCGGTCGCTGCACACGAAGGACCGCCTCGAGCCGGACGTCGCCTACAACGCGGCGCTCGTCGACGGCGCGGTCGTCGTCGCCTCGTGCCGCCCGAACCCCGCCGACGGCGGCGTCAGCCTCGACCCGACCTGCGTCGACTCGTCCCGCCAGGGCTTCATCTCCGTTGCCGGAACGAGCGCGGGCACGCCGCAGTGGGCGGCGATCATCGCTCTCGCGAACGAGCTGCGTGCGAACCGCGTCAAGCGGCCGCTCGGCCTCGTCAGCCCCGTGCTCTACGACCTCGCGAAGGATCGCCGCGCGTACGCGCGTGACTTCCACGACATCACGTCGGGGTCGAACGCCCTCGACTTCACGGCGATCGGCGGCCCCGTCTCGGACTTCGGCTTCACGGCCGCGCCCGGCTACGACCTCACCACGGGGCTCGGCACGCCGAACGTCGCGAATCTGCTCGCCGACCTCGCGCGCGCGGGCTTCGGCGACATCCCGGGCAACCTCTTCCACGGCAACAAGCACGACAGGGACCGGGGCAGGGACCACGGCAAGAGGCACCACCACTTCGATCCTTCCCGGTAGAGGATCCTCCTAGTACGCGACGGCGCCGCGGCCGGTCTCGGCCGCGTGGCGCTGCTCGTCCGCGCGGTAGCTCGAGCGCACGAGTGGGCCGGCGAAGACCGACCCGAAGCCGATGGCCTCGCCCTGTTCGCGGAACCACCGGAACTCGTCCGGGTGCACCCAGCGATCGATCGTCGCGTGCTTCGGACTCGGCTGCAGATACTGGCCGATGGTCACGACGTCGACGCCGTGTGCGCGAAGGTCGCGCATCGTCTCGACGACCTCGTCGTTCGTCTCGCCGAGGCCGACGATGATGCCCGACTTCGTCAGCACCGGGTAGTCGGCGATCTCCTTCGCGCGCCGCAGCAGCCAGAGGGCCTTGCCGTAGTCGGCCTTCCCGCCGCGCATCGAGCGGTGCAGGCGCCGCACCGTCTCGATGTTGTGGTTGAAGACGTCGGGCCGCGCCGCGAGCAGTGTCTGCAGCGCTTCCTCCTCGACACCGAGGAAGTCGGGCGTCAGCACCTCGACCTTCGCCTCCGGCAGCTTCGACTTGATCGCGCGGATGGTCGCGGCGTAGTGCGCGGCGCCGCGGTCGGCGACGTCGTCGCGGTCGACCGAGGTGACGACGACGTGCTTCAGCTGCATCTGCGCGGCCGCCTGCGCGACGCGCAGCGGCTCGAGCTGGTCGGGCGGTGCGTCGGGCCGGCCGGAGTGGACGTAGCAATACCGGCAGGCGCGCGTGCAGGTCTCGCCGAGGATCTGGAACGTCGCCGTCCCGCGCCCCCAGCACTCGGAGATGTTCGGGCACCGCGCCTCCTCGCAGATCGTGTGCAGCTGGAGGCCGTGGATGAGCTTCTGGACGTCGAAGTACGCGGCCGTCCTGCGACGGCGCGCGCACCTTCATCCACTCCGGGCGGCGCGGCCGTTCGGCGACGGGGAGTGAGCGCTCCACGGCGTCCAGTGTAGTTGCCGGCCCCGATTCTCCTACGCGAAGGTCGTCACGACCGCGACGACCGCGAGCAGCCAGATGCCGCACGCGGCCAGATATGCGCGGTGCCGCGCGACGAGCGCCGCGGTTGGGCCGGCGGGCAGCACGGCCTGCGGCGCAGCTGCGACCGCGAGGAGGCCGATCGAGAGCGCGAGCAGCGCATAGAGGAGCGGCCGGAGCGTGGCCGGCGCGTCGGTCAGCGAGACGGCGCGGACAAGCGGCGAGCCCGGCGCGCGCGCGTGGTCCGCAGCCGGCCGTGCCGAGAGCCCGACCGGGCGGCCGGACGCGCTGCGCGCCGTGGCGCTTCCGCCGACGCCGGTCGTGGCGCCGACGACTGCGGTGTCCAGCGCCGCGACGCAGACCGGGCGGTGCTGCAGCTCTCGCGCTTCGAGCCGCGAGCCGCGCCCGCGCGTGACGCGCGCCACGACGTCGAAGACCCGCCGCCCCGACCGCGTACGGCCGACGAGCCCGTACGTTCCCGCGGCGACGTGGCGGCCGGCGACGCGTCGAGGCAGACGCAGATGGTTCACGCCCGCGCGGGCGGCGAAGGGATATGACCCGACGCGGCGGCAGACGGGAGCGAGCTGCCGTACGACGACGCGAAGCCGTACTGCGCGCCCCGTGCGGAAGCTGATCGCGGCCGGGCGGAGGGCGTGGGACCGCGCGCCGTGCCGGGCGCCCGACCGGCCTGAGGCGTCCGACCCCGCCTGCGACCGGACGACGGCGGCCGATCCCGCAGCCGCAGGCGTCGTGGGAGCCGCCGCCGGAGTCGTGCGGGCCGGTGCGGAGGCGGTGTTCGCGGCGGCGGGGCGCGTCGTTGCGGCGGGCGCGGACTCGACCGGCGCGGGCAGGGTCTGCGCGGGCAGGGTCTGCGCGGGCACGGTCGGCGCGGGCACGGTCGGCGCGGGGGCAGTTCGGGTGGGCGCGGTCGGCGTGGGCACGGTCGGCGTGGGCACGGTCTTCGTGGGCACGGTCGGCGTGGGGACAGTCAGGGTGGGCACGGTCGGTGTGGGCACGGTCTTCGTGGGCACCGTCGGCAGCGGCACCGTCGGCGTGGGAACCGTCGGGACCGGCAGCGTCGGGAGCCCGTCGAGTGCACCG
The DNA here is from genome assembly GCA_963831405.1 of uncultured Actinomycetes bacterium. GTDB lineage: Bacteria > Actinomycetota > Thermoleophilia > Gaiellales > Gaiellaceae > Palsa-739. The sequence goes on from CAWHPX010000010.1 coordinate 9,435, forward strand.
GCAGGCCCGGCGGCAACCGCCGCCGCAACGACCAGGACCACGCCGCAGATGACCCGCACGGACCTACAACTGCGCGGAGGCCGAACCGGTTTCGCGCCCTGCTCCGTTGCTCCGGCAGAGCATGCGGCTCGAGCAGGACTACTACGACGTCCTCGGCGTGGCGCCCGGCGCGACCGACGAGGAGATCAAGAAGGCATTTCGCGGGCTTGCCCGCCGCCTTCATCCCGACGTGGCCGAGGCGGCGCCCGGCGTCGAGCGGTTCCACGACGTGGTCGCGGCGTACCGGGTGCTCTCGCATCCGAAGCGGCGCAGCCTCTACGACCGGCTCGGGCTCGGCGGCAGGCGGGCGGCGCGGCGGCCCAGGCCCGGCGTTCCCCCCGTCGGCCTCGAGCTCGAGTGGTACGAGGCCGAGCGCGGCGCCGCGAAGCCGGTCGAGGTCGAGGAGACACTCGTCTGCGCCGGCTGCCTCGGAGCGGGCGTGCCGCGCGGGGTGACCCCGGCGCAGTGCGTCGTGTGCCACGGCTCGGGCAGGTGGACGCGGGTCTCGGAGACGCCGGACCTGCGTCTGCTCGAGGTCCACCCGTGCGAGGCCTGCGAGGGCCGCGGGCACGACGTCGCGCCCGTGTGCGACGCCTGCTCGGGCAGCGGGCGGATGCTCGCACGCGCCACGATCCGCATCCGGGTCCCCGCCGGCGTGCACGACGGCGACCTCCTCCAGGTCGACGGGGTCGCGCAGCGCTTCCTGCTCCGCGTCGGCCCCCGTCCGCGCGACTCCCGCGCCGTGCTGCTCGTCTCCGCTGCCGCGCTCGCGGCCGCGGTCGGCCTGCTTGCCTTCCTGCTGCTGCGCTAGGTCCAGGCCGCGCTCAGCGCGCGGCGAGCTGCGCGTGCACGGGTTGCGCCCAGAGGCCGGCGCCGTCCTCCGCGGGGAGCTCCTCGAGCTCGAGCTCGAAGACCTCCTCCAGCGCGGCGACGGCGTGCGGGCGGACGTCGTCCACCGTCACGGGCTCTTCCGACTCGCGGGCGACGGTCGTGAACATCGCGTCCTCGAGCCCGCAGGCGGTGATCCACTCGGTGAACGGCGCCGGATCGAGGTCGACGTTCAGCGCGTACCCGTGGGTCGTGACCCAGCGCGACACGTGCACGCCGATCGAGGCGATCTTGCGCGGCGGCCGCGTCAGCCAGACGCCGGTGAGCCCGTCGATGCGCTCCCCCGTGAGGCCGAACGGCGCGACCGTCCTGATGAGCGCCTCCTCGAGGTTCCGCACGTACTGCTTCACGTCGCGCCCGTGGCGCTTCAGGTCGAAGATCGGATAGCAGACGAGCTGGCCGGGGCCGTGGAAGGTCGACTTGCCGCCGCGGTTCGTCTCGACGATCTCGACCTCCGCACCGTCAGGGACGTGCAGCTCTGCGCTCTCGTCGGTGCGCCGGCCGAGCGTCACGACCGGCGGATGCTCGAGGAGCACGACGGTGTCGGGCACCGCGCCTTGCGACACGGCGCCCGCCAGGGCCCTCTGCAGCGCCAGCGCCTCCGCGTAGGGCACGGTGCCGAGGTTCATCACGTAGCCGCCGCGTGCCATCGCGGTGACTGTAGCTCTACTCGTCGTCCGCAGCGTCCTCGTTCGTGTTGGACGAGAGCTTCTGCCGGTCGCCGGTGTCCTCGTCGCCCGTCTCGTTCTCGTTGCTCGCGAGCCGGTGCGCGTCGACCTCGTCGTCGGCTGCGTCCTCGTTCGTGTTCGAGCTGAGCCGCTGCTTGCCCGAGCGCCTCTCCTCGTCGGCGGTCTCGTTCGTGTTGGCGGAGAGCTTGTGCGCCTCGACCTCGTCGTCGTCGCTCAGATCCTCGTTCGTGTTCGCCGCGAGCCGCTGCCGGTCGGCTGCGTCGTCGTCCGCGGTCTCGTTCTCGTTGCCGGCGAGCCGGTGCGCCTCGACCTCGTCGTCGTCGCTCAGATCCTCGTTCGTGTTCGCCGCGAGCCGCTGCCGGTCGGCTGCGTCGTCGTCGGCGGTCTCGTTCTCGTTGCCGGCGAGCCGGTGCGCCTCGACCTCGTCGTCGTCGCTCAGGTCCTCGTTCGTGTTCGTGGCGATCCGCTGGGGGTCGCCCCCGGGGGTCTCGATGCCTGTCTCGTCAGCGTCCATCGGGTTCCTCCTCCGCGCTCGTGGCTGAATGCGCTCTAGACGGCCAGGGCGGCCGGTTTCTTCCCGTCGCGATGATCGCCGACGACGTCGATCGGCTCGGGCAGCCGGCGCCGCAGGGCGAGCGAGCCGAAGCAGGCGGCCACGGAGCCCGCGACGAGCAGGCCGACATACGGCGTGCCGTCGCCGAGCTTGAGCCCGCTGCCCGCGAGCGCAGGCCCCACCGTGAACCCGGTGGTGTACGCGAGCACGAAGATGCCGTTGTAGCGGCCGCGCAGGCGGTCCGGCGCGAGATCGTTGACGATCGGGGCGAGCGAGGGGGTCAGCAGCGTCTCGGCGAGCGCGAGCACCGCCATCGCGCACGCGAACCCGGCCACCGCACGAGCGCCCCCGCCGACGTGCGCCGCCCCGATCGCGATGAGCCACGCGCAGGCCATCGTGAGGGACGATGCGACGAGGGCGGTGGTCCGGCGGCGCCCTGCGAGAGCCCGTAGGACGACGAGCTGCAGCACCGCGACGCCGAACGTGTTCGCGGCGAAGACGAGGCCGAGCCCGTGCGCCGAGACGCCGCCGGTCGTCGTCGCGTACGGCGGCAGTGCGGCCTCGTACTGCGCGTAGCCGACGAGCGCGAAGAGCGCCGTGAGGAGCCAGACCGCGAGGAACGTCCTGTCGGCAAGCACCTCGCGGTAGCTTCCGGTGACCGGCTCGTCCGGCTCGATGCGGTCACCGACGCCCCGGAGCGCCGCGAGGAGCGGGATCACCGCGAGGAACGTCGCCGCGTCGACGAGATACAGGAGCTGGAACGAGCGGGTGGAGCCGAAGTCGACGATCGCGGCCGCGACGACAGCACCGCCGCCGAACCCGAGGTTCAGCGTCGCGTGCCGGAGGGCGAACACGCTCGAGCGATCCGACTCCTCGACGCTGGCGGCGAGGAGCGCGTCGAGGGCAGGCCACGAGATCGAGGCTCCGAGCCCGATCAGGGCGGCGGCCGCGAACGCCGTGGGGGCGGAGTGCACGAACGCGAAGAACGCGGTGCCGGCCGTGCCCGCCGCGAGGCCGGCCATGAGGGCCCGGCGGGGCCCGACGCGGTCGGAGAGCGAGCCGCCGATCACGTTGCCCGGGAAGCTTGCGAGCGCGAGCGCGGCGAGCGCGAGGCCGGCGACGGTGAGGTCGATGCCGCGCATGCGATGCAGGTAGACGATGAAGAAGGGCATCGTCAGGCCGCTGCCGAGTGCCGAGAGGAGGTCGCCGCTCAGCACGAGCCAGGCGGTCCTCGGCAGCCGCGGAACGAGCCCCATGGCGGAATTCTCGGCGCTCGAGGGCAGCTGTGCCAACCGCCGGCTGCGGCCGTGCGTCTCTCAGCGGGCCGCTGCGCTCTTCCGCCGCCGCTCGAGGGCCTCCGCCTCGCGGTCGCGCCCGAGCGAGCGCAGCAGCTTCGCGTAGTTGCCGAGCGCGAGGAGGAGGTTCGGGTGGTCGGGCTCGACGCGGCCGTCGAGAATCTCGAGCGCACGACGGTAGTGCGCCTCTGCTTCGTCCGGCTGCTCGCGCTTGCGCGCGTTGACGGCGAGGTTGTTCAGCGTGATCGCGACCGACGGATGGTTGCGGCCGACGACCCGCTCCTTCGCCTCGAGGGCCCGCTCGTACGCGTCCCTCGCCTCGTCGAGCGCTCCGCGCTTCTGCAGCACGGAGGCGAGGTTGTTCCAGGCGCCGGCGACCTCGGGATGGTCGCGGCCGAACGCGGCTTCGAGCACCGTGAGGGCATGCCGGAGCAGTGCCTCCGCCTCCTCGTCGCGGCCGAGCGCGGAGAGGATCGATGCCCACGCGGCCTCGTCCTCGGCGACCGCGGGATCGTCCGGCCCGGCGGCCTCGCGGCGCAGCTCGACGGACCGTCGCGCGTACGGCTCGGCCGCCTCGAAGTCGCGGCGGGCATGCTCGAGCCCGCCGAGGTTGTGGTACAGCGTCGCGACGTCGGGGCTCGACCCGACCGCGGCCTCCATGATCGCGAGCGCTCGCCGGTAGGCGTCTTGCCCCTGCTCGAACCGTCCCGCGTACTTGCACACCATGCCGAGGCCGTTGAGCGCGCCGGCGGCCTCGATCGAGTCGACGCCGAACTGCTCCTCGGCGAAGGCGATCGCCTCCCGGAACCGCCGTTCGGCCTCGTCGTAGCGACCGCGCGCCCGTGCGAGCGCGGCGCGGCACTCGGCGATCGCGAGCCGGGCGCGCGGGTCCGCCGGCTCCGCTGCCGCGAGCAGCGCCTCGCTCTCGTCGAGGCGTGCGAGCTCCAGGAGCGCGGTCGCCCTCAGGGCGACCGACTCGTCGCCCTCTGCCGTCGCAAGGAGGTCGAGCGCACCGTGCAGGTCGCGCCGTGCGAGCGCGACGCTCGCCATGCGCGCGGCGTCCCCCGCCCGCTCGGCGTCACGCCACGCCGCGTCGTAGTCGCCGAGCTCCTCGTGCAGCCGCGATCGCTCGGCGAGCGCCCGCGCGTCGCCGGCGTCGGCGAGAGCGGCGAGCGCACCGCGGTAGTCGCAGCGCGCGCGGAGCGCCAGCGCCTCCTCGAGGCTACCCGCCGTCGCCCTCCCAGCCCTCGAGCCGCTCGCGGAGCTCCTTGAGGAAGCGTCCGGCGTACGCGCCGTCGACGAGGCGGTGGTCGTAGGTGAGCGTGACGTTCATCAGCGGCCGGATCGCGATCACGTCCTTGCCGAGCGAGTCCTGCACGACCCACGGCCGCTTCACGAGGGCGTAGGTGCCGAGGATGGCGGCCTGGGGCTGGCTGATCACCGGCGTGCCGTGGAAGGTCCCGTAGCCGCCGGGGTTCGTGATCGTGAACGTCCCGCCCTGGACGTCGTCCGGCATGAGCTGCTTCTCGCGCGCCTTGCGCGCGATCTCGGCGATTCCCTTCGCGAGGCCGAGTAGGTTCATCGTCTCGGCGCCCTTGATCACCGGCACGATCAGCCCCTTGCCGTCGGCGAGCTCGACCGCGATGCCGAGGTTGACGAAGTTGCGCGTGACGATCGAGTCGCCGCGCAGCTCGCCGTTCACGTACGGGTGGCTCGGGAGTGCCTGCACCGTCGCGCGGGCGACGAACGCGAGATACGTCGGGTTGACGCCGTAGGCGGCCTGGTAGTCCTTCTTCAGCTGCTCGCGCGCGGCGACGACCCGCGACATGTCGACCTCGATCGCGCTCGTGACGTGCGCCGAGGTGTCGAGCGAGCGCCGCATGTGCTCGGCGATGCCGCGGCGCATCGCCGAGACCGCTTCGAGCTGCTCGCCGGGCTGCGTCTCTGCGGGCGGCACCTGCGGTGCGGCAGGCTTCGCGGCCGCCGACGCTGCGGGCGCGGGTGCGGCCGGAGCCGGCGCTGCCGGAGCGGGGGCCGCTGGTGTCGGGGCCGCCGGTGTTGGGGCTGCAACGGGTGCAGCGGCGGGAGGTGCGGCGGGGGCAGGCGCAGCGGGGGCAGGCGCAGCGGGGGCAGGTGCAGCGGGGGCGGGTGCGGGCGGCGCCGGAGGGCCCGACTCGATGTGGCGGAGGATGTCCTGCTTCGTCACGCGGCCGCCGCGGCCGGTGCCGGAGACCTGGCCGGGGTCGACGCCGTGCTCCGAGGCGATCCGCGCGACGACCGGCGAGACGAACCGGTTCCCGTTCTCGCTCGGCGCGGCTGCGGCCGGCGCTGCTCCTGCCGGCGTCGGCGTCTCGGCCTGCCGCACCGGCTGCGGCGTCTCCGCGGGCGAGGCGGCGTCTGCCTGCTGGGCGGCCTGCTGGGTCGCAGGCTCGGCGGGTTCCGGCTCGGGCTCGGGCTCGGGCTGCCCGCCGGCGGCGGCGCCGCCGATCTGGGCGAGCTTCGTCCCGACCTCGACCGTCTCGCCCTCCTGGACGAGGATCTGCGTGACCGTGCCGCTCGCGGGGCTCGGCACCTCGGTGTCGACCTTGTCCGTCGAGATCTCGAGCAGCGGCTCGTCGGCCTCGACGTGCTCGCCCTCCTGCTTGAGCCAGCGCGTGATCGTCCCTTCCGAGACGGAAACGCCCATCTGCGGCATCACGACGTCGGTTGCAGTCTCCGTGGCCATTCGCTTCCCTCCTAGTACTCCGCGAGCTCGCGAAGTCCCTTCACGACGTCGTCGACCTGCGGGATGAACGCCTTCTCGAGCGGCGGCGAGAACGGCACCGGGGTGTCCGGCGCGGTGATCCGCCTGACCGGCGCGTCGAGATCCTCGAACGCGTCCTCGGCGATCGTGGCCGAGATCTCCGCCCCGAAACCGCCGGTGTGCGTGTCCTCGTGGAGCACGAGCACCTTCGAGGTCTTGCGCACCGACTCGAGCACCGCGGCCTTGTCCCACGGCATGACCGTGCGGAGGTCGATGATCTCGACCGAGACGCCGTCGCCGTCGAGTTGCTCCGCGGCCTCCTCGGCGGTGTAGACCATCGCGCCCCACGTGATCACCGAGACGTCGGTGCCTTCCTTGTGCGTGCGCGCCTTGCCGATCGGCGTCGTGTAGCGCTCCTCCGGGACCTCGCCCTTGATGCGGCGGTAGAGATGCTTGTGCTCGAAGTAGAGAACGGGGTTGGGATCCTCGATCGCGCTGATGAGCAAGCCCTTGGCGTCTTCCGGCGTCGCCGGGCACACGCACTTGAGCCCGGGGATGTGGGCGAAGGACGACTCGGGGTTCTGCGAGTGGAACGGGCCGCCGCTGAAGCCGCCGCCCGACGGGAGCCGCACGACGATGGGCACCGCGGTGCCGACGCGCCAGCGCTGCTTCGCCGCGATCGTGACGAGGTGATCCCACGCGCAGGAGATGAAGTCCGCGAACTGCATCTCGGCGACCGGGCGCATGCCCATCATCGCCGCGCCGGTGCAGGCGCCGACGATCGCGGTCTCGGCGAGCGGCGCGTCGATCACGCGCCACGCTCCGAATTCCTCCTGGAAGCCGAGCGAGACCTTGAAGGCGCCGCCGTACACGCCGACGTCCTCGCCGATCAGGAACACCTTCTCGTTGCGGCGCATCTCGGTGCGCAGCCCGTCGGAGATCGCCTGGAGATACGTGAGCTCGGCCACTACTCGTGCTCCATTACTTGTGATGAGGCGTGTCGAGGTCTTCCGGCGTCGCGTACACGCCCTCGAGCAGGGTCGACGGCTCGGGCATCGGCGACTCCTCCGCGCGCCGCAGCGCGTCGTTCAGGAGCTTCTTCACACCGCCCGTGACGTCGTCCTCCTCCTCGTCCGTCATCTCCGCGTGCTCGCGCAGCCAGCTGCGGAAGCGCTCGATCGGGTCGTTCTCCGCCCAGCGCTCGAACATCACCTTCGGGACGTAGAAGGCGTCGTCGTGCACGGCGTGGCCTTCCATGCGGAGCGTCAGGCACTCGAGGAGCGTCGGTCCGCCGCCCGTCGCGCGCCTTCTCGATCGCGCGCTTCGCCTCGCGATAGACCGCGAGCACGTCGGTGCCGTCGACGACGACGCCCTCGAAGCCGTAGGCCTGCGCCCGGTCGGCGACGTGCTCGGTCGCGTACTCGAGATGCGTCGGCGTCGAGTACGCCCACTGGTTGTTGTCGCAGACGAAGACGACCGGCAGCTTGCGCGTGCCGGCGAGCGTCATCGACTCGTGCGCGTCGCCGCGCGCCGATGCGCCCTCGCCGAACCAGCCGACCGCGACCCGCCGCTCTTCGCGGATGCGAAACGCGAGCGCGCAGCCGACGGCGACGGGGAGCATCGCGGGCAGGTGGCTGACCATCGCGATCAGGCCGAGCTGCGCGTCCGCCATGTGGACGTTGCCGTCCCTTCCCTCTCGTCGGCCCGTCTGCACGGCCCATGTACTGCGCGAAGATGCGCCAGGGTTCGACGCCGCGCACGATGTGCACGCCCATGTCGCGGTGCAGCGGCGTGCCGACGTCGTCGGCGCCCATCGCGGTCGCGACGCCGACCGCGGCCGCCTCGTTGCCGCGGCCCGTGTAGAACGAGCCGGGGATCTTGCCCTGCCGGTAGAGGATGTGACCCCGCTCCTCGACGCCGCGGGTGAGGATCATGCTCCGGTAGATGCCGAGGAGGTCCTCACGGTCGAGCCCGGCTTCACGGACTTCGCTGAGTGACCCGACGGGCTCCGCTTCTCTCGCAATGGCCATGCCTGAAATCTAACGACTGCGTCAGGCGGCCCAGTCGTAGGACTCGCCGATCTCGCGCAGCCGCAGGCGAGTCTCCTCCCCGCAGAGGGCTCCGGCGACCCCCGCCTCATAGAAAGAGCGCGGATCGAGGCCGAAGGAGGTCGCGGCGTCGTAGTCGCGGGAGAGGTCCGTGTCGAACATCGCCGGGTCGTCGGTCGAGATGCTGCAGCGCACTCCGGCGGCGACGAGGCGCGGCAGCGGATGGTCGGCGAGCGACGCGACCGCCCCGGTGCGGAGGTTCGAGAGCGGGCACACGTCGAGCACGGTGCCGCGGCCGGCGAGCTCCCGGACGAGCCCCGGGTCCTCCTCGGCGCGAATGCCGTGCCGGAGCCGGTCGGCCTGCAGCGTCTCGAGCGCGCCGCGCACCGACGCCGCGCCTGCGACCTCGCCGGCGTGCGGCACCGAGCCGAGGCCGAGCGACTTCGCGTACGCGAACACGTCGGCGTACGGCTCCGGCGGGAACTCCGCCTCGAGGCCGCCGAGGCCGACGCCGACGACGCCGCGGTCCATGTAGCGCGCGCTCCACTCGACGGTGTCGCGCGCCTCTTCGAGGGTGAAGCTGCGCGGGATGTCGGGCGTGAGACGGATCTCGACGCCGTGCAGCTCCTTCGCCTCCTGCGCGCCGGCGGTGACGCCCTCGAAGATGTCCTCCCACGCGCAGCCCCGGCGGACGCGCTCGGCGGGGCTGAAGATCCCCTCGAGATAGACGGCGCCGTGCGACGCGGCCTCGGCGGCGTAGTCGACGACCATCTGCCGGTAGTCCGCCTCCTTCTGCAGGGCGTTCGTCGTGAGGATCCAGACCTCGATGAAGTGGCGGAAGTCGGTGAAGCGATAGAGCCCCTGCAGCCCCTCGACCGTGTCGGCCGGCAGCGCGTAGCCGTTCCGCTTCGCGATCTCGAGGAGGGTGTGCGGGCGCACCGTCCCCTCGAGGTGCACGTGCAGCTCGATCTTCGGGTAGGGGATCACGCCGTCGAGGCTACAGTCCTCTCGATGGGCAAAGCCTCCGAATGGCTCCGCGAGGAGCGCCGGAAGGTGCTCGGCGACTGGGTCGCCGTCTGCCTCACGTGCGGCGCCGGGCGGCGGTGGTTCGAGGCGTACGAGGCCGAGCTGCCCGACGCGTGCCCGCAGTGCGGCGGCGAGCTGCTGCGGCGGTGCAAGGCGTGCAACGCTCCCTTCAGCTCGATCGCAGCCGTCGACTGCGAGGAGTGCGGCGAGCCGCTGCGGCCGGACGAGCTCTTCGGCTCGAAGATCCGCCGGGGGGTCTGACCCCCGGATCGGCCGCTGCGTGCGTGCGACCCCGCTGTTCGATCCGTCGTTCCACCAGCGGGGTCAGACCCCGCTGCGCAGGGTCAGACCCCGGCGGTTGCCTCAGTAGTCGTCGCCGAGGAACGACGGCGCCACGGGCCCGGACAGGATCTGCGAGAAGCGGATCACCGTCACCTCGTCGTCGGCGCCGACGTCGCGGTTGTAGAGCTGGCGAGAGGAAGTGCGCCATCTCGTCGGTGCGGCGGATCTCCGGGTTGTCGTGCTCGATCTCGCGCGGCGAGAGCTCGCCGAGCGTCTTCACCTCGACCTTGTCGATGACCGCGTCGAAGATGCGCTCGCGCGGGCTGTAGCGGTTGCCGCACAGCACCTGCACGATCATGCCCTTCTTGTACTTGCCCGGACTTGTCGCCGAGCCGGATCGTCGCCGACTTCCGGCCCGTGCGGAGCTGGTCCGCGACGACCGGCGAATAGAAGTTCAGCGCGTACATCGAGCCGCCCGCTCACGCCGGCAGGATCATAGGGGACGGTCGGCTCGACGTGGCTGCGCGAGACCTCGTCCGGGCGTCGTGCAGCCGAGGAGCGCGAGCCCGAGCTCGATCTCGTCGCGCAGCAGGGTCAGCACGTCGCGCACGCCGGCCTCGCCGCCGACGGCGAGCCCGCAGGCCGCCGCCCGCCCGACGAGCGTCGCGCGGGCGCCGAGCGCGAGCGCCTTCAGCACGTCGGCGCCGCGGCGGATGCCGCCGTCGACGTACACCTCGCAGCGGCCCGCGACCGCCTCGACGACCTCCGGCAGCGCGTCGAGCGTCGCCGGGGCGCCGTCGAGCTGGCGCCCGCCGTGGTTCGAGACGATGATCGCGGCCGCGCCGTGCTCGACCGCGAGCAGGGCAGTCCTCCCGCGTGACGATTCCCTTCAGGATCACCGGCAGCCCGCTCTCGGCGGCGATCCACTCGAGATCGCGCCAGGTGACGGACGGGCTCATCTGGAACTGCTCGGCGAACGTCATCGCGACGTTCGCGTCCTTGCCCTTGACGTAGGGGAGCGGCAGCCCCGCCGGCAGCTCGAAGCCGAGCCGGGAGTCGCGCTCGCGGCGGCCGAGCACGGGCGTGTCCACCGTCAGCACGATCGCGGAGTAGCCGCACGCGCGCGCCTCGGCGACGTGGTCGAGCGTGCGCTGCCGGTCGCGGAGGACGTAGAGCTGCAGCCAGCGCGGAGCGTCGCCGCCGGCCGCCGCGATCTCGTCGTGGGCGCACGTCGTGATCGTCGAGACGCAGAGCACCGTCCCGGCCGCCGCGGCGGCGCGCGCGGTCGCCGTCTCGCCCTCGGGGTCGAGCAGGCGCTGCATCGCGAAGGGCGCGACGAGGAGCGGCATCGAGACCGGGGTGCCGAGCACGGTCGTGGCCGCGGACACCTCGCCGACGTCGACGAGCACGCGCGGCCGGAAGCGCCACCGCCCGAAGGCCCCGCGGTTGGCGCGCAGCGTGATCTCGTCGCCGGCGCCGCCCTCGAAGTAGCACCAGACGCGGGGGTCGACCTTCGCCGCGGCGGCCTCGAAGTAGTCGGCGACGTTGATCACGAGCCGAATCTAGCCAGTGCCTTCGCGGCCATCTGCCGTTCCCCGCCGTAGGCCAGGAGGCGCGGCGCCTCCGCGAGCGGCAGCCAGCGCGCCTCGGCGACCTCGATCCGCATCTCCTCCTCGATCGCGCCGAGCCGGCCGCGCCCCGCCCGCAGGAGGTAGAAGCTGACGATCTTGAAGACGCGGACCCCGCCCCGGCGGGTGTAGGTGTACTTCACGTCGCCGAGCTTCTCGACGAGCCGCCCGGCCACCCCCGTCTCCTCGAGCACCTCGCGGAGGGCCGTCTCGTCGGGGCGCTCGCCCGGGTCGATGTTGCCCTTCGGGAGGGCCCACGTGCCCGGCGGCTTTCCCCCGGGCCGGATCGCGGCGAGCATCGGCCGGCCGCGGATCCGCTTCACGAGCACCCCGCCCGCCGAGAACTCCCGCTCCATGCCCCTTTTCTATCCCGTTTGCGGAGCGGGCCGCCAGCTCCTACAATGGTCTGGCACTCTCCCCTTGAGAGTGCCAAGCAGTGTCACGACAGCCAGCAATCAGGAGGCAGTTGGATATGAACCTGAAGCCGCTTGGTGACCGCCTGATCGTCGAGGTCCTCGATGAAGAGGAGACGACCTTCAGCGGCATCGTGCTTCCGGACACGGCGAAGGAGAAGCCGCAGCGCGGCCGCGTCCTCGCCGTCGGCCCGGGCAGCCGGGACGACAACGGAAAGTTCGTCGCCATGGACCTGGCGGAGGGCGATGAGATCGTCTTCTCCAAGTACGGCGGCACGGAGATCAAGGTCGGCACGGACGAGTACCTGATCCTGCGCGAGTCCGACGTGCTCGCGAAGGTCGTTGGTACCCGCGAGCCGGCAGGCGCAAAGTCGTAAGTCTGAGGAGGAAGAAAAACAGATGGCTCACAAGGAGCTGAAGTTCAACGAGGACGCCCGTCGCGCGCTCGAGCGCGGCGTCAACATCCTCGCCGACGCGGTCAAGGTCACCCTTGGCCCGAAGGGGCGCTATGTCGTTCTCGACAAGAAGTTCGGCGCCCCCACGATCACGAATGACGGCGTCACGATCGCTCGCGAGATCGAGGTCGAGGACGTCTTCGAGAACCAGGGCGCAC
>CAWHPX010000011.1:0-189458 GCA_963831405.1 uncultured Actinomycetes bacterium
ACGGCCTATGGACGGAACAGCAGCCAAATCATTCGCCCCCGACGAAGATCAGGAAAGCGCGCCCCGCCCGGACGCGCCACGCCCCCCATCATCGGTGAGACCTTCGGCCCGGGCAACCCGTTTCGGGGGATATTCGAGGTCGCTTTACGGGGGCTTTCCGAAGACTCGCCGCCGTAGTGGGAGCCGCCGCCGTCTCCGGAGCCCGACCCGCCGTCGTCCCCGGAGCCCGAGCTGCCGTCGCCCGGGCCCAATGGTCGCCGGAGGAGCCCGCGCGGCCCTCCCCCGACCGCCCCGAACCCGAGCCCGAGTCCGAGCCCGAGTCCGACGGGGAGAAGGTTGCGGGCGGCGGAGGGCGGACGCGTCTTCGGCGGTGGGAGGTGTCGGTCCGCCCTACCCGAGCCGCTCGACCGACCTGCCCGGTCCGGAGCACGCCCTTCGTCGCCCCCACTCGTGGACGTGGTCGGCACCGAGGCGACCGTGCGTGCCGGGACGAGGGCGTGGCGCTCCACCACCGGAGCAGCGACCTGAACGTGGCGCACCCGATGCCGGGGAGCCGTCAGCGACTGCGAGGGTGGGCGCGGGTGATGGTTCTCGAGCACCTGCGGCGCGACGACCGCACCGCCGCTGATGGCCGCGGCGCCGACGCCGAGCGCGGCGACCTTCGCCGCGACGGGGGCGCTGCCGCCGGCGAGCAGCCGCGCGAGGGCGTCGATCCACGAGGCGCCGGTGAGCGACGCGTACGCGGTGCGGAGCTGTGCGCGCAACTTCTGCCGCGCACGGAAGAGCAGCGATTCCACGGCGGCCCCCGACACCGCGAGCGCCACGGCGAGCTCGTCGTAGGAGAGCCCGCCGAACTCGCGCAGCAGGATGGCATCGCGTTGCTGCAGCGGCAACGCCTCGATCGCGGCCCAGAGCGCCGCGAGGTCTGCCCGGCGGATCGCCTCCGCGAGCGGGTCCGGCGCTGTCGAGACGGCGTCGATCTCGTCCGAGGCCAGCGGCTCGCGCATGCGCGAGCGAATGCGACCCCAGCACTCGTTCCGCGCGATCGTCGCGAGCCACGCTGCCGGCTCCCGCGGATCGGTGCCGTTCCGAAGCGCGCGGTGCGCCGAGAGGAACGTCTGCTGAGCCGCATCCTCCGCCTCTGCGCGGTTGCGGAGCAGCGCTCCGCAGAGGCCCGAGACGGTGCGCCCGTATTGCGCGTAGAGCAACTCGGTCCGCGCGGCGGCCGCCCCGTCTCCGGGGCGGCCGTGCCGTTCGAACGACTCGTGCGGGGCGCTAGTCGTCGCCACCTCCGCCGCCACCGTGGTTGTCGCCGCCACCGTCGTCGCCGCCCTGGTCGTTCGACCCGTTCAGCGACAGGTTGATCGTCACCGTCTGGCCGACGAGCGACGCCGGGAGCGTCAGGCCTGCGGGCAGCGAGACCGTCACCGACTGGCCCTGGACGTCGAGCGTGACCGAGCCTGCGGCGATCGCCTTGATCGTCGCCTGCACCGAGATCGAGCTCGAGTTGGTCTGCCCGACTTCGTTCTCGTCGTCCTCCTCGAGCTGCCCGTTCTGGATCGACACGTCGGTCGTGACGACGGCGCCCGGCGCGGGCGCGGGCGCGGCCGTGGCGGGCGGCGCGTCGACGGCGAGCCGCCGGCCGACACGGTTCGGGATCGCGATCAGATGGTGGTTGCTCGAGAGGATGAGCGTCGTCCCGATACGTCGAACGACGACGCCGCGAATCGTCGCGTGACTCGCGCGGCCGACAACGGCCGCGGCGTTACCGGTGAGGGCAAGACGCGAGCCGACTGCGGCGCGTGCGTGCACGACGCGGAGCGCGCCCGCAGGCGACGCGACGAGAAGCGCGCCGTGCTGCTTCGCGACGACGATGCCCTTGAAGTTCGACGCCCCGCCGGCAGCCGGCCAGAACGCGGCCGTGGCCGCTACGAGTGCGAGAACCGAGATGAACCCCTTTTTCATCGAGACCGACTCCTTTTCCTGTTGGAATACCGGGCGAGCGCAGAACCGGTTTCCTAGATAGAGGTTCCATCGACGGAAAACTTGCGGCTCTGGAGAGGGATCAGGCGCGGGCGAGCGCGGGGCCGCCGAGCTCGCGACGGAGCCGTGTGAGGAGCGCCTCCAGGGCGAGCGGCACCGAGAGCTGGAGCTCCTCGGCCTCCCGCCAGGCCGCGCGGACGACCTCACAGGCCCGCTCCGCGTCCTGGAGGCGCTCGCGGGTCGCGTCGGCGCGCAGCTGCTCGAGCCGGTCGACGTGGACGACCGAGCCCTCCGCCCCGGCGGCGGTGACGACGAGGTCGCGGTACCACCACTCGAGCTCCTCGAGCGTTGCGAGCAGCTCGTCGCGCTCCGCGCCGCGCTGCGACCGCCGAACGCGCTGCTCCGCCTCGCGGCCGGTCAGCTCGAGGACGGCGACCGAGTCCTCTGCGCGCACCTTCGCCTCGAGCCCTCGCTCGCCGATCCCGGCGAGGAGCGTCTGGGCGCCGTCGCCGGCGTCGAAAGCGGGATCGAGGTAGACCGCACGGGCGACCTCGAGCAGCGACTCGCGGCGCTGGGCCGCCGCCGGGTCGAGCAGTCGCGCCGCCCGGTCGAGCCGCCCCGCCGCGACGCGCGCGATCGTCGTGGCCTCCTCGTCCGAGAGCTCCGGCGCTCGGCTGCGCACCTCGTCGCGCACGGCCCGCTCCGAGAGTCGACGGAACGGCACGAGCTGGCAGCGCGAGAGGATCGTCTCCGGCAGCGGGCCGAGGTCGTTCGCGATCAACACGATCACGGCGTACGACGGCGGCTCCTCGAGATCCTTGAGCAGCGCGTCCGCAGCGTCCTCGTTCATCGTGTCGGCTCCGAAGATGAGATAGACGCGCTTCGACGCCTCGAAGGGGCGCATGTGCAGGTCGCGGCGCAGCGTGCGGATGTCGTCGATGCGGATCTGGTCGCCGAGCGGCTCGAGCACGTAGAGATCGGGATGCGTTCCGCGCTCGACGCGCGCGTGGTCGCCGAGGAGCTCGGCGGCGAAGAGCCGCGCCAGCTCCTTCTTGCCCACGCCCGGCGGGCCGTGCAGGAGGTATGCGTGCGCAGGGCCGTCGGTCAGCGCGGCGGACAGGAGCCGCTTGGCGTCGGACTGCTCGGCGACGGCGGCGAACGTCATCCGAGCAGCGGCTCGACCGCGCGCCAGACCTCGCCGGCAACCGTGTCGACGTCGCGCGGCGCGCCGTCGTCGCCCGCCGTCGCGACGATGTGCCAGCTTCCATGCTGCGCGAGCTCGAGGTAGACCTCGCGCGTCGCGCTCGAATGCTCTGCGTCGGCTTCGTGGATGTCGGCCTCGAGTGTCGTGTAGCCGCGTGCAGCCTTGCGCCCGACGAGCTCGCGCGCAAGGGCAACGGGCGCGTCGAGCAGGATCACGAGCTCCGGGCGCGGCAGCGCGAACTCGCCGTACTCGACCTCCTCGAGCCAGTCGAGCAGGCGTCTGCGTGCGGCGCCGCTGAGCTTGGCCCCTTGGTGCGCGGCGTTCGAGGCGACATAGCGGTCGCAGACGACGAGATCGGATTCCGCGAGTGCGGCGACGAGCCGCGGGCGGGCGTGGAACCGGTCGCCCGCGTAAAGCAGCGCGGCGAGCTCGGGATGCACCTCGTCGGCGCCGCCGAACTCTCCGTTCAGGTAATCGGCGACCGCACGGCTGAACGGGTTGTCGTCGTAGAGGGGGAAGCTGAACGAGGCGACGCTGTGCCCCTGCGCGGCGGCGGTCTCGGCGACGCGCGCAGCCTGCGTGCCCTTGCCGGCGCCGTCGATTCCCTCGATCGCGATCAGCACGCCCATCCGCCTAGGATACGAGCCGGATGCGGGCGATCGTCACCGGTGGAGCAGGCTTCATCGGCTCGCACGTCGTCGAGGCGCTGCTCGCACGCGGCGACGAGGTGCACGTCCTCGACGATCTCTCGAAGGGGAGGCGCGAGAACGTGCCCGCCGGGGCGACCCTGCACGAGGCCGACATCCGGGCTCCCGACGCCGTCTTCGAGGCGGTCGCGCCGGAGGTCGTCGTCCACCTGGCGGCCCAGGCCGACGTCCGGGTCTCCGTCGAGCGGCCCGGACACGACGCGGACGTCAACGTCATCGGCACGATCCGCATCCTCGAGGCGGCGCGCCGGCACGGCGCGCAGATCGTGTTCGCGTCGACCGGCGGCGCGATCTACGGCGAGTGCGACGGGCCGGCGCCCGAGGACGGCGGCCCGGCGGCCGCTCGCGCCGTACGGCACGTCGAAGCTCGCCGGCGAGGAGTACCTCGCGACCTGGAACCGCCTCTACGGCACGCGCCACGTCGCGCTTCGCTTCGCGCAACGTCTACGGGCCGCGGCAGGAGCCGCACGGCGAGGCCGGCGTCGTCGCGATCTTCATGGGGCTCCTGCGCGGCGGCAGGACGCCGACGATCTACGGCGACGGCAGCCAGACGCGCGACTACGTCTTCGTCGGCGACGTCGCGGCGCGCGCTCGTCGCGCGGCGATCGGCAGCGAGGGCGGTGTCTACAACGTCGGCACCGGCGTCGAGACCTCGGTCGTCGAGCTGTACTCGGCGGATCCAGCGCGCCGCCGGGGTCGAGCGCGAGCCGACGTTCGCCGAGGCACGGCTCGGCGAGCTGCAGCGACAGCGTGCTCGACCGGCGCTCGCGGGGCGCGACCTCGGCTGGCGGCCGGAGCGCTCGCTCGAGGAAGGCCTCGCCGAAACGTGGAGCTGGATGCAGGAGGCGTGACGCGCGGATCGAACCACGACGAGCCGTGCAGCACGCCCGCCGATCCCGTCGCAGTTTCCCTGGCGCCTCGCGACCCTCGTCGTCGGCGCGCTCGCCGCGCTCGAGCTCGTCGCGCTGATCGCGATCGGCGCAATCCGGCTCGCGCCGACGCACCACGCCGCCGCTGCGACGAAGCCGCCTCCGCCGCGCGACCATGCGATGCCGCTCGTGCCGCACGTCGCGCGCCGCCGTCGGTGCCGCTGCGGCCTCGCGCCCGCGTCAGGGTGCTCGTGTTGAACGGCAACGGCGTCGCCGGTGCCGCGAACACCGAGGCCCAGCATCTCGAAGTCGCGGGCTATCGCATCGGCGGCGCGACGAACGCGCAGCGTCACGACTACGCGCAGTCGATGGTGATGTACGTGCCGGGCTGGGTGAAGGAAGCGCGCCGGCTCGCGCAGGACGCGGGCGTGCGCATGGTCGCGCCGCTCGACGGCCTGCCGCCGCGGCAGCTCAAGGGCTCGACGATCGTCCTGCTGCTCGGCAGTTAGGCCCGGAACCGGAAGCCCTGCGTTCCAGCGGGCCCGGTCGAGCAGCCCGCAGGGCTGCGACGCGTTGCCGAAGCGGTCGTACGTGTACGAGTTGTTCAGCGCGTCGTACGCGAGCCGCCAGTACTTGTGCTCGAAGTAGAACGCGCCGAGCGCGTACCACGTCCGCGCGTTCTCCGGCTCGAGGTCGACCGCGTCGCTGTAGAGCTTGTTCGCCTGTTCGAGGTTGCCCTGCGCGTCCACGAAGGCGGCGTACTCGAGCAGGGCGTCGACGGAGAGCGGGTTCGTCGAGTGTGCTCGCTTCACGTCGGCCGCCGTCGCCGCCGACGCCAGCTCGCGGTCGGCGAGCCACGGCGCGGCGAGCGAGTACACCGCGGCGAGCGCGACGGCGACCGCACGCCGCTGCGAGGAGCGTCCGCCGCGGCGCAGGCTCCGCCGCGCGCGGCGCGACGAGCGCGCCCGCGACGAGGAAGAGCGGCCCGCACGACGCGACGTAGTTCCAGTCCTTGTCGACGATCGCGTGCGCGAAGAAGACGGCGACGCCGAGCCCGAGGGCGAGCCCGGCGGAGTCGCGGCGCGCGCGCCACGCGCCCCAGAGCGCGCCGCCCGCGGCGCCGAGGTAGAGCAGGAAGCCGACGATCCCGCGTCTCGCTCAGGAACTGGAGCGGGGTGTTGTGCGGCTCGTCGACGACGACGGGCGTCTTGCGGAGCATCTGGTTCGTGAGCTCGAACGTGCCGGCGCCGGTGCCGCCGGCCGGGTGGCGCGTGAACGCGTGCCACGCCTCCTCCCACCAGACCCAGCGGTTGCTCTTCGCCGAGCCGAGCCGGTTGCTCGAGTTCAGCACCTGCGTGTTCGACGGATTCGTGAACTCGCTCCAGATGCGACCCGCGAAGACGATGCTGACCGCGAGCCCGGCAACGCGCGAGCGAGAGCGCAGCGAGACCCGCGACGCGCTCGATGCGGATGCGCCGGCGCGGGCGACACCTCGCGCCCGCGCAGCAGCCCTGCCGCACCCGCGACGAGCGCCGCGCCGGCGACCACCACGAGCGCGAAGATCAAGCCGTCGTGCGCGCGGACCGAGCGCGGCTCGCCGTCGCTCGTGATTCCGGGAAGCGCGAGCGCGACGCCGAACACGGCGGCACCCATGCCGCCGCCGATCGCGAAGGCGACGAGGCTCTCGACGCGCTCGCCGGTCGAGCACGACCCACGCCGCAGCCGCAACGCAGGCGAGCGCGACGCCGAAGCGCGAGTACGTGAGCAGGAGCGTCACCGTGAGGCCGTACAGCAGGACGACGCCCTCGATCCGGCGCCGCGCGGCGAGCCACAGCGCAAGCGGGACCCCGGCGTCGCAGACGAGGGCGAGCTCGTTCCAGTAGTCGAGCGGCGAGCGCAGCCGCGCGACGCGCCCGTAGTCGCAGAAGAGCGCGGGAACGCACTTCGCGAGGAGCGCCCAGCCGACGAGCGAGCGCGAGGAGCAGTCGCGGCCGCACGCGCGAGCGCCGGCCGGGACGCGTGCGCGCGCGAGCACGCCGAGCAACGCGAAGCCGGCATAGACGACGGGTCCGGTTCGTGAACTGCCAGCTGCGGTCGGGCGAGATCGACCAGATCATCGTGATGCCCGACCAGACGGCGAGCCCGAAGAGCGAGCCGAGGAGGAGCGCGGCGGGTGCGTCGAGGACGGGCCGCCGCACGAGCAGGAGAGCCGCGAGCAGAGCACGAGGCCGCCGATCCAGACGAGCGGCGCGTTGACGTCGCCGCCGCCGAAGAAGAGGGCGCAGAACGAGACGGCGGCCGCGGCGAGGCCAGGAGCGAGCTCTTCGACGCGTTCGCGCGCAGCGCGCACGGGCGGTGACGCTAGCATCGTCGGAGCACGCGAAGATCCGTTCACAAACGGTTTACATCGGGATTACCGCGAGAACACTCCCGTTGGAGAGACTGAGGGGACGCACCGGGCGTGCAGGCCGCGCTTGGGCCAGAGCTGGAATGAAGACGACGGCACGCCACACGCCACGCGACCATGACGCGGCTGCTCCTCGCGGCCGTCGTCGGCGTCGCTCGCCCTCGTAGCGGCCGGTGCCCGCCCCGCGTCGCCGCCCCGTCCGCCTCGCTCAACCCTCCTACGGCTGCGACCTGGCCGTGATCAACGACTGGGCCGACAACAACCGCGTCGACAAGGTCTACGCGATCCCGTGCTACACGCAGGCGATCCAGCGTCTGAGCTCGTTCCCGGACGTGCAGGGCTACTCGAGCGCGCCCGACGACATCCACGACGCGCTCCTCGCCGCGCTCCGCCAGGACCTGCAGCGGCGGCGGCACGGGCGGCGGCCACGACGGGCGGCGGCCCGTCGACCCGTCGGGCGGCGGCTCCTCGAACGCGCAGGGCGGCGGGCCCGACAGCGGCTCGGGGTTCTTCCCAGCCTCGGCGACCGGATCGGCCCGGGCAACGCGCAGTCGATCCCGCTCCCGCTCCTCGTGCTCGGCGCACTCGCCCTTCTCCTGCTGCTCGCGGCCGGCGCGACCTGGCTCGCCCGCCGCATCCAGGCCCGGCGCATGACGCCCGCGCCGTCGCCCGTCCGGCGCCCGTAGCGCCTCCGGGCGGGTTTCCGCGGACGCGGGCTCTTTGTCGCGCCGTCCGAGCCTGGGTCCTAGCCTGCGGTCCCCCGCTGGGAGCACAAGGGCTCAGCGGAACATCCGGAGGCTACAGTTCGGGAGGGGCCGGTATGGCGAGCGTCGAGGAGAGGCAGAGCATGAAGCAGACGGGTACCGCCGAGGAAACGGGCGCGGAGGTGGTCAACTCGGTCGTGGACGAGGCGGCGCGCCTCGGCGTGCGCCGCTACTTCACGATTCCGGGCCGCGACCCGTTCGACGAGATCGAGTGGGAGATCCGCGACGCGGTGATCCCGGGCCGCGGCGGCCCGGCGTTCGAGCAGCGCGGCGTCGAGTTCCCGAAGTTCTGGTCGCAGACCGCGACGAACATCGTCGCCCAGAAGTACTTCCGCGGCCGCCTCTCCTCGCCCGAGCGCGAGTCGAGCGTCAAGCAGATGATCGGCCGCGTCGTCGACACCGTCGTCTCGTGGGGCACGCGGGGCGGCTACTTCGCGGACGACGAGGAGGCCGACACCTTCGAGGCGGAGCTGAAGACGATCCTCGTCAACCAGTACGCCTCGTTCAACAGCCCGGTCTGGTTCAACGTCGGCTTCGAGGAGAAGCCGCAGTGCTCGGCCTGCTTCATCCTCTCGATCGAGGACTCGATGGAGGCCATCCTCGACTGGATCCGCCGGGAGGGCGTCATCTTCCGCGGCGGCTCCGGCTCGGGCGTGAATCGTCTCGGCTCCGGTCGTCGAAGGAGCAGCTCTCGAAGGGCGGGTACGCCTCCGGCCCCGTCTCGTTCATGCGCGGCGCCGACGCGTCGGCCGGCACGATCAAGTCGGGCGGCAAGACACGCCGCGCGGCGAAGATGGTCGTGCTCGACGTCGACCATCCGGACATCGAGGAGTTCATCTGGTGCAAGGCCAAGGAGGAGCGCAAGGCGCGCGTCCTCGAGTCGGCCGGCTACGACATGTCGCTCGACAGCCCCGACTGGGCGTCGATCCAGTACCAGAACGCGAACAACTCCGTCCGCGTCAGCGACACGTTCATGGAAGCCGCAGCGCGAGGCGACGTGAGTTCAACCTCACGGCGCGCACCGACGGCACGGTCGTCTCGACGGTCGACGCACGCGAGCTGCTCCGGCAGATCGCCGCGGCGGCGTGGGAGTGCGCCGATCCGGGCGTGCAGTACGACACGACGATCAACGCGTGGCACACGCTGCCGAACACCGGCCGCATCAACGCGTCGAATCCGTGCTCGGAGTACATGTCGATCGACGACTCGGCGTGCAACCTCGCGTCGCTCAACCTGATGAAGTTCCGCCGCGAGGACGGCGAGCTCGACGTCGAGGCGTTCGAGCACGCGTGCGACGTCGTGTTCCTCGCGCAGGAGATCCTCGTCGGCTACTCGTCGTACCCGACGCCCGAGATCGAGCGCAACGCGAAGGCGTTCCGGCAGCTCGGGCTCGGCTACGCGAACCTCGGCGCGCTCCTGATGGCGCGCGGCCTGCCGTACGACTCCGACGAGGGGCGTGCGTACGCGGCGGCGATCACCGGGCTGATGACGGGCCGGGCGTACCGCAAGTCGGCCGAGATCGCGTCGCGGATGGGGCCGTTCGCCGGCTACCAGACGAACCGCGCGCCGATGATCGGCGTCATCGCGAAGCACCGCGCGTCGGTCGGGAACATCGAGAACGACGACGTCGTGCCGGCCGACCTGCTCGCCGCGTGCCGCAAGGCGTGGGACGACGCGCTGAACCTCGGCGAGGTGCACGGCTACCGCAACGCGCAGGCGACCGTGCTCGCGCCGACCGGGACGATCAGCTTCATGATGGATTGCGACACGACGGGCGTCGAGCCGGACTTCTCGCTCGTCAAGTCGAAGAAGCTCGTCGGCGGCGGCGAGATCACGATCGTGAACAAGACCGTGCCGATGGCCCTCGAGAAGCTCGGCTACGCGCCGCGCGAGGTCGAGGAGATCGTCGCCTACGTCGACGAGCGCAACAGCGTCGTCGGCGCGCCGTACGTGAAGGCCGAGCACTTCCCCGTGTTCGACTGCGCCGTCGGCGACCGCGCGATCCACTACCTCGGGCACGTGAAGATGATGGGTGCGACGCAGCCGTTCATCTCGGGTGCGATCTCGAAGACGGTCAACCTCCCGGAGGAGGCGTCGGTCGAGGACGTGATGAGCCTCTACATCGACGCGTGGAAGCTCGGTGTGAAGGCGATCGCGATCTATCGCGACAACTGCAAGGTCGCGCAGCCGCTCTCGAGCTCCGGCAAGGACGCGAAGGCGCTGCCGCCGGTGCACATCCACGAGCGCAAGCGGCTCCCGGACGACCGCAACGAGATCGGGCGGAAGTTCCGCGTCGGCGACTACGAGGGCTACATCCACGTCGGCGTCTACGACGACGGCAGCCCCGGCGACATCTTCGTCGACATCGCGAAGGACGGCACGACGCTGCAGGGCCTGATGAACTCGCTGATGATCGCGGTCTCGATGGGCCTGCAGTACGGCGTGCCGCCCGAGGTCTACGTCTCGAAGCTCTCGCATCTGCGCTTCGAGCCGAGCGGCATGACGAACGACGCCGACATCCGCGTCGCCAAGTCGATCCCCGACTACATCTTCCGCTGGTTCGGCAAGAAGTTCCTCACGGCCGAGCAGCAGGAGGAGGTCGGGATCCTCTCACCCGAGGTGAAGGCGAGGCTCGCCGAGCGCTACGAGAAGGGCGAGTCCGACGAGCCGTCCGACCCGGTCGAGTCGCCGCCGCCCGGCCAGACGGCACTCTTCAACTCGTGGGAGGACGCCGTCGAGTGCGCCCGCTGCGGCGGCCGCATGATCCGCACCGGCTCGTGCTACACGTGCCGCGACTGCGGCACGAACACCGGCTGCTCGTAGGAGTAGGAGACGTCCGCAGCCGGGCCGCCCGAAACGGCGGCCCGGCTGCGCGAGCTGCTCGAACGCCGGGATAAAACCGCCGGCGCGTCCTCCGCGTAGTGGCTGGAATGCGAGACCTCTGGAGATCGTCTCATCCGGTGACGCCGCCCGCGACCGGCGGTCGCGCGCTCGCCGAGCTGCTGCTGGGCGAACCGGAGATCGTCGCCTGGCTCGAGCCGGAGAGGCGCGACGAGGACGACGCCGAGGAGAAGCCGGCGTGAACACGCGCGTTCTCAGGTCGAAGGACGGTCTCGAGATTCTCGTGCGGCCGCTTCGGAACGGCGACGTCGACACGGTGCTCGCCGTCTTCCATCGGCTGGGCGCACGAGTCGCGGCGCACACGGTTCAACGGCTCCAAGGCGCGCCTGACCGAAGACGAGCTCTGGCAGCTGGCGCTCGTCGACTCGACGCATCACGCACTCGTTGCGTACGTCGAAGGCGACGCGGATCCCGTCGCGATCGCGCGGCTCGTGCGCGACGGCCGGAGCGCCGAGATCGCGTTCGAGGTTGCGAACGACTATCAGCGCCGCGGCATCGGCAGGGCGCTCACCGAAGAGCTGCTCGCCGACGCCCGAGCGGCCGGCATCACCGAGATCACCGCCCTCGTGTCGAGCGACAACCCTGCCGCCGTCGCGCTCCTGCGGCGGGCCCTCCACGCGCTCGACATCTCCCTCGAGGGCCCGGAGCTCTGGATCCGCGCGGCGGTACCGCTCCTTTCGCAGGGGCTCGCCGCGTCACCGCTGCGCCCTCCACTCTGGGATCGATCGTTCGAGTAGCCGGGGGCAACAGCGGGGTCAGACCCTAGGGTCTGACCCCGCTGTTGACCGCGCTCTCCCTCCGGGCCCGCCGGATCAGGGCGGCAAGACTCTGCGTGTGATCCTCGTCTCCTTCGCCGGGCGGCTCGCCGGCACTGAGATCGAGCTCTGTGTGGACTGCCCCGACCTCCAGCCCGAGGAGGTCGAGCGCCGTGAAGAAGACCGGGCTCTCGGTCTGCAGAAGGTGGTAGACGTCGCTGAACTCGTCCGCCGTCATGTACAGCGTCGTCGACGCCCCGTTGAACTGCAGCCAGTCGACGGGCCTGACCGCCGGAAAGCCGATGAACGCCGTCCCGCCGGACTCGAGGCTGAGCCTGATCGACCGGAAGTAGGGCAGAAAGTTGTTCTGAGCGATGTGGACCTCGTACCGCTCGATCTTGTCCGCGATCGGCATGGCATACCTCCCTCTCTCGCTCGCCTGACTTCAGGACGATTGCGCGGACCGCGCTTCTTCCGCCTGTCACTCGAATGAGCGACGCCCGATGAACCGGTTCCGGGCACCGTCGACCACCCGGCAGGGTCAACCTCCGTCCCCGGGCGGCCGATAGCACCCTGTGATGCCCTCTCGCCTCGCGAGCACCCTGCGCAGCCTCCGTCCGGGGCGCTTCGCCGCGGCGCACGCCGCGATCGGCGCGGCCGGCTTCACGGCCGGCCTCGTCACCGACACGCTGCCCCTCGCGATGGCCGCGACCGTCTTCGCCGGCCTCGTGCTGCACGCCGCGAGCCAGCTGCGCCAGCGGCGGCGGACGGAGTCGGTCGAGCGACGCTACCGCACGCTCGTCGAGGAGCTGCCCGCGGCGCTCTACATCTCCTCCCTGGACACGACGAGCTACGCGCTCTACGTCAGCCCGGCGATCGTCGACCTGCTCGGCTACGAGCTCGAGGAGTGGGAGCGCAAGCCCCAGCTCTTCGACGAGATCGTCCACCCGGTCGACCGCGACGGCGTGCTCGCCGCGATCGACGAGGCGAAGCGCGCGGGCGAGCCGTACGAGGCGGAGTACCGGCTCTTCCGCAACGACGGCTCGATCGTCTGGGTGCGCGACCGCGCCGTCACGGTGCGCGACGCGCGCGGCCGGCCGCTCCACTGGCAGGGCTTCCTCATCGACGTCACCGACCGCATGAATGCGCAGACGCGCTACCGCACGCTCGCGGAGCAGCTGCCGCTGATCACGTACATCGACACGCCGTACTCGGCCGACGAGGCGGCGGCGTACGTCAGCCCGCAGATCGAGGACATCCTCGGCTACACGCTCGAGGAGTGGCACGCAGACCCGCGGTTCTTCATCGACCACCTGCACCCCGAAGACCGCGAGCGCGTCCGCGACGCGCAACGTACGGCGCGCGAGAGCGGCAGGCCGCTGGAGCTCGAGTACCGGATCCTCGCGAAGGACGGCCGCGTCGTCTGGCTCCAGGACAGCTACACGATCGTGCGCGACGAGACCGGCCGGCCCTGGTACACGCAGGGATATGCGCTCGACGTCACCGCGCGCAAGCAGGCCGAGGCGGACCGCGAGGCGCTCCTCGCGCAGGCGCAGCTGCAGAACGAGCGCCTCCGCGAGCTCGACCGGATGAAGGACGAGTTCGTCGCCCTCGTCTCGCACGAGCTCCGCACGCCGCTCACGTCGATCCGCGGCTACCTCGAGCTGCTGCTCGACGACTCCGCCGGGTTCGAGGCGACGCACGCCGACTGGCTCTCCGTGATCGACCGCAACTCCGAGCGCCTGCTCCTGCTCGTCGAGGACCTGCTGCTGAAGGCGCAGGTGAACGCCGGCAAGGTGGCGCTCTCGGTCAAGGAGATCGACCTCGCGGCGGTCGTCGAGCAGAGCGTGAAGACGAGCGCACCCGTCGCGGCGGCGAGGGGAATCGCGCTCGCCTGCTCGACCGACCTCCTGCCCCCGGCCGCCGTCGACCCGGTGCGAATCGGCCAGGTGATCGACAACCTCATCTCGAACGCGCTCAAGTTCACGTCGCCGGGCGGCCGCGTCGACGTCCGCGCCTCGGTGCACGGCTCCCGGGCCCGGATCGAGATCGCCGACACCGGCATGGGCATCTCCGACGAGGAGCAGGCGCGCCTCTTCGAGCGCTTCTACCGCACCCCGCAGGCGGAGACCGACGCCGTCCCCGGAGTCGGCCTCGGGCTCTCGATCGCGAAGGCGATCGTCGAGGCCCACGGCGGCGCGATCTCGTGCGAGAGCGTGGAGGGCCGCGGCACGACCTTCGCGATCGACCTGCCGCTCGTCGAGCAGCCGGCGAAGCTCGCCGTCGCCTCGTAGCCGCACGTCGCTCTAACCGGTGCTGTCGAACCGGGATGCGATCCTGGGGCGAATGACGGGGGACGTGATCGACGCGGCAGAGCCGGTGCGGGTGCGCACGGGAGCGGAGCTCCGGCGCACCGGCCCCGCCGCTGCGCCTGCCGCCGTCGTCTGCGTGAACGGCGGACAGGGCGGCGAGGTCGAGGGCACGTGGAGCGCGACGCTCGAGTGGCTCGTCCGGCGCCTCGCGCCGCGCTTTCCGGAGCTCGCGTTCGGCGAGGTCCGGTACCGGATCAAGTCCTGGAAGCGGCTCGACGCGTGCATCGAGGACGCGCACGCCGCGATCGACGCCCTGGGCGCGCCGCGCACCCTGCTCCTCGGCTTCTCGATGGGCGGCGCCGTCGCCGCCCGTGCCGCCGGCGCGCCGTCGGTCGAGACCGTCCTCGGTCTCGCGCCCTGGCTCCCCGACCGGCTCTCGCTCGAGCCGCTGCGGGGCCGCCGGCTCCGCGTCCTCCACGGCTCGCTCGACCGCTGGCTTCCCGGCATCCCGGGCGTCTCGCCGGCCGGCTCGCGGCGCGGCTTCGAGCGCGCGCGGGCGCTCGGCGTCGACGGCGAGTACACGCTGATCCCGGGCGCGGTCCACGGCGTCGCGCTCCGCGCGCACTGGGGAGCGCCCGTGCCGCTGCCGCGGGCGCGCACCTGGGCGCGGCTCGTCGCCGACGAGCTCGCCCGGTTTCAGGCCTCGGCGGGCTGAACGCGCCGGCGCTCGCGCTGGGCGGCGTCCGGCACCTTGACGTTCCAGACGAGGCCGAGGCGCTCGAGGCCGCGGATGACCCACCACGAGACGTCGATCTGCCTCCGGTCGAGGCCGTGCCGCGCGGAGACGGGGAACGCGTGGTGGTTGTTGTGCCAGCCCTCGCCGAAGACGAGGAGCGCGACGAGCCAGTTGTTGCGCGCCTCGTCGCGCGAGCGGTAGTCCTGCCGGCCGAACATGTGGCAGATCGAGTTCACGCTGAACGTCGCGTGCTGGTAGGCGGCGATGCGGATCAGCCCGCCCCAGACGAGCCCCTCGAGGCCGGCCTGCCACGTGCCGCCGACGGCGTAGCCGATCCCGAACGGGATGCCGAGCGTCAGCACGACCCAGAGGAGGTACATCCGGTCGATCGTGCGCACGAGGCGGTCCTCGTAGAGGTCGCGGCCGTACTCGCGACCCTGCTCCATGCCGAGGTTCGAGAACATCCAGCCGACGTGCGCGTGGACGAAGCCGCGCAGCGCTCCGAGCGCGCCGTCGCCGTGGCCGACGTGCGGCGAGTGCGGGTCGCCGGGCTTGTCCGAGAGCGCGTGGTGCTTGCGGTGGTCCGTGACCCACTGCGTGACCGGCCCCTGCATCGTCATGCACCCGAGGATCGCGAGGAGGGCCTTGACCGGCCTGCCGGCCTCGAAGCCCTTGTGCGTGAAGTAGCGGTGGAAGCCGATCGTCGTGCCGAAGGCGCACACGACGTAGAGGCCGAGGAAGAGCGCGACGTCGACCCAGTGGAAGCCGACGCCCCAGAGGAGACCCATCGCCGAGACGAGCCCGAGCGGCGGCACGACGACGGCGATCAGCGTCACGACCTGGCTGATCCGGCTTGTGCCGGACCGCACGGTCCCCACGCGGCTAGCATCGTCTGTGGCGTGTGCGCTCATCAGTTCCTCCCGAGGCTACCCGAGCCTCGAACCGGGATTCGCCCGCGGGCGAATCCCGGTTGATGCGGATCGCGGTCATCGGCAGCGGCATCTCCGGCCTCGGCGCGGCGCATGTCCTCGCGCGCGCCCACGAGGTGGAGGTCTTCGAGCGGGACGGGCGCGCCGGCGGGCACGCGAACACGGTCTCCCACGACGGGCTCGCGCTCGACACCGGCTTCCTCGTCCACAACGAGCGGAACTATCCGCTGCTCGGCCGGCTCCTCGGCGAGCTCGGCGTCGGCACCCACCAGTCGGACATGTCCTTCTCGGTCGCGTGCAGCGGCTGCGGGCTCGAGTACTCGGGGCGCCGGCCGTTCGCGAGCCCGGGCAACGCGGCGCGTCCCGGCTTCCTCTCGCTTCTCTGGGAGATCGGCCGGTGGCTCCGCACCGCCCGCGCCTCGCTCGAGCAGCACGACTACGAGAGCCATTCGCTCGCGGACTACCTCGACGAGCGCCGGTACTCCCCCGCGTTCCGCCGGCACTTTCTCGTGCCGCTCACCTCGGCGCTCTGGTCGACGGCTCCCGGACGCGCGCTCGAGTTCCCGGCGGCCTACGCGATCCGGTTCTTCGACAACCACGGCATGCTCGGCTTCGGCCGCTTCCGCTGGCGCACGGTGAGCGGCGGCAGCCGCGCGTACGTCGACGCGATCGCCCGGCGGCTCGGAGGCGACCTGCACCTCGGCCTCGGCGTCCGCTCGATCCGCCGCGCGGCCGACGCGGTCGAGGTGCGGACGGACGACGACGAGCTTCGGCGCTTCGACCGCGTCGTCGTCGCGACGCACGCCGATCAGGCGCTCCGGCTCCTCGCCGACCCGTCCGGCGCCGAGCGCCGGGCGCTCGGTGGGTTCGACTACGCGCGGAACGACGCCGTCCTTCACACGGATGCGTCGTTTCTCCCGCGCGCCGCCCGCGCGCGCGCGGCCTGGAACTACCGCCTCGCCGACGACGGACACCCGACCGTCACGTACCACCTGAATCGCCTGCAACGGCTCGACGCAGCACGCGACTACTGCGTGACGCTGAACGAGGAGGTCGCGGAGGAGCACGTGATCGCACGCTTCGCGTACGACCATCCGCAGTACACGCTCTCCACCCTCGCCGCGCAGCGCGCGCTGCAGCGGCTGAGCGGCGAGCGCAACACATGGTACGCCGGCGCGCACCTCGGCAACGGCTTCCACGAGGACGGCCTCGCCTCGGGCGTCCGCGCCGCGGCCGCGCTCGGAGTCGCCTGGTGAACTCCGCCGTCTACACCGGAACGCTGATGCACGCGCGCCGAAGCCCGAAGCGGAATGTCTTCCGCTACCCGGTGTCGTACTTCCTCCTCGACCTCGACGAGCTGCCTCTGCTCGAGCGGCGTCTGGCGCTCTTCTCGCACAACGGGCGGAATCTCGTCTCGCTTCGCGACGCGGATCACTTCGACGGCGGCAGCGTGAAGGACGAGGTGCTCGCGCTGACCGGCGACCCGACGGTCGAGCGAGTGCTGATGCTCGCGCAGCTACGCGTGCTCGGCTACGTCTTCAATCCCGTCACGTTCTACTGGTGCTACCGCGGCGACGGCTCGCTCGCTTGCATGGTCGCCGAGCTCAACAACACCTTCGGCGAGCGCCTACCCGAGGTGCTGCGCGGGCCCGACCTGCGCTACGAGCAGCGGAAGCGGCTCCACGTCTCGCCGTTTCTTCGGGCTCGACCAGTCGTACGAGTACGCGTTCTCGCAGCCGGGCGAGGAGGTGTGGGCGCGGATCCACGTCCGGGACGACGACGGCGCGCGCCCGCTCACCGCTGTGCTGCACGGCACGCGCCGCGAGCTGACGAACCGCTCCCTCGCGCGCCTGCTCCTCCGCTATCCGCTGATGCCGCTGCAGGTCGTCGCGCTCATCCACTGGCAGGCGCTCCGCCTCTGGCTGAAGCGCGTGCCGTTCCACCACAAGCCGCCCTTCGTGCCGGGTGAGGGATCCCTGCGCCCGTGAGCACGCTGAGGGTCGAGCCGGCCGCACGCGGACGCGTGCTCGAAGGCATCGCGATGTCGATCCTCGAGCGGGCGCTCGCCGGGCTCGAGGGCGGCGCCCTCGAGGTGTCGCTGCCCGACGGCACCGCCCGCCGGTTCGGCACGGGCGCACCGGTCCGGCTCGACATCCTCGACCGCGGCTTCTTCCGGCGCGTCGCGACCCGCGGCAAGGTCGGTCTCGGCGAGTCGTACACCGCGGGCGAGTGGGAGAGCGACGACCTCGTCGGGCTCTTCGAGCTGCTGCTGCGGAACGCCGACGCCGCAGCCGAGCGGCATGCGCGCGTGCGAACGCTGCTCGAGCTGCGGCCGCGCCTCAACCGCCGCAACGGGCTGCTGCGCGCACGCCGCAACATCGCGTATCACTACGACCTCGGAAACGATCTCTTCTCACTCATGCTCGACGAGACGATGACGTACTCGTGCGCGATCTTCGAGCACGCCGGCCAGTCGCTTGCCGAGGCGCAACGGGCGAAGTACGAGCGCCTGTGCACGCGGCTCGATCTCGGCCCGCACGATCACGTGCTCGAGATCGGATGCGGTTGGGGCGGCTTCGCGCACCACGCCGCGACGACCCGCGGCTGCCGCGTCACCGGCATCACGATCTCGCACGAGCAGGCGGTCTTCGCCCGCGCGCGCTGTGCCGGCCTGCCCGTCGAGATCCGCGAGCAGGACTACCGCACCGTCGGCGGCACGTTCTCCAAGGTCGTCTCGATCGAGATGCTGGAGGCGATCGGCGAGGATCAGTTCGGCATGTACTTCGAGACGATCGACCGCGTGCTCGCGCCCGGCGGGCGCGCCGCCGTGCAGACGATCCTCGTGCCGGACCAGCGCTGGGGCCGGTACCGGAAGACACCCGACTGGATCGAGCGGTACGTCTTCCCCGGCTGCCTCATCCCGTCGCTCGAGTCGCTCGCGCGCGCGGCGAAGCGGAGCTCGCGCCTCGGCATCTACGGCGTCGAGGAGATCGGCGAGCACTACGCCGAGACGCTGCGGCAGTGGCGGCAGAGGTTCGACGCCTCGATCGCGGCCGTCCGCGCGCTCGGCTACGACCGGCGGTTCGAGCGGACCTGGCACTTCTACCTCTCGTTCTGCGAGGCGGCGTTCCGTGTTCGCGCGCTCCGCGACGTCCAGCTCGTGCTCGAGCGCCCCGAGTGAATCTCTACGCCGTCCTCCACCGCATCGGCTTCCGCGGGCGCCGGCACCGCGGCGTCGCACGACTCGCGCTCGGACAGGCGGTGCTCGCGGCATGATCGACCATCGCTACGAGCTCTGGCTCGCCGGCTGGGCGGCTGCCGCGGTGCTGCTCGGCGCGCTCTATCTCGTGCAGCGCGCGACCGGCGACGCCACGGCCGTCGACGCCGGCTGGGCGACGAGCATCGTCGTGATCGCGCTCCTCTGTGCGCTCCTCGGCCCCGGGGATGCGTCGCACCGGGTGCTCATCGCGGTGCTCGCGGGGCTCGAGAACCTCCGCATCGCGCTCCTCGTCGTGCGCCGCATCGGCGGCGGCGAGGACACGCGCTACCGGGAGCTGCGGCGGCGCTGGCGGGAGCGCGGGCGCGAGCAGCGCACCTTCGCGGTCTTCTACCAGGGGCAGGCGCTCGTCGCGGCCGTGCTCGCGCTGCCGTTCGTGCTCGCGGCCTTCAACCGCCACCACGGGCTCGAGCCCGTCGAGTGGGCGGCGGCCGGGCTCTGGCTCGTCGCCGCGTCGTTCGAGCTCGTCGCCGACGAGCAGCTCCGGCGCTTCAAGGCCGACACGGCGAACAGGGGCAAGACCATGCGCGCGGCCGCGCCGCTTCGATCGGATCGTGTCGGTCGAGATGCTCGAGCACATGCGCAACTACGACGCGCTCCTCTCCCGGATCTCGACCTGGCTCGAGCCGGGCGGCCGGTTCTTCTCCCACGTCTTCACGCACCGCGAGCTCGCCTACCCCTACGACCGCGGCTGGATGACACGCCGGTTCTTCACCGGCGGCACCATGCCCTCGGACGACCTCCTGCCCCGTGTCGCCCGCGACCTGCGGCTCGAACGGCGGTGGCGCGTCGGCGGCGAGCACTATGCCAGGACCTCCGAGGCGTGGCTCGAGCGCATGAACGAGAACCGCGACGCGATCGTCGAGCGCTCGACAGCCGCACGGCATACAACGAGTGGCGGGTCTTCTTCCTCGCCTGCGCCGAGCTCTGGGGCTATCGCGGCGGCAGCGAGTGGCAGGTGTCGCACTACCTCTTCGCCTGAACGTGGCAGCGGCTAGCACGTCCCGGCCCGCGCGGCCGGCGGCGGCCCGAGGGCGACGCCCTCCGTACGCGCGAGCGCACGGAGGCGTGAGCGGTAGACGTTCATGTCCGCCCGCTTCCAGTCGGCGTGCGTCTGGCAGCGCCACGGCGCGTACAGCTCCTTGTGCAACGGGCTCGTCAGGCTCTCGTTGTGGCCGATCACGTTCGCGAGCGCGATGTGGTAGCGGGACATGAGCCAGAGCGTGAGCTCGAGCGAGGCGCGCATCTGGGCGGCGTCGCCGAGGACCTGCGCGTCGGAGAGGCCGACGTGCTCGATCCCGATCGCAGCCCAGTTCAGCCCGACCGTGTGGCGGCACATCAGGTCGAGGCGCACGAGCTGGTAGATCGTCCCGTCGCGGTCGATGACGAAGTGCGCGCACGTGCCGGGCAGCTCGTGGAGCTCGGCGTCGGGCACGTCGGCGGCGAAGGTGTTGTACGCCGACGAGAACGTCGACGTCACGGTCACGTGCTCGACGATCGCGCGCGGCCGGAGCGTCGCTCGACGGAGCCCGTAATGCCGCTGCGCGTACGCGCGCATCTCGGCGATGCGCTTGGCGCCGAACGGGATCGGCTTCCAGACGACGTGGGGCTTCGCCGGCGCGAGCAGTGCCGCTGCAAGGGCGAGCGCGACCACCGGCTCACCGTAGCCGGAGGCGGTACACCCTGTCGGCGACCGTCTCGGCGTTCCAGCGCGCGAGGAACGAGGCGGCAAAAGGCCGCCCGGGCTCCGCAAGCAGCATCTCGTGGCCGAGGCCGGGCAGCAGTGCGTCGAGCTGCTCCGCATTCCGGCTCTCGTAGAGGAGGTCGGCGCCGAGGACGATGTCCCACGGCGGGTCCCGGAGCAACGGCTCCGGGTCGTCCCACCGCACGCGCTCCGCGCGCAGGCGGATGCCGTTCCGCGCGGCGTTCGCGCGCAGGAGCTCGACGGCGTCCCCGGCCCAGTCGGTCGCGAGGACGTCGGCGCCGCCGAGCGCCGCCGCGAGCGACGGCAGGCCGAGGCCGGCGCCGAGCTCGAGCACGTGCAGGCCGCGCACGTCGAGGGCGGACACGACCTCGGCGAGCGCGAGGCCGCTCGGCCAGAGCTCCGCCCAGTACGGGAGGAACTCGTCCTCGTCGAAGGCCGCCTCGTCGATCAGCTCGTCCGCGCTCGGCGGCCGGAGCAGCGTCACGGGCCTGCCGCGGAGGACGAGCGACTCCTCGATCAGAGTGCGGCGTACAGGTCGACGCCGACGCCGTCCGGATCCTGCACCTGGGCGTAGCGCTGGCCCCAGAACGCGTCCCACGGCTCCTTCTCGCCGTGAAAGCCCGCCTCGACGACGCGTCGGTACGTCTCGTCGACCTCGGCGGGGCTTTCGCACTCGAACGCGACGGCGATCTGGTTGCCCGTTGCGCGAGACCAGTCCGGGCGGAAGCTCCGCATCGTGTCCTCGCTGTCGAGCATGAACCGGACGCCGTTCGGCAGGAGGGTGTCGACGTGCCCTTCGTCCGGCGTCTCCGGGACGTCGACGCCGAGCAGGCGGTAGAACCCGATCGAGCGTCCCATGTCGGACGCCACGATGCCGATCGCGTTCAACCGCGGCACGCCCGTGACGCTAACGGATAGCGTCGGGCCGATGCGCTACCGGCAGCTCGGCTCGAGCGATTTGCAGGTCTCGGAGATCAGCCTCGGCTCCTGGCTGACCTACGGGGGCGGCGTTGCGGACGACCGCGCCGAGGCGTCGGTCGCGAAGGCGTTCGAGGCCGGCATCAACTTCGTCGACACGGCGAACGTCTACGGGCGGGGCAAGGCGGAGGAGTTCCTCGGCCGGGCTCTGGCAGGGCGCCCACGCGACTCGTACGTGCTGGCGACGAAGCTCTTCGGCGCGATGTCCGACACGGACCACGGCCTCTCGCGCGAACAGGTCTTCAAGCAGATCGACGCGTCGCTCGCTCGCCTGCGCACCGACTACGTCGACCTCTACCAGTGCCACCGCTACGACTGGGACACGCCGCTCGAGGAGACGATGGAGGCGCTCACCGAGGTCGTCCGCACGGGCAAGGCGCGTTACCTCGGCTTCAGCGAGTGGCCGCCGGAGAAGATCCGCGCGGCGCTCGACCTGCCGGATGTCGAGAGGTTCGTCTCGAGCCAGCCGCAGTACTCGATGCTCTGGCGCGGCCCCGAGCGCGACGTGATCCCGCTCTGTGCGGCGAACGGCATCTCGCAGATCGTGTGGTCGCCGCTCGCGCAGGGCGTGCTCACGGGCAAGTACGCGCCGGGCGCGCCTCCGCCGGCGGACAGCAGGATGAGCTCCGAGCAGATGGGGAAGTTCATGGACGGCTACGACGACGTGCTCCTCGGCCGGGTGCAGGAGCTGCGGCCGATCGCCGACGGGCTCGGCATCACGATGGCGCAGCTCGCGCTCGCGTGGGTGCTCCACGAGCCGAACGTCGCGTCGGCGATCGTCGGCGCTTCGCGCCCGGAGCAGGTCGCCGACAACGCCGCGGCGTCGGGCATGGAGCTCGACGAGGCGACGCTCCGCCGGATCGACGAGATTCTCGGCGACAGCGTCTCCTACGAGGGGCCGGACTCCTAAGGGCGCAGACTCCTAGCCGCAACGGGACTACGATTCGCACATGGAGCGCGACGTTGCGGTCGTCCTCTCCGGCGGCGCCATCAACGGCGTGCTGATGGAGCTCGGCTTTCTCCAGCGGCTTCGCGAGAGCGAGCTGTGGCCGCGGGTCGGCTGGATCTACGGCACCTCGTCGGGTGCGCTCGCCGGCACGATGGCGGCGCTCGACCGCCTCGACGAGCTCGAGGAGTTCCTCCTGCTGCTCCAGCCCGAGGAGACCTTCCGGCCGCACTCGCTCTGGCGGCTGCCTCTCCTCGGCTCGCACGACTACCGGCTCCCGCATACGGTCGCCGAGCGCATCGGCGATCTCGTCCCGCTCGCGCACGAGCTGCGCGACGCCCCCATCGAGGTGACGGTCTTCGCAACCGACGTCTCGCACGAGGCGCACGGCGAGGACGCGCGCGCGTACGAGCTCGCCTACTCGTCGCGCACGACGCCGCCCGAGGAGATGGCGCAGGCGATCCTCGCGTCGGCCGCCGTCAGCGCGCTCGTGCTGCCGCGCCGTGTCGGCGACTCGATCGCCACCGACGGCGCCTGGGTGAGGAACTTTCCGCTCGGCCACGCCTACGACCAGCCCGGCGTCGAGCTGATCGTCAGCTTCCGCTACCTCCCGCTGTACCCTCGGATCGGCACGGAGGCGCTCGTCCGCCTGCGGCGGAGGCTCGAGCGCTTCCCGAAGCTGCCGCCGATCAGGGCCCTGATTGCGGAGCTGCGCGAGGCCGAGGAGCGCGGCGACCGGGGCGAGCCCGCGCACTGGCCGGACATGATCGTGCGGCTGATGCGCGTCGCGATCCAGCAGAACACGGTCGCGGAGGAGCGCGTCGCGCGCGACAAGGACGAGGCGCTCATCGCCCTCGAGGAGCTTCGCCGCGACGTCGGAGCGATCGTCCGGCGGGAAGGCGGCCGCCGCGGCGAACGCATCGCGCAGGCGGTCGAGGAGCGGTTCGCGCGCGCTCGGTTCCCGTTTCGCGGCGACCGGCTGATTCCCCGGATCGCCGTCACGAGCTCGGCGGGCGAGGCCTCGCTCGAGGCGGCCTCGCGCAACCCGCAGCCGTGGACGACCGAGACGAAGCGCGTGCTCATCCGCAAGGGGTACGACCTCCTCGACGAGCTGCTCGTCGAGAGCGCGGTCGCGTAGCGTAGGAGGCCTTGGCGAAACAGTGACTATGCCGCACGAGCACCGTTCCGCCAAACCCTCCTAGGAGACGACCTTGCCGGGATTCAGGATCCCGTTCGGGTCGAAGAGGTGCTTGATGCCGCGGAAGAGCGGCACGAGGTCGCCGTGCTGGCGCTCGAGGTAGGGCAGCTTGCCGTAGCCGATGCCGTGCTCGCCCGTGCAGGTCCCGCCGCGGGCCAGCGCGTCGTCGACGACGGACCCGTTCAGCGCCTCGGCCTGCGCGATCGACGCGGCGTCGTCCGGGTCGAGGAGGAAGGCGACGTGGAAGTTGCCGTCGCCCACGTGGCCGACGATGCCGCCGCGGAGACCGGACGCGTCGAGCGCCCGCCGTGCGTGCTCGATCGCCCCGGCGAGCTCGGAGACCGGCACGGCGACGTCGGTCGTCATCGCCTTCGAGCCCGGTGCGAGCGCGAGCGACGCCATGAGCGCGTTGTGGCGGGCACTCCACATCTGCGCGCGCGCGGTCGGGTCGCTCTCGGCCTCGAACGCGGTCGCGCCTTCGTCCTCGACGAGCTCGCGCGTCGTCACGAGGTCACCGGCGACGCCGGCCTCGCTGCCGCCGAACTCGACGAACAGATACGGGGCCTCGGGAAAGCTCGTCCCGGAGAATGCGTTCAGCGCCGCGATCGTCGTCGCGTCGAGCAGCTCGCAGCGCGTGACGAGAACGCCGGCGCCGATGATCGACGCTGCGGCGCGGCAGGCCGCCTCGACGGACGGGAACGCCGCGCGTGCGACGGCGATGTGGTCGGGAATCGGGTGCAGGCGAAGCGTCAGCTCGGTGATGACGCCGAGCGTCCCCTCGGAGCCGAGCAGGAGATTCGTGAGGTTGTAGCCGGCGGACGACTTCACGGCGCGGGTGCCGGTGCGGACGACGCGGCCGTCGGCGAGCACGACCTCGAGCTCGAGCACGTGGGCGCGCATGCCGCCGTAGCGCACGGTCGTCGTCCCGCTCGCGTTCGTCGCCGCCATGCCGCCGAGCGTCGCGTCGGCGCCCGGGTCGACCGGGAAGAAGAGGCCGTGGGGGCCGGCGGCGGCCTCGAGCTGCGAGCGGGTCACGCCCGGCTGGACGGTCACGGTCAGGTCGTCGGGGCGCAGCGCGAGGATCGCGTTCAGCCGCGTCAGGTCGAGGCTGATCCCGCCGCGGAGCGGGATCACGTGGCCTTCGAGGCTCGTGCCCGCGCCGAACGGCACGACGGGGACGCCCGCGCCGTCGGCGTACGCGAGGATTGCGGCGACCTCCTGTGTCGACTCGGGGAAGACGACGACGTCGGGACGCCGCGGCGGGTGGTACGAGAGGTCGCCCGCGTGCTGGTCGAGCGCCGACTCGCCGTCGGTCACGCGGCGCTCGTCCGGGACGAGGCGGAGGAGCTCGCTTCGTAGGTCGGCTGCGACGGCCACCGGAGCGAAGCCTAGTTCGGAACCGCGGCGCACCGGGTAGGTACGCCTCGCTTCACGGGCGGACATGGACGAGGCGTGGTACACGGAGGTCGCCGACGAGCTTGCTCGGTGCCTGATCGACGCCGCGAGGTGCGCCGACGCCTGCGAGCGGCTGCTGAACGCCCCTGACGGCGACGACGTGCGGATCGCCTCGGCGGTGATCGTGCCCGCCGCCGTGGCGAACGTGCTGATCGAGCTCATCGACGAGCCCCGGCCGCTCATCATCGCCGCGGCCAAGGTCTGCCGCGACAGCGCACGCGACGCGGCCGCGCGGCTCGAGGCACTCGACGGGCGGCCCGGCCTCGAGGAGGCATGCGCCGCGCTGCGCGCGTGCGCGGAGTCGTGCGATCAGCTGCTCGACGCCTGAGCGCGCGAGCGAAGCGCGGCCCAGAGCCACGGCGCGAGACGGCGGCGCGCCCCGCTCACGGCCTCGTCGACCGCTGCAGCGGCGGCGTCGTGCACGCCTGCCCCGTGACCGACGAGGACGTGCGCAGGCGCGACGCGGAGCAGCGAGCGCGGCGGTGTGAGGCGCAGGAGCGGCGAGACGCCGATGCGCTCGCTGCGGGCGCGGTAGTACGGAGCCGTGCCGAGCGCGTCGGCGCAGACGAGCGTCCGCTCCGCGGGGAACCAGAGGGCGACCTCGTGCCAGCGCTTCCGGCGCAGCACCGGGAGCACCTCGAACGGCGCACCCGCGGGCGCGACGTCGGGCACGCGGTGGTGCGGGACGTCGAGCTCGCGCGCAAAGAGGGCGCAGTCCCGCCCGTGGCGGTCGAGCAGCTGCACGACGCCCGCGGGCTCACCGAGCCGGCGCACCCGCTCGAGGACGTCGCCGCCCGCGACCGGGTCGAGCACCCAGACGCCGCCGCCCGCAACGACCGCGTGCGATGTCCGCTGCATGAAGCGCGGCTCCGGCGCGATCCAGCCGAACGCGAACTCGAGCTCGTCGACGATGCGCACGAGCTCGACGGTAGCTCTAGGCGGCCTGCTCCCGCGTCGAGAGCACGTGGTCCGCGAGCCCGTACTCCACGGCCTCTTCGGGCTCGAGGAAGCGGTCGCGGTCGATGTCGCGCATCACCTGCTCGACGTCGCGGTGTGAGTGCTTCGCGATGATCTCGCCGTACCGGCGCGTCAGCGTCAGGATCTCGCGCGCGGCGATCTGGATGTCGGCCGGCGTGCCGCGGAACCCGCCCGAGCCCTGGTGGATCATCACCTTCGAGTTCGGCAGGACGTAGCGCTTGCCGGCCGCGCCGCCCGCGAGGATCAGCGCACCGGCCGACATCGCCATGCCGACCGCGTATGTCTGGACGTCCGGCTTCACGAATTGCATCGCGTCGTAGATCGCGAAGCCGGCGTAGGCGCTGCCGCCCGGCGAGTTGACGTAGAGCCGGATGTCGGTGTCGGGATCCTCGGCCTCGAGGAAGAGCAGCTGGGCGACGATGAGGTTCGCCGACTGATCCTCGACCTCGGTCCCGAGGAAGACGATCCGCTCGCGCAGGAGCCGCGAGAAGATGTCGAACGAGCGCTCGTACCGGCCGTCCGACTCGACGACCATCGGCACGAGCTGCTTAAATGCGCCACTCATTGGTTGCGCATATTAACGCAACCGTCTGGTTGCGTGTCAAGAGAGGAGCGCCGGATGCAGATCGAGCGGGAGATCGTGTTCCCCGCCTCGCCGGACGAGGTCTGGGAGGCGCTGACCGAGCCGAGCCGCCTCGAGGAGTGGTTCGCCACCGAGGTCGAGCTCGACCCCACGCCGGGCGGCGAGGGCGTCTTCCGCTGGGGCGACGGCGACGAGCGGCGCGCGGTCGTGCGCGAGGCCGAGCCCGGCGAGCGGCTCGTGCTCGACTGGGAGGACGACGGCGCGGTCGTGCTCGAGCTCGAGGAGGTCGAGGGGGGCACCCGCGTCCACGTCGTCGAGACGGCGCCGCACTGGAGCACGGCGCTCGAGCTGCACGCGCTCGCGTGGACGCCGGCGCTCGCGTAGCGAGCGTCTTCGACGCGCTCGGCGATCCCGGCCGGCGCACCCTCGTCGCCGCAGTCGCGGCGCGGGGAACCGCCACGGCGACCGAGCTCGCGGCCGAGCTCCCGGTGACACGTCAGGCGGTTGCGAAGCAGCTCGTCCTGCTCGCCGACGCCGGGCTCCTCGAGGCGACGCGCGCGGGGCGCGAGACGCGGTACGTCGTGACGCCGCAGCCGTTCGCGGACGCCGTCGCGTGGATGGTCGAGGTCGGCGGCCGGTGGGACGACCGGCTCGCGAAGCTCGGCCGCACGCTCGCTAGGGGTAGAGCCGCTCGATGACCCACGCGCCGCCGTCGCGGCGGTAGCGGAAGCGGTCGTGCAGGCGGTCGTCGCGGTGCTGCCAGAACTCCCAGGCACCCGGCACGACGCGGAACCCGCCCCAGGCCTCCGGCCGGACCGGATCGACGACCGCGGCGACCCGCGCGTCGAGCTCGGCGCGCGACGCGAGAACCTCGCTCTGGCGCGAGGCCGTCGTGCCCCTCCGCGCGGCGAGCGGGCGCGTGGCGAAGTACGCGTCCGACTCCTCCGTCGAGACCCGCTCGACGCCGCCCTCGACCCGCACCTGGCGGCCGAGCGACGACCAGTGGAGAAGAAGGGCGGCCCGGGGGTTCGCGGCGAGCTCCCGGCCCTTCCGGCTCGTGGCGTGCGTGAAGAACACGAGCCCGCGCTCGTCGAACGACTTGAGCAGCACCATGCGCAGCGACGGCGCGCCGCTCGCGTCGGCGGTTGCGACCGCGGTGCGCTCGGGCCATTCCTGCGCCGCAGCGGCCTCGGCGTACCACCGCTCGAACTGCCGGAACGGGTCCGGGTCGAGGTCGCGCCGGCGCAGCTCCATCAGGAGATGATGGACTGCCGCAGCGCCGTCGCGACGGCCTGTGTGCGCGTGTCGGCGTCGAGCTTCGCCATCGCCTTGCGCACATGCGTCCGCACCGTCTCCGGGGAGATGTGCAGGCTCTTGCCGATCTCCTCGTTCGCGAGCCCGTCGGCGAGGAGCCGGAGCACCTCCCGCTCGCGCTGCGTGAGCGAGGGCGTCCGTTCTGCGAGCTGCCCGCTGACGAGCATGCCGGCGAGCACCGGGTCGATGTACGAGTCGCCCGCCGCGACGCGCTCGACGGCGCGCACGAGGTCGACGAGCGGCGCCTCCTTGAGCACGAAGCCGCGGGCGCCGACGTCGAGCGCCTCGGCGAGGACGGCGCGGTCGCCGAAGGCGGTGTAGAACACGATCGCCGTGTCGGGCGCGGTCGTCGCGGCCTGCGTCGCCACCTCGATCCCCGAGAGCCTCGGCATGCGCACGTCGACGAGCGCGATGTCGGGGCGCTCGGACTCGATGAGCGCGAGCGCCTCGCCGCCGTCGCGGGCGCGGCCGACCACGTCGAACCCGTGCCGGGCGAGGACGTCCGCGATCGCCGTGAGCATCGCGGGGTGGTCGTCGGCTACGACACAGGTGATCGGATCGGTCATGCTCTGCGGAATGGGAGCCGGCTCAGCTCTTTTGTCAACAATACGTGCTCTCCCGGACGGCGACCGGGCCGCCGCCGAGCGCGAGCTCGTCCTCCTCGCCCGCTCGGCCGCCCTCGGCGACCTCGCGGCGGACGTCGCCCACGACGTGGCGAATCCCCTGTTCGGCGTGCTCGGGCTCGTCGATCTCCTGCTCGAGGATGCGGCCCCCGGGACAGACGACGAGGATCGCCTGCGGCTGCTGCACCGGACGGCGCTCGAGATGAAGGCTACCTTGCGCGACCTCCTCGACTTCGCACGGCAGCGCGAGGACGCGCCGCGCGGCGATCTCGCGGCCGCCGTCCGCTCGGCGATCGGGCTCCTCCGGCACGGCACGGGACGCTCCCTCGAGCTCGGCGAGGCCCTCCCGGCGGGGCAGGAGCTC
Source organism: uncultured Actinomycetes bacterium (assembly GCA_963831405.1). Lineage (GTDB taxonomy): Bacteria > Actinomycetota > Thermoleophilia > Gaiellales > Gaiellaceae > Palsa-739. The sequence continues at coordinate 28,989 of CAWHPX010000011.1, forward strand.
GTCGCGTGCGCCGAAGCCCTCCTCGAGCAGGCGGCCCTCCACCTGCTCCTCGCCGCGCGGGAGGCGGGCGGCGCCGTCGGCGTCGAGGTGGCCGCGGGAGCGCTCCTCGTCTCGCCGGCAGGGCCCGACTCGCTCGGCGTGCTCGCGGCGGGGCGGATCGCCGCCGATCACGGGGGAACGCTCGAGCGCGACGGCGGCGGCTGGCGGCTCCGGCTGCCCACCGTCTGAGCCTTCCCGCTCGCCCGAAGACGAATCCCGGGAGGTAGCGTCCCCGGCATGCACGCGTTCGGAGTCGGGACCGTGGTCGAGAAGCTCCGCGCCGCCGGCGGCGGCTACGAGATCGTCCACGAGTCGCCCGGGCTCGAGGTCGGCGTGTACGTGCTCGTCGCCCCGGAGCCGGACAAGCAGCAGCCGCACGCCGACGACGAGATCTACATCGTCCTCGAGGGCTCCGGCGTCCTCGACGTCGCGGGCGAGCCGGTCCCCGTGCGCGAGGGCGGCGCCGTCTTCGTCGAGGCGGGCGCCGAGCACCGCTTCAGCGCGTACGAGCACCTCGCGCTGCTCGTCATCTTCGAGCGAAAGCCCCCAGGAGGCTAGAGCTTCGCGCGGAGCTCGGCCGGCCGGAGCAGCTTGTGGCCGAGCTCGGCCTCGGGCGGGACGAGCTCCCGGACGACCCGCAGCACGAGCTCCGCGTCGTCGCTGAACGGGCTGACGATCCTGTTGCCCTTCAGGAGCGCCTTGCCGCGCGGGCCCGCGTGCACGCCGAGGTCGCGTTCGACGTATCCCTTGTCGCGCAGGACGTCGTTTGCAGCAGCGACTGCGTCGGCGGCGGACACCGCGCGACCCTAGCCGAAGAGATCTCGCTCGGGGGGAATCGGGATGTCCGTCGCGCGCCCCGCCCCGCGCACGTCGAGGCCGCGGATGATCGAGACGGGGACGCGGTCGAGCTTTCCCGACACGAGCTGCGCCGCGCCGGCGAGCTCGTCGGCGACGGCGATCACCGTCGCCTTCAGCTCGTACCCGACCGGGTCGCGGTCGCCCGAGTGCTCGCGCATCACCTCGATGCCCGCCGCACCGATCGCGACGTCCGTCGTTCCCTGCCGCCACGGCCTCCCGAACGAGTCCGTGACGAGCACGCCGACGTCGCGCCCGCTGCGCTCGCGCAGCTGCGCCCGCAGGGCCGCCGCCGACGCGTCGGGGTCGACGGGCAGCAGCACGAGCGTCCCGGCCTCGGGCGTGTTCGACTGGTCGACTCCAGCAGAGGCGCAGATGAAGCCGTGACGGGTCTCGCAGATGACGAGCGGCGCCCGCACGCGCACGACGCGCTTCGCCTCGCGCAGGATCCACTCGATGCGCTGAGGATCGCCCTCCTCACCGGCGATCTCGAGCGCCTGCGACGACGGCTCGACGTCGCCGAGCCGGACGACGCGCCCTTCGACCTTCGAGACCGCCTTCTGCGCGACGACGACGACGTCGTCGTCGAGGAGCTCGACACGCTCGACGATCATCGCGGCGAGATCGTCGCCCTCGCGCAGCTCCGGCAGGCCCCGCACCGGAAAGACGGTGAAGCCGTCCTCGATGCTCACGGAAGGCCGGTGACCTGCACGCCGGCGTGCCCGCGGTAGCGCTTGTTCAGGTTGACGATCACCGCCGTCAGCCCCTCGAGCGCGCGGGCGCACGCGAGCGGCCCCGCGTCGAGGCCGCGGCCGGTGACGATCGAGGCGGCGAGCTCGAGCGCGAGCTCCTTCGCGGCCGGGTCGTCGCCGCACACGAGTGCGTCACCCTCGGCTTTCCCGTTCGCGAGCGACGCGGCGGCGAGCGACTGGAGCCCGGCGACGACGGGAGCGTCGAGCAGCTCGTCGGTGCGCTCGGCGAGCGAGCGCGCTTCGTCGGCCGGGAACACGCCCTGCTTCGTGAACCGGAGCGCGCTCGCGACGCTCAGCACGGGCGTCTCGCCGATCGCCGAGGCGAGCGAGCCGGCGGTCTCGAGCGCGGCTTCCGCCTTGACCGCGAGCACGACGATGTCGACGCCCTGGACGGCGTCGTCGTTCGCGGCGCCGCGCGCGCCCACGCCGGCGGCCTTCTCGGCCGCCCGTTCGGCGTCGCGCGAGCCGACGACGACGTCGTGGCCCGCTTCGACGAGCCGCTCCGCGAGCGCGAGCCCGAAATCGCCGGTGCCCCCGACGACGGCGACCTTCATGCGGGGACCACGCCGAGCGCCGCCTCCGCGAGCCGCCGCCGCGCCGCAGGCCCGGACATGAGCGTGTGCGTGACGATCGCGCGCACGTCGCCGAGACCGTCGACGTCGTCCGCGTCCGCGCCGTCGACCACGAGCGCGTCGATCAAGCCGCCGTAGCACGCTGCGACGTGGCGGGGAGACGTACCGCCGGCGAGGCGGTCGAGCATGCGGTCGGCGGGGCCCTTCACCGCACGGCCGCCGATCAGCGGGCTGACGGCGACGCAGGGCACGCCGCGGCGCTCGATCGCGCGCCGGATCTGCGAGACGGCGAGGATCGGCTGGACCGAGACGTAGGGGTTGCTCGGTGCGATGAGGATCAGGTCGGCCGCGTCGAGGGCCGCGACGAGGCCGGGCGCCGCCGCCGCGGCCTCGGCGCCCTCGAAGCGAAGCCCGTCGACCTCGTCGAGATGCCCGCGGGCGACGAACCACTCCTGGAAGCTGAGCTCGCCGGCCTCGGTGGCGATCCAGGTGCGCAGCCGGTCGTCGGTGGCGGGCAGAAGCGTCGTCCGGACGCCGAACGCACGCGCGATGCGCGCCGTGACCGCCGAGAGCGTCTCGCCCGCGCGAAGCGCCTGCGTGCGCACGAGGTGTACCCCGAGATCGCGGTCGCCGAGTGCGAACCACGACTCGCCGCCGAGCTCCGACACGGTGGCGAGCGCGCTCCACGTCTCGTCGGCGCGGCCCCAGCCCCGTCGCTCGTCGTTCAGCCCCGCGAGGGCGTAGACGATCGAGTCGAGGTCCGGCGACACGTGCACGCCCAGCACCTCGAGGTCGTCGCCGACGTTGCCGACGACGGTGACCGACGGCGCACCGGCGACCTCGACGAGCCCGCGGACGAAACGGGCGCCGCCGACCCCGCCCGACAGAACGACGACGTTCACGAGGGAGCCTCGACCGGCAGCGCGGCGAGGGCCGTCTGCGAGCGCGGCCCGAGGCGAAGGTGCAGGCGCTGCAGGTCGGCGACCGTGTCGACGTCGTCTGCAAGGTTCGGGACGGCGACGGAGACGGAATCGACGCCGAGCTCGGCTGCACGCGCGCGGAAGCGCGCGGCGCTGTCGGGCCCGTAGAGCGGGGCGAACGCCTCCGGCGCCGAGATGCTCAACGCGTTCGTCGTCCCGTCGAGCGCCTCGACGAGCGCGAGCCCGCCCGCGGGCGTGGCGGCGAGGAGGGCGCGCAGGTCGTCCGGCACGACACAGGGGACGTCGGCGTTCACGACGAGGATCGCGCCCGGGTCGAGATCCGCGAGCGCCGCGGCAACGGCCGCGCCCTGCCCGCCGCCCGGATCACCGGTCACCTCGGCGCCCGCCTCGCGGGCGAGCGCGGCACCGTCGGCGTCCGCCGTCGCCACCCGCGCCGCTCCAAGTGCGAGCGCCGCGGCGAGGACGTCGCCGAGCATCGCGAGCGAGAGCTCGCGCCGGGCGCGGCGCGAGGCGTGCAGGCGCGTCTTGCCCTCGACGCCGGCAAAAGGAATGACGACCGTCGGCATGGGGAGATGCTAGCCAGCGTGACCACCAACCATGAGATCGCGACGACCCTCGATGCGTATGCCGCCCTGCTCGATCTCGCAGGCGCAGGGCACTACACGGTCCGCGCGTATCGCCGGGCGGCAGAGCTCGTACGCGAGACACGTGCGCCCGTCGCGGACCTCGTCCGCGACGGCCGCGCGCGCGATCTCCGCGGGATCGGGCCGGGCATCGAGCGGCGCCTCACCGAGCTCGTGTCGACAGGCCGGCTCGCAGAGCTCGAGGAGCTCGAGCGCGACGTCGAGCCGCAGCTCGTCGCGCTCGGGCGCTTCGTCGGCCTCGGCCCGCAGCGGATGGTCGCGCTCGGACGGGCGCTCGGCGTCCGCACGGCCGACGAGCTGCGCGAGGCCGCGGCGGCCGGCCGCCTGCGCGAGGCTCCGGGCATCGGCCCCGCCACCGAGCAGAAGATCATCGCGGGCCTCGCACGCGAGCGGCCGCAGCGCCCGCGGGCCCTGTTGCTCCCACGAGCGCTCGAGCTCGCCGGCTCGATCGCGCTCGAGCTCGACGCAGAGGTCGCCGGCGAGGCCCGCCGCCGCTGCGAGACCGTGCACGAGCTCGTCCTCGTCTCATCGTCGCCGGCCGCGCTCGAGCGCCTGCAGAGCTCGCCGACGGTGGTCGCGCTCGTCGAGCGCGACCGCGACCGCGCCGTCGGCGTCACCGTCGAGGGCCTTGCCGTCGAGCTCGTCGTCGCGCCGCCCGAGCGGTTCGGGACGGAGCTTCTCCGCGCAACGGGCTCCGCCGCGTACGTCGCGTCGCTCGGGGAGCTGCCGGCCGCACCGGACGAGCACGGCGTGTACGCGCACCTCGGGCTGCCGTGGTGCCCGCCGGAGCTGCGCGAGGGGCCGCTCGTCCGCGAGCCGCCCGCCCTCGTCGGGATCGACGACATCCGCGGCGATCTCCACTGCCACACGACGTGGTCGGACGGAAAGGCGTCGGTGCGGGAGATGGCGGTCGCCGCGCGCGACCTCGGCTACGCGTACGTCGCGATCTGCGACCACACGCCGAACGTCCGCGTCGTGCCCGGCCTCGACGCCGACGGGCTGCGTGCGCAGGCGGAGGAGATCGCCGGGGTGAACGGGGAGCTCGCGCCGTTTCGCGTCCTGCGCGGCACCGAGTGCGATATCCGGAGCGACGGGCGGCTCGACCTCCCGGACGACGTGCTCGCCGCGCTCGACTGGGTGCAGCTCTCCCTGCACGCGGGCCAGCGGGAGAGCGCGGAGCGGCTGACGAAGAAGGTGACCGAGGCGATGCGGCATCCCGCCGTCCGCTGTCTCAGCCATCCGAAGGGCCGGATCATCAACCACCGGCCGCCGAACGCCCTCGTGCTGGAGCGCGTGCTCGAGGTGGCGCTCGAGGAGGGCGTCGCGCTCGAGACGAACGGCCTTCCGAACCGGCTCGACCTGCGCGACGAGGAGGTGCGGCTCGCCGTCGAGGCGGGCGTCCCGGTCGTCTGCTCGACGGACGCCCACTCGGTGCGCGGCCTCGAGAACATGCACCTCGCGGTCGCGACCGCGCGCCGCGGCTGGGCGACCGCCGCCGACGTGCTGAACACCCGGCCCCTCGACGAGGTGCTCGGCCTGCGCCCGTAGGGCACGACGCGCGTCGAACTGCTGTACTCGGCCCGTGCGCGTGCTCGCGACGAGACGGCTGCCGGGCGCGGCGTGGGACGAGCTCCGCGACGTCGAGATCGGCCCACTCGAACCCGGACGCGACGACGTCGAGGTGGTCGTCGTCGCCAACGAGGGCGTCGACCCTGCCGGCTTCCCGTCGCTGCGCCTCGTCGCCAACTTCGGAGTCGGCTACGACAGGCTCGACGTCGAGGCGTGCCGGGCGAGCGGGATCGCCGTCACGAACACGCCCGGCGTCCTCGACGCCGCGACGGCGGATCTCGCGCTCGGGCTCATGCTCGCCGCGCGCCGGCGCGTCGTCGAGGGAGACGACCTCGTCCGCGCGGGGCGCTGGGCCACGCCGTGGTCGGCCGGCCCGTTCCTCGGCCGCGAGATCACCGGTGCGACCGTCGGCATCGTCGGGCTCGGGCGCATCGGCTCGGCGGTCGCACAGCGGGCACGCGGCTTCGAGATGCGCGTGCTGCACCACCGGCGCACGCCGAGCCGCGATCCCGGATATCGGCCGCTCGACGCGCTGCTCGCGGAGGCGGACATCGTCACGCTGCACACGCCGCTGACGCCCGACACCGAGGGCCTCATCTCGCGGCGGCGCCTCTCGTTGCTCCGCGACGGCGCGACGCTCGTGAACACGGCCCGTGGAGCGGTCGTCGACGAGGAGGCGCTCGTCGACGAGCTCGTCTCCGGCCGCATCGGCGCCGGGCTCGACGTCTTCGCACACGAGCCGAACGTCCCGGAGCGCCTGCTCGGCCTGCCGAACGTCGTGCTGACGCCGCACATCGCGAGCGCCACCGTCGAGACGCGCGCGGCGATGACGCGCATCGTCGTCGACAACGTGCTCGCGCTCGAGCGAGGCGAGCCGCTGCTGACGCCGGTGCCCTAGCCCTGCCCGGGGCGGCCCGCGGCGATCCAGTCGCGAACCTCGAACCAGTGGCTCGCGGTCAGCGCCTCGCCGAGACGCTCGTCCGTGTGCACCGCGTAGAAGACGTTGTGCTCGAGGTCGCAGCAGATCGCGACGTCGGAGAGCGCGACGTCGGTGAGGCGCATCACGACGTCGGCGGGCAACTGCGCCTCCGCGACGGTGTAGTGCTTGAACTGGAGCTCGGGCGCGATCTCCATCAGGTCGGGCCAGTCGGGGCAGCTGCGGCTAGACATGCTCGACTCGTTCGGCGGCCGCCGCCCATCGTCCTTCAAGCCGGACGAGGCCGCGGGCGCCGTCCGCCGGGTAGACGATGAAGACGAGCGCGTCGTCGAACGAGTGATATTGGACCTCGGCGCCCTCGTCCGTGAGGTCGAGGCGAAGGTGCAGCCGGCCGTCGGCGAACGGGGGCCTCTCCGCTTCGAAGCGGAGAGGCAGCGTTCGGGTCTCCTCGCGCCAGCCGAGCTCAACCGTCGCCACGGTGCCGCCGGCCACGAGGATCGCCGCATCGTCGCGGAGCTCCCAGCCGAGCCGCGGCGGCGCGATCGACCGTTCGGCCGTCACGTCGACGGCGATCGTGAACGGCTCTCCCGCGAGCACCTGCTTGCGCTCGTCGCCGTCCGGCCCGAGCAGGGTCACGCGCTCGACGCGGGCCACGTCTCCGCCCCACTCCTTCAACCCGGCTGCGCGCTCCTCGGGGTTCCGCTCGCCCGCGAGCTGCTGCCGGTACGCGACGACCGCATCGTGGGTGGGGCCGTCGAATTGCACGATCCCGTCCTTCAGGAGGATCGCTCGGTCGCAGAGCCGCTCGACCGATGCCGCATCGTGCGACACGAACACGATCGTCCCGCCGCGCTGCTTGAAGTCGAAGATCTTGCCGAAGCACTTGCGCTGGAACGCCTCGTCGCCGACCGCGAAGACCTCGTCGAGCAGCAGGACGTCCGCCTCGATGTGCGCGGCGATCGCGAACCCGAGCCGCATGTACATCCCCGACGAGTACGTGCGCACCGGCAGGTCGATGAACTCCTCGAGCCCGGCGAAGGCGACGATCTCGTCGAGCTTCTCGCGGATCGCCACGCGGCGCAGGCCGTGGATCGAGCCGTTCAGGAAGACGTTCTCCCGGCCGGTCATATCCGGGTGGAAGCCGGCGCCGAGCTCGAGCAGCGAGCCGACGCGCCCGCCGACCGCGACGCGGCCCGAGGTCGGCTTCACGATGCCGGACAGCAGCCGCAGAAGGGTCGTCTTGCCGGAGCCGTTGCGCCCGACGAGCCCGACGGCGCTCCCCGGCTCGACGGCGAACGAGACGTCGCTCAGCGCGACCACGTCCGAGCCGCGCGTGTGGCGGCGGGCGAGGAGCAGGTCCTTCAGCGCGCGGTTCTCCCGCGGATAGACGCGGAAGGTCCTCGCAACGTGCTCGACGAGGATCTCGCCGTCTCTCATGCAGGCGACGGTACTCCCTGCGCCCGCCGGACGATCCCGGCGAGGGTGCGCACGAACGCCGGATCGTCGTTCGGCATCTCGATCCGCTCGAGCCGGACGCCGAGCTCACGCGCGAGCTCGACCGCCTCGACGTCGAGATCCCAGCGGATCTCGAGATGGTCGGAGACGAAGCCGACCGGCGCGACGAGCACGCGCTCGACACCGCGCGCCCGCAGGTCGCGCAGGTGGTCGAGGATGTCGGGCCCGAGCCAGGGCTCCCCCGTCGGCGACTCGCTCTGGAACGAGAACGACCAGTCGTCGAGCCCCGCGGCGGCGGCGACGAGCCGGGACGTCTCGAGCAGCTGCTCCTTGTACGGATCGCCCATCGCGAGCACGCGCTCCGGCAGGGAGTGCGCGGTGAAGACGACGTGCGCGTCGGTGCCGCGCACCCTGTCGGCGAGCAGCTCGACGAAGCCGGGCTCGTCGTGCCAGCTGTCGACGAAGCGAAGCTCGGCGCGGCCGCCGAGCGCCGCTTCGAGCTGGTCGCGGTAGCCCTTGATGGAGAGCGCCGAGTAATGCGGCGCGAGGACGAGCCCGACGATCGTGCCGGCGCCTCCCTCGACGGCCGCCTGCGCGGCGTCCGCGATGCGCGGCGTCCAGTGCTTCATGCCGGTGTAGACCGGGACGCCGAGCTCCCGCTCGAGCGCCGCGCGGGTCTGCTCGGTGATCGCATTGAGCGGCGACGAGTCCTCGATCCCGAGCCGGCGGTAGCGCTCGACGAGGTCGGCGAGGTTCTCGGGCGCGATCGGGCGGCCGCCGCGGATGTCGGAGTAGTACGCGGGCACGTCGGCGAGCCGCTCCGGGGAGCCGTACGCCATCAGGACGACCGCGTCACTCACGTGTCCGAGGCTAGCCGCTCGAGGAAGAGCCGCGGTTCTCCCAGGCGGACGGGCCGGTCAGACGCGGGCCTCGACGGTGTGCTCCTGCACGAACGCCGCGAGCTGCGTCAGGACGCCGGGATCGGTCTGCGGGAGCACGCCGTGACCGAGGTTGAAGATGTGCCCGTCGTGCCTCTCGGCGCGGGCGAGCACGTCGAGCGCCCCGGCCTCGACGCGCTCCCACGGCCCGAGGAGCACGGCCGGGTCGAGGTTGCCCTGCACGGCGCGCGCGACGTCCCAGCCGAGCTCGAGCGGCAGCCGCCAGTCGAGCCCGATCACGTCGCCGCCCGCGCGGGCGAGCGCGCGCAGCAGCTCCTCCGTCGCGCCGGTGCCGAAGTGGATCGTCGGCGCGTCGACCGCGGCGAGGATCCGCCGGGAGTACGGCGCGACGAACTCGTCGTAGTCCGCGGCCGAGAGCGCCCCGACCCACGAGTCGAAGACCTGGATCACGTCGGCGCCCGCCTCGACCTGCGCGGCGGCGTACCGCGCAAACTGCGCCGCGAGCTTGTCGAGCAGCGCATGCCACGCCGCGGGGTCGCTGTACATCAACGCCTTCGTCCGCGCGAAGTCGCGCGACGGCTTGCCCTCGACGAGATAGCCCGCGACCGTGAACGGCGCGCCGCAGAAGCCGACGAGCGCCTTCTCGGGGTCGAGCTCGCGGCGGACGAGTCGCACGGCGTCGAGGATGCGCCCGTCGGGCTCGGTCACGCGCAGCCGGTCGACGTCCGCGCGCGAGGCGACCGGGTGCTCGACCACCGGGCCGACGCCCTCGACGAGGTCGACGCCGATGCCCATCCCGAGCACCGGGGACATGATGTCGGCGAAGAGCACGGCGGCGTCGACGTCGTGGCGGCGCACCGGCTGCAGCGTCACCTCCGCGCAGAGCTCGGGCGTGCCGGCGACCTCGAAGAACGAGCGCCCCTTCCGCAGCGCGCGGTACTCCGGCAGCGAGCGCCCCGCCTGGCGCATGAACCACACGGGCGTGCGCTCGACCTGCTCGCTGCGCGCTGCCCGGACGAGGAGCGGTGCGGTCACCGGCCTAGACTAGTCCGGCCATGAACGCCTCCGGCCCCCTCGTCGCGCGCTGGCTCTCGGTCCGGCGCGCGCAGGTCGAGGCGGGCACGCTCGTCGGGATCGAGATCGAGGTGGAGAACGCCGGCAGCGCACCGTGGCGCACGCGCGGCGTCGAGGACGGCCTCTTCCTCTCGTACCACTGGCTCGACGAGCGCGGCAACCCGATCGTCTGGGACGGGCTGCGCACCCCGCTCGAGCACACGGTCGCACCGGGCGAGATCCTCCGGCAGGCTCTGCCGGTCCGGGCGCCGATACCGCCGGGCCGCTACCGCCTCGCGCTCGACCTCGTCGAGGAGCATCGCTTCTGGCTCGCGGAGCTCGGCAACCGCCCGTACGACGAGGCGGTCGAGGTCGGCCCGCGCGACGCGAGCGGCGCGCGCGTCTTCGGAGCGGAGCCGGGGCCCGACTGGATCGAGCGTGCGCGCGAGCTGCACCGCGAGGGGTTCGCGGCCGTCGGCGGCGCGATCGACGCGCGGCGCTTCCCCGACCACGCCCCGGGCGGCGGCCGCCATCCGCGCTTCCCGCATCCGCTCGTCTGCCCGTCGCTCCTGCCGCCGCTCGAGCCGAACACCGAGGTCGAGGGGCTGCCGGCCTACCGCCCGGAGGGAGACGAGCCGTTCATGTTCGACGGGCGGCTCGTGCTCAGACCTCGATCGCGATCTGGTCGTCAACGCTCCTGAAGACGAGCGCGCCGGCGACGAGCGCCACGGCGCACGCGACCACGAGGTAGAGCGCGTCGCCCCAGAAGGGCAGCGTCCCCTCGAAGAGCGGCGCCCGCACCGCTTCGACCGCGGGCGCGAGCGGGTTCGCCCAGTGGATGAACTGCACGACCGTGTGGTGCCGGTCGAGCGCCGTGCCGGCGAGCGGGTAGAGGATCGGCGTCAGGAAGAACAACGGGACGAGCAACGCGGCGACGATGAACTCGACGTCGCGGAACAGCACGTTGAGCGAGGCCAGCACGAGCGCGAAGCCGCACACGAGGCCGACGAAGAGGACGCTGAGCGGAATCGCGAGCCACTCGGTCGCGCGGACGCGCGAGAGGGCGGCGAAGTTCACGACGAGCAGCAGCGCGAGCATCACGTAGAAGCTGACGAGATGCGCGAAGACGACGGAGAGCGGCACGAGCTGCCGGGGAAAGCGCGTCTTGCGGATCAGGTTCGCGTTGTCGAGCATCGAACGCGTCGACGACTGCACGGCCGCGCCGAAGAACGTCCAGAGCGCAAGCCCGGTGAGGAGGAAGAGCGGGTAGTGGCCGCCGCTTGCAAAAGGCGACTTCCACACGACGCCGAAGACGAGGAGGTAGACGCCCATCAGCATGACCGGGTTCGCGACCGTCCACAGGACGCCGAGCGCCGAGCCGCGGTACTTCGCCTGCAGGTCGCGCCGGAAGAGGTTGCCGAGCAGCTCGCGGTAGCGGATGACGTCGAGATACGTGCTCATCTGCGGGGGAGCCCGTGCCCACTGCGCCGCCCGTAGATCGACACGCCGGCGTAGCGCCCGATGCTCAGGTGCGAAAGCGTGCCGAGCGTCATGCCGACCTTCGGCACGCGCGAGAGGAGGTAGCCGAACGGCATCGGCGGCCAGCCGTCGGAGCGCTCCATGCGGCGCACGACGACTCCCGCACGCGTGAAGGCGCTGAGATACGACCACACGGTGTGCACGTGCTCGTTGATGCCGAGCTCCTTCTCGCCGGCCTGCTCGGGGTTGTCGGAGCTCCGGCCGACGCCGCGCGTTCCCTCGTTCAGTCCGGCGACGACTCCGCCCCGCCGCGTCACGCGCGCCATCTCGCGGACCATCTTCGGCAGGTCGAGAGCGTGGTGCAGCGTGGCGACGCAGTAGGTGATGTCGAAGGTCGCGTCGGCGAACGGCAGGTTCTCTCCGTCGGCCTGCACTCGCCCGAAGTCGCCGTAGAAGGCGCCGCGACCGAGGCCGATCTTCGGATCGACGAGGATGTCGGTCGCCACGTACTCACACTCGCGCTCGAGCCAGAAGCGCGCCGCCCAGGCCTTTGCCGCGCCGACCTCGAGCACGCGCAGCCCGTGCGCGTCCCTGGCGTAGCGGTCGAGGAGCACCTGGAACGAGTGGCCGTTCGCGAGCCAGTTGGGATCGTTCCAGCCGAGCTCGCGGTTCACGAAGGGGAGGACGCGGTCGACCGCGTCGTCCGGCTCGTACCACCCCTCGGCCCGCGCCTTCTCGAGCCAGCCTCCGGCCTCGATCAGCTTCTCGCGGGCCCCGGGCAGCTCCTCGTGGAGCATGAGCGGGATCCCGTCCGGAGAGCGCCCGAAGCGCCGGGAGCAGCCGGTGCACACGAGCCCGTCGCCCTCCTCGCGGAGCGCGTGCCGGCAGAACGGGCAGCGGAGGATCTCGAGGAGCGGCGGCACGGGGGAGAACCTACAGGGCGGGAATCCCGGCCCGTCTCCCCCAAACACCGCTCTTACAGCACTTCGTTAGGCTGCGCGCGTGACGGTCGCGCTGGCTGCCCTTGCTGCGCTGCCGGCGAGTCTCCTGACGATCCGGGCGCTCCTGCACACTCCGGCCGCGCTGCAGGTCTCCGCCGCGCCCCGCGCAGACCGCTGGCACACGCGCTCGACCCCGCTCCTCGGCGGAATCGGCATCTTCGCCGGGCTCCTCGTCGCGGCGGGCGTCGCCCTCGCGGCGGGCCTCATGCCCCTCTCGCGCGAGCTCGGCGGCATCCTCGGCGGCTGCGCGATCCTCTTCGCCGCCGGCCTCGTCGACGACGTCTTCCGCCTGCCGCCGCTCGCGAAGCTCGCCGCCCAGGGCGCGGCCGCCGCCCTCGTCCTCGTCGCCGGCGTGCGGGTCGAGATCGTCGGCAACCCCGTCGCGGCGACGGCCATCGGCGTTCTCTGGCTGATCGGGATGACGAACGCCTTCAACCTCCTCGACAACATGGACGGCCTCGCGGCGACGCTCGCGGCCATCGCGTGCGCGTTCTTCGCCGTCGACGCGTACACGGTGCACCCGAGCCACATGATCGCGGTGCTCGCGCTCGGGATCTGCTTCGCCTGCCTCGGCTTCCTGCCGTACAACCTGCGGCTCAGCCGTCCTGCCGCGGTCTTCATGGGCGACAGCGGCAGCCAGGTGCTCGGGTTCGCCCTCGCGGCTCTCGGCCTCGCCTCCAGCTGGGCGGTCGCCGGCTCGACGGCGGCGACGTTCCTGCTGCCCGTGCTCGTCCTCGCCGTGCCGATTCTCGACACCACCCTCGTGACGGTCGTCCGCCTCCTGGAGGGCCGGCCCGTGACGCGCGGCGGGCGCGACCACACGTCGCACCGGCTCGTCTACCAGGGGCTCTCCGACAAGCGCGCCGTCGTGCTGCTGGGCGTCGTCTCGGCTGCGCTCGGCCTCACGAGCCTCGCCTACAAGGTGCTCGACGACACCCGCATCACGCTTGCGGGCGTCCTCATCACCTTCGCCTTCCTCCTCCAGTTCGGGAGCTACCTCGCCGAGGTCAACCGCCCGCCCGTCGAGGCGGACGCCGGCTCCTTCCTCCGCTCGCTCTTCGTGCACCGGCGCCGGCTCGTCGAGGTGCTCGTCGACTTCGCGCTCATCGCGGCGTCGTTCACGGTGGCGTACATCATCCGCATCGAGGGCAGGGGCAGCATCTGGGACCGTCACGTCTTCAACCTGTCGCTGCCGGTGCTCCTCGTCGCGCGGTACCTGTTCTTCGTCGGCTTCGGGCTCTACCGCGGCGTGTGGCGCTATGCGGGGGCGCGCGACGCCGCGAGCATCTTCTCGGCGGTCGTGCTCTCGGAGTGCGCCGCGTTCGGCTTCATGTCGCTGACGATCTCGTGGCGAGACTTCCCGCGGGGGACATTCGTCATCGACGCCATGCTCTGCACGATGCTGATCGGCGCTTCGCGCTTCTGGGAGCGCGGCGTCGCACACGCGCTGCGCACGGTCGTCGACCGCGGAGGGCAGCAGCGGACGCTGATCGTCGGCGCGGGTAGAAGCGGGCGCAGCCTGCTGCGGGAGCTTCGCGAGACGCAGGGCGTCCGCGTGGTCGGCTTCGTCGACGACGACCCTGCGTTTCGCCGCCGCCGCATCCAGGGCGTGCCCGTCGTCTCGAGCCTGGACGAGATCGGCTGGACGCTCGGACGGCTGTCGCCCGACACGGTGCTCGTCACGATTCCGGCGGCGGAGCGCGCACGTCTCGAGGCGGTCATCGAAGCGTGCCGCCGTGCCGACATCGCGTGCCGGTTCGTGCGCCGCGAGGTCGATCTCGACCCGGGACACATCCTCGGAGCAACGGCCGAGTGACCGCAGTGACGACGCGGCGCGTCGACGAGGCGCGGCCGCGGACCACCACTACCGACCGGCTGCTCGCGGCCGTGCCGCTCGCGAGCATCTACCTCTGGCTCTCGATCGTCTACTGCGTCGAGGCCTGGAAGCGCACGACGCCGTGGCTCTTCACCGACGAGCTCGAGATGACGCAGATCTCGCGCGCGATCGCGGCGACCGGCCACGCGGCGCGGCGCGGCGAGCCGTACAAGTTCCGCTCGCTCTACACCTACATGATCGCGCCGCTCTGGTGGATCAACGACGTTGCGAATGCCTTCTCGGCGATCAAGTACGTCGACGTCCTCGTCATGACCTCGGTCGTCTTTCCGACGTACTTCCTCGCCCGCCTGCTCATGCGGCGCGGCTGGGCGCTCTTCGCAGCCGCAGGCGCCGGCGCGCTGCCGTCGCTCGCCTATTCCTCGTGGATCGTCGAGGAGACGCTTGCCTACCCGTACGCCGCCCTCTGCTTCTTCCTGATCGTCAAGGCCTTCATCGAGAGGCGCCGCGGGTGGATCGCCGCGGCGATCGCGGCGTCGCTCGTCGCGCCGCTCGTGCGCGGCGAGCTCGTCGTCGTCCCGATCGTCCTCCTGATCGCGACGCTCTTCGCGCTGTGGTCGAGCGACTCGTTCCAGCGGCGGCGCGAGTCGTGGTCCGTCGGCGACTATCTCGGGGTCGTCCTGATCGTGCTCGGGGTCGATCTTCGCGCTGAGCGCGGTCGCGAGCCACCACTCGCAGCAGTGGTACGGCGTCACGACGTACTGGAAGCACCGCGCCATCGTTCTCGGCGACTGGGCGGCCGGCGCGCTCGCGATCGGCATGGGCGTGATCCCGCTCGTCGTCGGTCTCGCCGCGCTCTTCGCCGCGCGCGGCGAGGAGCGCTCGCGCGAGGTGCGGATGTTCCGGAGCGTCGCCTCGGCCGGCATCATCGGCTTCGCGCTCTACACCGGCATGAAGGCGGCGTATCTCCAGTCGTCGTTCGCGACGAGGGTCGAGGAGCGCAACCTGATCTACATCGCGCCGCTCCTCTTCGTCGGCACGGCGCTCGTCTTCGACCGGCGCCGGGTCAGCCTCCCCGCGCTCGCCCTCGCCGGGGCGTACGGCTTCTACCTCGTCGTCGGCACGCCGTACCAGATGGGCGTGCAGCTCTACTCGGACGCGCTCGGCTTCGCGATCCTCGAGCAGGCGAATCGCTTCTACGAGTGGACGCCGTCGGCGGCCCAGTGGCTTCTGATCGGGATTCTCCTCGGCGGCCTCCTGATCGTCGCCGCGCTGACGACGCCGCGGCTGCGAAGGGTCGCGCTCGCCGCGTCCGCGGTGCTCGCCGTCGGCATTCTCGCCTGGAACGTGACGGGCGAGATCTCCGCCGCGGCCGGGAACGTGTCGATCGCCCGCGACGCGGGCGGCATCCTGCGCCACCCCTTCACGTGGGTCGACGACGTCGCGAAGCGCAAGCCGACGCTCTACCTCGCGCAGGGCGTCGCCGATCAGCGCGCCGAGTGGCTGCTCGAGTTCTGGAACCGCTCGCTCACGTACATCAGCAGCTTCGACGGCACGCTCCTCGGGCCCGGCCCGAGCGGGGCGCCGAACATCACCGCCGACGGCAGGCTCTACTGGACCTCGCGGCCGGACGACCCCGGGCGCGTGTACGACTACGCGGTCGAGGACGGGCCGTGCGTCGATCTCGCGGGCTCGCTCGCGCAGACGCACAGCTATCAGGGCCCGTCGGAGAGCGGCCTGCAGGAGTGGCGGCTGATCCGGCTCGCGAAGCCGAACCGGCTCCGTGCGGCCTGCCAGGGCATCTACCCGGACGGCTGGACGGGGCAATACGACAGCACGTACTTCCACTTCACGAACGCCGACCGGGGCTGGCTGCGCATCGACATCTCGCGGCAGAACTGGCCGGGCAGCCCGGTTCACATCCAGTTCGGCGCGATCCGCACGCAGTTCAAGGAGCCGGCGGTCGGCACGATCTTCCGGCAGCTGAAGCTCGACGTGCGGAGCGGGCACCCGAGGGTGGTCTGGCTCCGCGCGCCCGCCGGGCGGTTCGGCGTCCGCGTCGTCGTCGACAGGAAGTTCGTGCCGCGAGAGGTCAGCCCCGCGCGCTCCTCGGATCCGCGCGTGCTCGGCGCGCAGGTCGACTACCGGTTCTTCAGGAAGCTGCCGCCCGGCGCGACGCCGCAACAAGGAGGGTGAACCGGAACCGGAGCAGGAGCCGTGCGAGCGGCCCGCTCCGCTCGAGCGCCCGGAGGAGCCGGCAGCGCGCGGGTCTGGGGGACGAAGAAGGGCCTCGTGTCGACCCGGTCGAAGCCGGCGGCTCGCAGGTCTGCGGTGACGTCCGCGAGCGCGTACTGGCGCGGGTTGAGGTCGAAGACGAGCTTCGTCTGCGTGTAGCCGGCGATCTGCTGCAGCAGCGCGCGGCGGTCGCGCGCGTAGTAGATCGCGCGGAAGATCGTCGTCGCGTGCACCGGCTCCGGCGGCGCGTAGTCGTTCAGGTCGGCGAGCACGATCTCGCGGCCACGCTGCCGCCCCGCGGCCACCATCGCCTCGCTCGCGTCGACTCCGACGTAGCGCTGCCCGGGCAGGAAGTCGCCGAGACCGCCGTCGCCGCACGCCAGGTCGAGCACGATGTCGCCGCTCGAGAGCTCGGGCCCGAGCGTGCGGACGAGCTCGGCCCGGTGGGCGAGGTAGGCCCGTGCGTCGGCGTACTCCCGGTCGGTCCAGCTGCTCGCCTTCGCCTCGTACTTCTCCCAGCTCGTCATCGCAGCGCGAGGATCCGCTCGGGATGCTTGCGGAGGAAGCGCAGCATCGCGCGCGCGTGCCAGAGCGTGTGCCTCGTGAGGAACTTCTTGTCGATCACGGCGGCGTACTCGTGGTGGACGATCGCCGCCGGGACGTACCACCGTTCCCACCCGGCCTTCGCCGCGCGGTAGTTCAGGTCGATGTCCTCGCAGTACATGCGGAAGCCGGGGTCCCAGCCGCCGATCTCGTCGAGCATCGTCCGCCGCAAGAGGATGAACGCGCCGAGCATCGTGTCGGTCTCGACCGGCTCGCCCGGGTGGTCGTCGAGCAGGTAGTGGCGTCGCTGCCAGCGCAGCGGCGGAAAGAGCAGCCTCAGGGGCGTCCGCCGTACGAGCGTCGCGCCGACGGTCGGGAAGCTGCGCGCGCGACGCTTGCCAGGTTCCGTCGCTGTACAGCATCTTCGGGCCGACGGCGCCCGCGCGCGGATGCGACTCCATGAACCCGCGCAGCACCGCGACGGCCCCGGGCTCCGGCAGCGCGTCCGGGTTCGCGATCAGGACGAGCTCGTGGGCCGTGTGCTCGGCGCCGAGGTTCGCATTCGCGGCGAACGAGAGCGGCGCGTCGTTCGTGATGACGCGCGCGGAGGGCGGCAGCTCGGCCGGGAGGCTGCCGGGCACGTTCGCGATCACGAGCAGCTCGTCGACCTGCGCGGCGAGCGCCGGCAGCGAGTGCGCGAGCTCGGCTGCGTGCCCGTGGGAGATGACGACGGCGCTGACCTTCACAAGAGCGCCTCACGGTAGACATCGGCGGTGAGGCGCGCCGTCCGCGCCCACGAGAAGCGCTGCGCCTGCTCGAGCCCGGCGCGCAGACCAGCGCTCCGGGTCGGCGAGGACTGCTGCGAGCGCCCGTCCGAGCTCGGGCGGCTCGGCGTAGGCGACGGCGTCGCCGCCGACCTCGCGCACCGCGGGATCGGGCGTCGCGACGACCGGCGTCCCGCAGGCCATCGCCTCGACGACCGGCAGCCCGAAGCCCTCGTGCCGCGTCGGGAAGATGAGTGCCGCCGCTCCCTGCACGAGGCGCACGAGCTCGTCGGCCGCGACGAAGCCGCGGACGTCGGCTCCACGCGCGCGGAGCTCGGCGGCGAGGGCCCTGTCTCGCTCCGGCCCGACGACGACGAGCTGCCGCCCCGCCTCGCGGGCGGCCTCGGCGGCGAGCAGAGGATCCTTCCGCCGTTCGATCGAGCCGGAGAGGAGGACGTAGTCGCCGCGCTCCCCGCCGCCCGGCCGGAACGCCGGATCGGCGGCGAGCGGCGTGACCACGATCTTCTCCGGCGCGAGGCCGTAGAGCTCGACGAGGTCGCTCTTCGTCCGCTGCGAGATCGCGAGCACACGCCGTGCGCGCCGGGCGGAGCGCGGGACGACGAGCCGGAAGATCGCCGTCTCGCGGCGCCCCATCAGCGAGGCGTCGTGCTCGAACGAGAGGTCCTGCACCGTGAGAACGGCAGGGCAGGGAAGCGCGAGCGGCAGCGAATGGACGAAGTGCACGAGGGCGGGGCGCAGCCGGCGAAGCAGGAGCGGCACGCGCACGGCCATCCGCAGCTCCTGGCTCCGGGCAGGCAGCTCGACCGGCTCGATGCCGGGCGGCACGAGGTCCGGCCGGCGCGTGATCGCGGCGAACCGGAGCCCCTCGCCGACGGCCGGCAGCGCGCGCAGGAGGCTCGCGACGTAGGTCTCGTCGCCCGTGCGCCTGCGGCCGAGCACGTCCGCGTCGACGACGACGAGCGGGTCGCTCATGCCGCCTCGTCGTACACGGCCTGCGTCAGCCGCGCGGTCTCGTCCCACGTGAACTGCCGCGCGCGCTCGACTCCTCGGCCGGGAACGGCGCTCGCGATGCCCTCCTCGATCGACGCGACGTCGAGCGGGTCGACGAGGGTCGCGGTGCCGCCGGCGACCTCTTCGCAGGCGCCGCCGCGCGACGTCACGACGGCGGCGCCGCACGCGAGCGCCTCGAGGACCGGGATCCCGAAGCCCTCGTAGAGCGACGGATAGGCAACGCAGCGAGCCCCCCGGTAGAGCGACGCGAGCTCGGCGTCGCCGACGAAGCCGAGCCAGCGCACGTGGTCGCCGTGCGGCTCGACGCCGCCCCACCCCGGCTCGCCGACCACGCGCAGCTCGACGCCGAGCCTCGCTGTCGCCTCGATCGTGCGCGCGAGATTCTTCCGCGGCTCGAGGGTCCCGACGGCGAGCACGTAGTCGCCCTCGGCGCGGCTGCCCTCGGGCGTGAACACGCCGTGGTCGACCCCGTTTCGCACCACCCGCACCCGCTCGCGCGGGATGCGCACGAGCCGCTCGAGCTCTGCCGCGGTGAACTCCGACACCGCGATCACGCGGGTCGCCGCCCGCAGCATCGCGGGCACGACTCGTGGGGCGTACGCGCGGGTCCAGGCCGGGAAGGTCTCCGGCTGCCGGAAGACGGCGAGGTCGTGCACGGTGACGACGGTGGGGAGCCGCGGCCGGAGCGGTGCGTAGTACGTCGGGCAGTGGATGACGTCCGCGCCGAGGAGCGCCGAGAGCCGGAGCGGGTACCACCAGAGCTCGCGCGCGAGCACCGAGGCGCGGCTCGGGCCGCCGAAGGCGACGGGCTCGATGCCGTCGAGCCGGTCGAGGAGGTTGCGGATGTAGCGCGCGGTGCCGGCGCGCGTCAGGCGGAGCGCGGTCGTGTCGAAGGCGACCTTCATCGCGCGGACTCCCAGGCCCGCAGGTGGGCCTCGCCGTTGGCCCGCCACGTGAACGAGCGGGCGTGCTCGAGACCGCGGCGGACGAGCTCGTCCTTCCGCTCGAGCGCCGTCTCGATCGCGGCTGCGATCGCCTCCGGGTCGCGCGGGTCCGCGCGCACCGCGGCGTCGCCGCAGGCCTCGTCGAGCGAGGGGTGCGACGACGCGACGACGGGGACGCCGCACGCCATCGCCTCGAGGACGGGCATGCCGAAGCCCTCGAAGAGCGACGGATACACGACGACGCTCGCGCCGCGGTAGAGCTTCGGAAGCTCGGCGGGGGCGCTGAACCCGAGCCGCAGCACCCCCTCGACGTCGAGAGCAGGCTGCGCGCCCCACCCCGCTGCGCCCGGCGACGGCAAGCGCGAGGCCGCCGTCGAGGTGCTTCCACGCCTCGACGAGCGTCGAGAGGTTCTTCCGGGGCTCGAGCGTCGCAACGGTGAGGGCGTACGGGCGACCGAGGCTCATGCGCCCTCCTTCCGGCACGAACTCGGGCCCGACACCCGGGTAGGCGACGTGGATGCGGCCGGGCGGGATGCCGAGCGTGCCGGCGACGTCGTCACCCGTGAAGCGCGAGTTCACGATCACGACGTCGCAGGTCTTCGCGGCGTGCGCGTACTTCGCCCCGTGCATCCGCCGCGTGCGGTCGTGCACCCACTCCGGATGGTGCAGCGGCACGAGGTCGTGCACCATCGTCGAGCGCAGCCCGCCCCGCTGCGGCGGGTACCACCAGTCGCCGAAGTGGAAGACGTCGAGCTTGCCGACGACGCGCTCGACCGGCGGCCGGCCGAGCCGGCTCCAGAGCGTCCGGAGCGCGTGCGCAGCAGGCACGACGGGCAGCACGCGGTCGAGATCCACACCGGCGAGGGAGCGCTCGATCTCGCGCCTGCCGCGTACGCTCGCCGGCGTGAAGGCGACGATGTCGTGGCCGCCCGCCTCGACGAGGCCGAGCAGCGAGCCGCGGATGTAGTTGCCGACGCCGGTTCGCGGGTGCGAGAGCGGCGCGACGTCGACGACGACTCTCACCCCGAGGCCGGGCCGTACTGGAACGCGGCCACGAGCACGCCGAGCAGCCGCGGGTCGGAGTTGTTGAGCGCCGGGTAGTCGCTCGGACGCCGCGCCGGCGAGATGTCGAGATGCACGTGGCAGACGCCGCCGGCCGGCCGGAGCGGGACGACGATCGTCTTGCGCGCGCCCGCCGGAAGCGCGACCTCGGCCGGCGCCGTCGTGCCCGTGATGCGGATGTGCTGCGTGACGCCGGCGAAGAGCACCGGGTCCGACCTGACGGGAAGGCGCAGCGTGCTGCGGCGGCAGCCGCGCAGAGTCCAGTCGGCGCTCGGCCCCGTCCACGTGTCCTTGTACCAGCCGCCGACGTCCACCCCCGTGCGCAGCGGCCCGTTCACGCGGTAGAGGATCATCTGCTTGTCCTCGTCGGTCGCGACGGGCGTGCCGAGAACCTGCGCCGCCGGGTCGGCGAGCACGTAGCGAACGCGCACGGTGCGCCCCGAGGGATCGCGCAGGAGCCCCGTCGACTGCTGGATCGTGAGCTTCGGCTCGGAGCCGGCCGCGATCAGCGTGTCCTGCCCGAGGCGGTAGACGTGCTTGATGCTCCGGTTCCAGAACTCGTTCTCCCAGCCGCGGTACGGGTTGTTCCCCGTCCAGACGATCGTCACGTCGGCCTTCCGTCCCACGGCGTCGTCCACCCAGCTGAGCGGGACCCTGCCGATCCCGGTCGTGTACGCGGCCCGGGAGAGATTCGCGAACGAGTGGTTCCAGAGCTCGAGCGGCAGCCAGGTGAGGAAGAAGCCGAGCGCGACGAGCACCGGGAGGACGGGCGCGTAGCGCCGCGGCAGCCAGAGGAACGCCGCGCCGAGGCCGATCGAGACGGTCACGGCGACGAGCGCGACGTTCGGCCGGCCGACGGGACCGTCCCCGAGCCACCACCAGGGCAGGAGATACGGCGTGTCGGACTGCGCGTTGATGTTCATCAGCTTCAGGAACGGGATGACGCCGGGAAGCGCGGCGGCGACACCGGCGGCGGCCACGGCGGCGCGTGCGGGCCGCGGCTGCCCGCGCTCGATCCACGCCATGAGCGCGATGAGCAGGAGCGGCGCGAGGTAGAAGAGGTTGCGCTCCTCGACCCGCTGCGACCAGGTCGACGCGAAGATCGCGACCTCGACCGTGAGGAAGACGCAGAGCGAGACCGCCGCCGCGCAATACACGCGCAGCGCCCGATCGAGATGACGCGCGTTCGCGGTGAGGACGATCAGCGCCGCGAACGGAACGACCCAGAGCGCAAGGTCGAGCGACGCGAGGTGATAGGCGATCCAGCGCACGGAGCGCCACACGGGATAGGACGCATCGGTCGTCGTGACGCTGTAGCCGCCGAGGATCCCCGACGGCGACTGCCCGCGCGCGACCTCGACGACGACGACGACGAGCGCGGCGCCTGCGGCGATCGCGTAGAGCGGCTTCCACACGCCGAGGCGACGAGGCCGGCCGCGTTCGATCCACGCGAGCAGAAGCGGCGCGGCGAGCGCTGCTCCCACGAGCGCGACCGCCTGCGCGCGCGTGACGAATGCGAGGCCGCAGACGGCGAGCAGGATGAGCTGGCGGCGCAGCGTCGGCGACTCGAGCGCAAGCACGAGCGCATACGCGAGCCACGCGAAGATCGGGTAGAACGCGTTCTCGGTCATCAGCGTCCCGCTGTAGATCATCGGCGGGATCGCGACGGAGAACGCCGCCGCGGCGAGCGCCGCGCCGGGGCGCACGACGCGTCGCGCGAGCAGGTAGACGGGCAGCACGACGGAGCAGATCGCGAGCACGTTCAGGACGCGGGCCATGTCGTACGCGTCCTGCACGGAGCCGAAGAGCGCGTACGCCGGCGAGATCAGGAGCGGATAGACGAAGCCGTAGTTGGCCGAGGCGCCGCGGAGCGCGAACCGGCCCGTGTCCGCGAAGCTCCGCGCCATGTCCGAGTAGATGAGCTCGTCGGCCATGATCCACGGCGAGACGAGCCGGAGCGCGAGCGTGAGCTGCACGACGACGGCGACGATGTAGAGCGAGGAGAGCCACGCCCACATCGGGAGCGATCGCAGCCGTCCCCGGCGGGCGCCCGGCGCCGGAGCGTGGCCGCTCGGGCCGAGGAGGCCGAGCCCTGCGAGCTCCGGTGCGACGGCGTCGGCCTCGACACCCGTCTCCGCGGCGGCCGCTGCGACGGCGCGGCCGATCTTCGCCTCGACGGCGGGCGCTCCGGCCGTCTGCTCGAGCGCGGACACGTACCGGCCTGCGACCCGGTCGAGGTCGTGCTCGGCCCGGACGTAGGCCTGCGCGGCCTCGCCCATCCGCCCGGCGACCCCGGGCTCGGCGAGCCGCTCGAAGGCGCGCACGAGCGCCGCCGTCTCCTCGTCGCCGCCGACCGGCACCTTGAGCGCCACGTCGCCGGGGAGCTCGGCGAACCAGCCGACGTCGCTCACGACGAGCGGCTTTCCGAGCCCGAGCGTGCGGATCGCACTGCCCGACGTCTCCCCCATCGTCGGCGCGCGAAGCTGCACGACCGCGTCGCACGCCGCCATGAGCGCCCAGAGGCGGGCTTCCTCGACGTACGGCTCGCGAAGCACGCCTTCGCCGTCGAGGCCGAGCCGCTCGAGACGGCCTGCGAGGTCGAAGCCGGGCGCCTCGGCGCCGACGAGGAGGAGGCGCGCATCCGGGTGCGCGCCGCGAAACTCGTCGAAGGCCCGCAGGAGCTGGGGGATCCGCTTGCTCTCGTTCAGATGGCCGAAGCAGCCGATGAGGGGCGAGCCCTCGACGCGGGCGCGCTCGACGCCGGGCGGCGGCCAGGCCGGATGCGGGATGTGCCAGAGCGGCCCGCCGTAGCCGTGCTCGCGGATGCGGCTCTCGACGTAATGCGAATGCGCGATGACGCCGGTGGCCCGGTCGAGCACCTCTCCGGCGAGCGGGAACTCCGTCGGCCGGATCTCCCAGAGCGGCGGGACACGGCCCTCGAGCACGCCCCAGCCGAGCATCCGGCCCGCCACGCCGGCCTCCCGCTCCATCGCCGCGAGATAGGCGTGCCCGTCGTGCCGGCCGATCGTCATGCCGGCGACGAGATGGTGGATCACGAAGTCGTGCAGCACGACGAGGCCGGGCCGGCGGCGCAGCGCGTCGACGATCCAGGCATGTGCGTCCGGATCGTTCCCCACGTGGTAGAGCGCGACGTCCGCGTCGCCGACCGGACGCGTGCGCCCGGGGCGCACGACCTCGACGTCGACGAGGCGCTCGAGGGCGGGCAGGAGGAGCGCGGAGTAGTCGGCGATGCCGCTCGTCGACGGCGGAAGCGGCGAGAAGTAGGCGACCTTCATGCAACGGCCTCGAGCAGGCGCTCGACGCACGAGTCCCAGGTGACGGCGCGGGCGACGTCGCAGCCTGCCCGGCCGAACGCGCGTGCCTCGTCCTCGTGCTCCCGCAGCCATGCGACCGCGCGCGCGAGATCGGCCACGGTCGGCGCCACGACGAGACCGGTCTCGTGGTCCCGCACGATGTCGAGCGGGCCGCCCGCGTCGGAGGCCGTGATCACGGGCTTCTGCGAGAGGAACGCCTCGTACGGAACGAGCCCGTAGTCCTCGTCGACCGGCGCGTAGTAGACCCCGAGGCAGCGCGCGTACAGGTCCGCGAGCTCCTCGTCGCCGACGCGGCCGGTGAACGTCGCGCGGCCGTCGAGGCCGCGGTCGTGCGCGAGACGCTCGAGCCGGTCGCGGTCGGGCCCGTCGCCCGCGATGACGACGCGCACGCCGGGCTCCTGCGCCGCGGCCTCGAGCAGCAGGTCGATGCGCTTCGCGCGATCGAGGCGGTTGACCGAGAGGATGAAGTCCTCGTACGCCGTGCAGCGAAACGCGAGCGGCGCGGGCGGCGGCGCGAGCACGTCGGCGGAGAGGCCCGTCGAGTCGTGCAGCCGGCCGGCGACGATCGACGACGTGGTGAAGATCTTGCGCGCCTCGCCGAGCGAGACGCGGTCCAGCTCGAGCACCTTCCGCCGCAGCGCCCGGTCCTCCGCCGACTCGGAGAACTGCCCGAGCTCGGTGCGGTCGAGGTCCCAGGCCTGCCGGAACTGGTGCAGGAGCCAGACGACCTTGCGCGGGTGCCGCACGACGTACGACGGGAACTTCGTGGCGATGACCGCGTCGATCGGCCGGCCGTTCGCCTCCTCCAGGTCGAGCAGCCGCCAGAGGAAGGCCTGCGTGAGCACGCGCTCTCCCGGATACCACTTGTACGGCACGGTGACGAGCTCGGCCTCGTGCCCGTGCTCGCGCAGCGCGTGCACGAGCCCGTCCGCGAAGATCTCGGTGCCGCCCCGCTCGAACGGCACCTGCGGCATGCAGACGGCGAGCCTCATCGACGCTCGAGCTCGTCGACCCGCCGCGAGAGCTCGTCGACGAGCCGCAGCAGCGCGTCGTTGACGATCCGCTGCTCGGCGAACGCCGGCTCGACGTACCACCGCATGAGCTTGCGGAAGAGCCGCTTCACCTGGAACGCGAGGCGGCCCTTCGCGCCGGGCCGGCGCTCGAGCGGCTTGTCGGCGCTGACGGGCCAGAAGCGCTCGGCGAGGGCGCGCATCGCCGCCGGGTCGCGGGCGTCGCGGTCGATCGCCCGCTTCAGCTCCTCGTAGACCCGGTCGACGTCGGCGTGCAGCTCCGCCTCCGGCATGCCGCGAGATTCTAGTGCCGGGCTGTTACGGACTGGTTTGGGCCGTCGCGACCCACTGGTAGGCGAAAAGGCCCGGGCGCAGGCGCCCGAGGGCATGGGCCATCCCGTCGAGGAGATCGGAGCCGCCCGGCATCGGCGCCGAGAAGTCGAGCCGCACGACGCGGTAGCCGGCCTGCTCGAGCGCCTCCCGGAGGGTCGAGCGTGTGAAGAGATGGGTGTGCGAGCGGTCGAGGATGCCGCGGTCGGTGTAGCGCCAGCGACCCGCGAGGAGCGAGAGGCGGATCGCCCAGTTCGCGATGTTCGGGGTCGAGAGGACGAGCCGGCCTCCGGGCTTGAGGAAGGGCCGCAGCCGGGCGAGGGCGGCGACCGGCTCGCGGAGGTGCTCGACGACGTCGCCGCAGAGGACGACGTCGAACGACGCCGGCTCGAGCGGCAGCTCCATCGTCTCGACGTCGCCGACGAGCACGCGCTCGCAGAATCGCTCCGCCTCGCGTGCGGCCGCCGGGTCGAGCTCGAGACCGACGATCGTGTTGCCGCGCTCGGAGAGAGGCTCGCGCGAGGTAGCCGCTCGAGCAGCCGACGTCGAGCACGCGGTTTCCCGTGCCGACCGCGGCGAGCAGCTTCGCGTGCGCGCGGTGACGGCGCTCGTTGAGCGGGACGTAGCCGGTCACGCGGCGTCCACCAGCAGCGCGACGAGCTCTTCGAAGGTGACCGAGGGCTTCCATCCGAGCCGCTCACGCGCCTTCGACGCGTCGCCGACGAGTCGGTGCAGCTCCGCCTGCCCGCGCTTGAGCGACTCGTCGACGCGCACGAAGTCGCGCCAGTCGAGGCCGACGTGCCCGAATGCGACCTCGACGAGCTCGCGCACGCTGTGCAGCTCGCCCGTTGCGATCACGTAGTCGCCCGGCTCGTCCTGCTGCAGCATCAGTCGCATCGCCTCGACGGAGTCACGCGCGTAGCCCCAGTCGCGCTCGGCGTCGAGACTACCGAGCGCGAGCTCGCTCAGCTCGCCTCGCGCGATCGCGCGCGACGGCGTGCGCCACCTTGCTCGGGAGGAAGCTCTCCGGCCGCCGCGGCGACTCGTGGTTGTAGAGGATCCCCGCGCTCGCGTGCAGGCCGTAGCGGCGCCGGTACGAGCCGACGATGAAGTGCCCGTAGGCCTTCGCGACGCCGTACGGCGTCACGGGCGCGAGCGGGGTCGACTCCGTCTGCGGGACCTCGACGGGCTCCCCGAAGATCTCGCTCGACGACGCCTGGTAGACGCGGATGCCGTCGTCGACCGCGCGGACCGCCTCGAGCAGCGAGGTGACGCCGACCGCCGCGAACTCCGCGGTCTCGACGGGGTACTCCCACGAGCGCGGTACGAACGACGGAGAGGCGAGGTTGTAGACCTCGGTCGGCCGGTGCAGGCGGAGCACGTTCACGAGCGCCGACTGGTCGAGAAGGTCGACCGCGACGAGCTGCACGCCGTCGAGCTGCGGGTAGCCGCGCGACGCGTCGCGCACGGCGCCGACGACGTCGTAGCCGCGCTCGAGCAGCGACTCCGCGAGATACGAGCCGTCCTGTCCGCCTGCGCCCGTGATGAGCGCACGGTTCGCGCTCAATGCAGCCTCCGGACGTAGAGCCAGGCGTCGCTCAGGCCGAGCGAGCGCGTCGCGTAGACGATCGTCCCGTACACGAGCACGCCGAGGAGCGCGGCCGGTACCGGCGAGAGCGCGAGCGAGAGCCCGCCGAAGGCGAGCGCGCTCGCGACGCCGATCGCGAACGCGAGCCGCGCGAGTCCGAGCGCCGCGATCGCAAGCGCCCGTGTCGACACCGCGGCCATCAGGCCGAGCATGACGACGAGCGTCGCCAGGCCGATCGCGACGGCGACGCCGGGCAGGCCCCAGGCGGCGCGCAGGCCGAGCCCGAGCGGGATGCAGAGCCCGAAGCCGGCGAGGGCGAGCGGCACGAGCACGGTCCGGCGGCCGGCGACGAAGACGAGCGGGAAGGTGACCGCGAATCCGACCCACGCGATCATCCACGGCGAGAGATAGACGACGAGATGGCCGAGGTCGCGCCCGACGGCGCCGCTGTAGGCGTCGCCGAGCACGAACTGGACGATCCGCCCGCCGACGAGGGCGAAGACGCCCGTCGCCGCGCCGACGATCGAGAGGCTCACCCAGCCCGCGTGCACGACGTGGCGGCCGGCCGCCTCCGGGTCGAGGCCCCGGCGGGTCAGAGGCGCCGACGAGATGAGCCCGAGGGAGAACGCGGTCGCTCCGACGAGCGTCGACGCCGCGAGATACGCGTACGAGAAGCTCGTGACGCTGCCGACGCCGAGCTTCGCGGCGAAGCGCAGCGCGAGCAGGTAGCACCCCTGCAGCGCGAGCGGGACGGCGGCGCCTTCCAGCAGCCGCCACAGGCGAGGCAGGATGTCGAACCGGTGCGGCGCCTCCCCGGCGAGCGCCCGCTTGCGGACGAGCGCGGCGACGGGGATCGCGAGCGCAACGAGAGCGTTCGCCGCGAGCCCCCACGCGAGCGCGACGATCCCCTTCGTGTCGGCGAGGGCGGCGAAGACCGCGAGGCCCGTGATTCCCCCGAGGGCGAAGCCTCCTGCCGCCGTCCCGTAGCTGTCGATCGCGGCGAGCGCGCTCGCGGCGAGGGCGGCGAGGAGCTGCACGAACGCCGCGGGGACGAGGATCGCGAGGGCGCGGCCCGCGATGTCGGCTGCGCGCGGCGGCAGGTCGCCCGTGATCAGGTCGCCGAGCGGTGCGGAGAACACCGCGACGAGCACGGATACGGGCACCGCGAGCGCGAGGAAGGCAAGGGCGTAGGCGCGGCTCTCGGCGCCGAGCCTTCCGTCGGCGGCCGCCCGCGTCAGGTCGGGTACGACGACCATCCGGAACGCCTGCGCGGCGAGCACGAGCACGAGATAGACGCCGTACGCGCCGAGGAAGCCGTCGGTCTCCGCGTTTCGCCCGAACTTCTGCGCGAGGAGCGCCCCGGCGCCCGCTGCGGCGAGCGCGAGCACGACCTGGGCGAGGCCGGTGAGCGCGCCGCTGCGAAGCGCGCTCGGCGTTCGGAGGGTGTTTCGGTTCGCGAGAGCCATCGTTGCGCCGACGCTACTCTAGGCGGGTGCGCGTGTTGATCACCGGGGGCGGCGGCTTCCTCGGTTCGCATCTCGCCGACCGCGTGCGCCGCGACGGGATCGAGCCCTTCGTCGCCCGCCGCCGCGACTACGACCTGACGAGAGCCGAGGACGTCGCCCGCCTCTTCGCCGCTGCCCGGCCCGAGCTCGTCATCCACCTCGCCGCGGAGGTCGGCGGCATCGGCGCGAACCGCGCGAATCCCGGTCGCTACTGGTACGCGAACCTGATGATGGGTGCGCACGTCCTCGAGCAGAGCCGGGAGAGCGGCGCGGCGAAGCTCGTCATCCTCGGGACGATCTGCGCCTATCCGAAGTTCGCACCCGTCCCGTTCAAGGAGGACGATCTCTGGGACGGCTACCCCGAGGAGACGAACGCGCCGTACGGGATCGCGAAGAAGTCGCTCCTCGTGGGCGCGCAGAGCTACCGCGAGCAGTACGGCCTCGACTCGATCTACCTCCTGCCGGTCAACCTGTACGGCCCGCGCGACAACTTCGACCTCGAGACCTCGCACGTGATTCCGGCGTTGATCCGGAAGATGGTCGAGGCCGGCCGGCGCGGCGAGTCGGAGATCGTCCTGTGGGGC
Organism: uncultured Actinomycetes bacterium; assembly: GCA_963831405.1. GTDB lineage: Bacteria > Actinomycetota > Thermoleophilia > Gaiellales > Gaiellaceae > Palsa-739. Next base: position 57,951 of record CAWHPX010000011.1, read on the forward strand.
GACGGGTCGCCGACCCGCGAGTTCCTCTACGTCGACGACTGCGCCGAGGGGATCTGGCTCGCCGCGAGGAAGTTCGACGGCCCGCAGCCGGTCAACCTCGGCACGGGCGAGGAGATCGCGATCCGCGACCTCGCCGAGCTGATCGGCGAGCTGACCGGGTTCGAGGGCGAGATCGTCTGGGACACCTCGAAGCCCAACGGCCAGCCGAGGCGCAAGCTCGACACCTCGCGGGCCGAGCAGCTCTTCGGCTTTCGCGCGCACACGACGCTGCGCGACGGGCTCGAGCGGACGATCGAGTGGTATCGCAGCCACCGGACGTCCGAAGCGATCGCCGGATGACGACCTACGCGATCGAGCAGGGCCGCCGCGCCTGGGAGGGGCTTCGGCAGGCACGCACGCGCATCGAGGCGGTGCGCCCTGCGGCGATCCTCGTGCCCGCGATCGTCGTCCAGTGGCTCGCGACGCTCGCGCTCGCGCTCGTCGTGCGCCACAACGGCTGGCTCTTCTACCAGGGAGGCGACCAGCTCTGGTACTGGGTCAGCGGCCGGATGCTCGCGCACGGGGAGCTGCCGATGACGCTCGTCGGCCACGGCTGGCCCGCCATCCTCGCGCCGTTCACCGCCTTCGGCGGCCCGACGGTCGTGCCTGCACTGCCCGGGGTCCTGCTCCTCAACGTCCTCGTGCTCGGCCCCGTCGCGCTCCTCGCGATGTACGGGATCGGCAAGCAGATCGGCGGCAGGGTTTTCGGATACTGGGTGACCGCGCTGTGGCTCGTCGTGCCGTTCATCGGCATCAAGTACACCGACCATCTCTACCACCAGCGCTACACCGAGCTGACGCTGCCGCAGTCCTTCGGGCTGACGGCGCTCGCCGATTACCCGTCGACGGTGGCCGTCCTCGTCTGCGTCTACTTCGCGCTGCGCGTCATCGAGCGCCCCGACACGATCGACGCTCTGGCCGCGGGGCTCGCGGCAGGGACCGCGATCGCGATCAAGCCGGCGAACTCGGTCTTCCTGGCCGGCGTGCTGCTCGGGTTGGCCTACCGGCGCCGTGCCGCCGGCGCTGCTCTCGTCCTCGCGGGGCTCGCTCCCGCCGTCCTGACGCTCGCGCTCTGGAAGTACCGGGGCCTCGGCCACCTGCCGCTCTTCCAGTCGAGCGGCCTGCGCGTGCTCGCCGCCGGCGCCCACCAGCAGGTCGCCGCCTTCAACCCGCTGCACAAGTACATCCACCTCGACTGGCATCACCTGAACCTGCAGCTGCAGGGGATCAAGGAGCACTTCTGGAGCCTGCGCGTCATCGAATGGCTCGTGATCGCCGGCCTCGTCGGCCTCGGCCGCCGCTCGGTCACGCTCCTGCTCGTCGTCGGCGGCTGGTTCGCGGCGTTCGTCCTGACCAAGGGCACGTACGCCCATGCGAACATCGACGACGCGAGCCTCTTCCGGCTGATGATGCCGGCCTATCCCGCCTTCGTCCTGCTGCTCGCCGGGCTCGTGTACCTCGTGCCCGGGCCGCGGCGCGCACCCCTTGCCCCGCCGGAGCCGGCGGGGCCCGAGGCGCGCCGCCGCCGGCTCGCGCTCGTCGCCGCCGCAGCGGCGGTGTTCGCGCTCTACCCGCTGGCGCTCGTCGCGGCGGCTTCTCCTGCTCACGGCCCGAACCCTCGTGCGTACCTCGTGGAGGGCGTCCCCCGGAGCGTCGACCCGGCGCTCCGGCTGAGCGCGAGCACGACCGGCGGTCGCGTCCGGCTGACCTGGCGCGCGTCGCAACCGGCTGGCACGGCGGTCTTCTACCGCGTCTGGCGCAGCAAGGCGCGAGACGGAGGCGCGAGCTGCGTGCCGGTCTCCGGCGGCACGGACAACTGCGAGCTCACGATGACGGACGCCGGCGCGCACGGCGGCGGACGTTTCGTCGACACGCCCGGGCCGGGGCGCTGGACGTACCGGCTCGCACTCGCCGCGAACTGGCTCGACAGCCCGCTCTACGGAGACGTCTACTCCGTCGGGCCGCCGGTCGCGGTCCGCGTTCCCTGACCTCGGCTCAGGCGTCCACGCGCTGCTCGGCCTCGAGCAGTGCGAGGCGCTGCGCGAGCAGGACGTTCTGATCCGAGAGCCGTGAGATCACGGTCGAGTAGTGGAGCAGCACGGCGAGGATAAAGAGGAGGCCGACGGCGAAGAGCACGGCGGGCGGGTAGCTCCGCACCCCGAGCCAGCCCGCGATCGTGTTCAGCCCGTCGCGCCACGCCGAGAGCACGGTCAGCGCGACTCCCGTCGCGAGCCAGAGGAGCGCGTAGCGCTCGCGGAGGCGCCGGCTGCGGATCAGCTCGAGCACGACGAGCACGAGCGCGAAGGACGCAACGGCGCCGGCGATCGAGACGGCAAGCGGTGTCATTCGGATCCCTCCCGTGGGACGACGTCGCGGCGAAAGAGGCCGACGAAGATCGCGAGCAGCACTTTCACCATGTAGTAGATCGAACGAAGAGCGGTGATCGACGACCGGCCGGCGCCGCGCTCGCGCATCTCGACCGGTACCTCGGTGAGCCGCAGACGGTGGCGAAAGACCATCACCATCGCCTCGACCTCGGGGTAGTCGTGCGGGTAGTCGCGGGCGAAGAGCGCGATCCCTTCGCGGTTCAATGCCTGGAAGCCCGAGGTCGTGTCGGTCACGCGCTGGCCGACGATGCGCGAGACGACGACTGCGAGAAGCCGGATGCCGAGGCGCCGCGTCCGCGAGGACCGGTAGCCGTTCTTGCCGAGCTCGGCGAAGCGCGAGCCCACTGCGATGTCCGCCTCGCCGCCGAGCACGGGCTCGAGCACGCGGCCGAGTTGCGAAGGATCGTGCTGGCCGTCGCCGTCGACGCGCACGGCGACGTCGTAGTCGTTCTCGAACGCGAACCGGAAGCCGGTCTGCACGGCACCGCCGATCCCGAGGTTGAAGGGGAGCCGCAGCACGCGGGCGCCCTTCGCCGCGGCCGCCTGCGAGGTGCCGTCGAGCGAGCCGTCGTCGACGACGACGACGTCGAGCCCGGGATCGAACGCGAGCAGCTCGTCGATCACCCTGCCGATCGAGTGCTCCTCGTTCAGGGCCGGGACGATCGCGACGCGGCGGAGCTCTCGCAGGCGCGGATCGACGGTCACCCGGGGGACCGTAACGTCAGAGGAAGACGCGAGCACCCCGCCACCAGGCCGAGACGGCGCTGTTCGCGGCCGCGAGCCCGGCCGGCAGCTCGAGCATCCGCGGGTCGAGGACCGGCGTGAGGAAGCGCGCGAGCTCCGCGTCGGGCACCCGCCGCAGCCGCTGGACCGTGCGCCGCCGCCCGGCGAGCCACGCGCGGTTGCGGAGGAGCCACGCCCAGCCGCGCAGCTTCTCGCGCGCCCAGCCCTGACGCCAGGCGAGCAGGACGAGGCCGAGCTCGACGGCGAGGAGCACCGGGGCGAGGAGGAGCAGGAGCCGCGCCGAGAACGCCGTCGCGACGAAGATCAGCCGGTTCCGCTCGAGGTAGTACTCCTTTCGGCGGTCGGCCCGCTCGAGCACGTAGTCGTGCAGGACGTCCGCGGCGGGGTCGACGACGACCCGCAGCCCCCGCAGGCGCGCGCGCCAGCAGAGCTCGAGATCCTCCTGGTACAGGAAGAGCTCCTCGGTGAAGCCGCCGAGCTCGCGGAACAGGTCGGCGCGGACGGCGAGCGCCGCGCCGCTTGCGTAGGGGATGTCGCGGACGGCGTCGACCGCGTCCGCCGGGTCGCCGTAGCCGCCCGGCCAGGCGAGCCCGCTGACATGCACCACGTTCCCGCTCGAGTTGAGCTTGCCGGGGTCGTCGAGCAGCCGCAACCGCGCCTGCACGACCCCGATCGACGGATCCTCGAGCCGGCGCGCAAGCGCGTCCACCGCGCCCGCCTGCGCGACCGTGTCGGGATTGAGGAAGACGAGGACCTCGGCATCCGTCTCGCGCGCGCCGCGATTGCAGCCCGCGCCGAAGCCGTCGTTGCGCGACTGCAACACCCGGGCGCGTCCCTGCGCGGCGTCGATCTCCGGGCCGTCACCGCCGTTGTTCACGACGACGACGTCCTGGCCCTCGAGGGAGTCGAGGCAGCGGGTCAGGGCGTCACCGCTCCGGAACGCGACCACGATGACGCAGGCGGACGGCACGCGGCAAGTCTGCAGGCCGTGCGTGAAGAAAGCGTTACGACAAGCTAGGCCGGGCGGCGCGCGCGCACCCGGACGACCTCGCCGAGCCGATGAAGGAGCGGGACCGTGCCGAGATAGCGGTCGACCCGGTCGCCGAGCGCCCAGATGCTCGGGGACGGCGCCGTCGCGCGTCGCAGCACACGCATGGCGATCCGGAAGCCGCGCGCCTCCTCGAGCTCGAGCCCCGCGTCGGCGATCCGCCGCAGCAGCCAGCTGCGGGGGAGCAGGAACTCGTGCGGGTCGCCGGGGAGCGGGATGCCCCCGCGGCGCGCGCGCAAGGAGACCGGCTCGAACGCGAAGAGCCGGCCGCCGGGCCGGAGGACGCGCGCGGCCTCGCGCAGCGCCGGCAGCGGGTCCGGAACGTGGTGCAGCGCCGCGACGAAGAGCACCGCATCGAAGCTCTCGGAGTCGAACGGCAGCGCCTCCATGTCGCCGACGACGTTCTCGGCGAGGAGCGGATCCTCGTTGCGGATGGCGACGAGCGCCTCGCTGATGTCGAGACCGACGATCTGCAGCGGCTTCGCCCGGACAAGGAGCGACGCGTAGCTGCCTGCGCCGCCGGCGATGTCGGCCACCCTGTCTCCGTCCTCGAGGTGACGGAGCAGCCAGCCGACGAGGAGACCGGTCGCGTTGAGCTTCGACGGCTCGACCGCGAAGCGCGCGCGGTCGTCGATGCGATTGCCGTTCGAGTACGCGCGGTTGGCCACCTTGTCGCCGCGCTGCACCGCGCGAATATATTCCGGTCGCGGCGCGGTTGTCCAGGCCCGGCTAGTACGCGCCGCGGCGCGCGAGCACGGCCGGCAGCGTCTTCACGAGGATCGAGATGTCGAGCCAGATCGACCAGTTCTCGAGGTAGTAGAAGTCGAGCCGGACGAGGTCGTCGAAGGTCAGCTCGATCCGGCCGGACACCTGCCAGAGGCCGGTCATCCCCGGCAGCACGAGGTAGCGCTTTCGATGCCAGTCCTCGAGCTGGACGAAGTCGCGCAACGGCAGGGGCCGCGGCCCGACGAGCGACATCTCGCCGCGCAGCACGTTCAGCACCTGCGGCAGCTCGTCGATCGAGTACCTGCGCATGAAGCGCCCGATGCGCGTCACCCTCGGGTCGTCCTTGATCTTGAAGAGCGGCCCCGACGCCTCGTTCGACGACTCGAGCCCCGCCTGGCGCGCGCCCGCATCGACGTACATCGAGCGGAACTTGAACATCCCGAACTCCTGCTCGCCGAGGCCGACGCGGCGGTCGCGATAGAACACCGGGCCGTGCGAGTCGAGCTTGACCGCCAGGGCGATGAGCACCCACGCGGGAGCCGCGAGCGCGATGAGGAGGCCGCTCACGGCGAGGTCGAAGCCGCGCTTGATCGTCCAGTCGAGCCCCGCGAAGACGGGCGGCCGCAGCTCGAAGAGCGGGACGCCCTGCCCGGGGACGTACTCCGCCCGCTGCGTCAGGAGCTCGGTCGTCGTCGGCGCGAGCCGAACCCTCACGCCCGAGCGGTGGGCGCGCTCGACGAGATCGAGAAACGCGTCGTCGGTGAGGTCGAGGCCGCTGACGATGAGCTCGTCCGGCCGGAGCCGGTCGAGGACGTCGGGGAGGTCGGCCACCCGGCCGAGCACCTCGATCCCGGCCTCGCCGCCGTCGGACACGACCGCGCCGAGGAACTCGTAGTCGATTCCGCCGCGTCCGTGCCCGAGCGCGCGGCGCAGGTCGACGAGGCGCTCGCCCGACCCGAGGAGCACGGCGCGCCGCCGCACGCCGGCAAGACGCCACATGTCGCGGGTCACGAGCTCGTAGGCGGCACGCAGGCCGCCGACCACGAGCACCGAGAGGACGAAGGCCGTGATGTAGAGGCCGAACGTCGTGTGCTGGTAGCCGGTGCCCACGGCGAACGCCAGCGTGATCACGGTCACGAGGAGGAGCGAGGACACGACGCGCCCCGCACCGGCGCGCCGCTCGCGCGGCGCGTACAGGCCGCCGCGCCAGAACACGAGCACCGTCACGAGCACGAGGAACGGCAGCCACTCGGTCTCGGCCTTCCAGGGGAGCCCCCAGAGCACGGGCCGCTCGCCGTAGTAGAGCTCGCGCAGCACGAGTGCGATGTAGAGCGCGCCGGCGATGCCGCCGACGTCGATCACGACGAGCGCGGCGATGCTGATCAGACGGCGCAGAAGCGCGCGCAGCTGGAGCGTCGAGGGCAGCACCCGCCCGCGGCGGATGTCCTCGGTCGCGCCGTAGGCGTCCTGCGGACCACCGCTTTCCTGCGAGTCGGTGCGAACAAGGGGCTTGGTCGCCACGTGGGGCGGAAGTCTACTCGGCTCCCTTCGGCCCGACCGCCGGGAGTCCGGCGTTTCACAGCGGGGTCAGACCCTCAGGGTCTGACCCGGCCGTCGAGGGTCTGCCACAGCGGGGTCAGACCCTTAGGGTCTGACCCCGCCGTCGCCCGAGAACGCTCAGCGAGGCGCGCAGCACGACCCGTCGCACCGGGTCGAGCAGGTCGTAGTCGTGGAAGTACGCGTGCACGTACGGCGGCAGCGGCTGCAGCGAGCCTCGTGCAAGCTCGCCGAGTGAGTGGGTCGTCGGCAGGACGCCGTCGCTCGGCGCGGCATGGCGGATCGTGCAGTCGACGAGCCCCAGGTCGCGCACCGTCTCCCGGACGGCGTCGTCGGTGTACCAGCCGCCGCCGCAGAAGAACTGCGGCTCGAGCCCGTGCGCGCGCATCCAGTCCGCCTCGCGGCGGACGCGCCCGGCCGGATCGCCGCCCGACGGACGCGCATGGGTCGGGCTCGTCCAGTGGGTGTGCAACCCGAACGGCGCACGTGACGCGGCGGCCCGCGCGCGCTCGAGCCAGCGCTCCTCGTCCTCGCCGTAGGCAGTGTCGGGCGGCCGCATCAACGCGATCACGTCGAAGCCGCCGGGGCGGCTTCGCTGCAGCTCGTCGAAGCGCCGCCACACGGCATCGTCGAGCGGCCGCTCGACGTGGCAGGAGACGATCGCAGCAGGGGAGCTAGGCACACTGTGGCGCATGTGCGGGATCTGCGGACTCTATTCGCCGAGCTCCGACCTCCAGCCGGCTCTCGTCGACGCGATGCGCACGCGAATCCGCCACCGCGGGCCCGATCAGGGCTCGACCGCGGCGCTCGGCCCGTGTGTGCTCGGCCATCAGCGGCTCCAGGTGCTCGATCCCGAGCTCGGCTACCAGCCGGTCGCGAACGAGAGCGGCGACGTCACGGCGGTGTTCAACGGCGAGCTCTACAACTTCAGGCAGCTCCGCGCGGGGCTCTCCGGGCACGAGGTGCGCGGCCGCGGCGACACCCCGGTCATCCCCCACCTCTACGAGGAGCACGGCGTGCGGTTCGTCGAGCACCTCGAGGGGATGTTCGCGATCGCGCTCTGGGACGCCGCACTCGGGCGACTCGTCCTCGCACGGGACCGGCTCGGCAAGAAGCCGCTCGTCTGGACGACGCTCGCGGACGGGACGCTCGCTTTCGCGTCCGAGCTGAAAGCGTTCCACGCGCTCCCCGGGTTCCGCGCCGAGCCGGATCTCGGCGCGCTCGACGCCTATCTCGCACTCGGCTACGTGCCCGGCGCCCGCACCGGGCTCCAGGGCGTGCACCGGCTCGAGCCGGGATCGCTGCTCGTCGTCGAGGACGGGCAGGCGCGCGTCGAGCGCTACTGGCAGCCGCGCATCGCCGCCGAGGCCTCGACCGACGAGGAGTGGCTCGAACGCGTCCGGACGACGGTGACCGATGCCGTCGTGAAGCGCCTCGTCTCGGACGTCCCGCTCGGCGCGCTTCTCTCCGGCGGCATCGACTCGGCGATCGTCGTCGCGCTGATGGCGGCCGCGTCGACCGAGCCCGTCCGCACGTTCACGATCGGCTTCGGAGACGATGCATACGACGAGCGCGCGTATGCGCGTGCGGTCGCCGAGCGGTACGGCACGCAGCATGAGGAGATCGTGCTCGAGCCGGACGCGGCGGCGACGCTTCCCCGCCTCGCCGCGGCGTTCGACGAGCCGCTCGGCGACGAAGCGGCGCTGCCGCTCTATCTGATCTGCGAGGCCGCACGGCGCGAGGTCACGGTGGCGCTCGTCGGCGACGGCGGCGACGAATCCTTCGCCGGCTACGAGCGGTATGCCGCCATGGGCCTCTCCGAGCACATCCCGGCGCCGGTGGCGCGGGCGGGCTCGCGATTGCTCCGCGCGCTCCCGGCAGGGCCGCGCGAGCGGCGCTCGAGCACGTCTCGCGCTGCGCGCTTCCTCGACGCGGCGGCCGTTCCGCGGGCCGAGCGCTACGGACGCTTGATGCAGGTGGTGTCGCTGCAGCAGCGCGCCGAGCTCTGGACGGACGACGCGCGCGCCGAGATCGGGGCGCTGATCTCGCCGGGCTTCCTGCTCGGCGCGTCGGCGAACGGCGGGATCGCCGGCCTCCAGCTGCTCGATCTCGAGACCTATCTCCCCGGCGACCTCCTGCCGAAGTCGGATATTGCCTCGATGGCGCACTCGCTCGAGCTCCGCTCCCCGCTCCTCGACCACCACGTCGTCGAGCTCGGCCTCGCCCTGCCCGACCGCCTGAAGCAGCGCGGACGCGTCGGCAAGGTCGCGCTCCGCCGCGCGTTCGCGGGCGAGCTGCCCGAGCTCGTCGCGGCTCGCGGCAAAGCCGGGTTCGGCGTGCCGCTCGCGGCCTGGTTCCGCGGCACGCTGAGACCGCTCGCGCACGACGTGCTCCTGGACGAGCGCGCGCAGTCGCGCGGCTGGCTGCGCCGCAGCGCCGTCGAGCGGCTCCTCGCCGAGCACGAGGCCGGCGCCGCCGACAACGGACACCGGATCTGGACGCTCGTCATGCTCGAGCTGTGGCAGCGCACGCACGTGGACCTGCCTGTCGCCGCCGGCGCCGCGTGAGCCGGCGCGTCGCCTACACGACGCTCGCGATCGTGTGCGCGGTGCCGCGCGTCGGCATCCTGCTGCACGAGCGCGACGCGATCACGGCCAACTTCACCGAGAAGAGCGACCTCATCGCCCGCATGTTCGTGGACCACGGGACCTTCGGCTTCGTGCCGGGTGCGCCCTCGGCCTACACGCAGCCGCTGTACGCGTGGTTTCTGATCCCGGTCTACTGGATCCTCGGCCCGCACTGGTGGTGGATCGGAATCGCGCAGATCGTCGTCGCCGTGGCAACCGCCTGGCTCGTGTACGAGATCGGCCGGCGGGTGCTCGGACGCGGAACCGGTCTCGTCGCAGCGGCGATCGCGACGCTGAACCCGTATCTCGTCTGGCACGACGTGCACGTCAACCGGGAGATCCTCGACCAGCTCGTCGCGGCGGCCCTCGTGCTGCTCACCCTGCGCCTCGTCGACCGTCCGAGCCGCCGGCTCGCCGTGCTGCTCGGGATCGTCTCGGGGGTCTCGATGCTCGGCAACACGCGCCTCGTGTTCCTGCCGGTTCTCTGCGCCGTGTATGTCGCCTGGCGGCTTCCCCGCGCGCGTGCGACCGCTCTCGTCGCGGCGCTCGTCCTCGCAGGCGCGGCCGTCGCAGTCGCGCCGTGGCTCGTGCGCAACAGGGTGAGCGTCGGCTGCTGGGCGCTCACGACGGACGGCCGGGCGATGTGGAAGGCGAACAACGCCCGCACGTACGGGCTGCTGCGCTCGGGGCAATGGATCGACGACGTCGGCCGGAACCCGCCTCGCCCGCCGGAGCCGGGCCACCTCACACCGGAGGAGGCGAACTTCATCTGGCTGCGCACGAACGGCGCGAAGACCCTCCGGCCGGACGAGTGCCTGCAGATGAGCTTCTACACCGATCTCGCGCTCCGGTACTGGCGCCACCATCCCGGAGGCAAGGCGAAGCTCGCGGCTCTCTCCGCGAAGCTGCTCTGGCAGCCGAACGTCTTCGAGACGACCGGCCGCAGCGGCGCCGGATCGCAGCTCGACGTCGGGCGCCGGGTCATCGAGCCCGCGTACATGTGGGCGCTCTACGCGCTCGCGGCCGTCGGGCTCTTCGTCGCCCCGCGCGCGTTCGTCGTCTTCGCGCTGTCGCTTCTCGCCTACCAGACGGCGGCGGCGCTCGCGTTCGTCGGCGCCACGCGGTACCGCATCGCGTGGGACTTCCTGCTCGCCCTGCTCGCCGCCGCTGCGCTCGAGCGTGCCGTCCGACGGGTGCGCGCCCGATGAGAGTGATGCACGTGCACCGCATCCGCGGCATCGGCGGCTCCGAGCGGCACCTTCTCACGCTGCTGCCCGCACTCGCGGAGCGCGGCATCGAGCCGGTTCTCGTCGGCCTCGACGACCCCACCTGGAGCGGGGCCGACTTCTACGGAGCGTTGCGCGTTCCCTCGGTGCGCCTCCGCTCGTCCCGGGACGTCGACCCCGCACTCTTGCTGCGGCTCGCGCGGGTGCTTCGCGCCGACGTCGTCCACACGCATCTCGTGCACGCCGACGTCTACGGCGGCGTTGCCGCAAAGCTGCGCGGAGCGAGGCTCGTCTCGACGAAGCACAACGACGACCCGTTCCGCACCGGGCCGTTCCGATACGTCGAGCGCGGCCTCTCGCGTCTCGCCGACCGGGTGATCGCGATCACCGACTCGCTGCGACGCTTCACGATCGAGGAGGTCGGGGTGCCCGCGGCGAAGGTCGAGACGATCCACTACGGGCTCGACGAGCTGCCCGAGGCATGGGGTGAGAACCCGCGAGACGGCGTGCCGGCGAACGCGCGCATCCTCCTCGCCGTGTCGCGGCTGACGCCGCAGAAGGGCATCGACACCGCGATCCGCGCGCTTCCATCGCTGCCGGACGACGCGCTCCTCGTCGTCCTCGGCGAAGGCCCCGACCGGGGGCAGCTCGAGCAGCTCGCGCGCGAGCTCGGCGTCGAGCGGCGCGTCCTTCTGGCCGGCCGCCTTCCCGATGTCGCCGCCTGGCTTCGCCGCGCGACCGTGTTCGTCCACCCTGCGCGCTGGGAGGGCTTCGGCCTCGCCGTGCTCGAGGCGATGCTCGCCGGGCTTCCCGTCGTCGCGACGTCGGTCAGCTCCCTGCCGGAGCTCGTCGCCGACGGCGAGACCGGCTTCCTCGTGCCTCCCGACGACCCGCGGGCGCTCGCCGACGCGCTCCGCCTCGCGCTCGAGCTGCCCGCGCTCGGCGCAGCCGGACGGGAGCGGGCCCGGACGGAGTTCTCGGTCGCGCGCATGGCCGACCGCACGGCGGCCCTCTACGCGTCGATCCTCGAGTCGAGGCGCTGACCGTCACGCCGCGCGCTCGAGCGCCCCTTCGTAGAGGAGCTCGGTGCGCTCGGTGCAGAACGTCTGCTGGAAGCGCGAGAGCGCGCGGCGGCGCCCCGCCTCTCCCATCTCGCGCGCGAGGTCGAGGTTCCCGGCGAGACGGACGATCGCCTCCGCGAGCGGCGCCGCCTCACCCGGCGGCACGAGCAGGCCGGTCTCGCCGTCGCGCACGAGCTCGCCGAGGCCGCCGATCGAGGCGGCGACGACCGGGCGCGCGCGCTCCATCGCCTCGAGCGCGACCATGCCGAAGCCCTCGCCCATCGAGGGCACGACGACGACTGCGGCGCGCTCGATCGCCGCCTGGATCGGCGAGACGTGCCCGAGGAACCGGACCGAGTCGAGCACGCCGAGCTCGCGCGCGAGCGCCTTGAGCGCGGGCTCGAGCGGGCCGCGGCCTGCGATCTCGAGCTCGAGCTCCGGGAGCTCGCGCTTGGCCGCCGCGAACGCGCGCAGGAGGACGATGTGCCCCTTGATCGGGATCAGGCGGCCCACGCAAAGGAGCCGCGGCACGCTGTCTGCGTACGCCTTCGGGTCGCCGTTCGGGTCGATGCCGTAGTGCACGATCTCGAAGCTCTCGTCGTCGAAGCCCTCCACGTCCTCGAGATACCGCGCCAGCCCGCGGGAGATCGCGATGTGGACGTTCGCGAGGCTTGCGAACGCACGGTCGGCGAGCCCGAAGTACGGGGCCTCGCGGAACTCGTTGAACCCGTGCTTCGTCGAGAACCGGAGCGGCACGCGGGCGACCGTGCCCGCGAGGAGACCGTACGCGTCGGCGTGCACGAGGTGCGTGTGCAGGATCACGGGCCGCACGCGCATCAGGTACGCGGTGAGACGCACGAAGGCGAACGGGTCGAAGTCCGCTCGCAGCGGGATCGAGTCGAGCGGCACGCCGCGGGCGCGCAGCGCGCGGGCGAAGTCCCAGGCGCCCGGCTCGTTCTCGTGGAGCATCAGCATCCGCACGTCCCAGCCGCGCTCGCGCAGCCGCGGCAGCAGCGAAAGGAGATGCGCCTCCGAGCCGGAGATGCCCGCGACCTTCTGGAGATGGAGGACCGTGCCGGGCTTCATCGGCGCCGAACGGTAGCGAGGAGCGCGTCGGCCCAGTGCTCGACGGAGTGGTTGGCCGCGACGAGAGCACGCAGCTCCGGCCGGCGGCGCCGGTCGAGCACGCGCAGCCGCTCCGCGAGATCCTGCGGATCGTCGCGGTCGAAGCGCAGCTCGGCGGGCAGCAGGTCGTCGAAGACCGGATTCGACGCGAGCACGGGCAGGCACGACGCAGCCGCTTCGTAGACGACCTTGTCCGGCGCGCCGGCGCGCATGTTGTTCACGAGCACGTGGCTGCGCGCGAAGAGCTCGGGGATGCGCGCGCGCCGGACGGGACCGCCGAGATCCGCGTCCGGAAACGAGCGCTGCAGGTCGCGCTTGTAGCCCTCGAACGTCGCATCCGACCCGTGGGCCTCGACCTGCGCGCCGGCGAGCGCCGCGCCGCGCAGGATGGTCTCGAGGCCCTTTGCGGGCGAGTAGCGGCCGAGCACGAGGATGCGCAGCTTCTCGCCGGCGGGCGGCTCGGAGCACGCGAACTCGCCGAGGTCGATGCCGTGGCCGATGCCGTGCACCTTCGACGAGCGCAGCGGAAACGACCTGCGATCGACCGACACGACGGTCGTCGCGAGCTTCTCGGCGAGCCGCAGGACGGCGTGGGCCTTCCAGTGCGTGTACCAGAGGACGAGCGGGATGCGACGCGGCCGCACGAGCGGCGCCGCGAGCACGACGTAGAGCGGGACCATGTGCGCGACGACGCCGATCGGGCGGGCATCGAGCTCCCGCGCAAGCGCCGCGTGTGAAGCGGGCGCCGCGTTGAGCCTGGGTCCGCGCGCCGAACTCGTGCACGCGGACGTTTGCCGGCACGGCGCCGTCGGCCGCCGTGTCGCAGAGCACCACCAGCTCGTCGACGCGTTCGGCGAGCGCGCGCACCATCGGCACGGTCGCAGCGAGCACCGGATCGTCCGGGTCGAGCCGCTGTGTGGCGAAGACGAGCCGCTGCATCAGAAGAAGTCGAGGTCGCCGAGCGTGAACGACCAGTCGCTTCGTCTCTTCGGCAGCTCCGGTGCGTCGGGGGTGAGGCGCTTGCCGATGAAACGGATCGTCCGGGGCGTCGGCACGAACCCGGCGGCGAGATAGCGGCGCTCCTCGCCCGGGTTGACCATGGCGACCGCGAGATCCGCCTCCGCCGCGCGCGCCGCGCGGCGCAGGACACCGGCTCCGCCGACCGCCTCGCAGATCACCGCGGAGGAGAAGCCGTGCCAGACGCTGTGCGTGACGATGGCCCACCCGTCGCCGTCGTCGACGCGCACGTAGGCGCGCGGCGAGTCCGCGTAGCGCCAGTTCAGGTACTCCGGGTCGCGGACGAGATGATGCGCGCCGAGGTGCACGCTCTCCGTGAACGGCCGCACGTCCGGGCCGCCGCGAAGCTCGCCGCGGCCCTTCTTCCGCAGCCGCTTCGGCCGCACCCAGATCCGGAGGGACGTCACGTCCTCCCAGCCGAGCCGGCCGACGAGGATCGGGCCGGCCATCGGGTTCGTGAACCCGAGCGCCCACCCCGCCCCGGCCGCCGCCGCCTGCTCCTCGTTCGCGAGCTCGAGCGTCGAGAAGACCCCGCGCCCCCGCGCCGCGGGCGTCGTCACCGCGTGCACCGCGAACGCCGCGAGCCCCTGGCTCATCCGGGCGAACGACATGGCGAGCGTGCCGAGAGGGGCGCCGTCGTCGTCACGCGCCTCGTTCAGGATCCGCGGCCCGGCGGGGTTGCGGTCGAACCACCAGTCGAACTCGGCCGGCGACATCGCCTCCCCGTACGTCTCCTGCATCAGCGCGAGGAACTCGTCGCGCCTCGCGGGCTCGACGATCACTTCGAGGACGTGCCCAGCGCCGCGTTGAAGACGCGGCGGGCGCGGGTGCCGGTGACCGTGTCCTTCACCGCGATGAGATCGCAGGCGCCGGCGAGCACGAGCTCGAAGGTGCGGGACGAGTACGGCTCGACGTTGTAGCGGCGGAGCTGCAGCGGGTCGCTTGCGGGAGTGTTCGCCCCGGAGACGGCCGTGAACGCGACGTCGTACCCCGCCTGGCGCACGAGGCTGAGATGCACCTGCTTGTAGTGCGCCTCCGAGCCCTTCACGTACGAGAACGCGCGTACCGGACGGCCGAGGCGCTCCTCGAGGCGGAGCTTCGAGATCGCGATCTCGCGGGCCGCCTCGTCGAGCTCGAGGTCTGCGAGCGGCCGATGGCTGATGCCGTGCGACTCGATGCGCACGCCGAGACGCTCGAGCTCGCCGAGCTCCTCCCAGTCGACGGTCCGGTTGATCACGCCGCTCTGCGCGAGGTGCTCTTCGTGCGGCAGCGGCTGGCGGTCGCCGACGAACGCGAGCGGCACGAACTGCACCGCGGGGTAGCCGTGCCTGTGCAGCACCGGCGCCGCGTTCTCGAGGTTGTCGCGGTAGCCGTCGTCGAACGTGATCAGCACGGCTCCGTCGGGCAGCGCGGCGCCGTCGACGTAGTGGCCGAGTACCGCGTCGAGATCGACGACCGTGTAGCCGAGCTCTCGCAGCTGCGCCATCTGCTCGTCGAAGATCGAGACCGGCATCGACATCCGGTTGCCGGGCACGTCGTTCACCTTGTGGTACATGAGGACGCGGAGGCTCCGGCCGTCGCCGTTCACGACGCCGATGCCGTTCGCCGTCTCGCCGATCGCCCGGTAGACGGAGTTCTTCAGCAGCTGCTTGATCTGCTCGCGCACCGGGAGAGAGGTTAGCCCGCGAGCACGCCGTCGACGAGGGCGCGCACCTTGGCGGCGTACTCCGGCGGCGTGACGCCCCATGACTCGCCCGTGCGGCGTGCGGCGGCCCCGAGGCGCTCGGCCTCGGCCCGGTCGGAGAGGATGCGGACGAGGGCGTCCGCGAGCTCGGCTGCGTCGTCGGGGTTCACGAGCAGGCCGTTCTCGCCGTCGGCGACGACGTCCGGGATGCCGGCCCGGTTCCCGCCGACGATCGCGCGGCCGCGGCACGCCGCCTCGAGCGCGACCCTCGGCAGGCCCTCCGAGCGTGAGGGCAGCGCGACGAGCCAGGCGGCGTCCATCGCGAGCGAGACCTCCTCCGGGGCGAGACGCGCCGTCCACGCCGTCTGCGCCGGCAGCTCGGCGATGAGCTCCCCGGCACGCTCGCGCATCGTCCCGTCGCCGACGATGTGCAGCGTCGCCTCGGGGACGCGCGGCGCGGCGAGGCGCCATGCCTCGGCGAGCGTGTCGAACGCCTTGTAGCGCTCGAGGACGCCGACGAAGAGAGCGCCGCGGGCGCGCGGGGAGCGGCGCCGGCCGGCCGCTCGAGGAAGGCCTGTGCGTCGACATACGACGGGAAGACCGCGGCCGGCTCGACGCCGAGCGCCCGGACGAGACCGCTCGTCTGCGTCGAGACGGTGCGCACCGCATCCGCTCCGCGCACCGCGTACGGCGCGAACGCGTCGTTCAACGGGTTCAGGAGCCGGCGCAGCGGCGAGCCGTAGAGGCGCGTCGCCTCGTGCCAGTCTCCCTGCACGTCGAGGATGACCTTCGTCCGCGAGCGCGTCCACGAGCGCGCGGCGAGGAACGCCACGAGCTCGTGGACGCCCTGCACGAGTGCGGCCTCGGGCTGGAAGGCGCGCAGCTCGCGCGCGATGCGGAACGGCAGCAGCAGATAGAAGAGCGCGCCGTCGAGCACCCGCGGCCGAGCGGGGCCGACGAGGTGAAACCGATCGTCGCCGGTCGGCCACCCGGCGGGCGCAGCTGCGAGCACGCGGTGGTCGACGACGCCGGCGAGCGCGTCCCACTTGCGCTTCTGCGCGCCCTCGAGCGGCAGGCGGAAGCGCTCGCGCGAGACGAAGAGCACGCGCGGGCTCATGCGCCGGCCTCCTCGAGGACCCGCTCCGCCCAGTGGTCGACCGAGTGCCCGGCCGCCACGCGCTCGCGCAGCTCGCGACCCGCACCGCCCGAGTAGCCGCCGATCTTCTCGGCGAGCGAGCTCGGATGGTCGCCGTGGAAGCGGAGCCCGGCGGGCAGCAGCGCGTCGAAGACCGGAGACGCGGCGAACACCGGCAGGCAGGCGGCCGCAGCCTCGTAGACGACCTTGTCGGCAGCGTTGCCGTGCGTCGCGTTGACGACGGCGTCGGCGAGGCCGAAGAGCTGAGGCACCGTCGCGTACGGCACCTCGGGCCCGAAGGTCACGCGCCCGTCCACGCCGAGCTCGCCCGCGAGCGACTCGAGCCGCGGCAGCTCGCTGCGATCGGCGTCGGTGAGCAGCGGGCCGTGCAGGCTGAGCGTCGCGTCCGGCAGCGCCGGCAGCGCGCGCAGCACGGTCTCCCACCCCTTGACCGGCGCGTACCGGCCGAGCCCGAGGAGCCGGCGGAGGGGCGGGCGGCGCTCGGGCACGCACGGCAGCGCGTCGACGTCGATCCCGTGCCCGATCGCGCGCACCTTGGGCGAGCGGATCGGCACCGTTCGCACGTCGACCGTCAGCAGGCGGTCGACGACGCGCTCCGCGGTCTGCAGAGACGGGCCTGCAGCCTGCTGCGTGAACCAGAGAAGCAGCGGGACGCGCAGCGGCTTGGTGAGCGGCGCGGCGAGGAGCGCGAAGATCGGCGACATGTGCGCGACGACCGCAACCGGCCGCCGCAAGAGCTCGGGCGCGAGCGCCGCAAGGTAGCGCGCCCCGCGCGCCGCCTGCGACGGCGCGGCGAACGTGCGCACGGAGCAGTTCGCCGGCAGCGCGTCGCCGGCCGCCGTGTCGGCAATCACCACGACCTCGTCGACGCGCGCGGCGAGGGCGCGGATCTTCGCGAGCGTCGCGCCGAGCACGGGGTGCCCGGGATCGGCAGCCTGCGTGACGAAGACGAGCCTCATGCGACGAGCTCTCGGATCCGCCGTGCGTATTCCTCCGGCGTCTGAAGCCACGGGGCGGCGGCCGCACGCGCTCCGTCGCCGAGCCGCTCGGCCAGCGCGCGGTCGGAGAGGACGCGCACGATCGCGTCCGCGAGCGCGGCGGGCTCTCCCGGCGGCACGAGGAGCCCCGACACGCCGTCCTCCACGAGATTCGGGATGGAGCCGGCGCGCGTTCCGACGACGCCGCGGCCACGGCAGAACGCCTCGACGAGGACGCGGCCCATCCCTTCCGAGCGGGACGGGAGCACGAGCACCCAGGCGTCGTCCATCGCCGTCGGCCACCTCGGCCGGCGCAAGCTCGCGCTCCCAGCGAGCGCCTTCGCGCACGAGCGCCTCGGCGACGTCGGCGCGGCTGCCCTTGCCGACGATCCGGAGCGACGCGCCGGGGACGCGGGCTGCAGCGAGCCGCCACGCCTCCGCGAGCCCGTCGACGTTCTTGTACGGCTCGAGCACGCCGACGAAGAGCGCCGACGGCCTCTCGGGAAGCGGCCGCGCCTCGACGAGGAACGGCTCGAGGTCCATGAACGCGGGGAACTCCGCGGCCGGCTCGACGCCGAGGCCCTGCACGAGCTGCGCCGTGAACGGAGACACGGTGCGCACGGCGTCGGCACGCCGCAGCGCGGCGGCGGCAACGGCGTCTCCGAGGCGGGAGAGGATGCGCCGCGCACCCGAGCCGTAGAGGCGTGTCGACGTGCGCCAGTCGCCGTGCACCTCGACGACGACGCGCGCGGGCACGCGTGCGATCCGCCGCGCGACGAGCGCGGCGGCGGCTTCGTACGCCGTCTGGCAGACGATCGCGTCGGGCCGGAACTCGCGCAGCAGCTGCGCGATCCGCGGCGGGAGCGCGAGCCAGAAGAGCGGCCCGTCGACCGCGCGCGGCAGAGGACGCACGAGCGTGAACGTCCCGTCCTCGGTCGGCGAGCCACGGAGCGCAGTGGCGAGCACGCGCAGGTCGAGCTCCGCGGCCAGGGCGTCGTACTTCCTCGCGAGGCTCGGCGTCGAGCGGCAGCCGGTACCGGGTCCGGGCGACGAAGAGCACGCGGGGCTTCCTCATCGAGCCACGATACGCAGGAGGGCTTCCTCGAGCGTGGAGAACACACGCTCCGGCGCATACGCCGCGACGGACGCCCGTGGCCGTGTCGCGGAGCCGGCGCCGGAGCTCGTCGTCGGCGAAGTAACGGCGGATCGCGTCGGCGAGCGCCTTCGCGTCGCCCACCGGGACGAGCAGTCCGTTCTCGCCGTCGCGCACGACCTCCGCGACGCCGCCCGTCGCCGTCGCGAGCACCGGCGTGCCGGCGGCGAGCGCCTCGACGACCGTGTGCGGGAAGTTCTCCCAGCTCGAGGAGAGAATCGACGCATCGGCGGCCGCGAAGAGCTCGACGACGCGTGCGCGCGGCTGTGCGCCGAGGAGGCGAACCCGCCCGCCGAGCCCGAGCTCGGCGATGTCGTGCTCGAGCGCGGGCGCGCTCGTCGCCCTCGCCGGCGATGAGCAGCGCGACCCCGTCGACCGCCGCCAGCGCCTCGAGCGCGACGCGCAGCGACTTCTGTGCGGTGAGGCGGCCGGCGAACGCGAGCGTCGGGCCGTCGATCGCGAAGCCGCGGCGAAGCTCCTCGCGCGGCGGCAGCTCCGGCAGCGGCGGCGACGGGTTCGGCAGCACCGAGACGCGCGAAGGCTCGATGCCCCACGAGACCGCGAGCTCGCGCAGGTACGCGCTCGGCGTGAAGACGTGCGCGGCGTGCTTCAGCTCGACGTCCCGCGCCAGGCGAAGCACGCGAACGGCCGCGCCGCCGCTGCGCCGCTGGAACTCGTCGACGTCGCCGCCGACGACGCCGCGCCTGCGCGCACGCTCGAAAGCGGGATCCGCGGTGAGCTTGACCACGTACGGCCGCCGCGCGAGCGTCGCACCTGCGGCGCTGCGGCCGAACATGCCCGTCGTGTAGACGATGTCGGCGCGCGCGGCCCTGCGGGCGACCTCGACGGCGGTCCGCACGTGCACGGCGCCCTTGGGCAGCGAGCGGCTGATCCAGTGAACCGGGTACGGCTGCTGCGCCGGCGCGCGATCGGCGGTGACGACGACCTCGACGTGGTGCCCGTGCGCACGGAGGTACGACAGCGACGTCGGGCGCATGGCTGGCCGGACCGCCGACGTCCGGCGGCCAGATCCCGGAGACGACGAGAGCTCTCACGGAAGGACGGCTCCGGTCTCCTGCAGCGGAGACGGCGGCCCGATGTCCTCCGGCCGGATGCGCACGAAGACGAACGCCCACACGGCCGCGAAGACGCACATGCCGACGAGCACCGCGCCCGCAGCGCCGGTCGCCCCCCAGAGCGCACCGAAGGCGACGACGAGGGGCAGCACGATGATCGTCTCGATCCCGTGCGTGAGGATGCGGAGCCCGGGACGGCCGATCGTCACCGGCAGGGACTTCGACCACCCGACGACGAGCTGCACGGCGGCGACGAGCGTGAAGAGACGCGCGGCATCCGCCGCGCCGACGTACTGCGGGCCGTTGACGAGCCTGATCAGGTCGGGGATCCAGATGAGAAGCGGCGGCGTCGCCACGATCGAGATGCCGAGCGCCACGAGGCTGTAGCGCCGGACGCCGCGAAGGACGACACTCTGCCGGCCCTTCTCCCAGTCACGCGTCTGCTCGGTCAGGAGCACCATCCGCGCCGGGCCCGACAGCGCCTGGAATCCCGACTGCGGCGCCTGCGCGACGCGGAAGAGGCCGACCTGCACGGTGTTCGTCACCGCGCCGAGCAAGAGCGGCGCGAGACCGCTGCGCAGCGAGAGCACTCCGGTCGCTGCGCTCGACTGGAGCACGAACGAGAGGATCTCGCGGCGATCGTCGCCGAGCGGCGTCGACGCCGCGCGCGGGAAGCGCCGGAACGCGGCGAGCGCCGCGAGCCCGATCGACGCGGTCGAGGCAACCTGCGCTGCAAGCACGCCGGCGATGGCCTCGCGGAGGCCGAAGTGCGCGCCCACCGCGATCCCGGCGAGGCGGAGCCCCATCCCCCAGGCGAGAAAGAGCGAGCGGATGTCGTACCGGCTGCGCAGGAAGAGGATCGAGCCGGCCAGGCCCTCGAGCGACTGGCTGAGCGGGATGCCCGCCGCGAGCAGGCAGGGGATCTCGAGCCGGGAGGGCGCGACCTGCGAGAAGACGACGAGCCCGACGGCTCCGAGCAGGGAGCCCGTGAGCTTGACGCGCATCGCACCCGCGAAGAGGCGCCGGAAACGGCCCCAGTCCTCGCGCGTCGTGTAGCGGAAGCCGTACTTGACGAGCGCCTCCTCGACGGTGAGATCGAAGAGCGACTGCAGGAAGCCGGTCGCGAAGATCACGGTCGCGTAGTCGCCGAAGATGCGCGTCGAGTGGAACTCGCGCGTCGCGACGACGGTGCCGAGGAAGCCCAGCGCGACCGACGAGTAGACGCCGACGGCGGCAATCGAGCGGCGGACGAGGAGCCGGCGCATCAGGCGAGGGTATAGTCGCGGTCTCGTTGGCGACCAGGTTTGCGACCCGAGGTGTGTCGCCCGGCGCGGTCGTGCTGGCGGCGGCGATCCCGATCCTCTTCCTGCACGTCCGGTATCAGCCCGGGCTCGCGGTCGGCTTCGGCGGCACCACGGTCAACGCGTACCTCTCGGACTTCGCCGTCCTCGCGATCGTCGTCACCGCGCTCGTCGAGGGGGTGCGACGCGGCTTTTCCGCCCTCAGGCCGGGTCTGCCCCTGTGGCTGCCCGTGGCGCTCTTCCTCCTGTGGGTGCTCGTCGAGGTCGCGCTCGGCCACCGGCACAGCTCCTCCTATCCCTGGCGGACGCACGGTGTCACGGCGGCGAAGTTCGCCGAGTACGCGCTCATCGCTCCCGCCGTGCCGCTCCTGCTCCGCCGCGGACGCGACGCGCTGCTGCCCGCCTGGTCGCTCGTCGTCTGGAGCTCCTTCGCGACGCTCGTCGGAATCGCGCAGTTCTTCGGCGCGGCGATCTTCTTCACCGGCGCGGCAGGCCACCGCCAGGCGTCGTTCCTCTCCATGGCCGACTTCGCGGTGCTCTCGGGAGCGGCGCTCCTCGTCGGCGTCGTGTGCGCCGTGCTGGGGCTCGGCCGCCGCCTCACAACCGCAGCGCTTGCCACCGGAGCGCTCGGCATGATCGTCGCGGGGGCGCTCGCGGCCATTCTCGGGCTCGCGACGTCGCTCGCAGCTCTCGCCGTCGTCGTGCTCGTGCGCCGGCGCGACCTGCCGCGCCGGCGCCTCCGGACCGTCGCGGCGGTGGCGGGCGTCGTCCTCCTCGGCGCCGTCGCGATCCGGATCGGCGACATCACGGACTTCAGCCGCTTTCTCGGCACGTCGTCGGTCTCGGCGCAGCCGCAGGCGAAGAAGGTGCAGACCTACGCTCACCGCACGCTGCTCGCGTGGCTCGGCTTCGAGATCTGGAAGGACCATCCCGTGACGGGGGTCGGCTGGGAAGGCTCCTCCGAGCCCGCGAGCTTCGGGCCGTACCTGCCTGCAGCGCATCGCCGCTTCCCGAAGGAGGCGCCGCTCGCCTTCCCGTCGGCTGCGCCGGACCGCCGCTACGGCGTGCAGAACTCGTGGCTCCAGGCGCTCGCGGATCTCGGGGTGATCGGGCTCGCACTGTGGGCCGCCGTCTTCGCCGCCGCCGCCTGGGTTGCCGTGCGGGCACTCGACTCGTTCACCGGGCTCTACGGCCTGCTCTCCGTCGCGCTCCTCGTCTGGCTCTGGACGGCGCAGGGCTTCGTCGCCGGCATCCCGCTCGACGCATTCACGTTTCTCGCCCTCGGCGCGGGCGCGACCCGGCTGCAGCAGGAGTGAGCGGGCGGCGCCTGCCGAAGCGTCCGTTACCGTTCGCTTCCGTGCGGCCGACTTACCACGTCGAGGCGGTGGGCTAGCTGGCCCGTGTGCTCGTCACCGGAGGCGCCGGCTTCATCGGGTCGAACCTCGTTCACGGGCTCCTCGAGCGCGGAGACGACGTCCGCGTGCTCGACAACTTCTCGACCGGCAGCCGGGCGAACCTCGACGGCCTCGACGTCGAGATCGTCGAGGGCGAGCTGCGAAGCTACGAGCGGGTGCACAACGCCGTGCGCGGCGTCGACGTCGTCTACCATCTCGGCGCGCTCGGCTCGGTGCCCCGCTCGGTGCAGGACCCGCTGACCTCGAGCGCCGTCAACGTCGAGGGGACACTGAACGTGCTGCTCGCCGCACGCGACGAGGCCGTGCGCCGGGTCGTCTTCTCGTCGTCGACCTCGGTGTACGGCTCCACGAGGCAGCTGCCGACCTCGGAGGACTCTCCGCCCGATCCGATCTCGCCGTACGGCGTGGCAAAGCTCGCGGCGGAGCGGTACTGCATCAGCTTCTCCCGCGTCTACGAGTCGTTCCAGTCGGTCGTGCTTCGGTACTTCAACGTCTTCGGGCCGCGCCAGAGCCCGTTCTCGCAGTACGCGGCCGTCGTTCCCCGCTTCGTCACCGCGATCGACGCGGGCGACGCGATCGAGATTCACGGCGACGGAGAGCAGTCGCGCGACTTCACCTACGTCGGCAACGTCGTCGACGCGACGATCCGCGCCGCCGACGCCGACGGCGCGAGCGGCGAGATCTTCAACGTCGCCGCGGGTTCGCCGGCGAGCGTGAACCACATCGCGGACACGATCGGGGAGATCCTGGGCAAGCCGGTCGAGCGCCTGCAGCTGCCGCCCCGCGCGGGCGACATCAGGAACTCGTGGGCCGACCTCTCGAAATCGAAGCGCGTCCTCGGCTATACGCCGGAGACCACGCTCGAGGCGGGTCTCCGGCGCACGGTCGAGTTCCTGCTCGGGTAGCTAGCCGCGCGGGACCTTGACGAACGCGGCCCAGGCCGGCTTCTTCTTGCCGGTGGCCGTCGTGAGGCCCGACTGCCAGTTGCCGACGGCCGGCTCGTCGCGCACGAGGAACCAGAGCATCATGTCGATGCGCGGGTTCTTCCTCGCGATCGCGTAGGACTGGGTGAGCCACTTGGCCTGCGTCTTGTAGGGCACGCCGTAGGTCTTGTCCGGCGGATTCGTCTGGTAGCCGTACTCGGTGATCCACAGGTGCTTCGGGCCGTAGAACTTCGACACGAGCTTCAGCAGCAGATTGAGGTTGCCGAGCTGGACGCGCCGCTTGCGCTTGCCCGTCGGCACGAACGTCGGCGACTCGTTCTTGCCGATGTCCGCATACGGGTGATGCGCGTAGACGTCGAACTTCTTCATCCCGAAGCGGTGCGCCTGCGTCAGGAAGGTCAACGGGTCGACCGACGCACGCTTGGTCGCCGGTGCGTCGTTCCCCTTCGGTCCGGTCACACCGCACGCGACGTGCTCGTCGGGCAGGGCGAGACCCGGCGTGTGGACGCCGTTGTAGACCGCATTGCAGATCTTCGCGTACTGGAACGCGCTCTCGACCCGCCAGGTCTTGCCGACGCGCTTGTACTGCGGCGACAGCCAGATCGGGTTGTTCGGCTCGTTCCAGGCCGTCCACATGTTCACCTTCGGAAGCGGCAGCATCGTCGTCGGGTTCGACGGATCCTGCTGCCAGACCGGAGGCGTCCACAGCCCGCTGTAGCGTTCCGCGGCCGCGTAGGCGAAGTTCTGGAGATCCTTGAAGTTCTTCGGGGCGACGGTTCTCGCCTTCCCGCCGTTGGCCCACCCCGGCGTGAAGAGGATCGAGAAGACGACCTTGATGTCGTTCTGCTTCGCGTACCGGACGAGGCGGTCGTAGATCGTCCAGTCGTACGCCTGGTCGCCGGGATCGGTCGCATCGGCGGGCCGAGACTTCGCGACGGCCCACTTCGTGCCGCCCCAGTAGAGGTTGACGCGAATGACCTGCGCCTTCAGCGACTTCAGCGTCTCGAAGGCGGAGGTCGGATCGCCGTAGAGCGTGAACGCCTCGTCGTTGATGCCGACGAGGAGGTGGCTGTTCGTCTTCGAGCTGTGCTTCTTCGGTGAGGCCGTCGCCGCGGACACGGCGAGGCCGGCGGCGACCGTGACGGCCGTCGCGAGCAGGGCGATGCGTTTAGACACTCAGTGACTCCCGTGAGTTCGTTTGCAACATGCGCCGCAGGCCGTCCTCGAGGCTGACCTGCGGCTCCCAGCCCAGCAGCTGCCGGGCGCGGGTGATGTCGGGTTGGCGGACCTTGGGGTCGTCGACCGGGAGCGCCTCGAAGACGATCTCGCTCGTCGCCCCGGTGACCTCGAGGACCTTCTGTGCGAGCTCGAGCAGCGTGTATTCCGCAGGGTTGCCGATGTTCACCGGCAGATGCTCCCCACTTTTCGCAAGCGCAATCAGGCCGCGAATCAAATCCTCGACGTAGCAGAAGCTGCGCGTCTGCGACCCGTCGCCGAACACGGTCAGCGGCTCGTTCGCCAGCGCCTGGCGAACGAAGGTCGGGATCGCGCGCCCGTCGTGGGGGCGCATGCGCGGCCCGTAGGTGTTGAAGATCCGGACGATGCACGTATCGACGCCCTGCTGGCGGTGATAGGCCATCGTCAACGCCTCGGCGTAGCGCTTCGCCTCGTCGTAGACGCCGCGCGGGCCGATCGGGTTCACGTTCCCCCAGTAGGTCTCCGGCTGCGGATGGATGAGCGGGTCGCCGTAGACCTCCGATGTCGACGCGAGGAGGAACCGCGCGCGCTTCCACTTCGCGAGGCCGAGCGCGTTGTGCGTGCCGTGCGAGCCGACCTTCAGCGTCTGCAACGGCAACCGCAGGTAGTCGATCGGGCTCGCGGGGCTTGCCAGGTGGTAGACGAGATCGACCGGGCCCTCGATCTCCAGATGCGACGTGATGTCGTGGTGGAGAAACATGAACTGGTCGCCGCGGAGATGCTCCACGTTCTGCAGCGAGCCCGTCTCGAGGTTGTCGACACAGACCACCCGGAATCCGTCGGCAACGAGTGCGTCGCACAGATGGGAACCGAGAAAGCCAGCACCTCCGGTGACGACGGCGGTCGGCATCTCGTCGATGCTAGCGGGGCCTCCGGAAGGCCGCCCCGGCCTTCACAAAGGATTTACGCCCGTTCCCGCTGTTAGCGTCGCGCCATGCGCTGGTGGGGACCGCTCGTGCTGCTCGCCGCGATTCGCATCGCGATCCCGCTCGCCGCCGTCGCAGACGAGGGGTCGAGCCTGCCGGGGCTGCCCGCATTCGTGCGCGCCAGGGGCGACGGCGGCCTGACGGGCGACGCAACCGGCTTCTATGCCGCGACGCGGGAGTTCATGGCCGCCTGGGGCCGGATGCCGCGCGCCGTGCTGGCGCTCGACGCACTGTTCGCGGTCGCCGCGGCTGCGGCGCTCGTCGTGCTGTGGCGGCGCCGGCCCGAGCTGCGCGCCTGGGTCGCGGCCGCAGCGCTCTTCGCGTTCGGCCTCGTCGTCGCCGTCGACGTCCACTGGATGAAGGCGAGCGGTGCGGCGGTGTTCGGCTGGCCGCTTCTCTGGGCGCTGCCGATGACGGTGTACCGCGCGCTCGGCTTCGACCTGACGAAGCGCGTCGCGTGGGACGTCGGCGTCGCGCTCTCGCTCGCGATCGTCGCGCTGACGGTCGTCGCCGTCGCCTACCTCGGCCGCAACGCGACCGGCCGCCGCCGGGTCGGCCTGCTTGCGGCGGCATTCTGGACGGCGTGGCCGGTGCTCGTCGGCCTCGTCGCCGGCCACGGCGCGTGGGCGAACGGCCAGTGGGAGGTCGACGCCGGCCTCCACAACTACAGCGAGCCGCTGTCGACCCTGCTCGTGACGGCGGCTGCGGCGCTCGTCCTGTCGCCCCGCCGCACGCAGCTTCAGCTCGCACTCGCAGGCTGCGCGCTCAGCGCCGCAACGCTCGTCAAGGTGTCGAACGGGCTGCTCGCTGCAGCCGCGCTCGCCGTCGTCCTCCTGCGCGGACGCTCGCGCGACGCGCTTCCCTACCTGGCCGGAGCTCTCTCGCTCGCGCCGCTCGTCGCCGTCTACTGGCCGCTCTCGTACCCGAAGCTCTTCGACAACCCGCAGGCATGGCCGAGCGATCCATTCGACCCCGGCCACATCGTCACGAGCTGGACGCATTCCTCGATCTTCGATCCGCGCACGCTCGCGATCATCCTGCCGCTCGCGATCGTCGGCGCGCTCGCGATGCGCCGGCCGTGGGCGCTCGCGCTCGTGCTCGCCTTCCTGCTCGTCAACCCGGTCTTCTACAGCTTCTACGCGAACACGGCCATGCATCCGCGCTTCCTCTACGCAAGCCTGCCCGAGCTCTTCGTCCTGTGGGCGGGCGGCCTACGCGTGCTCGCGGGCGTCCGGCGATGAAGGCGTTCGCGCTCGCCGTGGTCGTCTTCGCGGCCGCGTGCTCCCTCCCGAACGTCGGGCTGTGGAGCGCATCCGGCAAAGCAGACACGGGGCTCTACCGGCTCTACGGCGAGAAGGTCGTCGACGGCCACATGCCGTATCGATCCGGGTTCTCGCTCGAGTTCCCCCCGGGAGCCATCCCCGCCTTCGCCGTTCCCGCCCTTCCCGGGCTCGCACTACGTCGTGTGGTTCCACCTCTTCCAGTTCGCGTGCGGCGTCCTCGCGATCGGAGCGGTCGCGTACGCGCGCCGCGGATACCTGCCACCGCTCGTCCTCGCCGTCGCGCCCGCATGCCTCGGGCCGATCACCCTGAATGCCTTCGACCTCTGGCCGGCGGCGCTCTCCGCGTGGGCCGTGGCGTTCACCATCCGCGGTCACCCGCGACTCGGAGCCGCCCTGCTCGGCGCGGCGACCGGAGCAAAGCTCTATCCCGCGCTCCTCGCTCCCGCGCTCCTCTCCTACCCCGCCCGGCGCGAGGCGCTGCGTGCCGCCGTCGTGGGCGTCGTCACCGCGGGCGCCGTCTTCCTGCCGTTCGCCGCCCTCGCGCCCGGCGGGCTCCGCTTCAGCCTCCAGGAGCAGGCGACGCGGGGGCTCCAGGTCGAGAGCCTCGGCGGCGCGGCGTTCGGGGTCGCGCACCGTCTCGGCGCCGGCGGTGCACGTCGTCGTGAGCCATGCACCGTTCTCGTTCGACGTGGGCGGCAGGGCGGCGAGCGCCACGGCGGCGCTGTCGTCCGCGCTCGTCCTCGCCGCCGTCGCGCTCGCGTGGTGGCTCCTGCGCCGGGGGCCGATCGACGACGCGCGCACGGCGTTCGCGGTGACGGCCGCGGCCGTGGGCTTCGTCGCGTTCGCGAAGGTCCTGTCGCCGCAGTATCTGCTCTTTCTCGTGCCGCTCCTCGCGATGGTGCGCTCGGCGGCGGCGTGGGCCGTCGGCCTCGCGACGCTTGCACTCACGCAGGTGTGGGCGCGATTCCCGGAGCCGTTCCTCCGCACCGTGCACTTCGGCCCCCTGATCTGGGTGACGGCCCTGCGGAACCTCGCGCTCGTCGGCCTCTACCTGCTCCTCGTCAGCCGGCTCGCGCGCAGCCGGACGACGAGTGCCGCATAGAGCGCGACGACGAGAACGTCGCGTCCTGCGACCCACCAGGTGAGCGCAGCCTTGTAGTGGTCGGTCTCTGCTCCGGCTGCGTGGAACCGATCGAAGACGACGTGCGTGAGCACGAGGACGACCGCAACGAGCGCGCCGAAGCCGATCCCCGCTGCGGGGACGAGCGGGACGAACCATGTCGTGTACTGCGGTGAGAAGACCTTGCCGAATGCGACGAAGGCGACGACGGCAGCAGACGCAGCGGCGAGCACGTCCCTCCGCCTTCGTGCGAAGAGCCAGATCGCGAGCAGCACCGCGGCCACGACGACGATCGACGAGATCACGCCGATCGCGTCGGGCAGCGAGCCGACGACGTTCTTCGAGCCCGGAGGCTCGTCGCGCAGCGTCGCGTGGTAGACGCCGAGCCGGTCGGCGACAAGGAGCACCGCCCCGCCGAGGCTCTCGACCTCGAGGCCGCGGCGAAGCTGGACCCAGTAGCTGAAACGGAGACCGCCCGGCCCCATCACGGCAAAGGGCAGATGCACGAGCGCGAGCGTCGCGCCGAACCACAGAAGCGCGCGGCGCAGCGCGTCTCTCCCCCCACGCTCCCAGGTCTCCACGAGGGCGAGCGGGAGCAGCACGAGCGGGAATATCTTCGCCGCGACGGCGAGCGCGAGGAGCAGGTACGTCGTGCGCTCGCGACCGCGAAGGAGCGCGAGCACTGCACCGATCGTCAGCGCAGCGGGAAAGAGGTCGTACGTGTTGAGGAACACCGGCCCCGCGAGAAGCGGCGAGAGGCCCGCCACCACGGCCGCGGCGAGCATGCGGGGCGACGGCGTCCGCATCGCGGCCACCATCAGGACGACCGCGGCGGCGCCGCAGAGCGCCATGACCCACTTGAAGGTGGTGGGGAACGGCCCCGGCAGGACGCGGATGAGGAGAAAGAGCGGCTGCGCCAGGACCGGGTACTCGTCGAAGAAGTCGCGATACGGCCAGAGCCCGGACGTCATCTCGTGCGCGTAGTGGCCGTAATACGCGACGTCGCCGTACCTCGCCCTGTCGAAGAGCCCGCCGGGGCCGACGGCCGCGCTCACCAGGAAGAGGCCCGCGCCGAAGAGCGCGATCCGCCTCACCGGCGCGACCAGGCGGCTGCGCCGGTGCCGATCGCCGCCAGCGAGAACCCGAGGACGAGGATCGCCCCGACGTTGCGGTTCGGCACGATCCAGGCCCACGTGGTCTTCGCGATGTCGTTTCGCGACGGCACCCACGACGAGTCGTCGAAGCGGCGCACGCCCCACGTCATCGAGTCGACGCTCGTCAGGGCGGCGGAGGCGAACGCGAGCGCGAACGTCGGCCGCGGGAAGCGCACGAGCGCACAGGGCAGGCCGAGCGCGAGGAACGGCAGCGCGGGCCCGATGAACCGCGGCCCCGGCGACTGGCCGCCGTAGGGGAGGAAGTACCCGGCCGCGACGAGCACGAATACGAGCGACAGCACGGAGGCGACCAGTGCCTCCGCTCGATCGCCGCGCCGCCAGAGGAGCCACAGCCCGACGAGCGCTGCGAGCACGACGGGCGAGAAGACGAGGAGGCCGCGCGTCCCGACGAGGACCTGCCGCAGGCCGTCGAGCGTGGGGACGCCGATGCCGAAGAAGCCGTGGTGCTGCTGCTCCGCGAACGGGTTGGCGACGTAGCGGTACGACAGATGAAACGGCGAGCCGAAGGCGGCCCAGTCGTACGCACCGAGGGCGATCGCCCCCGGAACGCCGCCGAGGAGAAACCAGCCGACTCGCCGGCCCTGACGCACGACGACGTGGACCGCAAGCACGAGCACGACGAGCCCCGCGGCGTACTGGAAGAGCACCGCCGCGCCCGCAAGGAGCCCGCCGAGCAGGAGCGCAGCCCGTCCGCGGCCGAGGAGAAGCGCGGCGAAGGCCCCGATCGCACAGGCTGCAGCTGCATCGTGCTCGAAGAAGGTCGGCGCGAGCGGCGCCGCCATCGTCGCGACGCCGAAGATCGCGGCCGTGGCGGCGCCCGCACCCGCGACGAGCCTCTCCGCGAGACGGCCGACGAGCACGACCGCGGCGAGGAACATGACCCCGGAGGTGAGGACGCGGAGCAACCAGAGAGAGAGGTCGCCTTCCGGGCTCCACGCGCGGGGCGCCTTCGCGATTCCCGCCGCGCGCTCGAGGGAGTACGCCGGAACGGCGAGGAACGACATCCCGGGCGCCTTGTCCGAATACGAGCGTCCGCCGTACACCGCTCGATCGAAGAGGCTCGGCTCGACCGTGAGCGTGTGCTGCAGAACGAGATGCCGCGTGAGCTCGTAGCGGGTCCGGTCCTGCGGCCCGGCCAGGGCGACGACGGGCAGTGCCGCGAGGGCGACGAGCGCGACGACGATCGGCTCGAACCGGTAGCCGGCCAGAGGCACGCGCGAACGTTACGCGCTCGGGCGCGACGGGGACCCATCGACCCTAGACTGGCCCTCGTGGCTCGCCGGGCCGCCCTCGTCTTCTGTCTCGCGAACGCGGCGCTCGTGCTGACGCCGGCGGCGCGCGCCGCCGTCGTCACCTGGAAGGTGACGCATCGGCCGTTCACGGTCTCGTTCGACGCTGCCGAGCGCGTGCTGACGAGGCAGGCGGGCGGGCTCACCTACGCGCTCGGAGACGGCACCGTGCACAGGACGACGGTTCCGGTGCGGACGTCGCATCACGGCGCGGCGACCGTGTACGTGCTCGGGACGGACGAGGCGGGCCGCGTCGGACGCGTCACGCTCCAGCGCTCGCGGAGCGGCGTGAGGGCGGCCTGGAGCATCGAGCCCTCCGACGGAGTGGCGTACGTCCGGACGGCGTTGACGGCCGGGCTCGACCAGCACTTCCTCGGCGGCGGCGAGCGACGCAGCGCGGTCGACCTCCGCAGGCGGATCGTGCGGTTGAAGGTCTGGAACGCCTGCCACTCGAACGCCCCGGCGACGAGCTTCCTGAGCTCTGCCGGCTACGGGGTGTCGATCAACTCGACGAGCGTCGGCAGCCTCGCGTTCCCCGGAGCGGTCGACGGCCCGGCGTTCAGCTGCCAGTGGGGCACGACGCCGTGCCCCGTGCAGAGCAACGTCGGCGCGACGCAGATCTGCGAACGCGGCTCGAAGCTCTCGTACACCGTCTTCGGCGGCTCGTTCCCCGCGGTCCAGCAGGCGCTCACCGCCGGCGGACGGCGGCCCGTGCTGCCCCGCCCGAGCGAGTTCGAGCTGATCAAGTGGCGCGACGCCGTCGCCGGGCCGGCGGACCTTCTCGACGACGTGCAGCAGCTGCGGTCGCGCGGCATCCCGATCGGCTGGGAGCTCCTCGACAACCCGTGGGAGGCCTGCCTCGGCTCGCTCGCCTTCGACCCCACCGCCTTCCCGGATCCCGCCGCCACGATCCGGGCGCTCCGCGCGGAGGGCGTGCGCCTGATGCTGTGGGTCTCGCCGCTCGTCGACCCGAGCTGCGGGGCGGACAGGGGCTACGAGCGGGTCGTCCCGGGCGACGGCGACCTGTCGGCGATCGACCTCACGAGCGTCGCGTCGCGCGCCGAGCTCGAGCGCCGGCTCGAGGCTCTGCTTCGCCTGGGCGTCGGAGGGTTCAAGGGGGACCGCGGCGACGAGGTCGACCTCGAGCACACGCCGCTCGCAGCCGGCCCCGGCCAGACGCTCCACAATCTCTATCCGGTGCTCTTCGAGCGGGCCGTGGCCGACGCAGCCGCCGCGACCGGGCTCGCGCCGCTGCCGGCGATCTTCCGCGCCGGCTTCACCGGCTCGCCGCCGATCTCGTCCGGGTTCTGGGCGGGCGACCAGACGGGCGACGACCACGGGCTGCGCGCGGCGATCCGCTCCGCGGCGACGGCCGGGCTCGGCGGCTACTCGACGTGGGGATCGGACATCGGCGGCTACCTCTCGGAGTCGCTCCGCCCGGACGTCTTCATCCGCTGGGCGCAGCTCGGCGCCGTGTCGCCGGTCTTCGAGGTCGGCGGCCGCGGGCCGCAGGCGCGCTTCTGGCAGTTCGGCGCGCAGACGACCGACCTCTTCCGCGCGTTCGCGGTGCTCCACTACGAGCTCTTCCCGTACCTCTACGGGCTCGCCGGCCGGGCGCATGCCACCGGCATCCCCGTCCTGCGGCCGCTCGCGTTCGGCTACCCGGACGACGCGGCCGCCTGGAAGCACGACCTGGAGCTCCTCGTCGGGGACGACCTCCTCGCGGCGCCGGTCGACCGGACGGGCGGCACCGTCGACTTCCCCGTCTACCTGCCGCGCGGCCGCTGGACCGACGTCTTCGACGGCCGCGAGCGGGCCGGCGGCCGCACCGTCGTGCGCAGGACGCCGCTCGCCGAGCTCCCGCTCTACCTCCGCAGCGGGAGCGCGATCCGGTTCAACCTTCGAGCGGCGAACGTGTGGCGGCGACCGTGGCAGGTGGACGAGCTCGAGCGGACGGGGCGGACGGGCTGGCTCTACGCGCCCGGGGGGAAGACGTCCGAGGGCGCCTTCACCGCCGCCTCGACGCGGGACGCGGTCAGCCTGCAGCTCGCCCGCGGCGCCGGGGCGGCGCAGGTGCTCGTGCTCGGGCGAAGGCGGCCGGCGTCGGTCGAGATCGACGGACGCCGCCTTCCCCCGCGCGGCGACCTGCGGCCGAAGACGGCCGGCTGGCGGCTTCGGTCCGGCTCGATGCCCGGCGTCCTCCTCAAGGTGCCGGCGGGCGGCCGGGTGACGATCGAGTGGCGGCGCTCGTAGTGGGACTGGTCTAGCGGAGGTCCTTGTTCGACTCCATGTCGAACCACATCGCGAAGAGCGTGAACTGCGACCCGGAGATGAGGAGCAGCGCGATCAGGACGACCGTGCCGACGCTGACGTCGTTGCCGGCGATGCGGTAGCCGATCTCGATGCCGCCGAGAACGAGGCCCGCGAGCGTCGAGAGGAAGCCGAACGCGTAGAAGAAGACGAGCGGGTGGAAGTCGCGGATCACGTACTTCTCGCGCAGGCGCCAGAAGAAGCCCTTCACGAGGAGCCACGAGATGCGCGGCACCACCTTGCGATAGCGGATGCCGGAGCGCTCGCCGACGCCGTAGATGGGCCGCGACGGAAAGTCGCGCACGCGCGCGTTCCAGACGTTGAGATGCACGAGGAAGTCGTTCGGGAAGCCGTACCCCGTGTAGACGCGGTCGAGGTCGAGCTCGTCGAGCATCCGCTTCGAGAGAGCGGTGTAGCCCGACTGCGAGTCGGCGATGTGCCAGTACCCGGACGCGATCTTCGTCAGCATCGAGAGCACGGCGTTGCCGAGGTACCGCGTGCGCGGGATGAGCGTCCACGCCTCGCCCGTCACGAGGCGGTTCGCCTTCGCGTAGTCGAGCTCGCCGCGCACGACGGGGAGTGCGAGCAGCTCGAGGTCCGCAGGGTCCATCTGGTTGTCGGCCGCCATCACGCAGGCCACGTCGATGCCGTCGTCGTGGGCGCGCTTGTACCCGGTGACGATCGCCGCGCCGACTCCGCGGTTGCGCTCGTGCGCGACGATCTCGACGCGTGCGTCGCCGAGCGCACGTGCGCGCTCGACCGTCGCATCGCGCGACCCGTCGTCGACGACGTAGATGCGATCGACGAACGCGGGGATGCCGCGCAGCGTCGTCGCGATCAGCTCCTCCTCGTCGTGCGCGGGCACGACGACGCCGACGCGCTTGCCCTCGAGCATCAGCCGCGGCGGAAGCGGGCGGCGGCGCCGTCCCACACGAGCGCGGCGAGCGCGCCGAGGATGAGCCCGATGAGCGCGGCGACGACGACCGTGTTGCGGCGGCTGCGGGCGGTGACCTTCTGCGACGCGGCGCCGGTGAGGATCGACGGCGCCTCCACCTGCTTCGCCTGCAGCAGCAGCTGGCTCGTCTGCAGCTTGTCCGTCTGCGCCTGAGCGAGCCGGATCTGGACGACGAGCTTGTCGGTGGCGGAGAGGCTGCCGCTCTCGAGCGCCGAGTTGATCTGCTCGATGTTGCGCTCGTCGTTCGTGATCTGCGCGCTGAAGTTGCCGATCTTCTGGTTCGCGAAGGCGGACACCTTGCCGATGACGGCCTGGGCGAGCGCATTCGCGGCGCACGACGCGAGCCGGCGCTTCTTCGCCTGCACGCTGATCGAGACGAGCGGCGTCTGCCCGTTCTTCGCGATGTTGCCCGAGACGCTCTGCGTCGAGATGCCGCCGCGGAAGCTCCCCGCCTTCGCCTTGCACTGCGCGGCGACCTTCTGCACGATGACCTCGGCGTGCGCGATCTGGCGGACGGTGCTCGGGTTCGTCTGCGCCGCCTGGAGCTGCACGTTGCCGCTCGCCGAGTACGGCTGGCCGAGATAGAGCGTGGCCGTCGCCTTGAACTGCTGGCTTCCTCCGAGCGAGAGGGCGTAGCCGATGACCGCGCCGGCGACGAGGCCCGCCCCGACGAGCCACCAGCGCGCGGCGAGCGCGCGCCAGTAGCGGCCGAAGTCGACCTCCTGCTCGGCCTCGGGATCGAACCGCGGCTCCGTCACGTGACGCCAGTCATCCGGCGGCGACTCTAGCGGCTGCCCATGACCACATCCTGGCCAGGCCGTCCTCGAGCCCGGTCTCGGGCTGCCAGCCGAGCGCCTCGCGGATCCGCGCGATGTCGGCGCTCGTCCGCGAGACGTCGCCCTTCGCACCGCCGACGTGGCGCACGTCGAGCGTCCGTCCCGAGAGCCGCTCGAGGAGCGCGATCGCGTCGAGCATCGACGCCTCCTCGCCGCCGCCGACGTTCAGGACGGCACCGCGCCCTCCCCGCTCCATCCCCGCGATCGTGGCTTCGACCGCGTCGTCGACGTAGGTGAAGCTCCGCGACTGCTCGCCGCTGCCGAAGATCTCGAACGTGCCGCCCGAGAGCAGCGCCTCGCAGACGCGCCGGAAGAACATGTCCGGGCGCTGCCGCGGCCCGTAGACGGTGAAGTAGCGCAGGACGACGGCGTCCAGGGCGAAGGAGGCCGCGTACGCACGGGCGAGCTGCTCGCAGGCGAGCTTCGTGATGCCGTACGGCGAGATCGGGCGCGGCTCCGTGTCCTCCGGCGTGGGATATGCCTCCGCTTCGCCGTACACCGACGACGACGACGCGAACACGACCCTGACGCCGGCGTGCGCGCACGCCTCGAAGACGCGCTGCGTCGCGAGCAGGTTGCGGCGCACGTAGACCGGGAAGATGTCGCCGAAGCTGCGCACGCCCGCCTGCGCGGCGAGATGGAAGACGCCGTCGACGGCGTCGAGGTCCAGGTTGTCTTCTGCAAGATCGAGCCGCTGCACGGTGAGGCCTGCCGCGTTCGCCTCCTTCTCCGCCGGGTCGTAGTAGTCGGTGAAGCAGTCGACGCCCACGACGTCGTGCCCCGCTTCCTGCAGCGCGTCGGCGAGCCGCGAGCCGATGAACCCCGCCGCGCCGGTGACGACGTATCTCACGGCGTCGGCCTCATCGGGGGACCATCCCATAGACCTTGCCGTTCCCGACGAGGATCAGACGGCCCTGCACGGCGACGACCGGCGTGTACTTGCCGTCGGGGTACGTCCAGAGCTGCCTGCCGGTGCGGGCGCTCAGGGCGTAGGTGCGCTTGCTGAGGGTCGCGAAGTAGACGACGTTCGCCGATCACGGTCGGCGAGCCCAGGATTGCGCCGTTCGCCCTGAACGACCAGCGGACGTCGCCCGTCGCCGCGTCGAAGGCGTAGAAGCGCTTGCTGTACGAGCCGGCGAAGACGAGGCCGTTCCACACGGCGGGCGACGAGTAGACGTAGCCGCCGGTGCCGTGCGACCACAGCAGACGTCCCGTCGTCGCACCGTACGAGTAGACCTTGCCGTCGGTCGAGCCGATGTACAGGCGGCCGTACGCGAGCGCAGGCGTCGAGTAGAAGCGCGAGTGCCCGTACAGCCGGCGCTGCGCCTGCGCCTTCCAGAGCAGGCGCCCCTTCTGCGCGCCGAGGCAGTAGACGTGGCCGTCGTACGAGCCGACGTACAGCTTGCCCGACGTCGAGGAGACGGCGCCCTTGATCGCGGCGCGGGCCGGCTTGCGCCGCCAGATCGTGCGCCCCGTGCGCGCGTCGAGGGCCCAGACCCGTCCGTCCCAGTCGGCGACGTAGAGCCGGTTGCCGATCAGGAGCGGCGAGCTCTCCGACGGCCCGATCGTCTTCTGCCAGCGGATCTTCCCGTGGCCCACGGCGAACGCGATCACCTTGCCGTTTCCCTTCGTGTGGGCGGCGTTGCACGGCGGCTTGTTCAGGAACACGGCGTACACGGTGCCGTGCTTGTACGGGCCGACGGCCGGCGACGC
This sequence comes from uncultured Actinomycetes bacterium, assembly GCA_963831405.1. Classification (GTDB taxonomy): domain Bacteria; phylum Actinomycetota; class Thermoleophilia; order Gaiellales; family Gaiellaceae; genus Palsa-739. The sequence continues at coordinate 94,078 of CAWHPX010000011.1, forward strand.
CGCGACGCAGCGATGCGACAGGTACTTCCACGCGCGCTTACCCGTCTTCACGTTGACCGCGGCGAACTTGCCGGAGTTCGTCGAGAAGTACAGGCGGCCGTAGCCGATGGACGGCGGGAACTCGACGAGGCTGCCGGCGCCGAACGACCAGGTCTTGCGAAACGGCGGCCGGAGCGCGAGCTGCACGGCGCGGTCGTGCGTCGCGTCGAAGCCGTACTGCGGCCACGGCGTCCCGAGCGGCGGCGGCGGCTTCGGAGCGGCCGTCGAGAGCGTGAACTCCTCGGTCGAGGAGCCTCGGATGTTGCCCTCGGCCTGCAGCCGGTGAATCACGACCGCGGCGACGACGCCGATGGCGACGACGACGGCGACGGCGAGAGCGATCAGGAGGCGCCGCATGACGGCGGCTCAGGTTATCCGGCCCCCGTGAGCGTTCCGAGGGGAACCGTGGCGGTGAGCCCCGCGGAGTTCGTCGCGCGGAGCGTCGCCTGCCAGGTTCCGGGCGGCGGGGTCAGGCCGATCGTGCCGCTCGTCGGCTGCTGCCCGAGGTCGAGGGTCTGCGGCGGGTTGACGCCGCGTCGGGTCGGCGAGGTCGACGGCGAGCGCGAGCCACGGCGTGCCGGGGTCGTCGAACTGCCAGTTGAGCGTCGTGCCGCCGAGCGCCGCCGCGACGAGCGTCGGCGGCGCCGTCTCCGCGTGGACGACGACCGGCGCGAGGGAGACGGTCGCCTTCTTGCCGGCGTAGCTCGTGACCGAGACCTGCGCGGGGTACGTGCCGGGGGCGAGCCCGGCCGGGGGCTTCCAGCTCACGGTGTGGGTACCGGCCGCCCAGCGATAGGTCGAGACCTTGCCGGCGACGGCGAGCGTCACCGACGCGCGCATCGAGAGGGTGAGCGTGATCGGTGCGGTGTCGAGCCAGCCGTCGAGCGGCTCGGGCCAGATCTCGGGCGGCGGCGCGGGCTGCGCGACCTGGGGCGGGTCGTAGTAGTACGCATGGAAGCGCTGCGCCGCCGCGACCCAGAACGGGTCCTCCGTCTCGCGTGCGAGCTTGACGAGCAGGTCGGTGACGAACTTCTCGTACTCGCGGCTCGCGTACGCGCCGCCGAGCTGGTAGCGCGACCAGTCGCCGGTGTCGAAGCGCGGGAAGAGCGACTGCGCCGTCGCGCCGAGCTGCTGCGCGAGTGCCGCCGCCCCGGAGTCGTCGGAGGTCTGCGCGTACTCGAGAAGCGAGAGGATCGCCTGCAGCTGCGCGTTCAGCACGACCTGCGAGTTGAAGCCGTAGAGGCGGACCCACGGGCCGCTCGGCAGCGAGAGGAGGAACGGCGGCACGGAGGCGTACGCACGCACGGCGGCGGCGCCGAGGCTCGCGTCGCCGAGAAGCGCAGACGACCGCGCGAGCGCCTGCGCGGCGACGGCCTGCGCCATCCCCGACGCCCAGGGCGGCCGGCCGCCCGCGAAGCGGAACTGGTACTCCCAGAGCAGCCGTCCACCGCGCGGGATCGCGCGCGCGAGGAGCGCGTCGGCGAGCGTCCGCGTCGCGTCGACGTCGCTCTTCGCGGCCGCGTTGTTCAGAGCGCCGAAGTTCGCGAGCGGATGGAACTCGAGCCCGAGACGCGGGAACCAGCGGTAGACGACGCCTTCGTCGTCGGTGACGTCGATGCGCACGGTGGGAAGTCGATGCGTCTCGAGATAGTCGAGGTTCGTCTCGAGCTGGGTGAAGAGCGCACGCGCGCGCGGCGAGACGTACGAGTCCGAGAGCGGCGTGAGCTGCGAGAGCTGCGACGCGATCACGTTCGCCCGCAGCTTCGGCAGCGTCTTGATGTCGCGAAGCGCGCGCGTCACCGCCGTGCGGTAGCGCAGCGCGTCGGCCGGCTTCACCCAGTGGCGGGCGACGGCACGCGTGATGCCTTTACGCGCAACCCCGGCGTCGTGCACGACAGTCGCGTGTGCGACGGCCGGTGCAGCGAGCGCGAGGACGGCGGCGACCCCTGCCGCCGTACGTCTCATTTGCGCGTGTGCCGCAGATGTCGCTTGCGATGAATGGTGATGCCTCGTTTCACGGAACGATCTCCTGTCATCTTGGGCTCCACTGCATAGAGACGAGAGTAGCCGTGAAAAAGTAAGCGCATCCCGTTTCCGGAGACCGGCACGTAATGCCCGTGCCCGAAGCGGAGCAGCACCCGGCCGCTTTTCGCGTCGACGCCCACGATCCGGTGCGAGAAGCTGCCTGCATAGGCCACCCCGTCGACGACGACCGCCGCCCCGGAGATCGGGCCGCCGGTGCCGACGCCCCAGAGGATGCGGCCGCTCGCGGCGGATACGCCGTAGAAGACGCCGTTGTACGAGCCGAAGAACACCCGACCGCCGGCGGCCGCGGGCGAGGAGTAGACGTACGCGCCCGTGCCGACGCGCCACAGATACCGCCCCGTGACGGAGAAGGCGGTGAGGGAGCCTCCGGTCGACGACGGCACGAACACGCGGCCGCCCGCGACGGCCGGCGTGCCGTAGACGCGCCCGTTCACGCCGCCGACCCAGCGGGTGGCGCCGGTCCTGGGCGAGAGCGCCCAGAGCCTGCCGGCGTAGTCGCCGATGAAGAGGCGTCCGCCGTCGATCGCGGCGCTCGAGGTGATCTTCGCGCCGAGCGAGCGGCTCCAGCGCAGCCGCCGGCGGGCGAGGTCGAGGGCGTACAGCCGCCCGTTCCAGGCGCCGAAGTAGTCGACTCCGCGGCGGACGATCGGCGAAGACTCGACCGGCGAGCCGATGTTCACGCTCCACCGCACGTGTCCGGTTGCGCGGTCGAGGACGATCACGTGGCCGTCCATCGTGTGGTAGACGAGCTCGCGCCCGACGACGGCCGGAGACGAGGCCATCTTCCCGTGCCGCGTGTCGTGCCGCCAGAGCACGCGGCCGAATCGCATCGAGATCGCGCGGATCGTCGCGTGGGCGTTCCCGATGTAGGCGACGCCGTCGTCGACGACCGCGGGGAACTCGATGAGCGTGCCGAGGCCGACGCTCCACACGGTGCGGAACGGGGGCCGCAGCTTGATGTGCGACTGCGCCTGAGCGCGGGTCGCCGTCGCGCCGTACATCGGCCACTGCAGCTCCGGCCGGTAGAGCCGGATCGTCACCTTGCGGGACGCCTTGAAGCCCTCGAAGACGGTGCGCGTGCCGAAGCCCGCGGCGCCGACCGTCACGTGGAGCGGCCGCAGCCGGGGAACCTTTATCTCTGCGACGCCGTGCGTGTTCGTGCGGGCGTCGCGGCCCCAGAGGCTGACCGCCGCGCGTCGCACGCGCAGGCTGCGGTCGCCGTCGACGACCGTGACGACGAGGCGCACCGGGCCGCGGACCTTCGGCAGGGCGAGCCCGTCGCGGCGAAGCGTCGGCGCCGGGCCGAGCCTCGCGTGCGACGACTCGTGCGGACCGCCGCATGCGGCGGCGAGCCCGGTCAGTGCGACGATCCCTAGGGCTCGACGAGCGGCTCTGGCAGCTCTTCCGCGAACGGCTCCAACGTACCGTCGGGACCGGCCGACAGGACGAGCTCGGAGAAGAACCGCGTCATGTAGAGGCCGGCGCGGAAGTCGCCGAGACGCGGCTCCAGCCGCTCGCCCGCCGCGAGCGCGAGCGCAAGCTCCGGATACCGGCTGCCTGCGGCGGTGGGCAGTGGGAAGGCGCCGCCGAAACGCGGGTTGATGTCGGTGACGCGATGCGTGCCGTCGGGCTCGCGGAAGCACTGGACGTTGGCCGGGCCGACGAGCCCGACGGTCTCGGAGACGAAGCGGCCGACCTCGACGAGCTCGTCGTCGCGGATCGTCATCCCCTTGATGGACTCGCCGCCCTTCGACTCGATCATCGTGCGCGGCACGGCGTTCAGGCAGCGCGACTCGAGATCGCAGAAGAGGTCGATCGAGAACTCCTCGCCGCGGCACGCCGCCTGCACCATCGAGTCCTCCGTCGTGTAGCCGAGGAAGAACTCGAGCTCACGCCGGTCGTTGCAGCGGTAGATGCCGCGCGAGCCGAAGCCGCGGCGCGCCTTGACGAGCAGCGGGAACTCGACGTCGGCGGGAACGTCGTCGGGCAGCCACGTGTCCGGCGAGCCGATGCCGCGCTCGACGAAGAGGAGATGCGCGAGCCACTTGTCGGCGAGCGCGTCGACGATGTCGGGGCCCGGCAGCAGGACGAGCGCGCCGAGCTCCGACTTCGCCCGCGAGAGAACACCGTGGTCGAGGTCGGTGAGCGGGACGATGAGCGAGATGTCGTGCTCGTGGACGAGCGCACGCAGCGTCGCGACGTAGTCGGGATCGTCGATGCGCGGCACGAAGGCGTGCGCGTCGGCGTGATAGACGGCGGGCGCGAGCCTGTTGACGTCGGTTGCGACCGTGCGTGCGCCGGCGCGCTTGAACGCCGTCACGATGTCGACGCGCTGTCCGGCGCAGGTGAAGAGGACACCGCTCACGGGCGGAGAGAGTACCGTCGAGCCGTGTTGCGTCGTCTCCTCGTCGTCGTGCTCGCGCTCGTGTCGGCGTGGCTTGCCGCGTGCCTCGTCCTCTTCGTCTGGCCGCCCGACCTCTCCGGCGCCCCGGAGCACGCCGATGCCGCGATCGTGCTCTCGGGCGAGCACAACCGGCTGGCACCGGCCCTCGACCTCGCCCGCCGCGGAGTCGTGCCGGTCATCGCCATCTCGAGCGTCGCCCGGACGCCGAAGTGGAAGGAAGGACGCCGCCTCTGCCGCGCCGGCAGGTACGGCGCCGCGAAGGTCGTCTGCTTCCTCGCCGTGCCGTACAGCACCCGCGGGGAGGCGCGCGCGGTGGCGCGGCTCGCGCAGGAGCGCGGCTGGCGCTCGATCGTCGTCTCGACGTCCACGTTCCACGTGACCCGTGCGCACATGCTGTTCCGCCGCTGCTTCGGCGGCGGCCTCTCGTTCGTCGGCTCGCCGTCGCCGTGGTGGCGGCTCCCCGCCGACTGGGCCTCGGAGACCGGCAAGCTGCTCGTGCAGCTCACGGTCGAGCGGAGCTGCTAGCGCCAGCCGCCGGTCGCGCCCTTGTAGGTGCCGCCGAAGAGCGCGAGCGGGGTCTTCGCGAGGATCTTCAGGTCGAGGAGCGGCGACCGGTGCTCGACGTACCAGACGTCGAGCTCGATGCGCTCCGCCCACGGCAGCGCAGCGCGACCGTGCACCTGGGCCCAGCCCGTGATGCCCGGCTTCACGTCGAGCCGCCGCCGCTGCCGTTCGTCGTACCGCTCGACCTGGTAGCGGAGGGTCGGCCGCGGCCCGATGACGCTCATGTCGCCGCGAATGACGTTCCAGAGCTGCGGCAGCTCGTCGAGCGACAGGCGCCGGAGCAGGCGGCCGGTGCGCGTGATGCGCGCGTCGCCCGCGTCGACGGCGTAGCCGGCGCCGATCGACTCGGCTCCGACGACCATGGTGCGGAGCTTCAGCAGCTCGAAGTCCTCGGCGCCTCTCCCGACCCGCGTCTGCCGAAAGAGCACCGGGCCGCGATCCTCGAGCTTGATCGCAAGGGCGGCGAGGCCGAGAACCGGGGAGGCGAGGGCAAGCGCAGAGCCGGCGATCGCGACGTCCGCGACACGGTTCATCAGAGGATCCGGCAGCGGAGGAGCGTGCGGATCACGCGCAGCCCGTCGAGCGCGGTGAGCTTCTTCCCCTCCTCGCGGCTCCGCGCCCTGTAGACCACCGGCACCTCGTAGATGCGAATGCCGCGGCGGAGGAGGCGCGCGGTGATCTCCGCCTCGATCGCGAAGCCGCGCTCCCGCAAGCTGAGCGACCGGAAGAGCTCCGTGGAGAGCGCCTTGTGCCCGGTCATGATGTCGGAGACCCAGCTGTTGTAGACGAAGTTCGCGACGAAGGTGACCGCACGGTTGCCGACGACGTACCAGAAGCTGTACGCCGAGTGCGCCTGGAAGCCGCGTGTTCCGAACACGGCCTCGGCATCGCCGTTCCGAAGCGGTTCGAAGAGCTCGGGTAGGTCGGCCGGCGTGTACTCGAGATCGGCGTCCATCACGGCTGCGTAGCGGCCGCGCGCCTCCTGCAAGCCCCGTCCGGAGCGCCGCGCCCTTCCCGCGATTTCGGTCGTGGGTGAGCACGCGCACGTGCGAAGGCCACGTTCGTCCTCGCAGAATCTCGCCGCTCCCGTCGCGCGAGCCGTCGTCGACGACGATGAGCTCCCAACCGCGCGTCGAGACCTCGGTTGCGAGGAGCTCCTCGATCGCCCGCTCGACGGTCGCCCGCTCGTTGTAGACGGGCATCAGAATCGAGACTTCGATCTCGCTGTCGGCAGGCACAGGCGCGGTTCTACCATTCGAGTCCGGCGGAAGGGCGTCCTATACTCGCGCCCGGTGGCGACATCGGCGCCGAGCGCGACTCCGGACCGACACTCCGGCTTCCTTTTCGGTCTGCGGCCGACGAGCGTTGCCGTGGCAGCGTTCGCCGCCCTCTCCGCCATCTTCCTCGCTGCTGCGCTGCTCGTCGCGATCGCGCTTCCCTACGGTGAGTGGGACGCGATGTCGTTCGGCGTCTGGTCGCGGCTCGTCGCCGAGCACTGGCCGCACATCCGCTTCGCCGGAATCAGCGAGGCCGACTACCACCGGCCGCTCTTCTACGTCCTGCAGGGCACGGTCTGGCGGGTCTTCGGCTTCCACCAGGCGCTCGGACGGCTGCTGAGCCTCGGCTTCTCCGTGCTCCTGATGGCATCGACGGCGGTCGTCGCGGCGCGAACGGTCCGAATCGACCGCCGCCTCGCGGCCGCTCTCGCGCTCCTCGTCACCGTGCTCGTCGCCGGCTTCGACCGCTACGTGGCGGCGGGCCTCTCCGACATTCCGGTCGCAGCGATGGTCGCGCTCACGGCGGCGCTTCTGCTCGCCCCGGAGCTGAGGCGCGCGCAACTCCCGCTCGTTGCGCTTGCAGCCTCGCTCGCGGTGCTCGCGAAACCCTCGGCGCTGCCCGCGCTCGTCGGCCTTGCCGGCGCGGTGCTGCTCGGCCCGAGGCTCGACCTGCGCCGCCGGACGTTCGCCGCTGCCGCGATCGCCGCCGGCACGGGGCTCGGCGTCGTGTACGACGTCGTCCAGGCCCGGTACGTCCACCTCGCACTGGTGGACTTTCTGACGAGCGGCACGAACGGCTTCTACGCGAAGCTCGCAGACCGACAACGGAAGGACGTGCTGCTCGACGGCGGCTGGCTCGGCGGAGAGCTGCGGGTGCTGCTCGCCTTCGCGCTCGCCTACGCGCTCGCCCGGCTCGTGATGCGGCACCGCGCGGCCGTCCTCGTCGCTGCGCCGGCGGCCGTCGTCTGGTCGTGGCTCGGACCGCACCTCGCCGGTGCGGACGGGTGGCGGGTCGGCATCCTCGGCACGGGCGGCGCAACCGAGCAGGCGGCGGTGCTCGTGCTCGCGGCGTGCCTTCTGCTGGCGGTCGGGGCTCCCGCGGAGTCGGTGCCCGACCGCCTGCAGGTCGCTCGCGCCCTCGTGTGGGCGGCACCCCCGTTCCTCGCGTGGGCTCTTCGCGCCGTCTACGACGGCCGCCTCCTCGCCCCGGCCTGGCCGCCGCTTGTCGTTCTGATCGTCTGGGCGCTCCTCCCGGTGATGGCCGGCGCGCGGATCCGGCGAGAGTGGCTCGTGCTCGTGCCGGCCGGCGCCCTCGTGCTGGTCGGCGCGAATGCCCCGCAGAACATCAACGGGCTCGGCGCGTCCGGGTGGCACGCACTCCGCGCCGGCGGCTTCTCGGGGCTCGGCGACGGCGCACTGATGCGGAACATCGCCCTCGGAGGCGACTTCGCAGCGGAGATGAACGCCGTCGCGCCACAGGTGCGCGCGCAGGACAGGATCCTCACCTTCGATGGGAGACTGCGGTTCTTCTATCTCTCGCAGATCGACTACGAGGCTCCCCTCCGCTGCGGCCAGCTCGCCGGTCACCGGCTTTTCGTCCTCCTCGAGTCCGACGAGCTCCGGACGATCTACGGCAAGCAGAGCACGGCCGCGTTCTGGGAGTCGTGCCCCGGGGCGCACCTTACGAAGGTCGACGAGCGACCGGGCGCGTACGCCGTGTTCGTCAACGGGGCGTAGCGGCCGGATCCGGCGCGCGGTACACGTTGACGACGGCCACCTCGTACGATGAGGACGTGCAGGCTCGAGCACGGGACGGCCTTGCAGTCCCGGTGGCCGCGGGCGCGCTCGCAGTCGTCGTCGCCGGAGTCGCGCTCGTCGCGTCGCTTCGTCCCGCCGGCTGGAGCACGACGTCCCTGCCGCGCGTCGACGCCGCGACGCCGCTCGGCGCCGCGGCGAGACGGATCGATCCCGGCTTCCGGACCGTCCATCCGGGGGCCTACGACGGGCAGTTCTACTGGGGGATCGCGGTCGACCCGATCGCGACCGGGAGCGTCCACGAGGCGCTCGACAAGCCGAGCTACCGCTACGGGCATCCGCTGTACGGCTGGCTCGGCTGGCTCCTGAGCGCGGGACAGGCGGGCGCCGCGGCCACCGCGCTCCTCGTCGCGGGGTTCGCGGCATTCGCCGCGGCCGCGGGGCTCGCGGCCGTGCTCGGGCGCCGCCGAGGCGGCACGGGCTTCGAGGCGCTCCTCGTCATCGCGAACCCCGGGCTCATCTACGCGGCGGTGCACGACCTCGCCGAGCCGCTCTGCGCCGCGCTCCTGCTCGGCTCGCTCCTCGCGTATCTCGGAGGCCGACCGCGGCTCGCCTTCCTCGGCTTCGCGCTGCTGCCGCTTTCCAAGGAGCCGCTCCTCGTCGTGCCGCTCGCGATCGCGGTGTGGGAGCTGTGGCGCCGGCGGAGCGGCTGGCGCACCCCGGCACTCCTCCTCGCAACGCTTGCCCCGAGCATCTGCTGGTGGACGTACGCGCGCGCGCAGCTCGGCAACTGGTTCACGTCGGGTGACAGCGCCCTCGGCGCCCCGTTTGCCGGCTGGCGGCGCGCGCTCGTCGACGCCGGCGTGCACTCGCTCGACGCCGACCCGCTGCGAAACCAGAGCGGCCAGGAGACGCTCGTCGTGCTCACCGCGCTCCTCGCCGTGCTCGCGATCGGCGCGATCTGCGCGCTGCGGAGCCGCGGCCCCGTCGACCTCGTCTACCTGCCGCTCGCGCTGCTCGCCCTCTGCCTCGCGCCGAACGCAACGGCCTCGCTCCGCGATGCGCTGCGCAACACGTCGCTGCTCGTCGTCCTCACGTGGTTCGTCATCGCGTCCCCTCCGCTGCTTCCCACGTCGTCGGCACTCCGCGGCGCAGGTAGTTCCAGAGGGCGACGAGCGTCGCCCAGCTGACGAGCACGTAGTAGCGCGCGATCCCGACGCCGACGAGCGCCGCCGCGAGCAGCCCGAGCTGCAGCCCGAGCGTCACCGCGTACAGCGTCCCGCGGCCGAGGAGCGCGATGTTCGTCGCCAGCGCGAGCACGTGGAAGGCGCCGCTCGCGTAGCGCAGATGCCGGTGCGAGACGATCTCGACGAAGTAGAGCGGCCGCAATCGCCGCAGCATCTTGCCCTCGACGACGATCGCCCAGCAGTGCTCGAACATGCGCACCTTGCGCCGGTACTCGTCCTCGTTCGTCGGCGTCGCCTTCTCGTACGCGTGCGCCTCGGGCTCGTAGACCGCACGCCGCCCGCGCTGCACCATCAGATACGGGAAGGAGAGGTCGTGGCCGAAGCGCGGATCGACCTCGACGTAGTCCTCTCGCCGCACCGCGTAGATCGAGCCGTTGCCGCCGGTGACCGAGTCGAGCCGCGACTCGTCCGCGCGGAGGGCGAGCTCGTAGCGCCAGTAGACGCCCTCCTTGTTGCGACCGTCCTCCGCCGTGAGATTCAGCCGGCCGCAGACGTAGGCGACGTCGGGGTCGGCGAAGTTCCGCACGAGCCGACGCAGCGCATCCGGAGCCCACGTGCAGTTCGCGTCGGAGAACGCGACCACGTCTCCTGTCGTCTCGCGCACCGCGCGGTTCTGCGCCGCGACCTTCCCGCCGCGCGGGTTGCGGATGACACGCGCCCCGGCGCGCTCGGCGATCGCCTCGGTCTCGTCGGTGGAGGCGTCGGAGGTGACGACGATCTCGAGGCGGTCGGGTGGGTAGTCGAGCGCGCGCAGGTTCTCGAGGCGCCGGGCAATGACCGGCTCCTCGTTGTGGGCGGCGACGACGACCGTGACGAAGGGAAGCGTGCCCTCCTCCGTCCGGATCGGACGCGGGCGGAGCGAGGCCAGGATGCGTGCCGCCGCGGGATAGCCGGCGTGCGTCCACACGAGCGCGCCGAGAGACGCCCAGAACAGCACGACGACCACGACCACGTGGCGAGTCTAGTCGCGGCCTGTCGCGCGGAAGACCTCCGCGAGCGCGCGGCCCGACGCCGACGGGTCGTGGCGCGCGAGGACGGTCGCGACGACTCCGCTCGTCACGGCCGCCTGCGAGCGCAGCCTCGACGAGGCGTGCGGCAGCGCCGAGGTCTCCGGGCTCGAAGAACGACGCTGCCCCGTCGAGGATCTCCGGAAGCACGCTCGCCCGGGCGGCCACGACCGGCACACCGCACGCGAGCGCCTCGAGCGGCGGCAGGCCGAGGCTCTCGAGGACGGAGGGAAAGAGAAAGCAGGACGCCCCCCTGTACAGCGACGGCATCTCGTCGAAAGGAACGCCGTCGAGACGGAGCACGCGCTCCTCGAGACGCGTGGGCCCGGATCCGCGCGTCGATGCGCCCGGACTCGCGCGTGTCGACGCGCCTCCCGGCAAGCACGAGCCGGAGGCCCGGCTGCCGGGCGGCGGCGCGCGCGAAGACGTCGACCGCGAAGGCCAGTCCCTTGTACGCGTACACGTCGGAGACGCACAGCACGTACGGGCGCAGCGCGTCGAAGCGGCCGGCGCCGCCGTCGGGCGAGAAGCGGCTGTCGACGCCCACGGTGACCGTGTAGCGCGGGGCAGCCGTCAACGGGAGTCGCGCCTCCGCGATGACCCGGAATGCCTCCGAGACGAAGACGAGCGCGTCGGCGCGCCGCGCGGATGCGCTCGCCGCCGCACGCAGCGCGCGAAAGCGCAATCGCTGCTGCAGAGCCTCGCTGCGTAGGGGCGGCTGGAAGAGATTCGGATTCTGGAAGCCGAGGAGAACCGGCAGCTCCGACCTGAGGGGCGCGAGTTCCGAAGGGCTGAAGATGAGATCGGCGTCGAGATCCCGGGCGAGCGCCACGAGGCGCGACTGCTCCCAGGCGAGCCGCCTGCCGAGCCGCTCTGCGGCGGGCACCTCGACGACCGTCGCGTCGCCGAGCTCGGGCAGCAGGTCGGGGCGCGACACGACGACCGCGAGCTCGAGCTCCGGATCGGCGGCGCGCGCCGCGGGAAGCAGGGAGCGCAGGTAGGTCAGCCCGCCGCCCGTACGTGCGGCCAGCGCGTCGACGACGACTCGCACGCCAGCACCGTACCGCGGTCGCGGTACCCTCACGACGCGAGATGGCCGCCAATGTCGACGCCCCGGAGATCCGGCGGTACCTCAGCGCAGCCCCGCACCTCAGGCACGCCGGTCTGCACGCGCTCTTTCGACGCCTCGCCGCGGACGCGACGACCCTCGCGTCCGTGGACGGGCGACGCCCGCACGTGCTCGACCTCGGCGCCGGCGAGGGGAGCGCGACGATCGCCTTCCTCGAAGCAGGAGCGCGCGTGACGGCGGTCGACGAGGACGGCGCGCGGCTCGACGTGCTGCGCCGGCGAGCCGCCGCACACGCGGCCGGACTCGAGAGCCGCGAGGGCGACGCTCTCGAGCTGCTCGACGCGGGGCCGGCGTATGACGTCGTCGCGGCCGTCTCGTTCCTCCACCACGTGCCCGACTACACACGCACTCGTCGAGGCGGCGCTCGACGCCCTCCGGCCGGGTGGCGTCTTCTTCTCCTTCCAGGATCCGTTGCTGCACGCCTCGCTCGGCCGGTCGACGCGCCTCTACGCGCGCGCCGCGTATCTCGCGTGGCGGCTCGGCCAGGGCGACGTCCGCCGCGGTGCGCGGCGCTACCTCCGGCGGCGCTTCCGCGGCTACTCCCCGGCGCTCGCGGAGGACGCCGAGGAGTTCCACGCGATGCGCGGGGGCGTCGATCACCGCCGGTTGCTCGGGCTCTTCGCCGCGAGGGGCGTGCCGGTCCGCCTCGTCCTCTACTTCAGCACGCAGAGCGCGCCCTTCCAGCGAGTCGGGTCGGCGCTCGGCCTGCAGAACACGTTCGCTCTGATCGGCGGGCCGGTTGGCTGACGAGCCGATCCGGGTGCTTCGAGTGATCGCCCGCATGAACGTCGGCGGTCCGTCCCTGCACGTGTCGTATCTCACGCGCGAGCTCGACCGGCGCGGCTACGAGACGACGCTCGTCGCGGGCCGCGTCGGCGAGGAGGAAGGCTCGATGTCGTACGTCGCCGAGGAGCTCGGCGTCGAGCCGCTCTACGTCCCCGAGCTGCAGCGCGCCATCTCTCCGGCGCCGGATCTCGCCGCCGTGAAGCGCATCCGCTCGCTCATCAAGGAGATCCGGCCGCACGTCATCCACACGCACACGGCCAAGGCGGGTGCGGTGGGACGAATGGCCGCGATGGTCTCCGGCCGAGACCGACCGAAGGTCGTCGTCCACACCTTCCACGGCCACGTGCTGCGCGGCTACTTCGACCCGGCCGTCACCGCCGTCTTCCGCCAGCTCGAGCGCCGGCTCGCGCGCGTGACCGATGCGCTCGTCGCAGTCAGCCCGCAGGTGCGCGACGACCTCGTGCGGCTCGGCGTCGCGCCCGCCGACCGGATCGCGGTGATCCGGCTCGGCCTCGATCTCGAGAGCAGAACCGCCGCTCCGCCTCATGCCCGCGAGGCGCTCCGCGCGCAGTTCGGGATCCCCGAGGATCGCTTCGTCGTCGGCTGGCTCGGCCGGATGACGGAGATCAAGCGCGCCGACGACCTCATTCGCGCGCTCGCGGCCCTGCGCGGCCGCGGCGCCGAGGCCGACCTGCTCCTCGTCGGCGACGGCCCGCTCCGCCCTGCGCTGACCGGCCTGGCCGCAGAGCTCGGCGTCCTCGAGCATTGCCACTTCGCCGGCTACCGCGCCGACGTCGGTGCGATCTACGCCGCGGTCGACGCGTTCAGCCTCACGTCCGCCAACGAGGGGACCCCGGCGACGATCATCGAGGCGCAGGCGGCCGGGCTCCCGGTCGTGTCGACGGACGTCGGCGGCGTCGCGGACGTCGTCCGCGACGGCGAGACGGGGATCCTCACGGAGCCGGGAGATGTCGAGGCGATCGCCGACGGGCTCGCCCGGCTTGCCGACGACGCGCCGCTTCGCGCGAGTCTCGGCCGGGCGGGCCGCGAGATCGTCGGCGGCCGCTACGCCGTCCCGCGGCTCGTCGACGACATCGACCGCCTCTACCGGACGCTTCTCGACGTGCGGAGCCCTCGCGTGCGCAGCGTGATCGGCCGCCGGCCGCGCCCGCTGGCGCCCGCCCTCCCCCGCGGGACGACGACCGGCATCGGGCGCGCCGGCCGGACGCTGAAGGTGCTCCTGCTGTCGCAGTACTTCCCACCGGAGGTCGGAGCGACGCAGACGCGCATGCAGGCCTTCGCGGAGTACCTGTCGGCCCGCGGCCACGACGTGACCGTGATCTGCGAGTTCCCGAACCATCCGCAGGGTGTCATGCCGCCCGAGTACCGCGGCCGCATCTTCGAGGACGAGCGCACGAACGGGTACCGCATCATCCGGGTCTGGGTGAACGCCAACGAGGAGAAGACGCAACGGACGCGCGTCGCGTTCTACCTCTCCTACATGACCCTGGCAACTCTCGTGGCGCCGCTCGCGGGCAGGCCCGATGTCGTGCTCGCGACCACGCCGCCGCTCTTCACCGGCGCCGCCGGGGCCGCGATCGCCGGAAGCTTCGGTGCACCGCTCGTGCTCGACGTGAGGGACCTCTGGCCGGCGGCGGCGGTCAGCCTGGAGCAGATCTCCGGTGAGAGGACTCGACATCTCGCCGAGTCGCTCGAGCGCTGGCTCTACCGGCGTGCCGCGCAGATCGTCGCCGTGACGGAGCCCTTCTGCCGGCACATCTCCCGGGTGGGCCGGCCGCGTCGTGAGCCCGTGCTGATCCCGAACGGCACGCTCGAGTCGTTCTTCGTCGACGGCGACCGCCCGTCGCGCGACCGGCTCGGAGTCGACGGCGCCCGCTTCATCGTCACCTTCGCCGGCACGCTCGGCATCGCACAGGCCCTGCCGAGCGTCATCGACGCGGTCGAGGCGGTCGGCGACGGCTTCGCGTTCTCGTTCATCGGCGAAGGCCCGCTCCGGGAGCAGCTCGTCGAGCGGGCGCGCGACCTCGACAACGTCTCCTTCGGCGGCCAGGTCCCCCTCGACGAGATCCCGCCGCTCCTCGCCTCGAGCGACGCGCTGCTCGTCTCACTCTCCGCGCATCCCACCTTCCGCGACTTCGTGCCGTCGAAGCTGATCGACTTCATGGCCGCCGGGCGGCCGATCATCCTCGCGGCGGCCGGCGAGTCGGCGCGCATCCTGGCCGAGTCGGGCGGCGGCATCGCGGTCGAGCCCGAGAACCCCGAACGGCTCGCCGAGGCCTTCCGGTGGCTCGCGGCGCACCCGGACGAGGCCGCACGGATGGGTCGTCGCGGGCGCGAGTACGCGCGCGAGCATCTCCGCTCCCGTCAGGCCGAGCGGCTCGAGCGCGTGCTGCTCGACGTCACTGCAGAGCGCTGAGGAAACGCTCGATCTCGCGGGCCGCGCGCGCCCCTGCCTGCCCGTCCCAGAGCGGCGGCGGGCCGGCCGCCGGGGCACGCCGCCCGAGCAAGCGGGGAATGTCGGCGAGGCGCTCGGGCTCGAGACCGAGCAGCTCGTTCGTGCCGTGGGTCACCGTGACCGGGCGCTCGGTGTTGTCGCGCAGCGTGAAGCACGGGACGCCGAGGACGGTCGTCTCTTCCTGCACTCCGCCCGAATCGGTCGCGACGGCCGCGGCGGCTTGCTCGAGCGAGACGAAGTCGAGGTAGGGAAGCGGCTCGACCATGCGCACCCCCGAAGGGACCTCGAGCGCGAACTCGCGGATCCGGCCGGTCGTGCGCGGGTGCGCCGGGAAGACGACCGGGAGCGAGCGGGCGACCTCTCCGAGCGCGCGGAGCGTCCGCCCGAGGAGGTCGACGTCGTCGACGAGTCGCGGGCGGTGGAGCGTGACGAGCACATATGCGCCCGGCTCGAGCCCGTAGTCTCGGTATGCGGCTCGTTCGCGTGCCGCGTCGAGCCCGCGCAGGAGGCTGTCGATCATCGTGTTGCCGACGAGCTGCACCGCGTCGCCGGCGATCCCCTCGGCTGCGAGGTTCGCGACCGCGGAGTCGGAGTGCGCGAGCAGGAGGCTCGAGAGATGGTCGGTGAGCCGGCGGTTGTGCTCTTCCGGCATCGACCGGTCGAAGCTCCGGAGCCCCGCTTCGACGTGACAGACGGGAAGCTCGAGCTTGGCGGCGGCCAGTGCTGCGGCGAGGGTCGAGTTGACGTCGCCGGCAACGAGCACGAGCCGCGGGCGGAGGTCGACGAGCGCCTCCTCGACGGCGACGAGCGCCCGCGCGGTCTGCGCCGCCTGCGAGCCCGACCCGACGTCGAGCATCACGTCGGGGCGCGGCAGCGGCAGGTACTCGAGGAACACGTCGCTCAGCAGACGGTCGTAGTGCTGTCCCGTGTGGATCAGGGACTGCGTGACGCGGCCCTCGAGAGCGGCGTGGATCGGCGCCACCTTCATGTAGTTCGGCCGCGCACCGATGACGTGCAGGACGTCGGGACGGCTCATGCCGGCTCGAGGGGTCGAGGCGCGCGGCGAACGCGGCGCTCGAGCGCGCCGAAGAGGAGCGCGGCGCGGCGCAGCGGCGGCGCGGCCCGGAGCGGCGCCAACCGGTTTCGCCGCAGCCCGGTCGCGGTGCACCGGTGTGTGGCGTCGTCGATGTTGAAGAGATGAAGCCGCCCGCCGGCGAGCTCGAGGTTCCGACGGGCGTCCTCACCGGCGTAGGCGGCGCGGCGTCCTCCTTCGAGATGGTCGTAGGCGTGGTTCTGGTGCAGCGCCTGGACGACCTCGGTGAGATCCACGACCGGGAGGCCGCGCCGACGCGCATCCCAGATCAGCCAGTTGTCGAAGAACGCGCGGCCGAGCGCGAACGGCGGCATCGCGCGAAAGGTTCCGCGCGTGAACGCGACGTAGTCGATCCCTCCCGGCCCGCGCAGCACGCCGCCCTCCGCGAGAGCCGGGTCGAATCGCGAGACCTCTGCCGAGACGTCGACGTTCAGGCACTGCCCCACGCAAACCGCGTCGCGAAGCTTCCCGCGCACGTCTCCGACGACCTCGACGATGCTCGGCGGCAGGAGGATGTCTCCGTTCACGTAGAGCAGCGCGTCCGATGAGGCCCACGCTTCGGCCCGCTCGAATACGGCGTCGACACGGGGAGCGCCCGACGGCGTCTCGTCGAGCCCGGGGACATGAGCGGCCCGGCTCGCCGCAGCTGCTTCGGCGACGCCCGCCGCGCTGCCGAGGAGCAGGATCTCGACGCCTGGAAGCGCACGCCACGAGGCCAGCGCATTGCGCTGGATGCGTCCGGCGTCGCCGTCGAATGCCTTCGGGACGGCGAAGAGCGACTGCTCTACCAGCAACTAGACTCCTGCCGCTCCATGCGCGTCGCACACTACTCACGACAGGCGGCGTCGATCGCGTACCGCCGGACGGAGACGGCGATCGCCGGTCGGCGTCCCGCATTCCGCCGCTGGCGGACGAACGCCGTCGCATCCGCGCACGCACTTTCGACGCGCATCGGTGCGATGGGCTCGAACGTGTCGACGGCGCTCCTCCTGGCGCCGCACCGTGGAGAGCGCATCCCGAGCCCTCCTGTGCTGCACGCGGGAGGGCGAGAGCTCGACGTCGTCGCGGACCTCTGTGCCTACACCCGGCTGCCGCGTGCGCGGGTCGAGGAGCTCGTGCGCCGGCGTCACGAGAGCTTTCGAAGCGAGTGGCAGAGCTTTCCCCGGCCGCTCCGCAGCGACCACTGGTACTACCTCTCGTCGCGTACGTATCTCTTTGCGAATGCAATTCACCTGCACGGGGACGACGCCCTTCTCGCGAGCCTGCTCGAGCGGGTGCCCGCCGGCGGCACGGCTCTCGACTTCGGCGGCGGCACCGGCAACCTCAGCCTCGCCCTCGCGGCGGCCGGTCGCCGGGCCGGCTACCTCGAGCTGTCGGCGATCCAGCGGGACTTCGTCCGGTTCCGCGTCGCACGCCACAACGCTCTCCGAGCGCGTGGCCGTCCTCGACTGGTGGGAGCCCGTCCCGGCTCGAGCGTTCGACGTCGTGTTCGCCCTCGACGTCCTCGAGCACCTTCCGGAGCTCGAGCGCACGCTCCGTGAGGATCTGCTGCCCGCGGTCCGCCCCGGTGGCCTGCTCGTCGAGGCCTCCCCGTTCGTGCAGTCGCTCTCGAATCCGATGCATCACGTCGAGGGCGCCGTCCTCGACAACGCGCTCGCCTCGGCGCGGTTCACGCTCGAAAGCTCGGCTGCGGGCTTACGCGTCTGGCGAGCGCCCGGCACGGACGACGGCGAGCAGGACGTCGCCGCCGACGACTCGAACGTCTACGGCTCCGAGCGGGTCTAGAAACGCTCCGAACTCGTCGCGCGACCAGAAGTTCGCGTGTCCCTCCCAGTCGTCCTGATCGCCGTCGGGCACCGTCGCGACGACATGCCCTCCGGGTGAGACGAGACGTGCCAGCGCGTCGTCGAGCCGCGCCGGGATCCTCGACGTGCTCGAGCACCTCGGTGCAGAGCACGACGTCGAAGGTTCGCCCGGCATCGAACGTGTGGAGGTCGCCGACCGTGAACGTCCCTTCGGGGACGAGCCGGCGGGCACGCTCGATCGCGGCCGCCGCGTAGTCGAGGCCCGCCGCTTCGGCGATCTCGCGCCGGTCGAGGAGCGCACGCAGGAGGTGACCCGTGCCGCAGCCGACGTCGACGACCGAGCGCGGCTCGAGCCCCGCCGCGACCGCCGCGACGACGTCGTAGAACTCGAGGCGCTCCGGGGCGAGATACTCCGAGAGGAGCTTGTCGGACGAGTACAGCCTCTGGTACGCGCTCCGCGAGTTACCACGTGTGACGTTTCTCGCCGTGTGCGCCCGCGCGTTGACGAAATCCCGCGCCCTGTTGGCCGCTGCGAGCCGGCGGTATCTCAGCGGTGTGAAGACGTGCACCCAGAGGCGATGCTCGAGCTTGGCATACGCGGCTCGTGCGGGAGAGCCCACGACGGGAATACGCGTGACGCTCCGCCCGAGCCTCCGAAAGGCGGACGTGCCGCCCGTCATCCTCCGGCGACCTCGCGGAGCGCCTGAGCGCTCTCGAGCTCCCACGAGTGGTCGACGACGAACTGGCCGTGACTCGACGGCGGCAGCTGTCCGCTCTTGAAGAAGTCGCCTTCCAGCACCTCGAAGTCTGCCGCGTTCTGCACCCAGTCCGCGATGACGCCGTTCACCTCTGCGTAGACGTTCATCGCGTATGGGCCGGGCGCCAGCGGAAGCCGGGGAATCCGGCAGCGGAAGAGCCCTTCGGGCGGAGCGAGATCGAAGTCTGCGCCGCGGATCCGCGTCGACGCGACGAAGAGCGGCTCTCCCATCACGCCGTAGACCGCGAGCCCGACCATGACGTTCTTCAGATTCTGGCCGCCTTCGTAGCGAACCTCGACGTCGAGCTCCTCGCCGACGACCGGCGGCCCGCCACGCTCGCTCGCAGGCGGATCTCGACGAATCTCAGCTGACCCGTCCCGTCGCGGTCCGTGCGCTCGGCGAGCGCGGTTGCGGCCTCGACGCGTGTGGACGCGACGTAGCGCTCGATCACCTGATCCATCGCCCCCTGCATCATCAACCGGCCGCCGGCGAGGAAGCAGCCGGTCGAGCAGAGGGACGCGACGCTCGTGAGGTTGTGGCTGACGAAGAGCACCGTCCGCCCGCCGTGGGCGATCTCGTCGATGCGACCGAGGCACTTCCGCTGGAATGCGAGGTCGCCCACGCTCAGCACCTCGTCCACGATGAGCACCTCGGGATCGAGGTGAGCGGCGACGGCGAACGCGAGTCGCACGTACATGCCGCTCGAGTACCACTTCACCGGGACGTCGATGAAGGACCCGACACCGGCGAAGTCGACGATCTCGTCGAACCGGCTGCGGATCTCGAGCCGCCGCATGCCGAGGATCGTCCCGTTCAGAAAGACGTTGTCGCGGCCCGAAAGATCGGGATGGAAGCCCGTGCCGACCTCGAGCAGCGATCCGACCCGACCGCGAATCTCGCCGTAGCCCGTCGTGGGATCGGTGATTCCGGAAAGGATCTTGAGAAGCGTCGACTTCCCGGCGCCGTTCGCGCCGATGATGCCGAAGACGGTCCCCTCCTCGACCTCGAACGAGACGTCCTGGAGCGCCCAGAACTCCTCGCGCGGCTTGCGGCGAAACCGGCGACGCGGCGCCTCCTTCTCCGGCGAGACGATGCGATAGCGCTTGCCGAGCCCGTCGGCGAGAACGGCGAGGCGGCTCATGCGACGTCCGCGAACACGCGCTCGAACCGCCCGAAGTACACCATCCCGACGACGAAGATCACGACGGTGCCGGCGATCGAGGCCTCGATGGCGAGATGGCTCGGCGGGCCTGTGCCGACGATGCACCAGCGAAAGCCCTGCACGAGCCCGACCACGGGGTTGAGCGAGAGGGCGCGATTCCAGGTCGGGCCGAGCGTCGTCAGCGAGTACACCACCGGGCTCGCGAAGAGCAGGAACTGGATGAACATCGGCAGCACATTCCTGACGTCGCGGTATCGCACGTTGATCGCAGAGAGGACGAGCGACATTCCGAGCGCCAGGGCGATCCCGGACACCATGCACGCGAGGACGAGCGCAAGACGCCATGTCGGGTAGTACCCGTAGAACGAGACGAACCCGATAAGGAGCGCGAACGTGACCACGAAGTCGAAGAGCGCGGAGGCCACCGCGGCAATCGGAAGCAGCACGCGAGGGAGCGCGGTCTTCGTCAAGATCGCGGAGTTCGACGCGACGCTGTCGGCGCCAGAGAGGACGGCACGCGAGAAGAACGTCCAGAACGTCAGGCCGGCGAAGGCATACACCGGATACGCGACGTTCTCGGTCTGCACCCGGCCGAGCTTCCGGAACGCGAACGTGAACACGAGCATCATCGCGATCGGCTGGAAGAACGCCCAGAACGTTCCGAGCAGCGTCTGCGCGTACCGGACCTTGATGTCACGCGTAAAGAAGTAGTAAAGGAGCTCGCGGCGGTCCCAGACGTCGCGCAGCCGCGGCAACGGCCAGCCCGTCGCCGGCTGCAGGACCGTGACGTGTGCGGGCGGCCGGTGCTGAGCTGTGGTCGCCATGTCCGCGCCAGTGTAGAGCGCCGCTGCGGCTGGTCCGGCGGCCGGTCGCCTGCTCCTGCAAAGATGCCGCGCTATGAGTGCCGTCGATCTCGCCCGTGCCGCCGCGGTCCGCGTCACCGCGTCCGTCGGCTATCGCATGACCCGCCTCTCGGCGCGCCTGCAGGCCGAGCATGTCGCCGCGCAGCAGGACGTCGGCTTGACGCTCGCCGGCGACCGCGACGTCGAGTGGGCGTGGGCGTTGAGCCAGCTTCGCGCCGAGCCCGGCGACGTGCTGGATTTCGGCGCCGGCCACGGCCTCCTGTCGCTCGGAGCGGCGTTTCGCGGGCACCGCGTCGTCGCGGTCGACCTCGAGCCGCAATCGTTCATGTTCAGCCACGAGGCAATCGAGTACCGACAGGGCGACCTCAACGACATGGAGATCGGCAGCCGAGCGTTCGATCAGATTCTCAACTGCTCGACGGTCGAGCACGTCGGCCTCGAAGGGCGCTACGGAGCCGTCGACGACGCCGACGGGGATCTTCGGGCGATGGCGAAGCTTGCGGGGGCGCTGCGTCCCGAGGGGACGATGGTGCTCTCGATCCCAGTCGGCCGCGACGCGGTGTACGCGCCCTACCACCGTGTCTACGGCGAACGGCGGCTCGCACAGCTGATCGAGCCGTTCGCGGTCGTCCGCGAGGAGTTCCGGGCGAAGAAGGACTCTCCGACGTGGCAGCCGGTCGATCGCGAGACCGCGCTTGCAACACAGGGCTCCGCCGCGTACTACGCGATCGGGCTCTTCGTGCTCCGCCCGAGGTGAGCCTCCCGCGCCTCACGGTCATCACTCCCTCGCTCAACCAGGGGAAGTACATCGAGCGAACGATCCGTTCGGTCCTCGACCAGGGATACGACGACCTCGAGTACATGATCTTCGATGCAGGCTCCACCGACGAGACCGTTTCGATTCTCGAGCGCTACTCGGACCGGATCGCGTACTGGGTGAGCGAGCCCGACGCCGGCCAGTCGGCTGCGATCAACCGCGGCATCGAACGCGCGACGGGCGATGTCGTCGCGTATATCAACAGCGACGACTACTACCTGCCCGGCGCGTTCGCGAAAGCCATGCCGCTCTTCGAAGGCACAGGCGTGACGTGGGTCGCCGGCGCGTGCCGCTACCTCTACGACACCGGCGAGCTCGACACCGTTTGGATGCCACACCCCCCGCGCGGCCCCCGCCCTCGCTACGTGCACGAGACCTGGTACGTGCCGCAGGCGTCGTCGTTCTGGCGGCGTGAGGTCTTCGAGCGGGTCGGCCCCCTGCGAGAGGACCTCCATTACGTGTTCGACACCGAGTTCGGCCTGCGGGCCGCGCTCGCCGGCTACACCCCAGACACCATCGACGACGAGCTCGCCGTTCGGTTTCTCCACGACGAGGCGAAGAGCGCGGACACGACACCGTTCGAGCAGGAGTACGCACGGGTGAGCAAAGAGCTCCTCGCGACGTTACCGCGGCGCGAGCACGTGATGTACGCGCTCCAGCGGGGTGCCCAGATCGCACGCATGGCTCTGTCACCGATGCGGCTCCAGTACCGGGTTCGACATCGGCTCGGCCTGCTCGATCTGAGGACGCGCTTCAGTCGACAGTAGTTGCGCCCTTGCCGGCAGGGACGACTCGCGAACCACGGCGTCAGCGGCGGCGACCGACGAACGTGTGCACGGACGCGAGCAGTTCTTCGCGCGGGTATCCGAGCATCCCGAGCTCCGACTCGAGGTCGGGAGTGAGGTCGTCGTCAGCGTCGTAGGCAAGCGAGTTGACGATGATGTCCGCACTCGCAAGAGACGCGCAGGCTTTGAGGTAATCGGAGGCAGGGAGCTTGTTGAAGTACGCGTCGTTCAGCATGTAGTCGACGTGGGCCTCGACGGGCAGACCGGCATACGTTGTGAGCCCGCGGCGACGGCATTCGGCCACGATCTGGTCTCGGGTCAACCGCAGGTGAATCCAGGGACTCTCTTCGAAGAGTTCGCTCTTGTGATGCCCGACCCGGGAGTTCCAGAGAGGAGCCGCCACGCTGTAGATCACGCCGCCCGGACGCGCAACCCGCACGAGCTCCGGAAATGCAAGGTCGATCCGCGCCACGTGCTCCATCGTCGCGAAGCAGTAGACGAGGTCGAACTGCGCAGCGGCGAGGTCGAGCGCCTCTGCCGAGGTTCGTACGTACGACACGCGGGGGTCGGAGAAGTCTGCACCGATCTCGTCGATCACGTCGACGCCCACAACTCGCTCCGCTCCGCGGCGCACGAATCGTCGGCACTCATCACCGGTGTTGCAGCCGACAACCAGCACGTTCATGGCCGCCGGATCCAGGTAACGAGAGGCCTCGCCAATATGGTGGTCGGCGAAGTCGACTCGCTCGGGCTCGCCAGACGGACGCTGAATCGCGTGGCGCAAGCTGCGAAGAACCTTCCGCATCACTGCCGGTTCAAGGCCCGGACGACGCTCCGCACGGCCCCGATGACGGCGGCGGCCTCGTCGGTTGTCAGCTCCGGATAGAGCGGCAGGCTCAACACCCGGCGGCAGAGGCGTTCGCTCGTGTCGAGCTTCCCGGGCCGGGCGAGGTGCGCGTATGCAGGGTGCTCGTGTACGGCCCGCGGGTAGTGCACGAGGGTCTCCACACCGCGATCGGCGAGCCGGCGTCGCAGATCGTCCCGCTGCTCCGATACGACGACATAGAGGTGATAGGCGTGACCGTCGTCCGTTCGCTGCGCGCTCAGAGGCATGTCGGTCAGTCCCTCGCGGTACGTGGTGGCTATCTCGCGCCGCCGCGCGTTCCAGGCGGCGAGGTGCGAGAGCTTGCGCTCGAGCACCGCCGCCTGCACGGAGTCGAGGCGGCTGTTCCACCCGGTCTCGATCGACGAGTACCGCTCGTTCTCGCCGTAGACGCGGAGCCGCCGAAGCCGGGATGCGATCTCGTCGTCGTTCGTCACGACGGCGCCGCCGTCCCCGAGTGCGCCGAGGTTCTTCGTCGGGTAGAAGCTGAACGCCGCAGCGTCGCCAATCGACCCGGCCGGCCGCCCCCCCATGTCGGCGCCGTGCGCCTGCGCGCAGTCTTCGACCACCTTGATGTCCCGAGCTCGCGCGATCTCGCCGATCGCGTCCATGTCGGCGCAGCGGCCGTAGAGGTGTACCGGCACGACGCGCTGTCGTCCGGCTCGTGACCGCACCCGCGAACGACTCGGGATCGAGCGTCCAGGTGTCGGGGCTCGCGTCGGCGAGCACCGCGGTCGCCCCGGTTGCCTCGATTCCCGCGACCGTCGGAACGCACGTATTGGCGACGGTCATGACCTCGTCACCCGGGCCGACACCGACTGCGCGGAGGGCAAGGGTGATGGCGTCGGTCCCGGATGCCACGCCGATCGCGTGCCGGACTCCGCACGATGCCGCGAACGACCCGCTCGAACGCTCGCCACGTGCGGGCCGAGGACGAACCGGCCGCCGTCGAGGACATCGGCGATCGCCTCGTCGATCTCCTCGCGGATGGCCGCGACGTGGCGCGCGAGATCGAGGAACGGCACGCGGGTCACTGCGCCCAATAGGCCTCCCCGTGCTCGCGGTAGAACGCGAGGGAGCGCTCGAGGCCCTGCTCGACTCGGACAGCCGGAGCCCACCCGAGGTCGTCCCGGATCTTGCCGAAGTCGCTGTAGTAGTCGCCGATGTCGATCGCCTTGCGGTCGTCGGGGAACGGAACCACGCGGTACGAGCCCGAGCCGTTCACGCGCACGAGCAGCTCCGCGAGCTCCGAGCAACGACAGCACCTCGTCGTCGCCGAGGTTGTAGATCTGGCCGACGGCCTCGTCGCGCGTGGCGGCGAGCAGGAGCGCACGGACGGCGTCGTCGACGTAGTTGAAGTCACGCCGCTGCCGGCCGTCGCCGAAGACGAGCAGCTCCTCGCCGAGGAGGATCTGGCGCAGCCAGAAGCCGAGGAACGTCTGCCGCGCGTCGCGTACCCGCATCCGCGGCCCATAGGTGTTCGTCAGCCGGAGCACGCACACGGGAATGCCGTACACCTGCCCGTAGACCAGGTGGTACCACTCGCCCGCCGTCTTGTTGATGCCGTTGACGTCCACCGGGTGGATCGGGTGCCGCTCGTCGACGGGGAGATACTCGGGGCGGCCGTAGATCTGCCTGGTGCTCGCGAAGACGACCCGCGCAGACGGGTTGTTCTCGCGACAGGCCTCGAGGATCGAGAGCTGCGCGCGGCAGTTGATCTCGAGGTCCGTGTACGGATCGTGCATCGAGTCCAGGTGGCTGGTCTGGCCCGCGAGGTTGAAGATGACGTCGACGTCGCGCACGAGCGCCTTCAGGCTGTGCTCGTCGCGGACGTCCGAGACGTTGACGTGCACCTGGCTCTCGATCCCGGCGATGTTCTCCCGGTTGCCGCCGTACTCCGGGACGAGCGAGTCGACGAGCACGACGTCGGCCTGCGCCGCGACGAGCTCGCGCGCAAGGTTGGAGCCGATGAAGCCGAGGCCGCCGGTCACGAGCACCTTCTTGCCGGCCAGCGGGGCCGCCGCCTCCGGTGCGATCACGTGTCGACCCGTCTGAACAGAAACGTGCGAATGTCGCCGTCGACCTCGACCTCTGCGGCGAGCTCGCAGCCGTTTCGCGTCGCGACGGCGAGCAGCTCGCCGCGCGTGACGTAGGTGCGGTACGTCAGCTGGCCGCTGTAGCCGCCGACGACGTCGACATGCGAGCTCTCCTCGGTGATCTGCTGCCGATGCAGCAGCACGTACGGCGCACCCGAGCCGAGCAGGATGTCGAGCGCGTCCTCCCACTCGTCGATCACGTCGACGAGCGCGCCGGCGACGATGACGTCGTAGCCCGCGAGGTCGAGCTCGTTTGCGAACAGGTCGTTCACGACGAAGTCGCGCTCGGGCCAGCGCGCCCGCGCGGTCGCGATCATCGCCTGCGAGAAGTCGCAGCCGGTGTACGCGAAGCGCCCCGGGTGAGAGCGCTGGAGGAGCTCGGAGTAGTGCCCTACGCCGCAGCCGAAGTCGAGGAGGCGCGCCGGCCGCGGCAGGCGCTCCTCTGCGAGCAGGCGGTCGATCGCCTCGAGGAAGGCGCGGTACGGGTCGACCTGCTCCGGGCTCGCGAGCTGCTGCTCGGCGAGAGACCCCATCTGCTCTGCCACGGCCGGGCTCTTCCAGCTCTCGCGGTGGCTGCGGGGTAGCGCCCTCCGCCGGGCGGCCGAGGCGATCGCCCTGAGCCGGCGCACGACCGGCGCGCCGCGCGCGAGATACCCGCGCACGATCGGCCGTGGATCGACGTCGAGGAAGCCTGCGTCGAAGCGCCCCTCGCGCCGCCGCAGCTCGAGCAGCACGCGGCCCAGCTCGCTCAGGTACGGCTCCCAGACGAGCGCCCGCTCCGGTGCCGACATCGCGTAGTTCTGCCTCCACACGAGCGGTAGGGGCCTCCGCGTCAGGTGGTACGTCTCGCGGAGCAGCCCGAGCATGCGCAGGCGCGTGATGCCCTTGTAGAGCTTCAGCGAGTGGTAGTGGTAGAAGACGAGCGGGCGCCCGTCGACGAGCACGGATCCGCCCTGCTCCTCGATTCGATACTGCTCTGCGTTCCACGGCGCGAGGCCGCCGCCGGGATGCTCCAGCACGTGCACTCCCTCGAACCGCTCGGGCCAGTCGTCGAGATACTTCTGGTCGCCGAGCTTTCCGTCCTCGAGGCGGTAGTAGCACCACTCGATGCACCGGTCGTGCCACCACTGCAGCGCTTCGAGCCCTCGCTCGTCGCGACGGAACGTCATGAACTGCACGTTGTACGTCCCGCTCGTCTCCTCGTAGGCACGCCACTGCGGCGCATAGCGGTGCGGGACGATGAGGACCGACGCCGCGCCCATCTCGTCGAAGACCGGCTTCGGCTCGGAGAAGAACATCAGGTCGGCATCGAGGTAGGTGATCTCCGTGAGCTCGGGCTCGGTCTCGAGGCAGTAGAGCGAGACGGCGGGCGTGGCGGTCCAGCAGTACTCCACCTGTGTTCGCGTCGGCTTCACCTCGAGCAGCTCGGGGTCGTGGCGCTCGAGCTCGCCGAGCGGGACGATCGCGAGCTTCGGCAGCGCGAGAGCGCGGAGGATCCGCTCGGTCTCGGCGTCCATGCAGAAGACCCGCAGCCGGAAGTCCGGGCACACGCGTTCGAGCGACCGGTAGAGCACGAGCCCGCGCGGCAGATAGTTGACGTCGAAGAGGGTGCAGAACTCGTACCTCATGTGCGAGGAGACACCTTAGTCAGTCGAGGTGCCGGGACAGGATCTCCACCAGATCCTCCATTCGGTGCGCATATGTGTGCTCGGCGAGGGTTCGGCGCTGACCCGCGTCGGCGATCGCCCGCCGCTCGTCCTCGTGGTCGAGGAAGTACTCGATCTTGGCGGCGAGATCGGCTGCGCCGTCGTACGCAACGACCTCCTTGCCGATCTCGAAGAGGTCGCCGAGGTTCGACTTGGCGTCGGTGAGCAGCATGCTGCCGACACCCGTCGACTCGTAGAGGCGCATGTTGTTCGCGTAGCCGTCGGCGACGTCGATGTGCCGGTTGAGGGAGATCCTGGCGTCGGCGAGCACGCGATACATGTCGAGGCCCCACGCCTCGCCGTGATACCGGCGACGGACAGGCGACTCCGGCGGCCAGTCGTCGTACCCGCGCCCCCAGAAGTCGATCGGCACCCGTTCGGCGGCCGCCGCGAGAACGGCATTCCCGCGGTCGTGCTGCAGACGGCTGAGCGAGCCCGCGAAGACGGCGCCGAAGCGCGGCGTGCGATCGACATGCTCGAGGACCCGCGGCTCGAAGCCGATGCGCAGATACTCGCCGCGCACTCCGACCTCCGCGAAACGGTCGACGAAGTGCGGAAACGACGTGCAGATGACGTCGAAGGGCTCGAGCTGTGCGGCCGGCGGCAGCTCGCTTGCGATCTGGCCGACGAGGAGTCGCGCCCTTGCCCGGAGCGCGCGCAGCGTGTCCGGCGCGAGGACGCTGAGGTTCTGCACGTAGACGACGTCGGGCGAGAAGCTCTCGGCCTGGGCAAGCACGAGCTCCGGCGCGGGGCCGCGGCGCAGCCTCGCACGCAGGCCGCGTCGACGAGCTCCATGCTCGCGCGCCCACGCCCGCTGCAGCGGCTCGGCGTTCACCACGAGCTCGTGGGCGGCGTGTCCGAGCGCGCCGAGGTGGTACGAGTACGAGTCGGCGGTGCCGAAGAAGGTCTCCATGAGGGCATGCCACTGCTCGTCGTAGCCCTCCTCCTCGAGGCCGGGACGGCCGGCGTAGTGCGCGTCGAGGAACGCCGGGTAGCAGGTGTCGACGATGAGGACGCGCACGGGCCGCCGGCCGTCAGCGGCCGGTGAGCTCGAGCGAAGCCGCCGCGACCGCCAGCTGCTCGTCGACCGGGACGGGCGCCGCCGCGCGCCCGAGCGCAGCGTCGACGAACGCCCGCAGCTGCGCGCGATGGCCCTTGTCGCGCTTGCCCTTCCGGGTCGTCGCGCCGGCTCCGAAGATCTCGAGCCGCTCGAAGTCGTCGAGGACGCCGGCCGCTCCCGCTCCGAGGACCTCGACCCGCTCCTTCGCCAGGCGCCCGGAGTCGCCGACGCCGTAGAGGATCGACGCGGCCGAGCCGTTCGGGAAGCGGAGCAGCCCGAGCAGGGACCCGCCCGCGGTCTCGGCGGTGACGGCGCTCGGCGGCCCGCCGGCGAGGAACGCCGCGAGATCGACGAAGTGGGAGATCTCGCCGAGCACGCGCCCGCCCTGCTCCGGGTCCTCGAGCCAGTGGCCCGGGGCGAGCGGCCCCGCGGCGACCCGGATCTGGACCGCGTGCGGCGGCCGAACCCGCTCGCGCAGCAGCTGCGCGAGCGGTGCGAAGCGCCGGTTGTGGCCCACGAGGAGGACGCCGCCGGCCGCGGCCGCGTCCGCGACCTCGGCGAGGCCGGCACGGTCGATCGCGAGCGGCTTCTCGACGAACACGGCCTTGCCGGCGCGCAGGCCCGCCGCCGCGATCCGCGCGTGCTCGGCGTGCGGTGTGGCAATCACGATCGCGTCGACGTCCGGCGAGGCGACGACCTCTTCCCAGTCGGTCGACGCCACCGGCACGCCGTGCCGATCGGCGATCGACTTCGCGCTCGCGCCCGAACGTGTGCACACCGCGGCGAGCTGCACGTCGTCGAAGCCCGCGAGCAACGGAAGAAGCGTCCCGCGCGCGAAGACGCCGGCGCCGATCAGGCCGACTCGCAGCGCACCGGCCCGCGGCTCGACCGCAGACCGTCCGGATCGTGCGGCTGCGCTCGGCCGGGCCGCCGTACTCGAGGAGGACACCGAGCGCGCCTTCGTCGTCGAGCGTCTCGTACGCGCGCGCGCCGTCGTCGACCGGCATCCGGTGCGTCACGAGATCGGCGACGCGCAGCGAGCCGGAGGCGACCAGGTCGAGGACGGCCTCGACGTTCCGCGCCTCCGTCCAGCGCACGTGCCCGGCCGGGTAGTCCAGGCCGCGCTCCTCGTAGTCGCGGTCGTAGCGTCCAGGCCCGTACGAGCGGGCGACGACGAACGAGAGCTCCTTCTCGTAGAAGACGCGGCGGTCGAGCTCGAGGCCGACGTCTCCCACCACCACGATCGAGCGCGCGGTCGCGCGCCAGCCCGGCCGCGAGCTCCACGGGGCCGCTCGACGCAGTCGCCGCGCACACGAGCACGGCGTCGGCGCCGCGACCGTGGCTCGCCCCGCCGACCGCGGCGGCGATGCCGGCTTCGTCGGCGCCCTCGCCGAAGAGCACGCGCCGATCCTCGCGCGGATCGGTGCCGACGGCCCGCATGCCCGACGCTCTCAACAGCCGTCCTGCGAGCTGGCCGATCAGCCCGAGGCCGACGACCGCGACGGTCGAGCCGGCCTGCACGCCGGCGAGCCGGATCGCGTGCAGCGCAATCGCAGCAGGTGCGGCGAACGCCGCGTCGGCGGTCGAGACGCCCTCCGGGAGCGGCACGACGAGCGCGCTCGGAACGGAGACGATCTCCGCATGGCTCGCGTGCCCCTGGCCGACGCACGCGACACGCATCCCGACCGCGAGACGCGAGTCGCCGCCCGTGTCCAGCACCTCGCCCGCGCAGCTGTACCCGAACGCGGTGTACTCGTCGAGCCGGCCGCGGACCTTCGCGATCGTCGCGCCGACACCCTCGCTGCGCGCCGTGTCGAGCGTCTTCCGCACGAGATCGGGGCGCGCGCGTGCCTTCTGGAGCAGCGACTTCGAGCCGAGCCCCGCCAGCGCCCGCTCCGTGCCCGCGGAGATGACCGAGTGCCGGACCGAGACGAGCACGCAGCCCGGCGCGGCTCCGGGCTCGGGGACGTCGTGCACCGCGATCTCGCCCGACCGCACGTCCTGGAGCACCTGCTTCACGCGGCGGCTCCGTACTCGCGCTGCCACTGCTCGAGCACGATCAGCGACCAGACGTGAAGCGAGACGTCGCGGCGGCCGCCGCGCAGCTCGCCGACGAGCCGCTCCACGGCCTCGGGACGGAAGAGCCCGCGCGCCTCGACCTGCTCGCGCGACAGGTGCGAGTCGACGAGCGGTGCAAGCTCACGGTTCAGCCAGATTCCCATCGGTGGATTGAACCCCACTTTGCGCTTCGCGACCGGACGCTCCGGCAGACGCGGAGCGGCCGCCGCCCGCAGGATCGCCTTCGAGCGGCCGCGCTGGAGCTTCGCCGAGCCCGGAAGGGCGAGAACGTGCTCGACGAGCCGGTGGTCGGTGTACGGAGCCCTGACCTCGAGGCCGTGGGCCATGCTCATCCGGTCGCCGTACTCGAGCACGTTGCACGGCAGGAACGACTGGAGCTCGACGTGGCTGAGCCGGTTGACGAGGTCGTTCTTCGGAGCGCGCTCGAACAGCTCCTCGACGAACCGCTCCGGCGGCGGCGACTCGCGGAGGCGCTCCTGCACGTCGTCCCGCAGGAGCCCGGCGCGCCGGTCTGCGTCGAAGTACGTGATCCACGACAGGTAGGCCGCCTCGAGGCTCTCGGTCGGGGCGAGGGCGAACTCTCGCGCCCGCCGGAGGCCGTGGCGTCCCCGCGTGGACTCCGGAAGCGCCCGCGCGCCTGCGGCGGCGAGCGCCCGCACCGGCCCCGGCACGCGCCGGTACCAGGAGGCCGCCGCGAGCCCGCGGAAGCGCGGGTAGCCGGCGAAGAGCTCGTCGGCGCCGTCTCCGGCGAGCGCGACCTTCACGTGCCGGCGCGTCAGGCGCGACAGCTCGTAGACGAGCAGGGCGGTGGGGTTGCCGAAGGGCTCGTCGAAGTGACGGACGATCTCGGGCAGCAGCTCGCGCGCATCGGCACGGGCCTCGAGCTCGTGATGCCGGGTCGAAAACGCCGTGGCGACGGTACGCGCGTCGTCGCGCTCGTCGTAGAGCCGCTCTTCCTCGCGCGGGAAGACGACGGTGAACGTCTCGGGTGTGCCGTCGCGCTCGGCCATCGCGGCGACGATCGCGCTGGAGTCGAGCCCGCCCGAGAGAAACGAGCCGACCGGGACGTCGGCGACGAGCCGCAGCTCGACGGACTCCGCGACCATGTCCCAGAGCCGCTCCGCGTCCGGCTCTGCCTCCGCACGTCGGCGTCGAGCGACCAGTAGCGGCTCACGGTGACGCGTCCGCCCTCCGCGACGAGGACGTGCGCCGGCGGCAGGCGCCGTGCACCGCGGACGGCCGTCCGCGGATGGGGCACGTACAGATAGGAGAGATACGCGGCGAGGCTCTCGAGATCGAGCTCCCGCGAGACACCGGGCACGGCGAAGAGGGACTTGAGCTCGCTCGCGAACGCGAGCTCGATGCCACCCTCCTCCGGAACTGCGTAATAGAGCGGCTTGACGCCGAGCCGGTCGCGCGCGAGGAACAGCCGCTCGCGGTTCGCGTCCCAGAGCGCAAAGGCGAACATGCCGCGGAGATGCAGCACGCAGTCGTCACCGTGCTCCTCGTAGAGATGCACGATGACCTCGGTGTCGCTGCGGGTGCTGAAACGGTGGCCGCGCGACTCGAGCTCCGCGCGCAGCTGCCGGAAGTTGTAGATCTCGCCGTTGAAGATCACCTGCACGGAGCCGTCTTCGTTGCACAGCGGCTGGTGGCCGCCCGGGAGGTCGATGATCGACAGCCGCTGGTGCGCGAGCGCGCAGACGGCGCCGGTGCGCGTCGGCAGAACGACCTCGCCGGCCTCGTCGGGCCCGCGATGACGGAGCAGCGCCGCCATCGAGCTTCCGAGGCCGCGGTGCTCGACGCCGACGTAACCGGCGATCCCGCACACGCGGCAGAGCTTAGCCCGCGAGCTTGATGCGAAAGGCGAGCTGCGCCGGCAGCTCGAGCTGCAGCTCGATGCTCCTCACGACCGTCTCGACCCGTTCGCCGAACCGCTCGGAGAGCGCGGCGTGGCCGATCGCGAGCTCCCCCTGGTCGACCTCGATCTCGAGCGGCGGCGGGTCGGGGGCGAGCACGATCCTGCTCACGACGCGGTGCCGGCCCTTGCCCTCGAGCTGGTCGAGCACGCGCACCTCGCCCCCGGCCCATTCGATGCGCCGCACGTGACGTACGCGCCCGGGCAGCACGACGCTTGCCTCGACGGCTCGGTCGCGCGCGTAGCGCAGGCTCACCTTCGGCAGCGGCCCGCTTCGGAACGCGCCCCACAACCGGAACTGGTCGCGGCCGTCGACCGTCACCGTCGAGTGGGCGCGCGTCGAGCGGAGCCGGTCGCGCTCCTCTCCCGGCTCGTACGTGGACGTGCCGGGATCGACGACGACGGGCCGTCCCCGCCACCACAGCTGGAACGAGAGCGCGTCCGCATGGGCGTGCGCGGGGAGAAACGGCGGCGAGGGCGGCCCGCAGCGGAACGCGAGCCACAGCCCGTCCTCGCGCACGACGACGAAGCCCGAGTCGGGGAAGACCGTGAGCCCCTCGGGAGGCTCGGGCAGCTCGAGCCGTGGCGCGTCGACGGTCCCGTCGTTGAAGAGCGCCGGCGCGCCGTCGGGCCGGGCGAGCGCGGCGGCGAAGGGGCGCATGCGCTCGATCGCGTCGGCGAGCCACGAGTGCGGCGACGCCGCCTGGATCTCGAGCAGGTCGCGCAGCACCACGAGGTGGTAGGCGGGGCTGCGCTCGTAGTGCCCGCCGTCGGGGAGCACCTGCTCCGGCAGCTCCCGGCGGAGCAGCTCGATCCCGCGTCGTGCAAGCGCGGGGGCGGCGAACGCGGCACCGCCGAGCACGAGCGCGCGCGCGTTGCGGATGACGTGGTTCCCGAGCACGTCGTCCTCGACATTGCGCTCCAGCCGCCGCAGCTGGCGCCAGAGGCTGCGCGAGAGCTCCGGCGACGCGAGCTCGGGCTGCAACGTCAACGCAGCGATCCAGTTGCCCGTGCGCGTCGAGAGCGGATACGGGTGCCACGCGTCGCCGTCGTGCGGGGGGTGCGCCTCGATCCACGTCGACACGAGCCGCCGCGTCTCCTCGAGATCGCCCGCGCGCGCCGCGGCGAGCACGTCGTCGCCGTACTGGCGATGGAAGCGACCGAGGCGGGTCGACGCGTCGGGCGGCGAGGAGACCTCGAACGCCGCCGAGCGCCACAGCTCCTCCACGCCGGGAACGGGCGCCGCAGCCCTCGGCGGCTCGCCGGACGGGAAGCGGCGCCGCGCGAGCGGCCGGAGCGCCCGCGCGCGCAGCTGCCGTGCCCGCGCGGTGCGGAGCGCATACAGATGGAGCATCACGAGAGCGCATCCTCGTACACCGCGAGCAGCGCGTCCGCGGCGGCGTCGAACGAGAGCGTCGAGCTCGCCTTCGCACGAGCAGCGGTTCCGAGCCGCACGCGGAGGCCTTCGTCGGCGAGCAGCCGCTCGAGCGCGCCGCGAAGCGCGGGGACGTCGCCCGCCGGGACGAGCAGGCCCGTCTCGCCGTCGTCGACCGCGTCGAGGAGCCCGCCCACCGCTCCGGCGACGACCGGCCTCCCCCACGCCATCGCCTCGCGTGCGACGACGCCGTAGCCCTCCCGCCGCGACGGCACGGCGACGACGGCTGCCCGCTCGTACCACGGGCCGAGCGCGTCCGGCGGCACGAAGCCGACGGCGCCGGGCGCCTGCGCGCGGAGCGGGCCGTCGCCGACGATGCGCAGCGGCAGGCCGCGTGCAGCCTCGACGAGCTCGAGAATGCCCTTCTCGGCCGAGAGGCGGCCGACGAAGAGAACGTGCGGCGGCTCCTCGGGCGCGCCGACCTGCTCCGGGATCGCGACGCCGCTCGGGACGATTCGTACTTCGCGTGCGCCGAGAGCGCGCGCCGCATCGGCCAGCGCAGTCGATGCGGCGAGCACGACGCGCGCGCGGCGCAGCACCGGGCGTGCGAGCCACGGTACACGGCGCGCGAGCTCGACGTCCGTTCCCCAGACCTGGACGACATAGGGCCGCCGCAGCGACATCGCGACGGCGCCCGCTGCCAGCCAGTGCGCATGCACGAGGTCGGCGTCGGTGCGCGCGGCGGCGCGGCGAAAGGACCAGAGAAACGCCGGCACGAGAAGCGCGAGCCACGGCCGGGCGCGGATGTTGCCGACGATCCCGTGCCCGTACGCAAGCCCGAAGTGGCGGAACGACGCGGGCGACACCACCTCGACCTCGACGCCGCGCGCCCGCAGGTGCTCGACTGCGTCCGCGACGAAGCGGCCCGCCGGGTCGTCTGCCGAGCGGGGGTACGACGTCGTCAGGACGGCGACCTTCACGCGCGAAACGTATGCCCTGACCGGTGCGGCCGGAAGAATGGCGGTCGTGCGCCGCGCCGTCGCCGCCGTTCCGCTCGCCCTCGTGCCCGCTCTCGGCGTCACGCAGGGCGGCTACTCGCCCGACGCGTGGGTCTGGGCCGGCGCGCTCGCCGCCTGGGGCGCCGCCGTCGCGATCGTCGTCGGCGCGGATGCGGGCGCCCTCCGTCGCGCGTGGCCGTGGGCGCTCGCCACCGCCGCGGTTGCGCTCTGGACGATCCTCTCGACGATCTGGTCGGCGCATCCGGCGCAGTCGGTGCTCGAGGCGCGGCGCGCCGTGGTCTACGTCGCCGTCGTCCTCGTGCTGCTCGTCCTCGCACGACGTGACGCCGGTCGCCTGCTCGTGCCGGCCACGCACGCCGCCGTCTCCGCGCTCCTCGTCGTATGCCGTCGCGCGGTATCTCCTCGGCGGACGGCACTACGACGCCTTCGAGGGATACCTCTTGCACCAGCCGCTCGGCTACGCGAATGCGGCCGGGATCCTCGCCGCCCTCGGGCTGCTCCTCGCGCTCGGGATCGTCGCCGGCGACGCATCGACGCGGATGCGTGCCTGGGCGGCGGCGACGGTGCCCGTCCTCGCGCTGGCGCTCGACCTCAGCGCGAGCACCGCGTCGGTGCTCGCGCTCGGCGTCGGGCTCGCCGTCCTCGCGGTCGCGAGCGCGGCGACGGCTCGCCTCCTCGCCGCAGCCGCGGCGGTCGCGCCTGCCGCCGCGGTCGCTGCCGCTCTCGGCTCGGCGAGCCGGCTGACCGAGGTCGTGAGCACGCCGCGCATCCCGGGCCCCGCGCTCGCAGCCGCCGCCGCGGCCTGCGCGCTCGCCGCGGCGGCGGTCGTCGCGCTGCTGCCTCTGCCGGCCGGGCGCGCGCGCGGACGGCGGCTGCAGGTGCTCGTTCTCGGATCCGTGCTCGTCGTCGTCCTCGGCGGGGCGGCGGCCGTCGCGCGGTCGGGCGCAACCGAGCCGCGGGCCTCGTACTACCGGGTCGCGTGGCACGACGAGGCCGTCCGCCACCCGCTGCTCGGCACCGGAGCCGGCACGTTCGGGCTCTACTGGGACCGCTCCGGAAAGGCACTCGACCTCGGCGGCGCGCTCGACGCGCACTCGCTCTACCTCGAGACGCTCGCGGAGCTCGGCATCCCCGGCCTCGTCCTCCTTCTCGCCATGCTTCTCGCACCGCTCCGCCACGCGGTCGCCGGGCGGAACCGGCCGTACGTGCCCGCGGCGCTCGCCGCCTACGCCGCCTTCCTCGTGCACGCGGGGCTCGACTGGGACTGGGAGCTGCCGGCAGTCGTCGTCGCCGCGCTCTGCTGCGCCGCGGCCGTCGCCACGGCGCCGCTCGACGCCGAGGAGCCTCTCGGCAGCCGGGCGCGCGCGCTCGTGCTCGCCGCCGCGGCGGCGCTCGGCGCGTGCTCGCTCGCCGGCGTCCGCAGCACGACCGTGCCCGCGGCCTCACCGGAAACGGAGAGGGCCCCGCGAAGCGGGGCCCTCTCTCGGACACGCACCTGATCGTCCGCGGCTACTTGCCGTGACCCTTGCCGTGGTCACCGCTCTGGCCGTGGTCGCCGGAGTTGCCGTGATCCTTGCCGGCCTGGGCGCTGTCGCTCGGCGCCGCGCTGCCGTGCTCCGTCTGGTCGTCGTCGCCCTGCTTGCCGCTACCGCTTCCGTCGTGGCCCTTGCCGTGATCGCCTCTCTTGCCATGGCTCGAGGCGGTCGGCGGCGGGCACGGCCCGAGCGTGTCGCCGTGGCGCAGATGCGCCCTCGCCGCTGCAGCTCCCACCGTGATCTGATGCGAGCCGTGCTTGCGCGAGTGTGTCCGGTGACAGAGCGTGATCTTGCCGTGGTACTGGTACTGCGACGAGCCTGAGTACTCGTACTGCGATGCGGACGCCGCGCTCTTTGCGAGCGCCGGGGCGCCGAGGATGCCGAGCGGAACGAAGAACGCCGCGGTCACGGCCGCGGCCGTCCAGATCTTGAAGCTCGAGTTTTTGGCGATGCGAGATTTCATGCGGCCTCCAGGTGAATGTGTCCGTGATATCGGTGTGGAGGCTTAGACGCTTGAGCGCGTGAAAACTTGCGCCCTCCTCCCCGCGAACACCACCGGCAGCGCCAGAGCGAGCGAGACGAAGGCGTAGAAGTAATAGAACTGCATCGTCAGATAGAAGAAGTTCGACGCGATCGTTCCCGTCAGCGCGGCGGTCATCCCCCATCCGAGGGGTCGCACACGACGAGCCTCTGCATCGGGGAGCTCCCTGCCGAGCCGCCGCGCGGCGCGCAGGCGCAGATAGACGTAGCGGAGGAAGACGCAGAAGAGCAGCAGGCCGACGAGCCCCGTCTCGACGACGAGCGCGACCCAGAACGAGTGAGGTCCCCAGTTCGTCTTGCCGGTGACGAACTCGTAGTACACGGAGAAGTTGTTGAGCCCGAGCCCGAGCAGCGGGTGCGAGTGGATGATCTGCGGGATGAAGTCGTAGACGGCGAAGTGCGCCGAGCTCGACGCGCCGCCCGTCTGCACCCGGGACCGCAGCACGACCGAGAAGTAGTGCCAACGCGAATAGAGCACGTACGCGAGCACGAGCCCGACGCCGGAGAGCGGAATGAGGAGCGCACGCGTGCGGACGTAGCGGCGGTACGGGATCGCGAGCACGAGCAGGCCGACGCCGAGCCCGAGCACGCCGCTGCGCGACAGGGTCGCGAGCAGGACGAGCAGCATGAACCCGAGCGCGACGGCGAGCCATCTCTTGAGCGGGTGGCGCGCCTCGAGCCGCAGATACACCGGCAGCAGGACGAGGAGCGGCACGATCAGCATGATCCCGAGGTGGTTCGGGTCGCCCGTGAGCGCGTTCGGCCGGTAGACGCTCGAGCCGCCGACGGAGCCGTACACGTTGATCGACGACGCGCCGCCCGTGAGCGGCGAGAGCACCGTCTTGTCGAGGTTGTGGCCGGCCTTCGCCGACAGGAGCTGGAGGACGCCGTAGACGCAGTTCGCGACGATCCCCGCCGTGAACCACCCGAGCGCCCGCCAGTAGAACCGGTGCCCGCGACGCACGAGGTACGAGACCGACGCGGCGAGGAACAGGAAGTGGAGGACGAACTTGACCATGCCCTTCGTGAACTGGTCGAGCCCCTGCTTCGTCTCGAGGTTGAAGAAGCCGAGCAGGTAGACGAGGAGGAACGCGGCGAAGAAGCCGAGAACGATCGCCGTCGTCCGCGGCGACCGGCCCGCGGAACGTCAGCGCGTAGACGAGCAGGAAGCCGACCGTCAGCACGTCCGCGACGCCGAGATCCCCGCCGAGGTTCCAGTGCACCTTCTCGAACGTGACGCAGAAGAGCGTTGCGAGCAGGAGCCCGCCGGCGAGACGGGAGCTCGCGACGCTCCGCGGCAGCGCGACCGACGCCGCGCTCATGCGAGTGACTCCAGGAGCTCGGCGAGCTCCTCGACGCGCGACGCCCGCGAGAGCTTCTCGCGCCACTCCGCCGAGAGCGGCGTACCGTCCAGCCGCCCCTCGCGCCACCGCGCGTGCAGCTCGCGGAGCGCGTCGCGGATGCCGGCGACGTCGTCGGGGCCGGCGACGATCCCGGCGCCGGTGTCGAGAACGAGCTCCGCCGCCGCGCCGTCGGTGGGCACGACGGCGAGGACCGGCCGCTCGGCGGCGAGATACTCGAAGACCTTGCCCGAGAGCACACCGCGCCCCCGGCCGCCGGCCTCGGGGATGAGGAGCAGCAACACGTCGGAGGCCCGCTGCAACCGGAGCGACTCCCGCCGGGGCACGTGCTCGACGAGCTCGACGCGATCGGCGAGGCCGAGGCTCTCCATGAACTCGCGATCGCCGGGGCGGAAGTCGCCGAGAAACCGCACGGTCACGTCGTCGAGCCCCGAGTCGGCGAGCGCCTGCAGAAACGGCCGCGGATCGCGCTTGCCGAAGAACGAGCCGGCGTGCGTGATGCGGAAGCGTTCCCCCCGCGCGTATTCGAGCCCCGCGAAGTCGTCGAAGTCGCAGCCGTTCGGGATCGTCACGACGGGGCCGTGGGGCGACAGGCCGAGCGTCTCGGTGGTGATCGCCTCGGCCGCGGTGACGATCGCGTCCGCCTGCCGCGCGACGAGATGCGCGATGCCGGCACGGGCCTTCTGCTTCGCGCGCGCCCCGGCGCCCTCGTTCGAGCGGTGTGCATGCAGGGCCAGCGAGTCGCGCAGGTCGGCGACCCACTTCGCGCCGGTGGCCCGCTTGACGGCGGCGCCGATCAGGTGCACCGATCCCGGCGGCGATGTGGTCAGCACGACGTCGATGCCCTCGCTGCGCGCAATCGAGATCGCCTTCGGGATCGCGGTCGCGTTCCACGTGACGTTCTCGTCCGGCAGCAGCAGGCGCCGCCCGATCGTCGACGCCCGCAGCAGCGCGAGCTCCACCCCGGATCGCCCGTGCTGCTCGTCGGCGATCCGCCGGCCGCGCGGGCCGATGTAGCGCGCCCGGTGCACCCACGCCTGGGTCGGCAGCGGCAGCTCGGCATCCTCGTGCACCCACTTCGGGTCGTCCGGGGCGAGGACGTGCGTCTCGATCCCGAGCGCCGGCAGGTGGCTCGCGAACTTCAGGGGCCGCTGGACGCCGCCGCCGCCGGCGGGCGGGAAGTAGAGAGTGACGAGGAGGAGCTTCATAGGCGGAAGACGCGGAAGCGGCTGTCACGGTAGACGAGGTGGGCGGCCGAGCCGATCGGCTGGTGCGGCCGCAGGACCACCCAGCCGGCCCCGTAGTGCCGCGGAATCGCGAGGTTGCCGGTTCGCAGGAAGCGGCGGAGCGCGGCGCGGCGCCCGTACGGGTCGTTCGCCGTCGTGTCGGCGACATGCGTCGGGGGCGCGTTCGCCACGTAGACGGGGACGTACGCGGAGATCCGGTAGCTCGTCTCGAGGTCGCCGTAGACGACCGCGCGCTCCGGCACGTGCGTGCGGAGGTAGGAGACGAGCCCGGGCGTGAGCGCATACGCGTCGCGTCGAGGCGGTGCGTCCCAGCTCGCGAACCCGTGCACCGCGACCGGGAGGACGAAGAGGAGCGCCGCGAGCCCCGGCAGCCAGTCGTGTCGCTCGAGGCTCCGGCGGAGTGCGAGTGCGGCGGCGATGCCCGCGAGACCGCCCCAGAGCGCGATCCAGGTGGCGAGCGCCGGGCCGCCGTCCACGAGTCGGCGCCCGAAGTCGCCCGGGTACTCGAGCTGCAGCACGATCCCGGCGGCAAGCGCGACCGGCAGCACGAGGAGGCGCAGCAGGCGCGCGAGCACGGCTGCGCCCCCGGCGAGCGCGATCGCGAACGGCACGAAGCCGGCGGCCCGGCGGGACTGGGAGAGCGAGACGAGGTCGGAGAAGTGGGGGAACGTCGAAGACCAGAGCTCGATCCCGAGCAGGAGCACGGTTCCGCCGAGCACGAGCGCGCTCCAGCGCCGTCTCGCGGCGAGGCCCGCGAGCGGCACGAGCACGAGCGAGGCGACGGCGATCGCGCCGGTGCGTCCGACGAGCGCCGGCGCGAGGTGATAGCTCGCCGGTGAATGCACGACGAGGTCGGGTGCGTACGTCTTCAGGGCCTGCGCCTTCGCCGCTGCGTCCGGATTGTGGGAGCCGGTCTCGCGCACGATCGGGAGAAGCCACAGGAAGACGAGCACGACGGGCGCTCCGAACGCCGCGAGCCCGAGTGCGTTGCGCCCCCGGTCCCGGAGGCGGACGAGCGCGAAGCCGAGGAGCGGGATGCCGACGAAGAGCGCGTAGGTCGGATGCACGAACGCGAGCCCCGCCGACGCAGCCGCGAGCGTCGCGCCCACCGGCCACGACGGCTCGCGCACGAAGACGAAGAAGAGCGCCGTCACCGCCGGAACGAAGAGCTGCCGCGCCGTCGTGCCCGGCAGCTCGAGGGTCGTGTACGAACCGCCCGCACCCGGCGCGAGCGCGATCATCCCGACCTGGGCGAGGAGGACGCCGAAGGCGAGTGAGGCCGAACGGAAGACACGAAGCCCGAGCTCGAACGCGAGCACGAGCGCGAGCGGCGTGAGCACGCTCGACTCGTGCTGCACGACGGCGCCCGGATCGACGCCCGCGAGCCTCGCGACGACCGCGAGCCAGCCGTGCCAGAGCGGGAACGCGTAGCCCGGGTGCAGGCCTCCGTCCTTGAACTCGTCGACCGCGCGCAGCGAGAGCGAGCCGAAGTCGTCGAGCTTGCGCATCCGGCCGAGATGGAAGAGCGCGTCGCCCTTGACGATCCCCTCGATGCTCCAGAGCGCGATCCCGAGGCCGAGGCCGGCGAGCGCGACGCTCGCGGGCACCCGCTCGTGACCGCCGCTCGTCCCGCGACGGCGAAACGGGAGCGCCGCCGCACCGGCGACGAGCACGAGCACGAGCGTGAGCGTCAGCGACGCATGGACGGCGAAGGTGACCGCGAGGG
Organism: uncultured Actinomycetes bacterium; assembly: GCA_963831405.1. Taxonomy (GTDB): domain Bacteria; phylum Actinomycetota; class Thermoleophilia; order Gaiellales; family Gaiellaceae; genus Palsa-739. Next base: position 134,636 of record CAWHPX010000011.1, read on the forward strand.
CGCAGGCGACGACCGCGACCGACCATGCGAACGTCGCCGCCCAGCCGGCGACGCCGAGCGCACGCGCGACGAGCCTGCCGGGTGCGAGCAGGACGAGCGTCGCGGCGGCGAGCCGCAGCCAGAGGCCGAAGCCGTGCTCGGGCAGGAGCCACGCGATCCCGAGCAGCGGCAGTGCGAGCAGCACGGTCATGCGAGCAGGTCGGACACCTCGCCCGACGCGAGCCAGGCGGCGCCCTCGCGGTACATGCGCCCCCGCGGCCCGCGGTAGACCCAGCCGCGCAGCCGCAGCGCCGCGAGGAGGAGCGTCCGCGCACGCCCGGCGTAGCGCTCGCCGCGGTGCTTGCAGAGGAAGCGGAGCTGGCCGCGGAGGTTCTCGGTGAAGAGCAACCCCCTGTGCGAGGCGGCGTAGACGTGGGTCGCCCCTGCGCCCGGGTAGAACAGGAGCTTCCAACCGGCGCGGGTGAACCGATACGCCCAGTCGGTCTCCTCGCTGAAGAGGAAGAACGCGTCGTCGGCAGGCCCGACCTCGTCGATCGCAGCGCGGCGGACGAGCCACACGGCGCCCATCAGCACCTCGGCCTCCCGGACGGAGGCGTGGTCGAAACCGGCGCCGTAGAAGGAGTTCAGGGCGCGCGAGCGCGGGGCGAGCTTGCGCAGGAAGAAGAACTCCGTCGCGAGCCGCCACAGCGTCGGGTAGCCGCGCACGGAGCGCTGAAGGCGGCCGTCGGGATAGCGGAGACGCGGGCCGACGACGGCGGCGTCGGGATGCGCGTCGGCGAAGGCGACGAGCGCAGCGAGCGCACCGGCGTCGAGCCACGCGTCCGAGTTGAGGAGGAGCACGTACCGGCCGGAGGTACGGGTGACGCCGGTGTTCCAGCCGAACGCGAGGCCGCGGTTCTCCTGCTCGACGAGCGTCGCCTCGGGGAAGCGCTCGCGCACGAGGTCGAGCGTGCCGTCGGTCGAGCCGTGGTCGACGACGACGGTCTCCGCGCCGCGCACGCTCTCGAGGCACTGCTCGAGCCACGGCAGCGCGTTGTACGTCACGACGACGACCGATGCGTCGCTCATCGGCGCCGCACACCCTCGCGGATCACGATCGCGACGCCAGGCAGCGAGAGGGCGATCGTGACCACGAAGAAGAGGAACCCCGTCGCGAAGGCACGCTCCGACGTCACCCCGAGCGACCCGAGAAACGACACGAAGAACGACTCGCGAACCGCAAGGCCGTTGACGGTGAACGGCACGAGCATCACGAGGAAGAGCAGCGGCCCCATGACGTAGTACGGCCTCGGGGAGAGGTCGACGCCGACGGCCTTCCCGGCGCACCAGATGGCGAGCACGCGCACGGCCTGCACGACGAGCGTCAATGCGAACATCGCGAGCAGCAGCGGCGCGTCACGGCGAAACGAGTGAAGCGCGACGTAGACGTCGCGCAGCGGGCGGTCGACGCGAAGCGCACGGAGCAGCGGCCGCATGCGCTGCAGCAGCGGGTGCAACCGGGTCGAGAAGAGCACCACGCCCGCGAGCGCGGCGCCGACGACGAACGCGAGCTCGACCCAGAGATAGCCGCCGACGTCGTAGCGGCCGACCGCCAGTGCGAAGCCGACCGCCGCCAGCACGAGCGTCGCGACGCCGCCCAGGGCGCGCTCGAGGAGCACCGTGCCCGCGGCGGCGCCGCCGGAGCCGTCGTGCCGCCGCACCGTCTCGTAGATGCGCGACGCGTCGCCGCCGAGCGCCGTCGGCAGCACCTGACCCGCGGCGTAGCCGACGAAGTACGTTCGCACGAGGCGCCCGAGGCGGTCGTGCACGCCGCGCGCCGCGAGCAGCCGCTGCCAGCGCCACGCCATCGGCCACACCGACCCGGCCATGATCGCGAGCGAGGCAAGCCACCAGCCGACGCGCGCGTGCGCGAGCACGTGCCCGGTGGTGCCGAGATCGATCTTCCAGATGATGTAGGCGGTGCAGAGTCCCGTGACGACGATCGTCGCGAGGGCACGTTTCACGCGACGGCCTCGACCCTGCCGGTGACGAAGCGGATGCGCGCCTGTGCCCGCGCCGCCGCGGCGAGCGCCTCGTCGCGGGTCGCCCCCGTCGCGAGAATGGCACCTGCGCGGTCCGACGCGCGCCGCAGCGGCTGGAACACGTGGCCGGTCTTGCGGTACACGCGGATCCCCCGCACGCCGTCGACGGCGTACGCCTCCTCGAGGCCGCGCACGTCGTGCAGCACGCCGGCCGGGGCGACGAGGAACCGCACGCACGCGCCGCCGACCCGGGCCTGCGCGGCGAGCTGCTGCGCATTCACGCTCTCGCCGAGTGCGCAGGCGACGGCGAGCGCGTTCAGGTCGACGCCGAGGGCGACGCGGCAGAGCTCCGCGTCGTGGCCGCCGCCGACACGGGCCGAGAGCTTCGCGAGCAGGGGGCCGTCGTCGCCGAGCAGGATCTGCGCGGTGACCGGCCCGTTCTCGATGCCGAGCGCGCGCGTCGCGGCGGCGGCCGTCTCGACCGCCCCACCCACCTCCGACGGCTCGAGCTCCGCGGGCCAGCGGTGGGCGAGCGGGACGCCGAACGCGGGCGGCGGCGCCTGCTCGCGGTCGGTCACGGTCAGCGGCACGAACCGGCCCTCGAGGACGAAGGCGTTGACGGTGACGATCTCGCGCTGCACGAGCTCCTCGACGAGGCAGTACTCGCCCCGCGCATCGGAGAGCGCGCCCGCCGCCGCCTCGGCGAGCGCGGCACGGTCGCGCGCGAGGCCGACGCTGCGCTCGCCCGACCGGTCGGGCGCGTCGACGACGACGGGGAAGCCGATCTCCTCCGCCGCGCGGGCGACGTCGTCGTGCGAGCGGCAGACGACGGACCGCGGCTGCGGGATGCCGGCCTCGGCGAGCCGCTCGCGCTGCTTCTGCCTCGACACCGCGAGCGAGGCCGCCTCCGGGGTGAGGGGGTGCGGCAGGCCGAGCCGCGACGCCAGGCGGGCCGCGAGCGCGACCGCGTGGTCCGAGCCGGGCGCGACGACGCCGTCGACCTGCTCGGCGCGCGCGAGCCTCTCGATCGCGGGCTCGTCCTCGATCGAGACGATCGCGCGCCGGTCGGCGTAGCGGAAGCCGGGCGCCGACGGGTCGCGGTCGGCGGCGACGACCGTCAGCTCGCGCGCACGGGCGGCCGCGAGCACGCCGAGCTGCGCCGGGCCGGCACCGAGGACGAGCAATCGCGCCACGGACGCATTCTCGCGGAGGCGCGGGATGACTCGGTCGGAGGAGGCGCGACCGGGGCGCTCCGGACACCGTCAGAGGGCCCTGGAGCGCCGCACGGCGGCCCTCCTCGGCGGATACGCCCATGGAGGAGCATGCCCGGCCCGCGACGACGCGAGAAGCCGCAACGCGACGACCTTCACCTCGCAGCCGACGACCGTGTCGATCGAGTCTGCCTCCACGTGATCGACTCCCGCGCCGCAGTCGTCGGAGTCGTGCGCTGCGTCGCGGCTACGCAGCGTGTCGGCGCCGGCGCCGCCCGTGAGCGTGTCGTCGCCGCTTCCTCCGTCGAGCACGTCGTTCCCCGCCCCGCCGTCCAGCGTGTTGGCCTGGTCGTTGCCGGCGAGCGTGTCCGCTCCGCTTCCCCCGACGATGTTCTCGACGTCGGCGCCGATCTGGTCGCGCTCGCCGGCCTCGCCGTTTCCCTGGCTGTAGCCGGTGCTCGGGACGGCCGCCGCGACGCTCTTGACCCGGTCCGCGTAGTCGACGGTGTCCCGGCCCGTGCCGCCGTTGAAGACGTCCGCCCCGCGGGCGAAGAACACCGCGTTGTAGCTGTCGCCGCGGAGGAGGTCGTCCCCCGGGCCGCCGTTCAACACGTCGTCGTCGGACGCGAGCAGCGGCTTCGACGCGCCGTACCCGAGCAGCACGTCGTTCCCGCCGAGGCCGTTCAGCGTGTCGTTCCCGGGCCCTCCGCTCAGCACGTTCCGGCCGTCGGAGCCGGGGAGGCCCGGCTTCGTGGAGGAGGGGTCGCTGCCCGAGATCGTGTCGTTGCCGGCGCCGCCGATCGCGTTGCCGATCCCGGAGAGGACGTCGTTCTCGCCGGCCGCTCCGTCGTTCGCGAGGCCGTCGCCGAGCGTGATGACGAGCGGCTCGAAGCGGCCCTCGTAGCTGACGGTGTCGTTGCCGCCGCCGCCCGAGATCGTGTCCGGAATCGCTCCCGGCCCGCCGTTCAGGACGTTGTCCGCCGCGTTGCCGCGGAGCGTGTCGGCCGCGCGCCCGCCGACCATGTTCTCGACGTCGGTCCCGATCGTGTCGTTCTCGCCGCTCTGCCCGTCGTTCGCCTGGCCGTCGTCGCTCAGGCTGACGGGCGACGTCCGGCCCGCGTAGGTCACCGTGTCGACGCCGTCTCCTCCCCCGATCCGATCCCTGCCGGTGCCCGGGTCGAAGCTGTCGTCGCCGCCGAGCCCTGTGAGGACGTCGTTTCCGGGCCCGCCGACGAGGCGGTTCGGGCCCGCGTCTCCGGTCAGCGAATCGTTCCCGGAGCCGCCGATGAAGTTCTCGATCCCCGCGTACTGCGCACTCCCCGCCGTCGCCGTGACCGCTTCGCTTCGGTTCGAGAAGTCGAACGTGTCGGAGCCGGGACCGCCCTGGGAGCCGCCGTTGCAGGCGAGCTTCTGGCTGCTGCGAAAGACGTCGTCGCCCGCGTCGCCGTAGAAGCGGTCACACCACTTGTCGGTCGTGACGAGTGTGTCGTTGCCGTCGCCGCCGTGCAGCATCTCGATCCATGCGCTCGCCTGGATCGTGTCGTCTCCGGCATCCCCCCAGATCTCGTTCACGTCGTCCGTCGAGAGCTCCGTGGGCTCGCTCAGGAAGAACTTGTCGTTCTTGTCGCCGAGCCGGACGACCCAGTTGACCATCGCACCAAGCGCCTTGCAGTACGCGTGATGCGCGTCGACGCTCACGCAGTAGCCGAACTCGCCGCTCGTCGGCCCCGTGACCGTGATCGTCGCACCGGAGTCCCGCACGTTGAAGTGCGATCCGCTCACGGTGATGCGAACGTCGTTGCTCTCGCCGGGGGCGGCGATGTAGTACGCGTGGGCGGCGTGCTGTCCCTGGTCGATCGAGAGCCTCGCCGCGAACGATGTCCCGGACGCAGCGAGCGCGACCACCGCTGCAACGGCGGCGATCACGAGGAACTTCGTTATCGGACGCTCACCTTCGCGGAGACGCTGCCGCCGCCTGCCGCAGCTGCGAGCGAGTAGCTCCCCGCGCGTTTGACGTGAAGCGTGAACGCTCCCGACGAGCTCGTCCGGGCCGTCGCGCCGCGCGTCTTCACCGTGACGGCAGGCGCCGGGTTGCCGGCGCAGTCGGTCACCGAGCCCTTGATGACGCGGCCCGACGCTTTCGCGCGCAGATGCGCGAGCGGGAGGTATCCGTCGAGCACCACTCCGTCGAGCGCGCTCGTCACGTGATCGTGGTTCCACTGGCTCACGACGGTTCCGTCGGGCGTCACATACTTGCCGAAGGGGTTGGGGTCGTCGTTCGTCGGCTGCAGTGCGCTGAAGTGCGCGGTCGCCTCGTGACCGCGGCAGATCGAGATCGAGACGGCCGAGTTGTACGCCGCGGCGTTCGAGCCCGGGGCTCGGGTCACGAGCTTCACCCCCGGGATCACGCCGACCTGCACGCCCCCGACCACGTGGGGCACGGCAAGGGTGCTCTCCTCGACGACGCTCCAGCTGCCGATCCGAAGCGCGCCGGCGCGAGCCGCCGCCGCGGTGCCGACGTGCGAGAAGGTGACGCCCCAGCCGATCCGAAGGTCGCCGCTGAGATCGGGCTTGAGCGTGGCATGGAACTTCGGGCCGAGCCAGTCACCCCCGTCGCCGTCGTTCGACACGTGGGCGTAGGCCGCGACGACCGGGAGGTCGACGAAGAGCTGCGGCGAGTAGCCGTGCGTCTCGTTTCGCCCGGCCTGGCCGCCGACCGTGACGCGCTCGACCTCCCCTGCGAGCGCCGATGACGCGAGCAGCAGAGAGCTGAAGCCCCCCGCCAGGATGGCGCGCAGGATTCGCCGCATGGCGCGACGTTAGACCCCAGGCTCTCCCGCTTCACCGGGGGAATCCCTAGTCAGCCGGAGAGCGCTCTCGTATCATCGAGCACGTGAGCGCGACCTTCTACGCGGAGGCGTTGAGAGCGTACGAGGGAGGGCGCGCACAGTCGGCGCTCGAGCTCGCCGACCAGGCGGTCGCCGGCGACCCCCTCCCGGAGCTGCGTGGGCGCATCCAGCAGCTGCGGGCGCGGATCGAGATGTGGCGGGACGCCCCTCTCCGGGCGTACGAGCTGCTGCTGACGGAAGCCGCCTCGGTCGAAGCGGCAAGCCCCGGCATCGCCGTCGAGATGCTCGTCGACGCGGGGCGAGCCGCGATGATGGCGGGGCAGTTCGAGCTCGGCGCAGCGGCGATGGAGCGCGCACGTGCGGTCGCGCGGCGGGGGCTGCCGGACGTCCCTCTCCTCGTCGACGGCTTCGAGATGATCCATCGCGGCGCGTCTCCGGAACGCGAGCGCGAGCTTCGCGCCGGGCTGTCGAGGGTCGACGCCGGGGAAACCGACGGCCTCGACTCGCTCTACGACAGCGGCGTTCTCCTCTACTGGCTCGAGGACTACGCAGGAGCACGGCGGCTGCTCGAGCACGTTGTGCAGCGCGCGCGGGGCGTCGAGCGTCATCCCGTGCTCGCGGTGACGCTCGACACGCTTGCGGCGCTCGAGTTCCGCACCGGGCAGTGGGCTGCCGCGGACGCCCACTCGGCCGAGGCCCTTCGGGTCGCACGGGAGCTCGGGCAAACGTGGCAGGTCGCGTCGTGCCTGACGACGCTCGCCCGCGTCGCGGCGGCGCGCGGCAGCGAGGAGGCCTGCCGGCGGCTGCTCGCCGAGGCCGAGGAGCTCCTCCCGCCCGGGCATCTCGTCGGCGCGTACGCGGCATCCGCCGCCGCCCTGCTCGAGCTCGGCCTCGGTCGTCCGGAGGCGGCGGCGGCTCGGCTTGCAGGCTTCCGGTCCGGGGGCACGGAGCTCGGGCTCGTTCCCACCGTCGTGCCGTGGCAGAGCGACTACGTCGAGGCGCAGATTCGCGCCGGCGGGGCCGAGGAAGCCGCAGAAGCCGTCACGGCGTTCGCCGTGCACGCCGAGCGCAGCGGCCGCCGGTGGGCGCGCGCGGCCGTCGAGCGTTGCCTCGGGCTGCTCGCCCGCGGCCCGGCGCTCGCCACACACTTCGACGCGGCTCTCGGCCTTCACGACCGGACCCCGACGCCGTTCGACCGTGCCCGCACGGAGCTCTGCTACGGCGAGTGTCTGCGCCGATCCCGGCGACGCGCCAAGTCGGTGCCGCACCTGCAAGTAGCCCTCACGCTCTTCGAGGAGCTCGGCGCCGCTCCCTGGGCTGCGCGGGCGCGGCGCGAGCTCGACTCGCGTCGTCCCGGTCCACCCGGAGCTGCGCGCGACCGGCTCGTCGAGCTCACGGCACACGAGCTGCACGTCGCCCTCCTCGTCGGCGCCGGCTCGACGAACCGAGAGGCCGCGAGTGCGCTCTTCGTCTCGCCGAAGACGATCGAGTACCACCTGACGAGCATTTACCGGAAGCTCGACGTGCGGTCGCGTACCGAGCTCGCCGGGATCGTGTCGCGCCGCCCGCGCGCCCCCGACAGCGGCTAGGTCACGAGCTCCGGCACGAGCTCCTGCGCTCCGGCCGCCGGCCGGCGCTTGATCATCGCCGCGGCGACCGCGCCGACGGCGACGAGCGCGCCGCCGATGTAGACGGCGACGGTCATCCCGTGCGTGAACGCCTCCGGGCTCCGGTAGCCGCCGACGCGCGAGAACACGGCCGCGAGGACTGCGACGCCGAAGACGCCGCCCAGCTCTCGGATCGCGTTGTTCGCGCCCGACGCCTTGCCTTCGTGCTCCGGAGAGACCGCGCTCAGCACGACGTTCGCGACCGGCGCGAAGAAGAGCGCCATGCCGATGCCGGAGAGCATGAAGGGCCCGATGAGCTCGGCGTAGGGCGTTGCCGGCGTGCTGACCGCGGCGATCCAGAGGAGACCCGCCGCCTGGAGCGAGAGCCCGGCCGCCATCAGCCGGTGGCCGCCGATGCGATCGGAGAGCGCGCCGGCGAGCGGCGCGATGAAGATCGGCATCGCGGTCCACGGGAGGATGCGCAGCCCGGACTGGAGCGGCGAGTAGTGCTGCACCGTCTGGAAGAACTGCGCCAGGAAGAAGATCGACCCGAACATCCCGAAGAACATGAAGAGCGAGGCGACGTTCGTCAGCGCGAATGTGCGGTTGCGGAAGAAGTGCATCGGCAGCATCGGCGCCGGCGCGCGGAGCTCCCAGGCGACGAATGCCGCGACGAGGAGGAGGCCGGCCACGATCGGGACGACGATGCCGGCGCTCGTCCAGCCGACGGAGTTGCCGCGGACGAGACCCCACACGATGCCGAGGAGGCCCACGCTCGCGAGCCCGAGCCCCGGCAGGTCGAACCGGCCGTCGGCCCCCTTCGTCTCGTCGAGACGGCGGTAGGCGAGCGGGGCGAGCACGAGCCCGATCGGCACGTTCAGCCAGAAGATCCAGCTCCACGAGACGCCGGACACGATCGCGCCGCCGAGCAGCGGGCCGAGCGCGACCGCGAGGCCGCCGACGCCGCCCCAGATGCCGAGCGCGAGGCCGCGCCGCTCGGCGGGCACCGCCGCGGAGAGGATGGTCAGCGTCAGCGGCGTGACGATCGCGCCGCCGACGCCCTGCAGCGCCCGCGCGATGTCGAGTGCGTTGGCCGACGTCGAGAGCGCGGCCGCCGCCGACGCGCCGGTGAAGAGCACGAGGCCGAGCACGAACATCCGCCTGCGGCCGAAGCGGTCGCCGAGCGCCGCGCCCGTGAGGAGGAGGACGGCGAAGGTGAGCGTGTACGCGTTGACCGTCCACTCGAGCTGCGAGATCGAGGCGTGCAGCTCGTGCCGGATGACCGGCAGCGCGGTCGTGACGACGAGGTTGTCGAGCGAGACCATGAAGAGCGCGATCGAGGTGATCGCGAGCGTCCAGTACGTCGTTGCCTTGTCACGGTTGTGAGTCATCACTACCTCCACGGTGAAAAAAAGGGGAAAGAAAGGGTCAGACGTCCTTGCCGGAGCCCTCGAGCAGGAGCCGCGCCCAGGGCTCGGAGCCGTCCTGCACCTGCATGGCGGCGAGCACGTTCAGGAGCATCCCCTTCGCGAAGAACGCCGCCACGCCGTCGGCCGGCAGGCCGGAGACGCGCTGCACGTAGGCGACGAGGTCGCCGTAGCCGTCGCGAACGACCGCGCAGATCTCGGGGTCGTCGCACGCCGCGTACGCCTGCATCTGCGCGCGGAGGCGGGTGCGGTCGGTGAGGAGCATCTCCATGTAGGACTCGCCCATCGCCCGCAGGGCCTCCTCGCCGCGGGTGCCCTCGGCGGCCCGCTGGAACGACTCGAGCGTCTCGCGGAAGCAGCGGCTCACCGTCGCCTTGAAGAGCTCCTTCTTCGTGCCGAAGAGGCGGAAGAGGTAGGGCTGGGAGATCCCGGCCCGCCGGGCGATGTCCTCGGTCGAGGTGCCCTCGTAGCCCGCCTCGGCGAACTCGACGACGGCGGCCTCGAGGATCGAGTCCCTCCGCTCGGCGGCGGAGAGGCGTGCGGTGGGCGTGGCCATGCGCGGTAGGTTAGTGATGACTCACAAGCTTGTCAAGCCCCGCCGCGACCCGGTCGAGCTCGGCCTCGGTGAGCCGCGGGTGGAGCGGCAGCGCGAGGGCGCGCTCGAAGGCCGCGTCGGCGCCGGGGAACGGGCCCTGGTCGCGGTACGCGCCGAGGCGGTGGAGCGCGTAGGTGCCGATCTGGCACTGGATCCCCTCGGCCCGCAGCCCGGCCATCACCTCGTCGCGGCGGTCGAGCTGGATCACGTACGCCTGCCAGCCGTGGACGTCGCCCGGCTCGGTCGACGGCAGCACGACGTCGAGCCCGCCGAGGCGCTCGGCGTAGCCGGCGGCGATGCGCTCGTAGGCGTCGTGCAGGTCGCCGAGGCGCCGCAGCTGCGGGATGCCGAGCGCGCAGAGCACGTCGCTGAGGCGGTAGTTGAACGCCGGCCGCGGCATGTCGGCGTACGTGTCGGACGGCGACCAGCCGTGATGCCGGAGGGAGCGAAGCGTCTCCGCGAGCGCCGCGTCGTTCGTCGAGAGGGCGCCGCCCTCGCCCGTCGTCACGATCTTCCGCGGGTGGAACGAGAAGCACCCGACGGCGCCGAGCGATCCGCACGGGCGGCCGCCGTGCACGGCGCCGAGCGCGCCGGCCGCGTCCTCGATCAACGGCAGCTGCGGATAGGCCTCGAGCGGCGCGGGCCGCCCGAAGAGATGCACGGCGAGCACCGCCTTCGTCCTCGCCGTGACGCGCCGTGCGGCGTCGGCCGGGTCCATGTTCATCGTCACCGGATCGACGTCGACGAGGACGGGCGTCGCGCCGCAGAGCGCGACGACGTTGCCCGTCGCCGGAAACGTGTAGGCCGGCACGAGCACCTCGTCGCCGGGCCCGAGCCCGAGCGCGAGCACGGCGAGATGGAGGGCGGCAGTGCCGGACGAGACCGCGACGGCGTGCTCGACGCCGGCGGCAGCCGCGAGCAGGGCCTCGAACTCGCCGACCTTCTCGCCCATCGTCAGCTGACCCGACTCGAGCACCTCGCGGATCTCCGCGAGCTCGGCCTCGCCGACGTCGGGCGAGGCCAGGCGGACTACTGAGCCAGCGCCGGCTTGCGCTCGCGATACCACGCGATCGTCCTCTCGAGACCGTCGTCGAGCTCGACCCTGGCGTCGAAGCCGATGTCCTCGCGCGCCTTCTCCACGTTCGGGATCCGCAGCTCGACGTCGACGTACTCGAGCGGCGCGAAGACGATCTCGCCGGGGCAGCCGGTGAGGCGCTTGATGCGCTGCGCGAGGTCGAAGATCGTCACTGCGCTCCGCGGGTTGCCGACGTTGTAGCTCTGCCCGACGGCATTCGGGTGCTCGAGGCAGAGGCGCACGCACTCGACCATGTCGTCCACGTAGCACCAGGCGCGGATCTGCGCGCCGTCGCCGCGAACGGTGAGGTTGTCGCCGCGGAGCGCCGCCTCGATGAAGGCGCGAATTGCGCCGCCGCCGATCTGGCCGGGGCCGAAGACGTTGAACGGCCGCACGGTGACCGCGGGGATGCCGAGCTCGTCGTAGTACGCATGCGCGAGATGCTCGCCGGCGAGCTTCGAGACGGCGTACGTCCAGCGCGCCTCGCCGACGGAGCCGATCGTCGAGACGTGGCCCTCCTTCACGTTGAACGCGTGCGTGCCGAAGACCTCGCTCGTCGAGAAGTCGATGAGCCGCTCGAGGCTCGCCTGTGTCGCAACCGCCGCCTCGAGGACGTTGTACGTGCCGATCAGGTTGACGCGCATGGTGCGCACCGGGCTCTCGAGCACGGTGTCGACGCCGGCGATCGCCGCGCAGTGGACGATGTGCGTGGCGCCGGCCGCCAGCTCGCGCACGGCATCCGCATCGAGGACGTCGGCCTGGTGAAACGAGAAATTCGGATGGTCGGAGAGATCCGTCGCCGAGAGCGCGTCGCGATGGAGGTTGTCGAGGGCGACGATCTCGTTGTCGTCGACGAGAGTGCGGGCCAGCGTCGTCGCGATGAAGCCCGCGCCGCCCGTGATGAAGATGCGCTTCCCGTGCAGGGACACGGCGGTCACTCTAGCCTCAGGGCATGCAGGGCGACCTCGGCGGCTGGCTCGACGCGCTCGCGGGGAGCGACGAGGAGTTCGTCGACCGCGCGTGGCGGCTCGTCGTCCGCCGCGCACCGGAGGAGGCCGGGCGCGAGCGCGCGCTCGCGAAGCTCCGGGAGGGGACGCTCTCGCGGGCCGGCCTCGTGCGGGAGCTCGCGTCGAGCTCCGAGTTCGACCGCGTCGAGCTGCTCGACGCCGGTCTCGCGCGCGCCGCGGCGGAGCGGGCGCGAGGCGGTCGCCCCCGCGAGCTTCGCGCACCCGCGGAGAGCGACGAGCGCGCGATCGAGATCCCGTGGTGCCTCGCGCGCTACGGGGGCGAGCCCCGCGTACTCGACGTCGGGTACGCCTTCGCCGAGCCCGCGTACCTCGCCGGGCTCGCTGCGCTCGGCGCGGCGGGGCTCACCGGCGTCGACCTCGCCGAGACGGAGGTGCCGGGCCTTCGCTCCGTCGTCGCCGACGTGCGCACGCTGCCGTTCGCAGACGGCTCCTTCGACGTCGCCTTCTGCGTGTCGACGCTCGAGCACGTCGGCCGGGACAACGACGTCTACGACGTCGACGCACCACGCGAGGAGAGCGGCGACGAGGCGGCGCTCCGCGAGCTCCGCCGCGTGCTCGCAGGCGACGGCCGCCTGCTCGTGAGCGTCCCCACCGGGATCGAGGACGACCAGGGCTGGCAGATCGTCCGCACGCCGCAGGACTGGATTGCGCTCTTCGAGCGCGCCGGCTTCCTCGTCTACGAGGACGAGCTCTACGTGCACGCGGAGGAGGGTTGGCGCACCGCGTCGCTCGACGAGGCGTCCACGGCGCGGTACGAGGGGCCCGGCGCGGGAGCGGTGCTCCTCGCGGAGCTTCGACCCGGCACCGTCGGAGGCAAGCTCCGTCTAGCCGTGCGCGACGTCAGGTACCGCGACGACGTCCGTCGCAGCACCGTTGCGTAGGAGAATCGACGCGAACGCGAGGCCGCCGAGGGCGAGCACGCCCGGCAGGAGGACGAAGAGCGTCGAGAGCGAGATGTAGCGCAGCACCACGCCGGTGGCGAGAAACCCGAACGGGCCGGCCATCGTTGCGATCGTCATCACGGCGGTCATCACCTTCGGCCGCAGCGCCTCGGGCGTGCGCACGGTGAGCATGCCGATGATCGGCGCGTTCACGAGCGGTGTGAAGAACGCGAATGCCGCAACGACGACGAGCGCCGCGCCCCAGGGCATCGAGAGCGCGAGCAGGAAGAGCGGCAGAGGCATCGCGACGATCGCGACGGCGGCGAGCTTCATCAGGTCGGCCTTCCGGGAGAGCTGCTGCGCGGTGAGCGCACCGAGGAGCGCCCCGACGCCGAAGGCCCCGAAGAGGAACCCGAGCACGTGCGCATTGCCGTCGTACCGGAAGTACGCGAGGCCCTGCACGCCGACGATGATCCCCTGCGCGGCGAAGTTGATCACGCAGGCGGCGAGCATGACGGGCCCGAGCAGCGGGTCCCGCATGAGGAAGCGGACGCCCGCGAGGATGCCGCGCGACGCCGCGGTCGGCTCGACGCGCTTCCCGGCACGCACGACGAGCGCGATCGTGAGGAACGAGAACACGTACGTGCAGGCGTCGACGACGAGCACGGTGGCGGCGCTCGTCGCGGCGATGAGCACGCCTGCGAGCACCGGGCCGGCGAGCTGGGTGATCTGGTTCGCGCCGCCGAGGATCGCGTTCACCTCGGTGACGGCGCGCTCGTCCTCGCCCGCGACCTCCGGGATGACGATCCGCGACGAGGCGAAGTAGGGCGCGGCGAAGACGCCGATGGCGAAGGCTGTGCCGAGGAGCGCCGGGAACGAGAGGTGGCCGGTGTGGTGGAGGACCGGCAGCACGAGGAGCAGCGGCCCGCGCGCCGCGTCCGAGACGAGCATCGTGCGCTTCGCGCCGATCCGGGCGATGAGCGTGCCGGCTGGGATGCCGAAGATCGCGATCGGCAGCATCTCCGCGGCGAGGACCCAGCCCATCTTCGCGGTGGACCCCGTCGTCACGAGCACGAACCACGGCAGGGCGACGAACGTCATCGACGAGCCGGTGAGGCTGACGAGCTCGGCGGTGAGGAGCCCGAGGAGCGAGCGGTTTCTCAGCATGGCCGCGATAATAAAACGTCCGTACGGTTTTGTAAAGTACGCCCGGTGCCGAAGGTCTCGGAAGCCCACCTCGACGCCCGCCGCGCCGAGATCCTCGAAGGCGCACGGCGGGCCTTCGCGAAGCACGGCTACGAGGGCGCGACGGTCACCCGGCTCGAGGCGGAGATCGGGCTCTCGCGGGGCGCGATCTTCAACTACTTCGACTCGAAGCTCGACCTCTTCGTCGCGCTCGCGAGCTCGGACAACCTCGGCTACCAGGCGCTCCTCGCCGACGAGGGGCTCGACGCGGTCATCCGCGCGATCGCGGACGCGAACCCCGAGTGGCTCTCGGTCCTGATCGAGACCGAGGTCAAGCTCCTCCACGACCCGGCTTTCATGGAGCGGATCGCCGCGACGCCGGAGCAGCGGGAGCGGCTGCTCGACGCGTTCCGGCGCCGGCAGGCGGACGGGACCTTCAGGGCCGACATCCCGGCGGAGGAGCTCGCCCGCTTCGCGACGATCGTGATCAACGGCCTCGCGCTCCGCGTCGCGGGCGGCGAGACGACCTCGATCGACGCCGTGCTCACGCTCGTGAACGACGCGCTGCGACCGCACGATTAGCATCGCCCGGTGAAGACGGTTCTCTTCGTCGGCGCAGGGCGGAACCAGCGAGGGCGCGATCGAGCGCGTGCGGGAGCTCGGCGTCAGGGTCGTCGCCGTCGACCGGAACCCGGCGGCGCCGGGCCTCGCGCTCGCCGACGCCGGCGAGGCAGTCGACTTCGCCGACCCGGGCGCCGTCGCGGACGTGGGCCGCCGGCACGGGGTCGACGGCGTCCTCACGATCGCAGCGGACAGCGCCGTGCCCGTCGTCGCGCAGGTGGCCGAGCTCCTCGGTCTGCCGGGCATCGGCTCGGAGACGGCCCACCTCGCGACGAACAAGATCGCGATGCGCCGCGTCTTCGCGGAGCGCGGAGTTCCCCAGCCGCAGTTCGCGGCGCTCCGCCGCCAGACCGAGGTACGCGCCGCAGCACGCGCGGTCGGCTTCCCGGCCGTCGTGAAGCCGGTCGACTCCGCCGGCCAGCGCGGGATCTCGCTCGTTCACGACGCCGACGAGCTCGGGGCGCAGATGGCGTTCGCGATCGCGGCGTCCCGGTCGCAGGAGGTGATCGTCGAGCGCTACCACGAGGGCCGCGAGGTCAACACGCTGCTCGTGGCGCGGGACGACGACGTCCGCCTGATCACCGCCTCCGACCGGCTTCGCCCGGACGGCGTCGGCTTCGGAGTGGCGCTCGCGCACGTCTACCCGTCGACGCTCTTCGGCGACGCGCTCGCGGAGGTGGAGCGCGTCGCGGTCGCGGCGGTGCACGCAATCGGGCTCCGCAACGGAATCGCGTACCCGCAGCTCCTCGTCTCGCCGCACGGAAACGAGGTGCGCGTGGTCGAGATCGCCGCGCGGATCCCGGGCGGACAGATGGTCGAGGTGCCGAGGTTCGGCGTCGGGATCGACCTCCTCGAGATCGCCGTGTCGCAGGCGCTCGGCGAGGCCGTGCCCGACGAGCTCCTGACGCCGCGCTTCCACCATCCCGTCGCGATCCGCTTCCTCACCGCCGAGCCGGGGCCGCTCCCGACCGGGGTCGTGCAGGCGGTCGGGCCGCTCGAGAAGGCGCTCGCCTTTCCCGGCGTCGAGCGCGTCGAGACGTGGATCGAGCCGGGCGAGACGATCCGGCCCGTGCAGACCGACGGCGACCGCCGCGGCTACGTGATCGCGAGCGGCTCCACGAATCTCGAGGCGCTCGAGCGCGCCGAGGCTGCGGCGGGCCTGATAGACGTGCAGGCCGCATGAGCTGCGCCTTCGATCTCGACCATTACCGGGAGCTGCTCGACGCCGCCGAGGCGGGCGGCTATCGCTGGGCGCGTTTCGACGCGGAGCCGAAGGCGGGCGACCTCTTCCTCCGCCACGACGTCGACCTCTCGCTCGAGGCCGCGCGGACGACGGCGCGCCTCGAGCACGAGCTCGGCGCTCGCGCGACGTACTTCATGCTCACGGAGAGCGTCTTCTACAACCTCGACTCGGAGCTCGGTCGAGAGACGCTCGCGGAGCTGCGCGACCTCGGTCATGCGGTGGGCCTCCATGCCGTCTATCCGCGGGCGGCGCACGACGATCGCTTCGACGCCGTCGTCGCGTGGCACAACCCCGACGCCGCCTACGTCAACGAGCCGGTGAGCGGCATGGTCAACGTCATGCAGGCGCCGTGGTTCACGAAGGGCCGGTACCGCTCCGACTCGAACCAGCACTGGCGCGAGGGCTGCCCCCACGACGAGCTGCGGGACGGCGCGTTCGAGTGGCTGCAGCTCCTCGTGCACCCGGAGATCTGGGTCTACCCGGGCGCGACGATGGGCGAGACGATGCGGGCGATGATCGCGGCGAAGCAGGACGAGCTCTTTGGCTACCTCGCAAACGACCGCATCGACCTCACATGACGACGGTCCTGCTCACGGCGGCCGGGGCGCCGGGAGCGGCGGCGTTGATCCGCGGCCTGCGTGAGAACGGCGAGCGCGAGGTGCGCGTCGTCGGCGTCGACATGTCGGAGCGGTCGATCGGGAAGCACCTGTGCGACGCGTTCCACCTCGTCCCGCCCGGATCCGACCCCGGCTACGCGGACGCCGTCTTCGCGATCGCGGAACGCGAGGGCGTGGACGTCGTCCTGCCGCAGTCGTCGTTCGACCTGCCCGGTCTCGCCGCAGCCCGCGAACGGGCGCCGGTCCCGGTGCTCGTCTCGTCCCCGGGCACCGTCCACCGCTCGAACGACAAGGCGGAGTCGTACGAGCTGCTGCGGCGCATCGGCGCGCCGACCGTCGAGTTCCGGCGCGTCGCCGGCGCCGCGCAGGTCGAGGCGGCCGCGCGCGAGCTCGGCTACCCCGACCGTCCCGTCTGCTTCAAGCCGGTGTTCTCGTCGGGCTCGCGCGGGTTCCGCATCCTCGACCCGACGGTCGACCGCGCACACCAGCTGCTGCACGAGCGCCCCGGCTCCGTCGCGATGCGGCTCGAGGAGGCGGTCGAGCTGCTGCCGGACGAGGGCGGCACCGAGCTCCTCGTCATGGAGCTCGCGACGGGCGGCGAGCGCACGGTGGACGGCATCGCCGACGGCCGCCGGATCGTGCTCGGCCACCCGAAGACGCGCGAGGCGATGCGCGCCGGCCTCGCGATGTACTTCGTCACGCTCGAGGACGACGGGCTGATGGAGGTCGCGAACCGGATCGTCGAGGAGCTCGCGATCGAGTGGTTCTTCAACATCCAGCTCGTCGGCGACTTCGTGATCGAGGTGAACCCGCGCATCTCGACCGTCGTCTACCAGGAAGACCTCAATCTGCCGTGGCTCGGCGTGAAGCGCGCCCTCGGGGAGATCACCGACGACGAGCTGGCGAGTTATTCGGCTCGTGTAAGGCCCGGCCGAACGGCGCTTCGATATTTCGACCAGGTGGAATGGGATGCTCGATGAGCGCACACGGTGACGACTGGGACTCGCTGCGCACGCCGCTCGCAGCAGCCTGCGAGAGCCCGCAGGACGAGGAGGCGATCAGGCGCGCCGTCGACGCGGCGGAGCTCGTCGCGTCGACCGCCGGCGAGCCGCCGGACGAGCTGCCCGACACGGCGCGCGAGTGGGTCGAGACGCACGGCGTGCCGCCGGACGACCTCGTCGAGCTCGCCTGCCGCTCGATGAAGGCCGTCGCGACGGCGAACGAGTGGTGGCACGAGCGCCTGCAGGACGTGCGCTACCGGCTCGGCGACGTCGCCGCGCCGTAGCGCGGCGACGCCGCCAATGCCTCCTGCGAGCTAGGCAGCGGCGGTCGCCGCCGCACCTGCCCGGCCGCGGGACGAGCGCCCGACGAGCCACGGCGTGACGAGGAGCCAGACCGGGAAGCCGAAGATGAGCGCGGCCCACCCGATCGGGCCGATGAACGCGACGACCGCGACGAGGGCCGTCGGCACCGCCCACCAGCGCGGCAGGACCGCCGTGCGGAACGCGAGCACGGCAACTGCGCCGAGGAACAGGGTCAGTGCGAGCTCGGCGCCGACGAAGCCGAGATCGCCGAGATGGTGGTACGCACCCGCGGAGGCAGGCGTGATCGAATCCGCGTCGATTCCGGAGACGATGTCGGACTGCGTGAGCACGCCGAACACCGCCATCATCACGGCCGCCGTGTAGGCGACCGTCGCCGCCGTGCGGTCGCCTCCCTCTGCGGCCGCGAGCCGCGTGCGCAGAAGCGACGCGAGCCAGACGAAGACGAAGCAGCCGGCCATGAAGAGCCACGAGCCGAGGATGATCGGGTTCTTGTTGCCCTGCACCCACGCGTACACCTGTGGGTCGGTTGCCTTGTCCGCAAGGTTCGTGGTCAGCGACGAGGTCGTGACGAGCCCCGCGATCCAGAGCGCGACCGCGACTGCGCCGAGCAGAAAGAGCGACATGCGGTTCGTCATGGTTCCGTTCTCCTTTGGTCTCAGTTGAGGGCGAGGCGGAGCTTTCGTCCGGCGTCGAAGGCGACGCCGACCGCGGCGAGCGCGAGCACGAGCACGACGCCCGCCGCGACGAACAGGTGGAGGCGGAACCGCCTCATGCGGCCGACGTGACCGGGTTGCCGCTTGCCGGGACGTAGACCGGGCCGTAGCCGAACGCCTTGCCGAGCGGCGAGCCCATGGCGAGCGCGAGGCGCTGCAGGATCGCGGGCGGGAACGGCAGCTGCACGGTGTCGAAGTGCGCGTGGGCGATGACCGCGAGACGCAGCGGGTTCGGCATGCCCTTGCGATTCGTCTTGCCGTCGGCCGCGAGCGCGAACATCGTCTCGATCAGCGACTCGAACTGGAGGGCGGGCCGGATCTCGCACACGAAGTGGGCGGTCTCGTCGCCGGCGTTCCAGAACTTGTGCGGCGTGCCGGCGGGAACGGTCAGCCGCTGGCCGGGGCCGGCGACGATCTTCTTGCGGCCGACCTTGAAGCCGACGCTCCCCGTGAGGACCTGGAAGCGCTCTTCCTGCGCGGCATGGACGTGGGCGGCGGCGACGAAGCCGTTCGGCTTCACGTACGTCTCGATGACGACGGCCTCGCCCCCGGTCTCGCGGGACGTCTGGCGAAAGACGATCCGCTCGCCGGTCACGGGATTCTCGATGCTGTCTCCTGCGTGGATCATGGTGTCTCCTTGAGTCGTGGGGTCGCTGGAGACGATCCGCCGAGCCGCTTAAGATCCGCTTGAGGCCGACTTAAGGGGGTCAAGATCGAGTTTCGAGTCCTCGGGCCGGTGCAGGCGGTCGCGGACGGCGTGGCGCTGCCGCTCGGCGGCCCGAAGCAGCGCGCCGTCCTCGCCGAGCTCCTTCTCCACGGCGGCGGCGTCGTCCCGCGGGAGCGTCTCGTCGACGCGGTCTGGGGCGAGGAGCCGCCCGACTCCGCGCGGGCCTCGCTGCAGGTGTACGTCCACGGCCTGCGCCGCGCGGTCGGCGCCGACCGCATCGAGACCCTCGGCGACGGCTACCGGGTCCGCCTCGACCCGCACGAGCTCGACCTGACGCGCTTCGAGCGGCTCGTCGCGAGCGCCGAGCAGGCGCTCGGCGAGGAGCGCACCGCCGACGCCGCCGACGATCTCGAGGCGGCCGTCGCCCTCTGGGGGGGCCCGCCGCTCGCCGACCTCTCCGACCAGCCGGTCGCGCGGAGCGCAGTGCCGCGCCTCGAGGAGCTGCGGCTGCGCGCGCTCGAGCTGCGGAACGACGCGCGGCTCGCGCTCGGCGAGCACGACGCCCTCCTGCCGGAGCTCGAGGCTCTCATCGCGGACGAGCCGTTCCGGGAGCGTCTGCGCGAGCAGCAGATCCTCGCCCTCTACCGCGCCGGCCGCCAGAAGGAGGCGCTCGAGGCGTACCGCGCCGCGCGAACGGCGCTCGTCGAGGAGCTCGGCGTCGATCCCGGCCCGGCGCTGCAGGAGCTGGAGCGGGCGATCCTCCGCCAGGACGAGAGCCTCGCCGCCGTGCCCGCCGCACCGCGGGCGCGGCGCATCCATCTGCCGGCCGCGGCGAACCCGCTGATCGGGAGACGGCTCGAGGTCGCCGCCGTCGAGGCGCTGCTGCGCCGTGACGGCATCAGGCTCGTGACGCTCACCGGGCCCGGCGGCACCGGCAAGACGCGGTTGGCGCTCGCGATCGCCGAGGCGCTCGCGCCCGAGCTGCGCGACGGGGCCGTGTTCGTGGACATCTCGACGGCGACGACGCCCGACGTCGTGCTGCCTGCCGTCGCGCATGCGCTCGAAGCCGAGGATGCGCTCGTTGCCGTGCGCGACCGCGCGCTTCTCGTCGTCCTCGACAACCTCGAGCAGCTCGGCGCGGCGACAGCGCCGGTCGCCGAGCTCCTCGCGGCCGGCCCGCGCGTGCGGATCCTCGCGACGAGCCGGACGCCGCTGCGGCTCTCCGGCGAGCAGGAGTACCCCGTCCCTCCGCTCCCGGTCCCGGTGACGAACCGGAGCTTCGAGGAGATCACCGCGAACGACGCGGTGCGTCTGTTCGCGGCGCGCGCACAGGCGGTCGACCCCGAGTTCGCGCTGACCGACGGAAACGCCGAGAGCGTGGCCGAGATCTGCCGCCGGCTCGACGGGCTGCCGCTCGCGATCGAGCTCGCGGCCGCACGCACCAAGGTGCTGTCGCCCGCTGCGATCGAGGAGCGGCTCGGCCGCTCGCTCGAGCTGCTCGTCGCCGGCGCACGCGACCTGCCCGAGCGCCAGCAGACGTTGCGCGCGACGCTCGACTGGAGCTACGAGCTCCTCGCGCCCGAGGAGCGGGAGCTGCTGGCGTCCGTCTCCGTCTTCGCAGGCGGCTGGACGCTCGCCGACGCCGACGCCGTGCTCGGCCGCGACACGAGCCTCGGCCTCGAGGCCCTCATCGACAGCAGCCTCGTCCGGCGGCGGACGACGGCCGACGGAACCCCTCGCTTCCGGCTCCTCGAGACGATCCGCGCCTACGCCGGCGAGCGGCTGCACGAGCTCGGGCTCGAGGGTGCGCTCCGCCGGAGCCACGCGACCCACTTCGAGACCGTCGCCGCGCGCGCGTGGGAGGACATCCGGAGCGGCGGCGACCCGGAGGCGAGGGGCTACGCCGTGCTCGAGACCGAGCTCGACAACGTGCGGGCCGCAATCGCCTGGGCCGACGAGACCGGCGAGATCGACCTCGAGGCCCGCCTCGTCCTTTCGCTGCGCTGGTTCTGGCTCGTTCAGGGACATCTTCCCGAGGGCAAGCGGGCATTCGAGAGCCTGATCGCGAGGACGACGGGTGACCGCGACCGGCGGGCCGGGCTGCTCGCGGCCGGCTCGTCCTTCTCGTGGCGCCTCGGCGACGGCGACGAGGCGAAGAGGCGCCTGGAGGAGGCGCTCGCCATCTACCGCGAGCTCGGCAACGAGGACGAGATCGCACGCTGCATCGCCGAGCTCGGGGGCGTCGCCGTGACCGAGGGCGAGCTCGACTACGCGACCGCCCGCTACGAGGAGGCGAGCGAGCTCTTCGAGCGAATCGGCAACCGTTCCCGCCACGCAACCGCGCTCGCGAACATCGCCGCGATCGCGGCGCAGCGCGACGACGCGGCGAAGGCGGTCACGTTCGGCGAGCGTGCGATCGAGATCCAGCGGGACCTGCAGGAGCTCGACGGGCTCGCCGTGTCCCTCGTGAACCTGACGCGCGTGCTGCTCACGCTTCGCGAGGACGCGCGGGCGCGGCGAGCCCTGGGCGAGGCGCTCGAGATCGCGCGCCGGATCAGCTACCACATGCTCCTGAGCTACGCCGTCGGCGCGGCCGCCGAGCTCGCGGCGCGGACGGGCGACCCCGAGACCGCCGCCCGGCTCGTCGGCGCGGGCGCAGCGTCGTTTCAGACGATCGGGATGCCGCTACCCGCAGAGGAGGCGGTCGAGCACGACCGTACGCTCGATCGGGTCGAGCCGGCGCTCGGCAGGGCGAGGCTCGAGGAGCTCCTCGCCGAGGGCGGCGCGGCGCCCTTCGAGCGAATGGTCGAGAAGGCGCTCGAGCTCACGCGGTAGCGTGGCCGCGTGCGCGTCACGCACTGTCCGGTCAACACGGCAGGCATTCCGTGGACGAACGTCCAGGCGCTGCGGCGCCGCGGCGTCGACGCACGGCTCGTCGTCTTCAACCGCTACCGGCTGCACCCGGAGGCAGACATCGACCTGAAGCGGCGCGGCGGTCTGCTCCGCCGGCAGCTGACGCAGTGGCGCGCGTTTGCGCAGCTCGCGCCGCAGACCGACATCTTCCACTTCTACTTCGGCCTCACGCTCTTGCCGAAATCGGTGCAGTTCCCGATCCTGCGCGCGCTCGGCAAACGGTCGGTCCTGCACTTCCTCGGCTCGGACATCCGCGGCAAGCCGCCGCGAGAGCTCGCCTGGGCGCGGCGCGCGGGAGCGCGGGTCGTCGGCTCGTACGACGCGATCCGCTGGGTACCGGACGCACACGTGATCCCGCCGGGCATCGACGTGCGCGGCATCGAGCCGGCGCCGCCTTCGGCCCGCGAGCGGCCGGTCGTGCTGCATGCGCCGTCGTCGCGGACGCGCAAGGGCACCGAGCACGTGGTCGCAGCGTGCGCCGAGCTCGACCTCGATCTCGAGATCGTGGAGGGCCTCGACCACCGGGAGGCGTTCGAGCGGTACAGGCGCGCCGACATGATCGTCGACCAGCTGAACGCAGGGTGGTACGGCGTCTTCGCGATCGAGGCGATGGCCCTCGGCAAGCCCGTCGTGACGTTCCTCCACGACGAGGCCGTCCGCCGCACCGAAGAGGCGTTCGGGATCGAGGTGCCGATCGTGAGCGCGACGAAGGAGACGCTCGTCGAGCGGCTGCGCCCGCTCGCCGCGTCGGTGGACGAGCGGCGGCGTGTCGGAGCGGCGAGCCGCGCGTATGCCGAAGAGGTGCACGACCTCGAGCGGATGACCGACCGCCTGCTCGCGCTCTACGCTGGGCTGCAATGAGGCTCGGACAGGAACTGCGGCGCCTCGGCCGGCACTCGGCGATCTACGGTCTCGGCGGGCTCGTGTCGCGAATCCTCGCGACGCTCCTGCTGCCGCTCTACACGCACTACCTGCCGCCCGGCTCCTACGGCCGCGTCGAGCTCGTCACCGCGGCGACGGCGGTGCTCGCGATCGCACTGCAGATGGGGATCTCGAGCGCGTTCTTCCGCTTCTACTTCGATGCCAAGGAAGACGCACAGCGGCTCACCGTGATCCGTACGTCCTTCTGGTTCACGATGACGATGTCGACCGTGGGACTCGTGCTCGGGCTCGTGTTCGCGTCTCCGCTCGCCCACTGGATCGGCCTGGGGCACGACCCGGCGCTCGTCCGCGCCGGAGCCGTCGGGCTCTGGGCGCAGACGAACTACCAGCAGCTGACGGCGCTCTTCCGCGTCGAGGAGCGCTCGGCGCAGTACGCCGTCGCGAGCGTCGCGAACGTGTTGATCACGGTCGCCGCGATGGTGGTCTTCGTCGCCGTCTTCCACTGGGGCGCGGTCGGCCTCGTCGTCGGCAACTTCACCGGCACCCTCGCGGTGTACTCCGTGCTGCTCGCCTACCGCAACGAGCAGCTCGGCCTGGAGTTCGACCGCGGGCTCTTGCGCCAGATGCAGCACTTCGGCATGCCGCTCGTGCCGTCGGCGCTCGCGCTCTGGACGATCAACTTCGTCGACCGCGAGTTCGTCGTCCACTACAAGAGCGCCGCAGAGGTCGGCGTGTACTCGGCCGCCGTGAAGATCGCCGGCGTGATCACCTTCGTGATGGTCGCGTTCCGCACCGCGTGGCCCGCCTTTGCGTACTCGATCGAGGACGACCGCGAGGCCAGGCGCACGTACTCGTTCGTCCTCACGTACCTCCTGACCTTCGCGTCGTGGCTCTCGCTCGCGCTCGGCGCCCTCGCGCCGTGGTGGGTGCGCCTCCTCACCGACCCGCGCTACCAGCGGGCCGAGAAGGGAGTCGCCTTGCTCGCGTTCGCCGGCGCGTTGTACGCCGGCTACACGGTGCTCGCGATCGGCAGCGGCCGCGCCCGGCGGACGCAGCTGAACTGGGTGGTGACCGGGACGGGCGCAGCCGTGAACGTCGGCTTGAACTTCTGGCTCGTGCCCGCGTACGGGATGGTCGGCGCCGCGATCTCGACCGCCGCCGCCTACGTCGTCCTCTTCGTCGGCATGACGCTCTACGCGCAGCGCGTGTATCCGGTGCAGTACCAGTGGCGGCGCGTCGTCACCTCGGTCGGCGCGGCGGTAGGGCTGACCGTCGCCGCCCGCGCGGCGAGCCTCGCCCTCGCGCCGTCGTCACTGCTCGTGCTCGCCTACCCGGTCGCGCTGGCGCTTCTCGGCTTCTACCTGCCCGCGGAGCGCAAGCGGCTGCGGCGGCTCGTGCCGGGCGTCTGAGGGATCGGTCAGCGCAGCTGCTTCAGCGCCGCGACGTCGTCGGCGCCCGGCACCCACTCGCCGGCGCGGACGTTCGCCTCGACCTGCTCGGGCCTCGTCGCGCCCGCGATCACCGACGCGACCGCGGGCATGGCGGCGAGGCCGCCGATCGCGACCGCGAGCAGCGGAATCCGCCGCTCGTCGGCGAAGCGCTGCAGCTCCTCGGTGCGATCCCAGCGCTCCTCGGGGATCTCCCGGCCGGCGAGCCGCCCCTCGGTCGCCTGCTCGCCGCGCGTGTACTTGCCGGTGAGCAGGCCGCTCGCAAGCGGGAAGTACGGGAGCATGCCGACGCCGAGCCGCTCGCAGACCGGCAGGACGTCGTCCTCGACGTCGCGCTCGACGAGCGAGTAGTGGTTCTGCGCCGAGACGAAGCGTGTCAGGCCACGTTCGCGCGCGACGCGGTCTGCCTCCTCGATCTGCTCCGCCGAGTAGTTGCTCGAGCCGATGAAGCGGACCTTCCCCTCCTGCACGAGCTCGTGCAGGGCCGCGAGCGTCTCCTCGATCGGCGTCGAGGGGTCGGGCTCGTGCATCTGGTACACGTCGATCACGTCGGTGCGGAGGCGGCGGAGCGAGCCTTCGACCGCCCAGCGGATGTAGTCACGCGAGCCGCGTGACTCGCTCGGGTTCTCGTCCATCTCCTTGCCGAACTTCGTCGCGAGGAGGACGCGGTCGCGGCGGCCCTCGAGCGCACGGCCGATGAAGTCCTCGCTCATCCCCTGCCCGTAGATGTCGGCCGTGTCGAAGAGCGTGATCCCGTGCTCGAGCGCTGCATCGATCACCCCGACCGTCCGGTCGTAGTCGACCCGCATGCCGAAGTTGTTCGTCCCGAGCCCGACGACCGACACGTCGGGCCCTCCGTTGCCGAGCGGGCGCAGCTGCATCCGTCCGACGCTACCCGAGGGGCGTGGGCAGAGGTCGCGCATGCACGACCGTGAGCGTCTTCGTGGGTCGCGTGAGGGCGACGTAGAGCTCCCGCAGGCCCGAGTCGCCGCCCTCGGCCACGATGAGCGCCGGCTCCACGACGACGACGTGGTCGAACTCGAGACCCTTCGCCTCGCGCGCCGTCAGGACCGGCAGCGAGCTCTCGTCGAAGGTCTCGCCGGCGGACGCCCCCTCGGCGAGCGAGCGGGGCGCGATGACGGCAAGGAGCCCGTCGAGCTCCGACGCCGCCCGGAGCGCGGCGGCGAGCAGCGCCTCCTCGCCCACCCGGTGGAGCAGCGGCGGAGCGCCGCCCTGCCGGTACGAGAGCGGACGCTCGACCTCGGGCGCGATCAGGTCGAGCAGCGGGAGGGCGAAGTCCATGATCTCGCCGGGGACGCGGTATGCGTGCCGGAGCTCCTCGATCGTGACCGCGACCGCGTCGGGCAGGTAGGGCTCGAGCTCCTGCCAGCGCCGGTAGACGACCGGCCCGGTCGCCTGGGCGACGTCGCCGAGGATCGTCAGCGAGCCGTCGACCGCCCGCCGCGACACGGCGAGGAGCTGCATCGGCGAGAGATCCTGCGCCTCGTCGACGATCACGTGGCCGAACGCGCGCGGCGCGCCCTCGACGAGGGTGCGCGCCACATCGACGAGCGGCAGGTCGTGCACGCTCCAGCGGAGGTCGGACGCGCGGCGCGGCCGGTCACGCAGAAGGAGCGCCTGCTCGTCGCGGTCGAGGATCCCCTCCGCGGCTTCCGCGAGCGCGGCCGGAGACACGAGCAGCCGCGCGACGAGCTTGTCCGGCTTCGGCAGCGGCAGCACGCGGTCGAGGTACCTCGTGAGGAATCCCTTGCGCTGGAGCGCGCGCTCGATCTCGTCGAAGCTCCGGAACGCGAGGTCGTCGAGCAGCTCCCCGTAGCGCTCGTAGAAGCGCCGCAGCACGGCCATGCGGAACCGCTCGCGTGCAAGCGAGAGCGCGGTGCCCGGCTCGAGCGTCTCGTCGAGCAGCTCGCGCACCTGCCGCTCGCGCACCGACACGAAGTGGCCGTCGGTGAAGAGGACGAGCTCCTCCGGCTTCGGCTGCACCGCGAGCTCGACGGCCCGCTGCACGACCTCGGCGAGCCGGACGTCCGCCTTCAGCTGCGCGACGTCGGCGGCGTCCTCCCTCCCCACCTCGATCCCGTCGACGAGCTCCGAGACCGCGCGCTGCTCGACCGCGTCCTCGCCGAGCGCGGGCAGGACATGCGAGACGTAGTCCATGAACGTCGGGTTCGGCCCGACGACGAGCACCCGGCGCAGCTCCGCGCGGTGGGTGTAGAGAAGCCACGAGGCACGGTGGAGCCCCACCGCCGTCTTGCCCGTGCCGGGGCCGCCCTGCACGACGAGCGCGCCCTCGGGAGCGGCCGTGATGAGCCGGTACTGGTCGGACTGGATCGTCGCGACGATGTCGCGCATGCGCCCCTCCCGCCGCCGCTCGAGCTCCTCCAGCAGGAAGTCGGAGACGAGGGCGCCCTCGACCGCGGTGCCGTCGAGCGACTCGTCGGAGATGTCGACGATCCGCCGGCCGTCCGTCCGGTAGCGGCGCCGCTGCGTGACGCGCTGGGGGTCTTGCGGCGTCGCGGTGTAGAAGGGCCGCGCGGCGGGCGCCTGCCAGTTGACGACGAGCACCTCCTGCTCGTCGTCGTGGACCCAGCGCCGCCCGACGTAGAGCGGTCGCGGGCCGGCCTCGAGCGAGAGTCGCCCGAAGCAGAGACCGCGCTCTGCGTCCTGGAACGTGCGCACGCGCCGCTTCGCCCACGCCTCCATCGCGATCGCCGCGAACTCGGTCGCCATCGAGTCGCCCGTGCGCTCGAGCGTCGACCGCATCTTGTCGAGGCACTCGTACGCGTGGTCGACGTAGGCCTGTTCCTCTGCGAGCTCCGGGTGCGACACGGCTCTTCGACGTTAGCGACGTAGGATCGGGCTGTGAAGCTCGGGCTGAACCTCGGCTACGCGCCGCCGGGAACGAACCCGGCGGAGCTCGTGCCGGCCGTGCAGCACGCGGAGGAGCTCGGCTACGACTCCGTCTGGGCGGCGGAGGCCTGGGGCACCGACGCCGTGACCGTGCTCGCGTGGCTCGCGGCGTCGACGAGCCGGATCAAGGTCGGCTCGGCGATCATGCAGATCCCGGGCCGGACGCCCGCGAACACGGCGATGACCGCGGCGACGCTCGACCTGATGTCGGGCGGCCGCTTCATCCTCGGTCTCGGCACGTCGGGGCCGCAGGTCGTCGAGGGCTGGCACGGCCAGCCGTGGGGCAAGCCGCTCGGCAAGACGCGCGAGTACATCGAGATCGTCCGCACCGCCCTCCGGCGCGAGGTCGTCTCGCACGAGGGCGAGCACTACCGCATCCCGTACGACGGGCCGGGCGCCACGGGCCTCGGCAAGCCGCTGAAGATGATGCTGCGGCCGCTGCGGGCGGACATCCCGATCTACCTCGCCGCGATCGGCCCCAGGAACGTCGCGCTCGCCGCCGAGATCGCCGACGGCTGGCTGCCGATCTTCGTCGACCCGGAGCGCTTCGACGACGCGTTCGGCGCGAGCATCGCCGGCGCGCCCGCCGGCTTCGAGATCGCGGCGACCGTGAGCGTGCTCGTCGGCGACGACGTCGAGGCGCTGCGCGACGGGCTGAAGCCGTACATCGCGCTCTACGTCGGCGGCATGGGCGCAAAGGGCAAGAACTTCTACAACGCGCTCGTCCGCCGCTACGGCTGGGAAGCGGAGGCCGAGCGGATCCAGGAGCTCTACCTCGACGGCAAGCAGCGCGAGGCGATCGCCGCCGTCCCGGACGAGCTCGTCGACGCGCTCGCGCTCGTCGGGCCGAAGGAGCGCATCCGGGACCGCCTCGCCGCGTGGCGCGAGACGCCGGTCACGACACTCGTCGTCGGCTCGCCCCAGCCGGAGGCGCTCGACGTGCTCGCCGAGCTCGTCCTGTAGCTGCTGCAGGAGGGTCGGGCCGCCCGAAAACGGCCCAAAAAATGCCATGTCCCCGTGAACCCGAGGGCCCACAGGGACTTGGCAGACGGGAATCTGTCAGAGCGGAGCGGCCCTGTCAAGCGCCTACGGCTCGAGCAGGACCTTGATCGCGCCGTCCTCCTTCTTCTGGAAGATCTCGTAGCCGCGCGGCGCCTCCTCGAGGGGCAGCGTGTGCGTCGCGAGATCGCTCGTGCCGAGCGGGTCCTCGTCCGTGAGGAGCGGCAGGATGTCGTCGACCCACCGCTTCACGTGCGCCTGGCCCTGGCGGATCGTGATCCCCTTGTCGAAGATGTCGAGCATCGGCAGCGGGTCGGCGGCGCCGCCGTACACGCCGATGATCGAGATCGTGCCCGCGCGGCGCACCGTGTCGATCGCCGTCAAGAGCGCTGACAGGCGGTCGATGCCGACACGCTCGGCGAGCGCCTGCCCGACGCGGTTCGGCAGAACTCGGGTCGCCTTCTGCATGAGCTCGGCGACCGGCGAGCCGTGCGCCTCCATGCCGACGGCGTCGATGACGCTGTCGGGCCCGCGGCCGTGCGTCAGGTCGCGCAGCTCCTCGGCGACCTCGCTCTCGCCGTCCCACGTCACCGTCTCCGCGCCGTGGCGCTCCGCCATCGCCAGCCGCTCCGGCACGAGGTCGACGCCGATGACCCGGGCGCCGCGATGACGCGCGATCCGGCATGACATCTGGCCGATCGGGCCGAGCCCGAGGACCGCGACGGTGCCGCCGTCCGGAATCTCCGCGTACTCGACCGCCTGCCAGGCGGTCGGCAGCACGTCCGAGAGATAGACGAACCGCTCGTCAGGCGGCCCCTCCGGCACGGCAATCGGCCCGAAGTGCGCCTGCGGCACGCGCAGGTACTCCGCCTGGGCGCCCGGAACCTGACCGTAGAGCTTCGTGTACCCGAAGAGCGACGCGCCCTTGCCCTGCGAGCGAACCTGTGTCGTCTCGCACTGCGCGAACCAGCCGTGGTCGCACATGAAGCAGTGCCCGCAGACGATGTTGAACGGGATGACCACGCGGTCGCCCGGCCTGATCTGCGTGACCTCGGAGCCGACCTCCTCCACGACTCCCATCGGCTCGTGGCCGATGATGTCGCCTTCCTCCATGAAGTTGCCGAGCACGCCGTAGAGATGGAGGTCCGAGCCGCAGATGCCGGACGACGTGATCCGGATGATCGCGTCCGTGGGCTCCTGAATCGACGGATCGGGCACGTTGTCCACCCGAACGTCCTCGTTTCCGTGCCAGACCACTGCTCGCATCGCGCCTCCTCCGACGTCGTGAGCCGGGCGGGTACCCGGGCCCGGCGACGCCAAACCGGCGCGGGCGTGTCAGGCCGCGATCGCGCCGCCGCGCACTGCGGCGAACGCCTCGAGCGCCCGCTCGAGGTGCTCCGCCCGGTGCGCGGCCGAGAGCTGCACGCGGATCCGCGCCGTCCCCTCGGCGACGACCGGGTACCCGAAGCCGGTCACGAAGACGCCCCGGTCGAGAAGCGCGCGGCTCGTCTCGATCGCGCGGGCCGTCTCGCCGACGATGATCGGGATGATCGCCGCGTCGCCGTCGAGCGGCGCGTAGCCCAGCTCGCGAAGCGCTCCGCGGAAGCGGCGGACGTTCTCGTGCAGGCGCCGCACGAGCTCCGGCTCGGCCTGCAGGACGCCGATGGCTGCACGCGCGCTGCAGGCGACGGTCGGCGGCAGGGCATTCGAGAAGAGCTGCGGGCGGGAGCGCTGGGCCAGGAGCTCGCAGACCGCGGCGCTCGACGCGACGTAGCCGCCGGCGGCGCCGCCGAGAGCCTTGCCGAGCGTGCCGGTGACGACGTCGACCTCGCCGAGCAGGCCGAAGTGCTCCGCGGTGCCGCGCCCGGTCGCGCCGAGAACGCCGACGCCGTGCGAGTCGTCGACGATCACGACCGCATCGTGCGCCCGGGCGAGCTCGACGATCTCCGGCAGCCGCGCGACGTCGCCCTCCATCGAGAAGACGCCGTCGGTCACGATCAGCTTTCGCTGGTCGCGGCGGCACGACTGCAGGGCCTCGCGCAGCTCCGACATGTTCGAGTGCGCGTAGCGCAGCTTGCGCTCCGGCTTCGCGAGCCGCACCGCGTCGATGATCGACGCATGATTCAGCTCGTCGGAGAGGATCACCGTCTCCGCGTCGGCGAGCGTCGGGATCAGAGCCTCGTTCGCGTTCCAGCAGGAGACGTAGGTGAGCGCGGACTCGGTGCCGGAGAACGTCGCGAGTGCGCGCTCGAGCTCGAGATGCGGGGCGAACGTCCCGCAGATGAAGCGAACCGACGCGGTGCCGGCCCCGTAGGCCGTGAGCCCGTCGATGCCGGCGCGGACGACCTCGGGCCGCGCCGCGAGGCCGAGGTAGTCGTTCGACGAGAGGACGACCACCTCGCCGCGGCCCGCCATGCGCACGACCGGGCCCTGCGGCGACTCGAGCGTGTTGAACACCTTCAACGTGCCGGCCGCGCGGAGGGCGTCGAGCTCGGCGGCCGCCTGCGTCTCGAGCCGCTCGTTCATCGCTCCACCCTGCCGCCGGCCACGACGGCCGCCGGCTCCGTCCGCACGGCGTCGGGCCGGAGGACGATCTTGCACGCCTCGCCGGCGTCGAGCAGCTCGAACGCCTGCTCGAAGTCCGTCGGCGGCAGCTGCGCGGTGATCAGCGGCCGGAGGTCCACGACGCCGTGCTCGAGCAGCCAGCGCGTCCGGTACCAGGTGGCGAAGACCTCGCGTCCGTTGACCGCGGCGACCTCGAGGTTCTTGAAGATGAGCGCCTCTGCGACGTCGAGCTCGACGGGATGCGCGGGGATCCCGAAGAGGACGACGCGACCGCCGTTGCGCACGATGCGAAACGCATCACGAATCGCATCGGGCGCGCCCGACATCTCGAACACGACGTCGAGATGCGCGCCCTCGTTCTCGGCGAGGAACCACGCGGCGGCGTCCTCCGTCTCGCGGAGATCGAGTGCGGCGGCGGCGCCCATCCGGCGCGCGAGCTCGAGCCGGAAGGGCCTCAGGTCCGACGCGAGCACCCGTCCCGCGCCCGACGCGCGGGCGACGGCGATGCTGAAGAGCCCGACCGGGCCGCAGCCGAGAACGGCCGCCGTCTTCCCTGCGAGGTCGGCGTGACCGGTTGCAAAGACGGCGTTGCCGAACGGCTCCTGGAGCGCCGCGATCTCGGGCGGCAGCTTCGCGCGGTCGTTCTGCCAGAGGACCGACTCCGGCACCGCGACGTAGCCCGCGAACGCGCCGTCCCGGTCGACGCCGAGGATCTGCGTGCGCTCGCACATGTGCGCGTGGCCGGTACGGCAGTGGTAGCAGGCGCCGCAGGTGACGTGGCTCTCGGCCGACACGTAGTCGCCGGCCCGCGCGTGACGGACGTTCCGCCCGGCGTCGACGACGGTGCCCGCAAACTCGTGCCCGAGCGTCAGCGGCGGCACGATCCGCTGCTGCGACCATCCGTCCCAGCGGTAGATGTGGAGGTCGGTCCCGCAGACGGATGCCGCCTCGACGCGCACGAGGACCTCGTCGTCGCGCGGGACCGGCACCGGGATCTCGTCGAGGACGAGGCCCGGCGCGCAGTCCGGCTTGCGGATCGCCCAGGTCGTCTCCATCGCTGCAGCCATCTTCCGCGCCGGTCCCGGCGACCGGGAAGCGGGACGGCCCTGATTCGCGAGGCGGGAATCTACGGATCCCACGGAGCGCCGCCCGCGTCATCGTTCCCCCATGGAACCGCGGTTCGGGATCAGCGAGCTCCGGCTGCGCGGCTTCCGGTCGGCCCGCAACGTCACGCTCCGGCCGGGCGCTGTGTGCGCACTCGTCGGCGAGGCGGGAACCGGCAAGTCGAACCTGCTCGCGGCCGTCTGGACGCTGCTCGACGAGACTGCGCCGCAGCCCTCCCGGGACGACGTGTCGTTCGGGGGGAGGCCGCCGATCGAGCTTGCCGCCCGGCTCGCGGACGGCCGCCTGGTGGAGCTGCAGGCGGGGCCGCAGGGAGCCGTGAACCGGTCGGCGGCCGGGGGGATCGAGATTGCGTTCCTTCCCGCCGCGGAGCGCGCCGGCTTCCTGGCGGCGCCGTCCCACACCGCGGTGGCCCGCCTTCTGCGACGGACGGCTGCGGCGACCGGCGAGGGCCGGTCGGCCCCCGCGGCCGCACTCGTCTCCGCGATCGAGCGGCTCTGCGACGAGCACGCGAAGGGAATCATCCTCCTCGTCGAAGAGCCCGAGCTCTATCTCCGTCCGCAGGCGCAGCGCTATCTCTACCGCCTGTTCCGCACGTTCGCCGACAGGGGCAACCAGGTCCTCTTCTCCACGCACGCGCCGGCGTTTCTCAACGTCTCGCGCCTCGAGGAGCTCGTTCTCGTCGAGCATCACGCGCATCGGGGCACGACCGTGCTGCAGCCGCAGCCGCTGCCGAGCGACGACCGGTTCCGCGCCCTCTCGGAGTTCGACGCGGAGCGAAGCGAGCTCTTCCTCGCGCGCGCCGCGCTGCTCGTCGAGGGGATGACCGAGAAGCTGGCCTTCCCGTTCGTCTTCCGTGCGCTCGGCGCCGACCCGGACCGCGAGGCGATCTCGATCGTCGAGTGCGGCGGCAAGCCGGTGATCCCGGTCGTCGCCCGCGTCTGCGTGGCGACCGGCATCCCCTTCGTCGTCGTCCACGACCGCGACGCGCCGGCGGGGCGCGAGCCGATCGCCTCGGAGCAGGCCGTCAACCGCGAGATCCTCGCGGTCGCCGGTGCGGAGCGCGTCGTCGAGCTCACGCCGGACTTCGAGGGCGTCTCCGGCCTTCGCGGTCACGCGCACAAGCCGGAGCGCGCGTGGCGCGAGTTCGTCGGCCGGAGCGGCAGCGAGCTGCCGGCGCAGCTCCGCCTCGCGGTCGAGCGCGTCCGGGCCGCCGCAGAGTCGTAGTCCCGGACCAGGGATTCGCCGAGCCAGTTTCGCTTTCGTCCACCTCACCGGGGAGCTTTTGGCTTGCGCCTACGACTTCCTGGCGGGGTTTCGACCTACTCGCGCTCTGTGCTCGGCGCACGATGAGAATGCCCCGGCCACGGGCAGCGGCCATCGGGGAATCCCCCGATCTTCACCCGGCCTCCGAGGAGGTCTGCGCGGAACTACGGAGGCCGGCGCGCAGCCCCCGGGGGATCGACGGGGTGGAAGGAGGTGAGCGATGCCCCTACTCGAGAAATGGACGCCCTTCCGCGAGCTCGACCTGATGGACCGGCGGATGCGGCGCTTCTTCGAGGACGTCGGCTTCGTACCGGCAATGACGCCGGCGGCCGACATCTACGAGACCGGCGACGAGCTCGTCGTCGAGCTCGAGGTGCCCGGCTTCGACGAGAAGGATCTCACGATCGAGGTCCGTGACCACACGCTCTCCGTCACCGGCGAGCGCAAGGAGGAGACGGAGCGGGAGGAGAAGACGCTCCGCCTGCGCGAACGGCTCGAGAAGCGGTTCGCGCGGCAGTTCCAGCTGCCGACGGACATCGACAGCGAGCATGTCGGCGCCGCGTACTCGAAGGGCGTGCTGACGGTGCACGTGCCGAAAACCGTGCACGAGAAGCCGCACAAGGTCGAGATCACGAAGGCGTAAGACCGAAGGGGCGGCGCCGCCCGGCGCCGCCCCTCTCCTCGGTATCCGGAGGTGTGAGAGATGCGCTCGAGGCGGACACGGTTGGAAGGATTCACTCCCGTTTCCCCCGAAATGCCGCAGCCGCAGGTGCCGCGCGGGCACGGCGTGTGGCGGGTCGAGCGGGCCGTCGCAGCATTCCGGCGCGGTGAGCGCACCGCGCACGAGCCCGCGCCGAACCGCATCGCCCACGGTGAGCCGCCGGTCTCGCAGGCCGAGCTCCAGCACGTCGTGCGCGAGTACCGGCGGCTCCACGAAGCGCACCGGCGCGCGAGCCCCGACGGCAAGACGCGCCGCGGCCTCGAGATCCGTCTCGAGCAGCTCCGCGTGCGCTTCGAGCGTCTGCTCGAGGAAGCGGCCGTGAGCGAGACCGAGCGGCGGCGCTGGCGCGACGAGCTGCAGCACGCGGCTGCGGCGACCCCGGCGATTCCGGACGTGCGGCCGCTGCTCTTCCGCGGCCGGACGGAGTCGGGCACGGAGCTCGAGCTCACGGCGAACGCGACCGGCACGGTCGCCGCGCGCGTCGACGGGATGTCGGTAGCCGTCCTCGACCGGGCGAACGAGCTGGCCGCGACGACGCCGGGCTTCACCTTCGTCCTCGACGGACGCCGGTTCAGGGAGACGTTCGGCGCGCCGGCTGCGGCCCTCACGGACCTCCGCCGCGCCGTCGAGTCGGGCCGCCGTCCGCGGCGGCGATACGCACGCGAGCTGACGGCGGACGGGCTCATCGACCGCACGCTCGCCCTCACCGCGCGCGGCCGCCGAGCGCTCGCGCTCGACCTGCACCCGGCGCGCCACGCCGAGGCCGGATCGACCCCCGCGATCAGCGTGCGCGGCCCGGTGCCGGCCGGCGCGCGCGACCACCTCGAGCAGGCGCTCGTCCACGTCTCCGGCATCGCGCCGCGGCCGGTTCTGCGGCTCAGCGGCTCGTTGACGCGTCACGAGGACCCGGCGCTCCTGCGGCCGGTCGTCGCCAAGGCGACGATCGACGTCAGCGGCCGCGTCATTCGCGCCCACATCGCGGCGGCCTCGGAGACCGAGGCGATCAACCTGCTCGAGAGCCGCCTGCACCGCATCCTGCGCGGCCTCACCGACCGCGAGGTCGCAGCACGGCGCGAGGGACGCCAGCCCGCGCCCGGAGAGTGGCGGCACGGCGATCTGCCGTCGCACGCATGACGCGCTCGGGCGAGCGTGACGGAGAGGGAGGTGCCTGGCACGGCCGCGTTGTCCTCGACGTCTGAGCTCGTCCGGATCGACGAGACGCTCTGGGAGATCCCGGCGGCGGCGCGCGCCGACATGCGCGTGCCGGCGCGCATCTTCGCCGACGGGAGCTGCTCGATGCGATCGCGGCCGACCGAGCGCTCGAGCAGCTGCAGAACGTCGCGACGCTCCCGGGAATCGTCGATGCGGCGCTCGCGATGCCCGACGTCCACCAGGGCTACGGCTTTCCCGTCGGCGGGGTCGCCGCGATGGAGCTGCCCGACGGCGTCGTCTCGCCCGGCGGCGTCGGCTACCGACATCAACTGCGGCGTCCGGCTGCTCGTGCCTGCCGGTGTCGGCGGACGAGCTCGGCGCACGCCGCGAGCCGCTCGTGCACGAGCTCTCGCGCGCGATCCCGGCCGGGACCGGGAAGCACGGCCCGCTTCGCCTCACGACCGCCGAGCTCGACGAGGTGCTGCGCGCGGGGCCGCGCGCTCTGCTCGCGCGCGGGATCGGACGCGAGGACGATCTCGACCGCACGGAGTCGAACGGCTGCCTGCCGGGCGCCGATCCCAGCCGCGGTCTCGGAGCGGGCGCACGTGCGCGGTGCGGGCCAGCTCGGCACGGCCGGCGCCGGCAACCACTTCATCGAGCTGCAGCGTGTCGACCGGATCTACGACCCGGCACGGCGCGGCGGCGTTCGGGCTTGCAGAGGGGCAGCTCACGGTGCTGATCCACTCGGGCTCGCGCGGCCTGGGCCACCAGGTCTGCACCGACTCCGTCCGGATCATGGACGGCGTCCAGGCGCGCTACGGGTTCGAGCTCCCCGACCGCCAGCTCGCGTGCGCGCCGGCGTCCTCGCCGGAAGGGCGCGCGTACCTCGGCGGCCATGGCCGCCGCCGCGAACTTCGCCTTCGCGAACCGGCAGGCGCTCGCCCACGCGGTGCGCGGTGCGGTCGAGCACGTCCTCGGCCGCGAGGCTGCGCAGGCGACACGGCAGGTCTACGACGTCGCCCACAACGTGGCGAAGGTCGAGCTCCACGACGGGCGCAACGTTCTCGTCCACCGCAAGGGCGCCACGCGCGCGTTCCCCGCCGGCTCGCGCGAGATCCCCGCCGACTTCCGGCACGTCGGCCAGCCGGTGTTCATCCCCGGCAGCATGGGCACGTCGAGCTACGTGCTCGCCGGCGAGCCCGGATCGCTCGAGCGCTCGTTCGGCACGACGTGCCACGGCGCAGGCCGGGCGATGTCGCGGACGCGCGCGCGCAAGCACGATCGGCGGCGCGGAGCTCCGCCGGCAGCTCGAGGCGCAGGGAATCGTCGTGCGCTGCCCGTCGAACAAGGGGCTCGCGGAGGAGGCGCCGTTCGCGTACAAGGACGTCGACCACGTGGTCTCGGTCGTCGAGCGCGCCGGCCTCGCGCGCCGCGTCGCGCGACTTGCGCCGCTCGGCGTCGTGAAGGGTTGAGGAGCCGCGGATGGTCCCTCTGGCGCGACGCAACCTCTTGTCGGAGAAAGCGCGCTTCGCGATGTCGGTTGCCGGTGTCGCGTTCGCGGTGCTGCTCATCCTGATCGTCGTCAGCCTCTACCGCGGCTGGAGCGACGTCGGCCGCTTCTACGAGCAGCTGCCGGGCGACGTCTGGATCTCGCAGATCGGGACGAGCGACCCGTTCCACTCGACGTCGTTCCTCCCGGCCCGCGACGCCGCGACGCTCGCACAGGTGAAGGGCGTCCGGGCGGTCACCCCGGTGTACGCGCGCCACATCGCGTTCGGAGAGACCGGCCACGAGCTCGACGTGTTCGCGATGGCGCTCGCGCCCGCCGAGCACGGTGCGGGCGCGTGCGAGAGCCTTCGTCCCGCCCAGCGGGTCGATCGACATCGACCGCATGCTCGCGACGCACTCCCACGTTCGCGTCGGCGACTCGCTCGTCGTGCTCGGCCGTCCGCTCGTCGTCGCGTCGATCCACGGGGGCGGCAACAGCATCTTCCAGACGGCGTTCCTGAACGCGGCCGACGCGAAGGCGCTCTTCGGCATCGACGACTACGTGAACTTCCTGCTCGTCGACCTCGCGCCGGGCGCTCAGGCGTCGTCCGTGGCGGGCGCCATGCAACGCGCGTTGCCCGGCACCGAGACGCACACGAGCGCGCAGTTCGCGACGAGCTTCGCCGACCGCGTCAACTCGGGCTTCCTCGCGGTCGTCGGCGTCCTCGTCGGGATCGGCTTCGTCGTCGGCGGCGCGGTGATCGCGCTCACGACGTACACCGCGACCGTCGAGCGGTCGCGCGAGTTCGGCGTGCTGAAGGCGGTGGGAGCCTCCGCCGGCTTTCTCTACCGCGTCGTCCTCCGCCAGAGCCTGATCGTCGGCGTGCTCGGCGCGACACTCGGCGTCGCGGTCGCGGTCGGCGCGACGCGGCTGATCCGCAGCGGCGTGCCCGAGTTCATCACGGTGCTGCGACCGCTGGACGTGGCCGGCGTGCTCGGCATCGCCGTCGTGATGGCGATCGCGGCGTCCTACGTGCCCGTGCGGCGCATCGACCGGATCGACCCGGCGGAGGTGTTCCGCGCATGAGCGCACCGCTCCTCGTGGTCGATCACGTGTCGAGGGAGTTCGGCAGCGGGCACACGCTCGTCCGGGCGGTCTCCGACGTCGAGTTCGCGGTGGAGCCCGGCGAGGTGACGTTGATCATGGGCCCGTCCGGCTCCGGCAAGACGACGCTCCTCAGCATGATCGGCGGGATCCTGCGCCCGACCTCGGGACGGATCGTGGTCGACGGCCTCGACATCACGAGCCTGCGGCGACGCGAGCTGCCGCGCGTGCGGCGCGAGCTCGTCGGCTTCGTCTTCCAGACGTTCAACCTGCTCGAGTCCCTCTCGGCGCTCGAGAACGTCGAGATCGCGCTCAACATCGCCGGCGTGAAAGGGCCTGCTGCGGCAGGAGCGGGCGCGCGCACTGCTCTGCGAAGCCGGCCTCGAGCAGCGCCTCGGCTTCAACGCCCGCGCACTCTCCGCGGGCGAGCGACAGCGCGTCGCGCTCGCCCGCGCGCTCGCCAACGAGCCGCGGCTGCTGCTGGCCGACGAGCCGACGGCCAACCTCGACGCGGAAGCCGGGCGCGAGGTGATGGCGCTCCTCGGACGCCTCACCGAGAGCAGGGGCCACGCGGCCGTCGTCGTCTCGCACGACCCGCGCCTTCTCGGCGTCGCCGATCGCGTGCTGAGGCTCGCAGACGGACGCCTCACGTCGCCTGCGACGGGCGCGTCGGAGCGCAGGCGGCGCGCCGGCACGGCATACCGTCGGAGGGAGAAGAGCCCTGGGAGGAGCAGTTGATCACCCCGATGTCCCCACCTGAGCTCGAGCCGGCCCGCGAGCCGCGTCCGAGGGCCGCCCGCGCAGGCGGCGTACGCTCGCGCTCGTCCCGGCCGCAGCGCTCGTCGGCGCCGGCGCAGCTCGCAGCGGCCTTCCTCGCCACCGGAGCGATCCGCGCCGAGCCGGCGACGACGGACGACGAGGCAGGTCACGGTTCGAGCCGAGGCCGCGTCGCTCGCAGCGCTCTACGCGCGGACCGCCCCGGGCGTCGTCGACCTCACCGTGCGCGTCGTCACCCGGGAGGACACGCCGTTCGGCCCGCAGAGGGTCGAGGGCACGCAGACCGGAACGGGCGCCGTGCTGGACGCGAAGGGACGGATCCTCACGGCCGAGCATGTCGTCGAGGGCGCACAGTCGATCAAGGTCAAGTTCCAGGACGGGACGACGCGCAAGGGCAAGCTCCTCGGGAAGGACTCGGCGAGCGACATCGCCCTCCTCCGCGTCGACCCGTCGGGCCTGACGCTGCACCCGCTCAGGCTCGGCAGCGTCGAGTCGCTGCGCGTCGGAGATGCGCTCTTCCTCGTCGGCGACCCGTTCGGCTACGCCCGCAGCCTCAGCACCGGCGTCGTCTCGGCTCTCGACCGCACGATCACGGCGCCCAACGGCTTCACGGTCGCCCACGCGATTCAGACCGACACGGCGATGAACCCGGGCAACTCGGGCGGGCCGCTCTTCGACGCAGCCGGACGTGTCGTCGGCATCGCCGACCAGATCGCAACGGGCGGCTCGAGTAGCTCGACGAGCACCGGAGTCGGGTTCGCGATCCCGATCGACGTCGCGCGCTCGGGTCTTGCGCAGCTCGAGCGCGGTGTGACGCCCGCGCACGCATACCTCGGCGTCGGCGCCACCGATGCGACGAGCTCCACGGGGCGAAGCGGCGCCCTCGTCCAGACCGTGCGCGCCGGCAGCCCGGCGGCAGCCGCAGGGGTCGAGCGCGGAGACCTCGTCATCGCCGTCGATGCGAGCCGCGTCGACGGCGCGGGCGATCTCGTCGCCGCCGTTGCCGGACACCGGCCGGCCGACCGCCTCGCGCTCACGCTGCTGCGCGAGGGGAAGCGGCTGTCCGTCGAGATCACGCTCGCACGGCAACCCGCCAGCTCGACGGGCTGACACGACGAAAGGAGACCGACATGTCCATGCTCGAGGAGCACACGAGAACCTCGGTCGGCAAGGTGATCGAGATCACCGCCGAGTCCGGGGTGAGCTTCGAGGATGCGATCCGGCGCGGGATCGAGAAGGCGTCGGACAGCATCCACGGCATGCGCAGCGCGTGGGTGGCAGGCCAGCAGGTCAGGATCGAGGACGGCAAGGTCGTTTCCTACCGCGTCGACCTGAAGCTCACCTTCGTGCTCGACTGAGTCGCGGTGTCCCCCGCCGCAGGGCGGGGGACCGCCTCAGCCGCCGGCCGGTTGAAGCGCGCCGGCGTCGAGCAGCTGCAGCACCTCGTCGTCGTCCACCTGCGGGAAGCGGACATACCACGCGGCGACCGCGAAGAAGCGGCTCGGCGTCGCGAGCGCCACGAGCTCGTCCACTTCCTCTCTGACCCGGCGTGCGCTCGCCTCCGCGGCGACGGGCACGGCCGCGACGACTCGCGAGGCGCCTGCGGCCCTGGCCCAGCGCGCCGCCGCGATCATCGTGGCGCCCGTCGCGAGCCCGTCGTCGACGAGGATCGCCGTCCTTCGCTCGAGGCTCAGGCGCGGGCGCCCTGCATGCAGCCGCAGGTCGAGCTCGAGGGCCTGCTCCTTCGCGGCGGCGACGGCACGCCCCAGCTCCTCTTCGCTCAAGCCGTTCGGCCCGCGGACGTAGACCCCGCCTTCGGGCGTGACGGCTCCGAGGGCGTACTCCGGCTGCCACGGATGCTTGACCTTCCGCACCGCGACGAGGTCGAGCGGCGCCTCGAGGGCGCGTGCGACCTCGGCCGCGACCTGGACGCCTCCGCGCGCGAGGCCGACGACGACGCAGCCCGGGCCGCGCTCGGCTCGAAGCGCCTCGCCGAGCCGGCGCCCGGCGTCGCTGCGGTCGAGGAAGACCGGCTCGGTCGAGATCGAGCGTTCCACGGCTCAGCAGCGGACTGCGGCGCCGCCCCTCTCGCGCGTGCCGAGGATCTCGACGGGCGAGTGCAGCCAGATCTTGCGTGCGCGCGGGACGATGAAGGCGACGCTCGAGCTCGAGACGACGAGCAGCCGCCGGCCGAGGAGGCCGGCCCTGATCACGAGCGTCGGCTGGCCCTCGGAGCCGCCGAGCACGGAGTCGACGAAGCCGACGGCACCACCGGAGGCCTCGACGCGGAATCCCTCGCAGTGCGCGAGCCAGTAGTCGCGGTCGAAGGCATCGGGCGCAGGCGCGGCCGGGACGTGCGAGCGCGCTGCGGAGGAAGGCGCTTCTCCGTGGGCCGGATCTCCGGCCTGGGCTCGAAGAGAGTCTTGAGCCCATCACATCGCCTCCTGCGGCTCGCGTGATGAGGATACGAGTCTCCGGCGCTGCACGCGCGCGAACATCGGTAATGAGCCGCAGCGCGGCGGTGGATCGACCGCAGACCTTCGCCGCCGCTCGCACTCTGCGCGGAACTACCGATGACCGGCGGGAACGGCTGCGATGATTCTCTCTTCATGCCGACGGCGCAGCTCGCCTCGTTCCTCAGCGCACTCGCGGTCGTGGCGCCGCACGTGGCGTTGAGCGCGCCGGGCCATACGCCGCGGATCAACACCCACTGGAACTACGCCGTGCGCGCGACGCTCGGCGGCAAGCCCGCCTCGGCGAGGATCACCGCACAGATCGTCGACCCGATCGGCGGCACGCACCCGGTCGAGTTCGGCAGCAGCACGAAGAAGATCACCAACCGGCCCTTCAAGGGCGTCTTCCGCGACTACATCATCTGGCCGCCGAGCTCGCGGGGCATTCCGCTCAGGTTCCGGGTGATCGTGCGCGTGGGCACCGGTGCGGAAGACGATCGATTACCGCGTGACCCCCCACGCGTGACGGGCGTGCCCGTCGTCCGCGCCGAGGGGCTGACGAAGTTCTACGGCCGCCAGCGCGGCGTGATCGAGCTCGACTTCGCGGTCGAGGCCGGAGAGGTCTTCGGCTTCCTCGGCCCGAACGGCGCGGGCAAGACGACGACGATCCGCCTGCTGCTCGACCTGATCAGGCCGAGCCGCGGGCGGATCGAGCTCTTCGGCGCCGACCCGCGGCGCGACGTCGCGGTGCGCGGCCGCATCGGCTATCTGCCCGGCGACCTCCGTCTCTACGAGCGCCTGACGGCGCGCGAGCTCCTCGGCTACTTCGCGCACCTTCGAGGCCTGCCGCGGCCTCGGGCAGGCAGAGCCGCTGAGCGAGCGCCTGGAGCTCGAGCTCGACCGTCCGCTTCGCGCGCTCTCGAAGGGCAACCGCCAGAAGGTCGGGCTCGTCCAGGCGCTCATGCACGCACCCGACCTCCTCGTCCTCGACGAGCCGACGGCCGGGCTCGACCCGCTGATCCAGCAGACGTTCTACGAGCTCGTCGCCGAGAGCAAGCGCGCCGGCGCGACCGTGTTCCTGTCGTCGCACGTGCTCCCCGAGGTGCAGCGGGTCGCCGACCGGGTCGGCCTGATCCGCGACGGGCGCCTCGTGCTCGTCGCGGGCGTCGACGAGCTGCGCGCCCGCGCGCTCGGGCACGTGGAGGCGACGTTCGAGGCGCTGCCGCCCGCCGGGGCGTTCGCGCACGTGCCGGGCGCCCGCGAGCTCGGGCGCCACGGCCGGACGGTGTCGTTCTCTCTCACCGGTGAGGTCGATGCGCTCGTCAAGGCGATCGCGCGCTACCACGTCCTCGCGATCGACAGCCACGAGGCCGACCTCGACGACATCTTCCTCGCGCTCTACCGCGGCGAGGGCGAGCGCGATGCTGCATAGCCCGTTCGCGAAGACGCTGCGCGACACGCGGCAGGGCGCTCGGCTGGTGGAGCCTCGGCCTGATCGGCCTCGCCTCGATGATGGTCGCCGTCTACCCGACCGTCCGCGACAACCCCGACCTGAACAAGATGGTCAAGAACTACCCCGAGGCGCTGAAGGCCTTCATCGCCTTCGGCGGGAACCTCGACTACGTCTCCGGCGCCGGCTACCTCGGCAGCGAGCTCTTCTCCTTCATGGTGCCGCTCCTCCTCGTGATCGCCGCCGTCGGCGCCGGAGCGAGGGCGATCGCGGGCGAGGAGGAGCAGGGCACGCTCGACCTCCTCCTCGCGAACCCGGTCTCGCGCCGCCGGCTCCTGCTCGAGAAGCTCGGCGCGCTCGTGGCCGAGATCGTTGTGCTCTCATTCGTGCTCTGGCTCGCCCTGCTCGTCGGCGTGGAGATCGTCGTGATGCACGTCTCCGCAGCGCACCTGGCCGCGGCGACCGCGAGCGCGGCGCTCTTCGCCCTCGCGTTCGGCGCGATCGCGCTCCTCGTCGGCGTGATCGCCGGGCGCCGCGGCATCGCGATCGGCGTCGCGGCTGCGGCCGCGGTCGCCGCGTATCTCGTCAACTCGCTCGCCGCGCTCGTCGGCTTCCTCGACATCCCGAGAAAGGCGTCGCCCTTCTACCACTACGCCGCGTCGGATCCGCTCCGCCACGGGCTCGCACTCGGCCACGTCGCGTTCCTCGTCGCGCTCGCGGTCGTCGCGTCGGCCGCAGCCGCCGTCGCATTCGAGCGCCGCGACCTGGCTTCGTGAGCCGCTACCGGCCCGCGAAGCCGAGCCTGCTGTCGCCGCCGCCGCCGCTACGTGATGACGCGGTACACCTGGAACACCTCGGCGTACTCGCGGTTCACGTTGATGCCGTGCGTGCGGGCGACGTTCCACACGTACTCGGGGTTCGCGTAGCGGCGGTGGTGCTGTGAGGCGTACTTCTCGAGCGCGGCGACCTTGCGCTCGATGTGCGGCTTCTCGAGCGCGACGTACCACTGGTACGCGAAGTCGAAGTTGTTCCACGGGATCTCGTAGCCGAGGATGGTCGTCCGCTTGAAGGCGCGCAGGCCTTCCTCGGCGACCGTCTTGTGATCCTGGTGCACGTCGTGGAGCGAGGGCTGGAAGACGACGTCGGGCTGCCACT
Organism: uncultured Actinomycetes bacterium; assembly: GCA_963831405.1. GTDB lineage: Bacteria > Actinomycetota > Thermoleophilia > Gaiellales > Gaiellaceae > Palsa-739. The sequence continues at coordinate 178,128 of CAWHPX010000011.1, forward strand.
CCTCCCAGTAGCCGACGAGGAGCTCGAGGATGTCCTGGCGGTGCTCCGGGAACGTGCGGACGTCGAAGTCGTGCACCGCGAGCTGCGCCTCCGGGATCCCGAGCTCGGTCGTCGCCTCGCGCACCTCGCGGGCGAGCGTGTCGGGCGGGAAGCCTTCCGGGAGCGAGCGCGTCGCGATCGAGAAGGCCACGTAGCGCACCTCGCAGCCGGCGTCGACGAGCCGGGCCATCGTGCCGCCGCAGCCGAACTCCCCGTCGTCGGTGTGCGGCGCCAGCACGAGCGCCCGCCGCCATTGCTCGATCAGACCGGCACCGCCTCCTTCGCCGTCCTCGGGGCGGCATCGCCGGCGGTGGGTGCACGCTCGGGCACCGCGAGCACGGCCAGCCCGAAGAGAGCCCACGTCATCGGATCCTCGAAGAACGCGTTGTAGAAGAGGGAGTGGCAGAGGATGGCGGCGAGCGCGAGGCCGGCGACGAGCGGCAGCGAGCGGCGCCGGCGGCGGAACGCCTCGACGAGCACCGCGACGACGACCCAGAGGTAGAGGACGAGCCCGACGACGCCCGTCTCGGCCGCGACGGTGACCGGCGTCGTGTGCGACGCCGCCTTCTTCGGATCCTTGCCCTTGAAGCCCACCCGCTCAGCGTACGCTCGCTTGAAGCCACCCACACCGACACCCGCCGCCGGGTGATGCGCCGCGATGCGGATCCCGTTCGCGACGAGGCTCGACCGGTCGCTCGTCACCTCGTTCAGGCCGCGCGAGGTGTGGTGCTGGAGCGAGCGCCGCACCTGCGGCTGGGCGACCGAGATCCCGGCGAGGACGGCGACCGCGAGGGCGACCGCGACGAGCGCCCGCCAGCGCCAGGCGACGAAGGCCGCGCCGATCGCGACGACGAGCAGCGCCGCGAAGCTCGACTGCGAGTACGAGATGAGGAGGCCGAGCCAGATCACCGCGATCGCCGCTGCCGCGACGAAGGAGGAGCGCAGCGAGCGGCCGAGCGCGACGACGACGACCGACGGGGCCAGGGCGACGACGAGGAACCGGCCGTAGATCGAGGGGTCCCAGAACACGGAGTTGACCCGGAAGAACGGCGCGTACGCGTTCGCGTGGATCACCTTCGGGTTCTGGAAGATGTCGCGCGTCTCGTACTGGTAGAAGCCGACGACCGCGAACACGATCGCCATCAGGGTCACTTCCGCGTAGAGCGCGCGAACGCCGAGGCTGCTCCACGGCAGGCGCGCGAACGCCAGGGCCACGAGCGTGAACGGGACGTAGAACGCGAGGATCTCGATCGCGCCCTCGTGCACGTCCTTGCTCCACACGATCGAGACCCCGGTCCAGGCGACGAACGCCGCGAGCGGCCACGCGGTGAGCCGGAGCTCGCGCACGCGCTCGTCGCCCTCGACGAGCTGCCAGCCGAGGAGGATCGCCGCACCGAGGACGACGACATAGAGCGGGACGAGAAGCTTCGAGCTCGAGCCGCCGATGTGCACACCGACGCGGGCCGGGACGCAGGCGAGCGCAAAGAGCGGGAAGAGCCACGGCCACGCGCGGAAGGCGCCGGCGAGCCCGACGCGCGAGGCCGAGCGCCGCGCACACGCCGCCGGCGACGATGAGCGGCTTGTGCGGCACGAGCGCGAGCCCGAGCAGCACGGTTCCGAGCGCTGCGAGTGCGAGCCCGGCGATGCGCTGGCTGCGCGAGCTGCCGACGAGCAGCACCGCCAGGCCGACGCACGCAGCAGGGCTTCCGATCTGCGCGAGCTCCCTCACTTGACGAGCACCGTCGCGCGATCGACGTGCCCGCGCTCGGCGACCGTCAGCGTGTAGCGCCCGCGTCGCGTCGACGCCCTCAGGCTCAGGACGGGACCGGTCGCGAACGACTTCCGCTTGCCCAGCTTCCAGGTGTACCGTCTCGCGTCCGTCGAGACTCCGATCGAGAAGCGAGCCCCCGCACGGACGACGATCCGCCGGCTCGCAAGCTCGATGTAGCGGATCTGCACCCGGACGCGCTGACGCTCCGCGACCGGCGTGCTGTTGCCCGCCGTGTCGACGGCGCCCACTTGCAGCGTGTACGCGCCCGGCGGCAGCGTGCGGCCGCCCGCCTTGCCGTACCACTGGACGGAGCCGGTCGCGGGATGACGGTACTGCCGGAGGATGCGCCGGCCGTCGAGATAGAGGAGCACGTGCGCCGGCTTGCTCAGCTCGTAGTGGATGCGCACGTAGTCGGCCTGCTGGTCGCCGTCGGGCGAGAGCGTCTCCCGGTTCGGCGTCGCGACCTTGACGAGCGGCGCGGTCGTGTCGAGCACGATCTCGTCCGGCAGCACGATCGTCTGGTGCTGGCCCGCGAGATGGATCTCGGCCTTGTAGCGCCCGTCCTTCGCGAGCACGTTGCCGTCCGTCCGGCCGTCCCAGCGAAAGACGTTCAGGCCGCGCGAGGCATGAACCCCGTCGACGATGCTGCGCACCGCCTCCTTGTGCGAGTCGAGGATGCTGACCGAGACGTCATCCGCCCGGCGCAGCTTGATCCGGATCGTCGCCTTTCCCTTCGCGCAGCCGCACGTCGGCGAGAAACCGGTCTTCGGGCGCACGACCGTGCCGAAGATCGGGCTCTTCGTGAGCTTCAGCCGCTCGGTCACCGCGAAGGCTGCCGCCGTCGCGACGAGCAGGCCGACGAGAATCGCCGTCGTGAGGACCCGCTGCAAAGCTCAGCGATTCTACGTTCCGGAAGTGAGAATCCGGTCGTAGAGGGCGTCGTCGATGTTCCGGCCCGTGACGATCAGCACAGCAGGCCGCGGCAGCTCCTCGCGCAGGGCGAGCGCCAGCGGGGCGGCGGCCGCGCCCTCCACCCGGATCCCCGCCGCCCCGTAGGCGCGAACGCCCGCTTCGAGCTCCTGCTCGCTCACGAGCTCGAACCGCTGCACCAGGGCGTTGAGCTCGGTGACGGCGAGCGGGATCGCCACGCGCACGGCGAGCCCGTCGGCGAAGGTTCCCGAGCGCTCGGAGTCGACGGGAGCGCCCGCGCGCCAGCTCTCCCACATCGCAGGCGCCTCCGCCGCCGCGACCGCGACCCGCAGCGCCGAGGGCGCCCGGCGGGCGAGCGCCCGGAAGACGCCGATCGCAAGGGCGCCGTTCCCGACCGGGACGACGACGGCGGCCGGCTCGGGAAGGTCGTCGAGCAGCTCGTCGCCGATCGCCTCGTAGCCGCGGAACTGCGCCGGCTCGGCGCCGTCCTCGAAGAAGAAGCCGCCGTGGTCGCCGGCGTGCGCGCGCGCCGCTGCCTTCGCCTCGTCCATGTCGGCGCCGGTGCGGTGGAGCTCGGCGCCCTGCTCCTCGATCAGGCGGATCTTGGCCGCGCTCGCCTCGCGGGGGACGAAGACGACCGCCCGGACGCCTGCCCGCTTCGCGGCCCAGGCGGTCGCGGCGCCGTGGTTCCCCGTCGAGGCCGTGACGACGACGTCGGGCCGGCGCTCGTCGAGCACCGCGGCCGCGCCGCGCCACTTGAACGCGCCGAGCTCGTGCTCGTCTTCGCGCTTCAGCCAGAGGCCGTCTGGGCCAAAGGGGGTCGTCGCAGCCACGCGACGACACCGTATGCGAGCAGACCGAGGCCGAGCGCGATCAGCCCGCCGAGGAGGATCCACTGCGCCCCGGGCGCGTTCAGGAGCTTGAGGCCGCTGAGGACGAGGATCGTCCCGAGCGAGAGGCGCAGCACGACGTCGGGCAGATGCACGGTGAACCGGCTCGAGATGAGCACGCCCGGGATCGATCCCGTCAGGAGCCACGCGGTCGCGTGGTAGTCGACGTTGCCGCCGATCATGTGACCGACACCCGCAACCCAGAGCAGGGCCGCCGCGTGGAAGATGTCCGTCCCGACGATCTTCGGCATCGTCAGCGGATAGACGAGCACCATCACGAGCCCGAAGAACGTGCCGCTGCCGACCGACGTGAGGCCGACGACGAAGCCGAAGACCGCGCCGATCAGCACCGCGAGCACCTTGTCGCGGCGCGACAGGATGAACGGTGCGTCGTCCGCCTTGATGCCGCGCTTGATGAACGACTTCGCGAGGAAGCCGATGCCGCCGGCGACGAGGGCGGTGCCGACCGCGTAGCTCTCGATCGACTGGGCGCTGTCTCCGTAGTGGTGCTTGATCACCGTGGCGAGGCCCACACCCGCGAGCGAGAGCGGCCCCGACCCGAGGAACATCCAGAGCGTCAGCCGCGCATGCACCGTGCCGAGCCGGCGGTGCCGGACGGCGCCGAACGACTTGAAGATGGCTCCGTGGAGAATGTCGGTGCCGACGGCGTACGTCGGCTTGAAGCCGAAGAGGATGACGAGGATCGGCGTCATGAGCGAGCCGCCGCCCATGCCGGTGAGCCCGACGATCGCGCCGATGAGCAAGCCGGTGAGCGTGAACTGCCAGGTCACGCCGGCCGCCTCATCGGGCTACGAGGATCATCCCTGCGCCCACGGTGTCGTTCGTTGCCTCGTCGATCAAGATGAACGCGCCGGTCTCTCGGTTCTCGGCGTAGGGATCGACGGCGAGCGGCTCGGAGAGGCGGAGGCGCACGGCGCCGATGTCGTTCAGCTCGAGCCGCTCCGGTCCCGCGACCTCCTCGAGCGACTCGATGTCGGTCAACGAGACGATCTCGTCGACGACGGCGCGCACGGAGCGCGTCGTGTGCTTGACCGCGATCTTCGCGCGCGGCTCGAGAGGCCGCTCGCTCATCCAGCAGACGCGCGCCTCGAGCTCGCGTGCCGCGACGGGCGGCTGCTCCGGGTCGGCGAGCATGTCGCCGCGAGAGACGTCGATGTCGTCGGCGAGCCTGATCGTCACGGACTGCGGCGGCACCGCTGCGTCGAGCGGGCCGTCCGCCGTCTCGACCGCCTCGACGCGGGAGCGAAGGCCGGAGGGAAGCACGACCACGTCGTCACCGGCCTGCCAGACGCCGCCCGCAACCGAGCCGGCGTAGCCGCGATAGTCGTGGTGCTCGCCGGACATCGGCCTGATCACCCACTGGACGGGGAACCGGCGATGGTCGAGGTCGCGGTCGAATGCGATCTCGATCGACTCGAGATGCTCGAGGAGCGGCGGCCCGTCGTACCAGGGCATGTTCCGGGAGCCGTCGACGACGTTGTCTCCCTGCAGCGCCGACATCGGGATGACCTGCAGGTCGGCGAGCCCGAGCGTCTCGAGGTCGCGGGCGATCTCGTCGTAGCGCTCCTGCGACCAGTCGACGAGATCCATCTTGTTGACGGCGACGGTGATGTGCGGGACGCGCAGGATCGAGGTGATGTACGCGTGGCGGCGCGTCTGCTCGACGACACCGTTCCGGGCGTCGACGAGGATGACGGCGAGATCGGCCGTCGACGCGCCGGTGACCATGTTGCGCGTGTACTGCACGTGCCCCGGCGCGTCGGCGAGCTGGAAGCGGCGGCGCGGGGTGACGAACGAGCGGTAGGCGACGTCGATCGTGATGCCCTGCTCGCGCTCGGCGCGAAGGCCGTCGGTGAGGAGAGCGAGGTTGACGTACGCGTCGCCGCGGCGCTTCGACGTCTCCTCGATGTGCTCCATCTGGTCGACGAAGATCTGCTTCGTGTCGTAGAGGAGGCGGCCGATCAACGTCGACTTGCCGTCGTCGACCGAGCCGCACGTGACGAGGCGAAGGAGCTCCGCCTGCTGCGCCTGCTCAGAAGTAGCCGACACGCTTCCGGTCCTCCATCGCAGCTTCCGTGACGCGGTCGTCGGCGCGCGTCTCGCCGCGCTCGGTCACGCGGGTCGCGGCAATCTCGTCGACGACCGCGGGGATCGTCGCCGCGTCCGACATGACGCCTCCGGTGCAGGTCATGTCGCCGACCGTGCGGAACCGCACCGCCGCAGTGAACGGCTCCTCGTTCTCCATCCGCTCGACGAAGTCGGAGCACGCGTAGAGCATTCCGTCGCGCCTGAACACCTCGCGCTCGTGCGAGAAGTAGATCCTCGGCAGCTCGAGGCCCTCACGGGCGACGTACTGCCACACGTCGAGCTCGGTCCAGTTCGAGATCGGGAACACGCGCACGTGCTCGCCCTTGCGCACGCGGGCGTTGTAGAGGTTCCAGAGCTCGGGGCGCTGCGCCCGCGGGTTCCACTGGCCGAAGTCGTCCCGGAAGCTGAAGATGCGCTCCTTCGCCCGCGCCCGCTCCTCGTCGCGCCGGGCGCCGCCGATCGCGGCGTCGAACTGGTGCTCCTCGATCGCGTCCAGGAGCGTCGTCGTCTGCAGGCGGTTTCGCGAGGCGCGCGGACCGGTCTCCTCGACCACCCGCCCCTTGTCGATCGACTCCTGCACCGAGGCGACGATCAGGCGCTCGCCGAGCTCTCGCACACGGCGGTCGCGGAACTCGATCACCTCGGGGAAGTTGTGTCCCGTGTCGACGTGCATGACGGGGAACGGGAACTTGCCCGGACGGAACGCCTTCTCGGCGAGCCGCAGCAGCACGATCGAGTCCTTGCCTCCCGAGAAGAGCAGCACCGGCCGCTCGAGCTCCGCCGCCACCTCGCGAAAGATGTGGACGGCCTCGGCTTCGAGATCGTCGAGATGCGTGAGCGTGCGGGCCCGGGTGCTCACGCCTCCACCACCGCCGCCGGGACGAGCTCCAGCTCCTCGAGCCGCGCGAGGACCGCTGCGGCCGACTCCGCCGGCTCGCGACCGGCGGTGTCGAGCCGCAGCTCGGGATTCACCGGCTCCTCGTACGGGTCGGAGACGCCGGTGAAGTGCTCGAGCTCGCCGGACATCGCCTTCTTGTAGAGCCCCTTCGGGTCGCGCTCGGCGCAGACCTCGAGCGAGGTCGCCACGTGGATCTCGACGAAGGGCGCGTTCTCCTCGACGAGCGTCCGCGCACGGCGGCGCGTCTCCTCGTACGGCGAGATCGCGCTCACGACCACGACTGCGCCTGCCCGGGCGAGGCGCGACGCGACCCAGCCGATCCGGGCGATGTTCGTGTCGCGGTCTTCCTTCGAGAAGCCGAGCCCCTGCGAGAGGTGCGTGCGGACGACGTCGCCGTCGAGCACGTCGACGGTGCGGCCGCGCGCTTCGAGCTCGCGGGCGACGAGCGAGCCGACGGTCGTCTTGCCCGCAGCGGAGAGGCCCGTGAACCAGAGGACGAACCCGGTCACCGTCGCTTCTCCCCGACGATGCTCGCGACGTCCGCGGCAGCAACGGTGTGGATCCCGCATTCGACCTTGTCCAGGCCGGCCCACCGCCCGGAGCGGCCGGCGCCCGGCTCGGTCGAGTGGACGTCGCCGATCGACTCGTACCCCCGGTCGTGCAGCGGGTTGTACGGCAGCTCGCGCGCGCGGATGTACTCCCAGCACATCTCGTCCGTCCAGCTCGCGAGCGGGTTCGCCTTCCAGAGCTCGTGCTGCTCGTCCCAGCCGAGCTTCGGCGCGTCGGCGCGCGTCGGCGACTGGTCGCGGCGGATCCCGGTGACCCAGGCGTCGAGGCCGGCCAGGGCCGCGACGAGCGGCGCCACCTTGGCGATCGCGAGGTAGAGGTCGGGCTTCTGCTCCCAGAGCCGCTCGCCGTGCGCCGACGCGAGGTCGTCCGGAGACGGTCCGCCGAAGACCTCGACCGAGATGCCGTACCGCTGCTCGACGTCGCGCCAGTACGCGTAGGTCTCGGGGAAGAGATGGTGCGTGTCGATCGCGAAGACACGGGCCTTCGGCTCGAGCGCGAACATCATGTCGAGCAGGACGGTCTCCTCCTTCTGGAAGGAGCACGCGAGCGCGACGCGCCCGGGGAAGCGCTCGAAGAGGAAGGCGAGGATCTCCTCCGGCGCGAGCGACTCGACGTCGGCCGGCAGTTGCAGGCTCGCCGCGCCTTCCCGCTCCGGCACCGGCGCTCCCTGAGCGCCTCCGTCAGGCCTGCGGCGCAAGAAGCACCTCCTTCAACGTGTCGCCGCGCAGGCCGAGGCGCAGCGTCTCGAGCGGGATCACTTCCTCGGGCGGGATGTTGCCGAGGTTCACGTTCGGGCCGAAGTGCTTGACGAACCAGGCCTGGCTCGCCTTCGTCGGCGCTTCGAAGATCAGGTCGGAGAGCGAGATCTCGTGGGCGATCTCGTCGATCAGCCCGGTGCGCATGTCGCCGTCCTTCCGGAAGATGCCCGCCGTGCCGCCCTCGCGCGCCTCGGTGATCACCTTCCAGGCGCCGGCGTCCTTCTCTTCCCTGATCCACTCGACCCACTGATACGGGGCGAAGACGACATCCGGGTCCTTCGAACCGACCTCCGAGAGAACGGTGAAGTCGCGCGCGAAGTCGGCGATCAGCTCGAGCTTGCGGTCGCGCGGAATGTCGAGGGTGCCGTCGGAGATCTCGACGTGGGAGAAGCGGTGCTCCTGCAGCCACGCCTTGAACTCGTCGAGCCGGTCGCGCGCAAAGACGACCTCGAAGAGCGTGCCGCCGCAGACCACCGGCGTCTCGAACGAGCGGTAGAGCGCGATCTTCTTCTCGAGGTTCCCGGTGACGTAGCTCGTCCCCCAGCCGAACTTGACGATGTCGACGAACTCGCCGCCGACGTCGAACATGCCTTCGATCTCGCGCAGGTTCATGCCCTTGTCCATGACATGGGTGAGCCCCTCCGTGCGCGGCTTGCCGGGGCGCTCGGGCAGGTCGAGGAAACCGTCGTTAAAGCCGGGCATAGAGCTCCTTCAGTTTTTCCTGGGCCGCAGCCTGGACGTCGTGGTAGAGGGAGTTGCCGTGCGCGTCGATGCCGACCGTGAGCGGGCCGAAGTCCTTGACGCGGAACTTCCAGAGGCATTCGGGCATGAGCTCCTCCCACATGACCTCTTCGATCTCTTCGATCTGCGTCGTCTCGAGCGCGGCCGCGCCGCCGACGATCGCGAAGTACACCATGCCGTGCGTGCGCATCGGCTCGATGGCCTCGTCCGGGAACCCGCCCTTGCCGCAGATCGCGCGGACGCCGTACTCCCTGCCGAGCGGCTCGGTGAACCGCACCATGCGGGCGCTCGTCGTCGTGCCGATGCAGATCTTCTCGTAGCGGCCCTCGGCGACCTTCCGGACGTTCGGCGCGGTGTGCAGGAGGAACGCGCCGCTCAGATCCATCGGCGGCTCGACCCCCTGGTCGAAGATGCGGATCTGCGTGCGGTCGCGGATGCCGATGATGTGGCCCTGGACGACCACCTCGTCACCGGCGCGGAGCTTCAGGATCTCCTTCGGATCGGTGATCGGGAACGTGACCTCGTGCGTCGCCATCTCTACGCCTCCCGATCGAAGTCGACGGTGCCGTCGGCCGCGACGTGCGCGGTTGCACGGCGCGCGGCCCAGCACTGGTAGTTCACGGCGACCGGGTTCAGCGTCATGTGCGTGTCTGCGTGCTCGATGTGGCAGTTCAGAACCGTGACGTCGCCGCCGAGGCCCATCGGGCCGATGCCGGTCTCGTTCAGGAGCCCCATCAGCTCGTCCTCGAGCTGCGCGACGAGCGGGTCGCTGTTGCGCGTTCCGATCGGGCGTGTGATCGCCTCCTTGGCGAGGTACATCGCGTAGTCGGCCGAGCCGCCGATGCCGACGCCGACGATCCCGGGCGGGCACGGCTTGCCGCCCGCGCCGACGATCGACTCGAGCACGAACTGCTTGATCCCCTTCACGCCGTCGGCGGGCGTGCACATCTTCAGGAAGCTCATGTTCTCCGAGCCGGAGCCCTTGGGCACGCACTTGACGTCGAGCCCGTCCCAGTCCTTGACGAACTCCCAGTGCACGATCGGGAGCCGGTGCCCGATATTCGGGCCGGTGTTCTCCCGCGTGATCGTATGCACCGCGTTCGAACGCAGCGGATGCTCGACCGTCGCGCGTGCGGTGCCGTCGCGCAGCGCCTCGTAGATGCGCGCGGGGTGCAGCGGGAAGTGCTCGCCGACGTGGCACGTGTACACGGCGATGCCGGTGTCCTGACAGACGAGGTTGCCCTCGCTGTCGGCGACCTCCACGTTGCGGAGGATCGTCGAGAGCACGCGCTGCCCGGGCACGGAGGTCTCCCGCTCGGACGCGCCCTTCAGCGCGTCGCGCAGGTCCTGCGGTATGTCCTTCAACGCCCAGACGTAGAGGTGCGCGGCCGCGTCCTCCACTGCGTGCTGTAGCTCGGTGACGGTGTCGATGCTCATACGCTCGCTTTCTCTGCGGCTGCCTTGCCTGCGCGACGGCCGAAGACGACGCACTCGAGCAGCGAGTTTCCCATCATGCGGTTTCGCCCGTGCGTGCCGCCCGCGATCTCGCCGCAGGCGAAGATCCCTTCGAGCGTCGTCTCGGCGTCCGCGTCGATGACGAGGCCGCCGTTCTGGTAGTGGAGGACAGGGTAGGTGAGGATCTTCTCCGCGAGCGGGTCGATCCCGCCTGCGCGGTACCGCCGCAACATGTAGGGCAGCGAGAGCTCTGCGTCGTGCTGTGAGATGCGCGTCGTGTCGAGATAGACGGCGGGACGGCCGTCGGGCGTCTCGACGCCCTTGCCCCTCGCGACCTCGTCGACGATCGCCTGCGCGACGACGTCGCGCGGGCCGAGCGAGTCGGTGAACTCCTCGCCCTCGGCGTTCAGGAGGACGGCTCCGTAGGCGCGGGTCGTCTCCGGGATGCTGTAGCCCTGCATCGTCTGCGGCCACGCGCCGCCGTTCGGGTGGTACTGGAGCGCGTCGAGGTCGCGCGCCTCGGCCCCCGCGTCGAGAGCGATGCGGGTCACCTCGCCGGTCGCGCCGGGATGGTTCGTCGAGAGCTCGCCGCGCTCCTTCGCCTCGGCGTAGCAGCGGCCGCCGGCTGCGAGCACCACCGCGCCGGCGGAGAGCTCGTGCTCGCCGACCCGCGCGCGCCAGCCGTTCGCCCCGCGCTCGAGCTCGCGCAAGGGGCTCTTCGGGAAGAGGGCCACGCCGCCGGCCTCGGCGGCGTCGCGCAGCGCGGTCGTGATCGCGTGGCCGGTGCGGTCGCCGACCTGGAGGAGGCGCTCGGCCGACGCGCCGCCGCAGCGGGCGAGGCGGTAGCCGCCGTTCTCGCGCGTGAACTCGACCCCGAGCTCCTCGAGCCAGTGGATCGCCCCGGGCGCCTCCGAGGTGAGGATCTCGACGAGCCGCAGGTCGGCCGTCTCGTGGCTCGAGCGCCAGACGTCCTCCGCGTGGCGCTCCGGCGAGTCGTCCTCGCCGAAGGCCGCCTGGATCCCGCCCTGCGCCTTGGCCGAGTTGCACGACTGGATCGAGCCCTTGGTCGCGAGCGCGACGCGGGCGCCGGCCCGGTCGGCGGAGACGGCGGCGGCGAGCCCGGAGGCTCCGCTGCCGATCACGAGCACGTCGACGTTGCCGTTCTGCGAC
>CAWHPX010000012.1:0-106987 GCA_963831405.1 uncultured Actinomycetes bacterium
TTTACCCCGCCAACAAGCTAATCCGCCGCGAGCTCGTCCCCAACCGGAGGCCGAAGCTACCTTTTCATTCCGGTCCGAAAACCGAAGTGGCTATCCGGTATTAATCCGGGTTTCCCCGGGCTATCCCAGTGTCGGGGGTGGATTACTCACGTGTTACTCACCCGTTCGCCGCTGTCCCCAGCCCCGAAGGACTGGTTCTCGCTCGACTTGCATGTGTTAAGCGCGCCGCCAGCGTTCGTCCTGAGCCAGGATCAAACTCTCCGTGAAGATGAATGCCGGCTCTGTGTCGATCGTTCCGACACGGGCCGACGGTCTTTTCACTTCGAGCTTGCGCTCAAAGTCCGCCGTCGCGTAGGCCGAAGCCGTTCGCTCGGGCGTGACAGGTTGATTCCTCTTCCGTCCAACGGCAAGCCGCTGCACGGTCGAGGTCTCGACGTAAACGCACGCTGTTGAGTTTTCAAAGACCAGGCCGTCACGACGGCGTAAAAAAGGCCCCGACTGACGCCGAAGGCCACAGTTTGCTCGGACTTCTAGCTTCCGAATGCTCGCTGAGGCTCTCCGTTGTTCTCGTTTGCAGGGACTTTGCTACGCCGCCCGCTCGGGCAGCCGGGGAATAGTAGCACCGCCGGAAGCACTGTCAAACGGAACGGAAGCGGACGAAGCGGCGCTTGCCCGCCTGCACGACGGCGCCGTCGAGACGGGCGGGCTCGACCTCGTAGGCGGCGACCGGCTCGCCGTTCAGCCTGACGCCGCCCTGGTCGATCTGGCGGCGCCAGTGGCTGCCCGAGCTGCCGAGCGCTTCCTGCAGGAGCCCGGGCAGGTAGACCGGGCTCTCGCCGGCGGGAAAGGTCGCCTCCGGCATCTCGTCGGGCGCCTCGTGGCGGCGGACGACGCGCGTGAAGTGGGCCTCCCCCGCCTCCGCGCCGCCGGCGCCGTGCCAGCGCGCCGTGATGCGGCGCGCGAGCTCGAGCTTCCACTCGAGCGGGCTCTCCGGATGCTCGCCGCCGCCCGCGACGAGCTCCCACCACTGCGGGAGCGCCTTGTCCGGGATCGACATGGTCTTGCCGAACATCTCCTCGGGCGGCTCGAGGATTCCCACGTAGTTGCCGCGGGACTTCGACATCTTCTCCTCGCCGTCGAGCCCGACGAGCAGCGGGTACGTGACGACGACCTGCGCCTCCTTGCCGTAGCGCTCCATCACGTCGCGCCCCGTGAGCAGGTTGTAGAGCTGGTCGGTGCCGCCGATCTCGACGTCGGCGTCGACCGCGACGGAGTCGTAGGCCTGCATCGGCGGATAGAGGAGCTCGGAGAGCGAGATCGGCTCCTGCGCGGCGAAGCGCTTCGCGAAGTCGTCGCGCTCGAGCAGGCGCGACACGGTCAGCATCCGGGTCAACCGCACGACCTCGGCGAAGCTGAGCTTCGCGAGCCATTCGCCGTTGAAGCGCACCTCGGTGCGCGCCCGGTCGAGGATGCGGAACGCCTGCTCGGCGAACCGCTGCGCGTTCGCGTCGAGCTCCTCGTCCGGCAGCACGGGCCGCTCAGACGAGCGCCCGGACGGGTCGCCGATCCGCGCGGTGTAGTCGCCGACGATCAGCACGACGACGTGGCCGGCGTCCTGCCACTCGCGAAGCCGGTCGAGCACGACCGCGAACCCGAGATGGACGTCCGGCGAGGTCGGGTCGACGCCGAGCTTCACCCGGAGCGGACGGCCCTGCTTCAGCTTCTGCTCGAGGCCGTTCTCCGGCAGCACGTGTACTGCGTGTCTCGTCGGGGCAAAGGGCTCCATCGAGACGCGAGTCTAGTAATAGGGTCAGATCGTGAACCGGCCGGGCCGGACGAGCGAATGCCGGTCGTGAACCGCGATCTCGCCCATCTCTCGGACGAGGCGCTCGTGGCGCTCGCCGCGCGCTCCGAGCAGTCGGCTCTCGCGGAGCTGTACGACCGCTACGGCCGGCCCGCGTACGGGCTCGCGCTGCGTGTCCTCCGTGACGACGCGCTCGCAGAGGATGCGGTGCAGGACGCGTTCCTCGCCCTGTGGCGCACCGCAGCGCGGTTCGTCCCGGAGCGCGGGAAGGCGAGCACGTGGATCTTCACGCTCGTGCACCGTCGCGCGGTCGACCTCGTCCGGCGCGAGGAACGGCGACGCACCGACACGCTCGAGCACGCGCCCGAGCCGAGCGGCGGACGCCGTCGAGGAAGAGGCGTTGCTCCGGTTCCAGCGCGAGCGCGTCCAGGCGGCACTGACGAAGCTGCCCGACCAGCAGCGCGAGGCGATCGAGCTTGCGTACTACGGCGGCTTCACGCAGTCGGAGCTCGCGGAGCGGCTCGGGCAGCCGCTCGGCACGATCAAGAGTCGGATGTTCATGGGGCTCGCGCGGCTGCGCGAGCTGCTCGGCGAACCGGGATTGGAGATGTCGTGGACGTCCACGAGCTGACCGCCGCGTACGCGCTCGACGCGCTCGACGCGGACGATCGCGATACCTACGAGATGCATCTCGCGCAGTGCGAGCGCTGCCGTCGCGAGCTCGCGGAGCTTGCGGAGACCGCGGCCGTCCTCGCGTGGGGCGTGCCCTCGCCCGCGCCTCCGGCGGCCCTGAGGGCCCGAGTCCTCGACGCCGCCGCGGCGGAGCGGGAGAACGTCGTGTCGCTCCCGCGGCGGCGGACCCGGCTCTTCCGCGCGACCGCCGCCGTCGCGGCAGTCGCCGCGTGCGCCGCAATCGGCCTCGGCGCGTGGGCCGCGACGCTCTCGCACTCGCTCGACTCCGAGCGCTCGGCGCGGGCCGCCGAGGCGCGCGCGATGGCGATCTACATGGATCCGGCCGCCAAGAAGATCGCGCTGCAGGGCCGCGCGGGGACGCTCGCCGTCGACCCCGCCGGGCGCGGCGTGCTCGTCGTCGAGCGCCTGCCCGCGGCTCCGGCCGGCATGACCTACGAGGCGTGGGTCATGACCCCGGGCGTGAAGCCCGTCCCGGCGGGGCTCTTCAGGGGCGGCGAGCGGGCGACGATGGTGCCGCTCGAGGCGGACATCCCCGCCGGGTCGACGGTCGGAGCGACGATCGAGCGGGCGGGCGGGGCCGCCGCACCCACGGTCACCCCGATCCTGACCGCCCGCGTCTAGGCAGGGCACGAGCGGCGATACAATCCGCCCGCTTCCGTGCCCCTCCGCAGACAACGCTCAGCGCCGGCTCCGGGCCGGCCCAGGCGCCGGATCCGCAAGCTTCGCCTGCTCGCTCTCGTCGCGGTGGTGGGCGTGCTGGGGTCGACGGCGTTCGCCTACGGCATGGTCGTCGCGGTCGGCCAGCAGCTGCACGGCCTCGATCCCTTCACCCAGGCGGCGAAGCAGCAGGTCGACGGCTACGTCTACGCGGCCGACGGCCACACGATCCTCGCCGTCCTGCGCGGCAGCCAGAGCCGCGTTCTCGTGAAGAGCGGGCAGATCTCGCCGTGGATCAAGCAGGCGATCGTCGCGACCGAGGACAAGCGCTTCTACGAGCATCGCGGCATCGACATCCGCGGCATGGCGCGCGCGCTCCTCGCGGACGTCGAGCACAAGTCGGCCGTCCAGGGAGGCTCGACGATCACGCAGCAGTTCGTGAAGAACGAGCTGACGGGCGCCGACCGCTCGATCACGAGAAAGCTCAAGGAGGCGACGCTCGCGTGGCAGCTCGAGCAGCACTGGGACAAGGACCAGATCCTCACCGCCTACCTCAACACGATCTACTTCGGAAACGGCGCGTACGGCATCGAGCGCGCAGCGCGGACGTACTTCGGCCACGACGCGGCCAAGCTGACGCTGCCGGAGGCTGCGCTCCTCGCCGGGATCCCCGAGGACCCGAGCCGCTACGACCCTGTCGCACACCCGCGAACCGCGGAGAAGCGGCGCGCACTCGTTCTCTCGCTGATGCTGCGGCAGGGCATCATCGGCGCGCAGCAGTACCGGAACGCGTTGCGGGCGCCGATGCCGAAGCCGCAGGACGTGCACCTCTCCGGCGTCATGGGCCAGGCGCCGTACTTCGGCGAGTACGTGAAGCAGCAGCTCCTGAGCGACGACCAGTTCGGCGCGAAGCGCGTGTACGGCGGCGGCTTCCGCGTGCACACGACGATCAACCTTCGGTTGCAGAGGCTCGCGCGCGAGGCGATCGACAAGTGGCTCCCGAGCCCCGACGGGCCGCAGGCGGCACTCGTCTCGATCAACCCGTCGAACGGCGCGGTGCTCGCCATGTACGGGGGACGAAGCTTCCATGCGAGCCAGTTCAACCTCGCCGTGCAGGGCGAGCGCCAGCCGGGGTCGTCGTTCAAGCCGTTCGTGCTGGCGACGGCGCTCAAGGAGGGCATCGCGCCGTCGTCGACGTTCGAGTCGAAGCCGGTGTCGATCTTCCTCGGCAACCGCTACTGGAACGTGCACAACTACGAGGGCGAGTATCTCGGGTCGATCGACCTCGTCAAGGCGATCTCGGCGTCCGACAACTCCGTCTTCGCGCAGCTCACGAAGGTGGTCGGGCCGTCGCAGGTCGTACGCACCGCCCATCAGGTCGGGATCACGAGCCCGCTGCAGAGCGTCTTCTCGATCGGGCTCGGCTCGCAGGCCGTCAACCCGCTCGAGATGGCGCGCGCCTACGCGACGTTCGCGAACGGCGGCTACCGCGTGGACGGCAAGGTGTTCGGCAACCGGCCGCGCGTGATCACGCAGATCGACGACGCGAGCGGCAAGACGGCCTTCGAGAACGCACCGGTCCGCAAGCAGGTCATGTCGAGCACCGACGCGCAGCTCCTCACCCAGCTGCTGCAGGGCGTCGTGACGAGCGGGACGGGCAGGGCGGCGGCGCTCCCGAACCAGCCGGTCGCCGGCAAGACCGGCACGACGGAGAACTACGGCGACGCGTGGTTCGTGGGCTACACGCCGCAGCTCGTCACGGCCGTGTGGGTGGGCTACCCGAAGGGGTTGCGGCCGATGCTGACCGAGTTCCACGGCGGACCGGTCGTCGGCGGCACGTTCCCGGCCGAGATCTGGAAGACGTACATGGAGTCGGCGCTCGCCGCGATCGGAGCGCAGCCGTCGAGCTTCCCGGCGCCGCCGTATCTCTCCGCGGCGTCGAAGCGGGTCACCTATCGCAACGGCCAGATCGAGCTCGACAACGGGCAGTGCCGCGACGTCTCGCTGCTCGTCTACTTCTCGGGTCACGGCCCGCGCAAGACCGCGGACTGCAAGGTGAACGAGGTCGACGTCCCCGACGTGACCGGCCTGAAGGTCGACGCCGCCCGCGCGCGCCTCTCGGCGCAGCCGCTTTCCGCGCAGGTGATCTACAAGCCGGCGACGCCGGGCCAGCGCACCGACGTCGTGCTGCGGCAGTACCCGAAGTCCGGGACGTTGTCGTCGTTCGACAAGGTGACGCTCGTCCTGGCGAAGCCGCTGCACGGACGGGTGCCGAGCGTCGTCGGGTTGAAGCTCGCGCAGGCGCAGGCGAAGCTCGGCAAGGTGCACCTGAAGACGGCTGTCAGCTTCGCGAACGGCAAGCCTCGCCGGGTCGTCTCACAGGCGCCGCGCGCCGGCGTCGCAGCCGCGCCGGGCATGACGATCCGGCTCCAGGTCGGGCGAAGGGGCTAGAGGCCGCCCTTCGGGCGCACGACGAGCCGGCGTCCGCCGCCAGCACCCGGCGTCCAGGCCGCGCGGCCGCTACCGAAGATGCCGAGGCTCGAGACGGAGGTGGCGCGACGCGTGCCGGTGCCGTCGGCGGAGGTGACGTAGACGCCCTTCGGCGTCGCGATCGCGAGCGCGGTGCCGTCCGGTGACCAGGCCGGAACCGCGTGCCCGGCGCGCGGCCCGATCGCGGGGCACGGCTCGCCGGCCTTGCCCGGCGTCACGTCGACGCCGTCGAGCGTGACGAGCCGAACGCCGACGCATGCTGACTCGTACGCGATCGTGCGCCCGTCCGGCGACCACGCGGGCGCCGACGCATCGCGCGCGACGAGCGTCCGCCCGGAGCCGTCGAGCGAGACGACATAGACGGACGAACGCGCGACGACGCGCTGGTGATACCGCACGACCGCCGCGCCCTGCGTCGCGAACGCGATCCGCCTGCCGTCGGGCGACCACGCCGGCCAGTGCGCCTGCGACGGGCCGGTCGGAATGAGCCTCCGCCCCGTTCCGTCCGCGCGCAGGGTGAAGATCGCGCTTCGCCGGAGCGACGGGCTGTAGCACGAGTACGCGATCCGGCTCCCGTCCGGCGACCAGGCAACGTCGTTCGGCAACACACAACCGAGCTGCTCGATCGCCTTGCGTCTGAAGCGCGGGAAGAACGAGCTGTCCTGTGGCCGCGAGATGTGGGCGACCCGAATCGACGGCAGATGGAGATCGACGCGCGCCGCGACGTTCACGATGTGCAGGCCGACATAGCCGCTCAGTCCGCCGACCTCGTCGAGCGTGAAGGCGAGGCGCTGGCCGTCGGGTGACCACGCGATGCTCGTGAGGTCGCCGCAGAAGACGCCGTGCTCGGGGCAGCGCCACAGCGTTCGCAACCGGCCGCCGGGCCCGACCGCAGCGATCCTGGAGACGCCGTTGCCACCGTCCATCAGCACCGTCAGCTCGGATGGGCCCTTGGGGGCCGAAGGCGCGGAGCCGCGCGTGGCGAGGTATGTCGCCGTCGCCGCTCCCGCGACGACGAGGGCGAATGCAACGACGAGTCCCACGGCGCGCCGGCGTGTGCGCCGGCGCGTGGAAGCCGGGGTGCGCAGCTCGTCGAGACAGCGGTCGAGTAGGCCGTCCGCGAACGCGGCGCGCGGAGCGACGGCACGGTCGACCGTGGAGAGGGCGGAGATTATGGGGTCTGCGTCGGTCACTGCGTTCCCTCCGCATAGGCGCGTCTGAAACCGACGCGGCCCCGGGCGAGCAGCGACTCGACCGCCTCGATGCTGCGTCCGAGCGCCGTCGCTACTTCCGGTACCGACAGGCCGTCGACGTGGCGGAGTACGAGCGCGACCCGCTGAGCCGCCGGAACCGCGGCGAGGGCGGCGAGCGCCCGGTCGTCGGTCTCATGCACCGAGGCCGCCGCGGGCTGGGGCTCTCTGCCATGACGCCCCTCGCGACGTTCCTGGGCGCGGTAGTGGTCGAGCAGCTTGTGTCGTGCGATTCCGTAGATCCACGGGGTGGGCGCATCGACGCCGCGGCCCTTCTTCAGCTCGGCGACCGCGGCGAGGAACGTCTCCTGGGTGAGGTCTTCGGCGACCGCGGTCGAGCCACCGCAGCGATGAAGGAGGTAGCCGTAGACGCGCGGGAGTGCGTCGGCGTAGAACCGGCGGAAGGCGTCGGTGTCGAGACCGAGTGGCTCTGCCCCGGCCCGCGCGGGCTCGATGTCGTGCATTGCGAGCATTGATGCACCCTTTGAGTCGCCGCTCAAGGGCGGTTTCCGTCGGTCAGCCGGGAAACGGGCGGCTCAGGAACCGCGATCCGGCGAGGCCGTAGCGCCACGGAAGCTCGGCTGCGCGGGTGATGCCGATGCGCAGGCCGGTGAGGATGCGTGGCGTCGTCGTTCGGGCGAGCAACTCGAACGGCGGCTCGTCGAGTGCAGCGGCATCGTGTGCGTTCGTCACGCCGAGTGCCTGACAGAGCTTGCCCGGACCGGAGCAGACGGCGCGCTCGGCGTCGACGTGCCGGCGTTCGC
This sequence comes from uncultured Actinomycetes bacterium, assembly GCA_963831405.1. GTDB lineage: Bacteria > Actinomycetota > Thermoleophilia > Gaiellales > Gaiellaceae > Palsa-739. The sequence goes on from CAWHPX010000012.1 coordinate 7,659, forward strand.
GCATGCGGCCGAGCCCGTGCGTCGGCTCGAGCGCACGGATCAGGATCGCGTCGGCGCGCCCCGGCGCATCGCAGACGAAGTTGAGGCACCAGTGGATCCCGTACGAGCGGTAGACGTACGCGTGGCCTGGCGGCCCGAACATGACGGCGTTGCGGCGGGTTGGGCCGCGGAAGCCGTGGCTCGCGGGATCCTCCTGGTCGTACGCCTCGACCTCGACGATCACGCCGCCGATGCCGTCGACGAGGAGCGTGACGCCGATCAGGTCGGGCGCCACCTCGTGCACCGAGCGGGCGAAGAAGTCGCGCCCGAGCGCGGCGGGCTCGGTCAAAAGAGCTGTTCGGGCTCCGGCGGGCGCGCGGTGCTCTCGAGCAGCCGTGCGCGCCCGGCGGCCGAGGTCGCCGAGGTCGACGCGGCCCTCCTCGGCGGCGGCGACGAGCCGCTCGGCGAGGTCGAGCGCGTCGTCGAGCAGCGGGCTCATCGCGGCGGACGTGTCCTGCCCCATCTCGGCGAGGATCGTGCGCTCGGTGCGCGAGGCGACGATCGGGTCGGGCACGCCGTCGACCCAGACGCGCGTCCGGCGGCCGTGCCCACGGTCTTCCCCCTCGAGAGGCTCGAGCGCATAGATCCGGTCGGCGCGCGCCCACTTGCCGAAGCCGAGGAACACCATCCGCTGAGCCACGCCCGAAGTATCGCTGCCCCGGGCGAACATGCCACGTCGTCAGACGTGACACTTCCGCCCGCCCACCGTGGCGAAGCCGTCACGGTTCCGTAACGGGGTCTGGCCCGGGTCTGGCCCCTGCCGGAAGCAGCGCTGGCCCGGGCGAACATGCCACGTCGTCAGACGTGACGGTTCCGTTCGCCGACCGTGACGAAGGCGTGACGGTTCGGTAGCGGGGTCTGGCCCGGGTCTGGCCCCTGCCGTCGGAACGCGCTGCCGCGCGCGGCCGCCGCCTACTCGAAGTACGTGTCCTCGTGGGTGTACGGCGGCGCGCAGCAGCAGAGGATGCGGAGCTCGCTCGTGCCGTTGTTCTCGAGCGTGTGCCACGCGCCGGGCGGGATGAGGACGGCGTCGCCGGGGCGGACGATCTGCGACTCGCCGTCGACCTCGAGCCGGCCGGAGCCCTTCACGACGAAGTAGATCTCCTCGCTCAGCCGGTGGTAGTGCCGCTCCGTCGCCTGATCCGGCTCGAGCGTCGCCTCGGCGAGGCTCTGCGCCTCGGTGTGGTGCAGCTCCCGGATCGTCGAGCCGTCCTTCGTCGTGAACGGCTCGACCCGCGCGAGCGACGCGAGCTTCACAGTGCAGCCGCGAGCGCTTCCGCCACGCGCTCCTGCGCGTCGCGCTCGAGCCCGGTGAAGAACGGCAGCGCCAGCGTGCGCGAGCTCAGCTCCTCCGACACGGGGAACATCCCTTCGCGGAATCCGTAGCGCTCGCGCATGTACGGCTGCAGGTGAATGGACGGCAGGTACCGGTTGAAGCCGATGCCCTCCCGCTCGAAGTGGGCGATCACGCGCTCGCGCGCGTCGTTGTCCGGCAGCGCCACGACGTACACGAACCACGACCGCACGTGATCCGCGTCGTCCGCACACGGAAGCTCGACGCCGTCGATGCCCGCGAGCAGCGCGTCGTACCGCTGCGCAACCCTCGACCGGAGCGCGAGGATCTCGTCGAGCTTCTCGAGCTGCCCGATCCCGAGAGCCGCACGCACGTCGTCGATGCGGTAGTTGAAGCCGAGCCGGACGTGCTCGAGCCAACCGCCGGAGTCGCCGCGGCCCTGGTTGCGAAGCGAGCGGAGCAGCCGCCACTCCTCCTCCGAATGCGTCGTCACCATCCCGCCCTCGCCGGTCGTCATCTGCTTGTTCGGATAGAACGCGAACACGCCCGGCACGCCGTGAGAGCCGATCGGCGCGCCCTTGTACGCGGCCCCGAGCGCCTCGCACGAATCCTGGACGAACGCGAGCCCGTGGCGGTCGGCGATCGTCGCGCAGCGGCTCGAGCTCGCACGGGTAGCCGTAGATGTCGACGGCGACGATCGCCTTCGTCCGCGCCGGTGACCGCGGCCTCGACCGCCGCGGGATCGAGATTGAACGTCCGCCGGTCGATGTCCGCGAAGACCGGCACGCCGCCCTCGTAGACGAAGCAGTTCGCGCTCGCCGCGAACGAGTACGGCGACGTGATCACCTCGTCGCCCGGGCCGATGCCCGCGGCGATGCACAGCAGATGGAGGCCGGCGGTCCCGGACGAGACGGCGGCGGCATACGGCGCACCGACCTTCGCGGCGAAGAGCTCCTCGAAGCGGTCGATCGTCGGGCCGAGCGAGAGCCGCCCGGAGCGGAGCACCTCGAGCACGAGCTGCTCCTCGCGCTCGTCGAGATACGGCCCCGAGAGCGGGACCGGTCTCACCTCCTGCTTCACGCCTGCGTCGTCTTCGCCGCCGGCGCGTACTCGAGCCACTGCGCCCACCGCTCGGTGCGCCCGCGCACGGTGTCGAGGTACGACTGCTGGATCTCGAGCGTGACCGGGCCGGGCGGGCCGATCCGCTGGTCGTCGATCTCACGGATCGGCGTCACCTCGGCGGCGGTGCCGCACATGAACACCTCGTCGGCGAGATAGAGATCGGTGCGGATCAGGTTCTTCTCGACGACCCGGTAGCCGAGATCCTGCGCGATCTGGATCAGCGTGTCGCGCGTGATGCCCGGCAGGATCGACGCGGAGAGGTCGGGCGTGTAGATGACGCCGTCCTTGACGACGAAGATGTTCTCACCGGAGCCGTCTGCGATGTAGCCGTCGCCCGTGAGGAGGATCGCCTCCTCGTATCCCGAGCGATTGGCCTCGAGCACCGCGAGCATCGAGTTGAGATAGACACCCGTCGCCTTCGCGACGTGCGGGATCACGTTCGGGCCGATGCGCTCCCAGCTCGAGATCTTCGCGCGGATGCCGCTGCGCACGCCCTCGTCGCCGAGGTAGCTGCCCCACGGCCACGACATGATCGCGACGTCGACCGGGTTGCCCCGCGACGACACGCCGAGCTCGCCGTAGCCGAAGAACGCGATCGGCCGCAGGTAGCACTCCGGCAGGCCGTTCGCCCCGATCAGATCCCAGCAGGCCGTCTTCAGCTCGTCGCGCGAGTACGGGCAGATCCATGTAGAGGAGCTGCGCCGAGTTCTCGAGCCGCTCGATGTGCTCCGTCAGGCGGAAGACGGCGGTGCCGCGCGGCGTCTCGTAGGCGCGGATGCCCTCGAAGACGCCGGAGCCGTAGTGCAGCCCGTGCGTGCCGACGTGCACCGTCGCGTCGGCCCAGTCGACGAGCTCGCCGTTCATCCAGATCTTCGACGTCTCTTGCATTCGAGGTCTCCCCTCATCTTTGACGGGCGGCGGCCGGAATGGTACCCCCGGAGCCCGTCGTCAAGCCTCGCTGAGCTCGGCCGCTTCGGCATTCGTCAGCCGCACGGCGTCGGCGGGCGCGAGGCCCGACCATGTGCCGGGACGACCCCGCTCCCGCCCAGATCGTCTCGTGCTGGAGGAGCTCGCGGGCGATCAGGACGCGCGCGATGCGGGGCACGGGAAACGGCGCCACGCCGCCCGGCTCGAATCCGGTTGCCGCGAGCACCTCGGACGCACTCGCGACCCGCGCGTAGCCCGCTCCCGCGGCTGCGGCGACCTTGTCGGGGTCCGCCCGCCGGTCGCCGGGCACGAGCGCGAGCACGGGCAGCCCGTCGCAGACGAAGACGAGGCTCTTCACGATCTGCGCCGCCTCGCAGCCGACCGCCTTGGCCGCCGCGGCCGCCGTCGGCGTTCCCTCCTCGAACTCCTCGAGCCGCGCGTCGACACCCTGCGCGCGCAGCACGGCCGCGACGCGCTCGACCGGCTCGGGCCACGCGCTCATGCGCTACGCGGGCTCGAGCTCGAGCACGCGCGCGTCGTCGAAGCCCTCCGCGCGGACACGCTCGACGAGCTCGGGCGGCGGCATCGAGTCGACGCGTCAGCACCATCAGCGCCTTGCCGCCGCGCCGCGAGCGCGACACCGTCATGTTGGCGATGTTGACGCCGGCGTCGCCGAAGAGCGTGCCGACCCTGCCGATCACGCCGGGCACGTCGTCGTAGCGGAAGAGCACGAGCAGCGGCGCGAGCTCGAGCTCGAGGTCGAAGCCGAGCGCGCTGACGAGCCACTGCCGGTTGTCGCGGCCGATCAGCGTGCCGGCGACGCGCGTCTGCTCGTCGCCGTTGCGGATCTCGACGCGGAGGAGATTCGTGTAGTCGCGCGCCGACTGCGAGCGCTCCTCTCTCACCTCGATGCCGCGCTCGCGCGCGATCAGCGGCGCGTTGACGTAGTTCACCGGGCGGTCCGCGCGCCCCTGGAAGACGCCGTTGAGCGCGGCGACGGTGAGGAGGCGCGTGTCGTAGTCCGCGAGACCGCCGTACGTCGTGATCGTCGATCTCGTCGGCTCGGCCGTCGGTCAGCTCCATCGCGAGCCGGCCGAGCTTGCGCCGCGAGCGGCACGTACGGGCCGAGCGCCTCGAGCTCCTCCGCGCCGATCACCGGGATGTTGACGGCGTTCGTGACGAGCCCGCCGTCGAGCGCAGCCGCCACCTGCTCCGCGACGATCACGCCCGCGCGATCCTGCGCCTCGTCGGTCGATGCCGCGAGATGCGGCGTGACGACGACGTTGTCGAGCTCGAGCAGCGGCCCGGCGTACGGCTCCTCGCGAGAAGACGTCGAGCGCGGCGCCGGCGACCTTGCCGGACTCGAGCGCCTCGACGAGCGCCGCCTCGTCGACGAGCTCGCCGCGGGCGGCGTTGACGATGCGCACGCCGTCGCGCATCGCCGCGAACGCGCCGGCGTCGAGCGAGCCGCGCGTCTCCGGCGTCAGCGGCAGGTGCAAGCGTCAGGAACTCCGCCGCGGCGTAGCACCTCCCCGGTCGTCTCGACGCGCTCGACGCCGAGCTCGCGAAAGCGCTCGGCCGAGACGAACGGGTCGTAGGCGACGACGCGCATCCCGAGCCCGCCGGCGCGCCGCGCGACCTGCTGGCCGATGCGGCCGAAGCCGAGCACGCCGAGCGTCTTCCCGGCGAGCTCGATGCCGCCGTACGCCTTCCGCTCCCAGCGGCCCTGCTTCAGCGCCGCGTGCGCCTGCGGGATGTTGCGCGCGAGCGCGACGAGCAGCCCGATCGTGTGCTCCGCCGCGGAGACGACCGTCGACTCCGGCGCGTTCGCGACCACGATCCCGCGCCGCGTCGCAGCTTCGACGTCCACGTTGTCGACGCCGACGCCCGCGCGGCCGATCACCTTCAGACGCGATCGCGCGCTCGATCAGGTCGGCCGTCAGCTTCGTCGCCGAGCGGACGACGATCGCGTCGTAGCGGTCGATGATCTCGGCGAGGTCGCTGTCGCCGTCCTCGTCGACGTCGAAGCGCTCGCGCAGCAGGTCGACGCCCGCCGGTGCGATCGCCTCGCGGACGAGGACTCGCAGGGTCACGCCGACGCGCGTGTGCTCGTACGCCTCGAGCGCAGCCGTCACCGCGACGCCGCGCTCGACGTCGGCGCCGAGGTCGGCGAGGACGATCTCGACGGCGGCGAGCATCGTCGCGATGTCGAAGACGTCGAACCAGCCGATGTGGCCGAGCCGGAAGATCTTGCCGAGCAGGTCGCCCTGCCCGTTCGCGATCGTCATCCCGAAGCGGTCGCGCAGCCCCTTGACGAGCTCGGTCGCGTCGATGCCGTCGGGCGTGCGGACCGCGGTGACGACGGCGCTGCGATCCTCGTCGGGCGAGAAGAGCTCGAGGCCCATCGCCTTCGCGCCGGCGCGCGCGGCACGGCCGAGCCGGATGTGCCGTTCGAAGACCGCGTCGAGCCCCTCCTCGAGCAGGAGGCCGAGCGCGACGTCGAGGGCGGCAACGAGCGACACCGGCGGCGTGAAGGCAGCGTCGAGCTTCGCCTGCGCCGCGCGCGTCCGCTCCCAGTCGAAGTAGAAGCGCGGCGAGGTGCCGGTCGCGGCGTAGGCGGCCTCCGACACCGCGCACGTGCCGAGGCCGGGCGGCGTCATCAGCGCCTTCTGCGAGCCGGAGACGACGACGTCGAGCCCCCACGCGTCGGTCTCGCACGGGACGGCGCCGAGGCTCGAGACCGCGTCGACGACGACGAGCGCACCGGACTCCCTCGCGGCGGCGGCGAGGGCCTGCACGTCGGAGACGACGCCCGTCGAGGTCTCGGAGTGGACGATCCAGACCGCCTTCGCCGCGCGGGCCCGGAGCCTCGACCGGACGTCGTCCGGGTCGGGCGTCTCGCCCCAGGCGTAGCGAAGGTGGTCGACCTCGGCGCCGTACGCCCGGACGAGAGTCGCCCAGCGCTCGCCGAAGTTGCCCGCGGAGACCACGAGGTGCGGCTCGCCCGGCGACACGAGGTTCGCGACCGCCGACTCGAACGCCCCCGTGCCGGAGGCCGTGAAGAGCAGCACGTCGCGCTCGGTGCGGCTGACCTCCCGCAGCCGGGCGAGGCAGCGCTCGTAGATCGGCCTGAAGTCCGGGCTGCGGTGATGGACGACCGGCTCGCCCATCGCGGCGAGCACCTCCGGCGGGACCGGCGTCGGCCCGGGAGTGAAGAGGTACGACTTCTGCGGCACCTTCCCGCCAGGCTACCGGGGCGAGCGGAGGGCGATGCCGGGCGCCCGGGTCGACGGCCTACTACGCTCGACCCACGTGAACGCCCTGCTCGCATTCGCCGCTGCGCTCGTCGCGCTGCGCCTCGCCGGCGCGCTGGCGCGGCGGTGGCGCCAGACCCGAAGGCCGGAGCTCGCGGCGTGGGCCTGGTCGCTGTCGGCCTACGCGATCGCGGCAGCCGCCATCGCCTGGGGCGAGGCGGCGCAGTGGGACGCCCGGGCGTTTCGCGTGTACTACGCGGCCGGCGCTCTGCTCACCGCTCCGCTGCTCGGCGTCGGCTCGCTCCTCCTCGCGGGCGTGCGCCGCTCGGCGTCGATCGGCCTCGCGTACGCCGGCCTCGCGGTCGGGATCGCGGTGGCGATGCCGGTTCACGGCGTCTTCGCCGCGCACGGCATCCCACCGGCACAGGACCATCTCGCATTCGCGCCGGCGCGGCTCGCGGCCATTCTCGCGAACGCCCTCGGGACGCTCGCGGTCGTCGTCGTCGCGATCCGCTCCCTCCGCCGCCGGCCGGTGGGCAACACGCTCATCGTGCTCGGGGTGGCGGCCGCCGCCGTCGGCAGCGGCGTCGCCGGCCTCGGGGCAGGCGGCGCCGCAGTCGGGATCGCCGTCGGCGCGATCCTGCTCTACGCGGGCTTCACGTTCAGCCCGCGACCGGCTGTGCGACCGTCACCGTGAGCGTCTGCTCGGCAACGGCGCCGTCGACGCCGGTGACCCGCACCGCGAGCGCGTGCGCGCCCGGGGCGTCACCCGTCGTGTCCCAGTCCCACGCGTAGGGCGCCTTCGTCGCGGTGGCGCGGACGGCGCCGTCGACGACGAAGTCGACCTTCGCCACAGTGCCGCTCGTCTCGACGAGCCAGTGCTGGGAGCCCGACACGGTCTGGCCGTCCGCGAGCGAGCCGGCGACGATCTTCGCCGGCTGCACGGAGCCGTTCGCAACGATGACGGGAATCCGCGAGCGCACGATCCGCCCGTCACGCGCGCGCCCGGCGAGCGTCAGCACGTGCGCGCCGTCCTTCGCGCGCCGCGTGTCCCACTTGAAGAGGTACGGCGGCGAGGTGTCGTGGTCGATCTGCCTGCCGTCGAGATAGAGCAGGACCTTCGCGGGAGGCACACCCGTGAAGAGCGCCTGGACGGGCAGCACGCCGACGACCTTCTGCCTGGGCTTCAGGCCGACGGGCGCGAGCGCGAACGCCTCGTTTCTCACCCGCACCGTGAAGCGATGCCGCGCCCACGACTTCGCGCCGTACGCGCGGAGCTCGAGGACGTGCTTTCCGTTCGCGAGCCGGAACGTGTCGAGCGCCTTGCCGCCGGCGTACGCGAACGGCGCGATCCGATCGGTCCAGCGCACCCTGCCGTCGACGAGGAACGTCACATGACGCACCGGGCCGCCGATCTTCGCGCGCCACGGCACGTCGCCGGCCACGACCTGCCGGTCGGAGAGCGTGCTCGACTCGATCTGCAGGCCGACGTGCTTGTGCTTGATGAACCGCTGCGGATACGCGAAGCGCTCGACGAGCTTCATGAACGTGTTCCACTGCCAGTACTTGCCGGGATCGGTGTGGTTGTCGATGCCCCCGCCCTGCAGTGGGTCGTTCGGGTCCGGCACCTGGTCGTGGCCGATGATGTGACGGCGGTCGATCGGGATCACCGAGCGGCGTGCGATCACCGCGGCGATCCGCGCGGCGGCGCGGTACTGCCGACGCGTGAACCCGGCCGGATCGTCCGTGTAGCCGACGTTCTCGATCCCGACCGAGCGAACGTTGTAGGCCCAGTTGCCGGCATGCCAGGCGATGTCGTGGAGCGGCACGAGCTGCTGCACGGCGCCGTCGCGGCCGACGACGAAGTTCGCCGACGCGTGCGCGCGCGGATCCCGCAGCCATGCGACCGTGCCCGGGAAGGAGCCCTCGCTCACGTGGATGACGACGAAGCGGATCCGGCTCTCGACGCGGTGCGCCTTCGTGTAGTTCGTCGCCGCCGCGAGCTCGCTCTGCGGCGGCGCGGCGGCGGCCGCGCTCGTGACGACGAGCGCGGCGAGCAGCGCGAGAGGGATCCGAATGTGGCACCGCATCGTGGGAAAAGCCCCCGGAACTGGGCCCCGTTGTAGCCGAGATCGGAGTCCGCGGCACGGTTCCGGGGTTTCCGCGGGCGGCTCGGGCGGTAGATCGCGACAACATTCACAAACCGTTAACGAGACCAGACCGTCTAATCTCTCCGTAACGCATAGCCGCGCCGGCGCGTTGTGGGGCTCGCCCAGAGCCGCTCCCACCCGCTACCGGCCTACGACAGTGCAAGCGAAATCAGTGGGGGTGGTGTTTTTTTGCGGCGTTTCATCCTGGCCTGCGCCGGCCTGCTCGCGTGCTGCGCGACTGCATCCGGCGCCCCACAGGCTGCTGTGGGCAAGGCATCTGCGGCACGAACCGAAGCACGGACGACCGAGGCGAAACGCCTCGCCGCGATCAAGTGGCTCGGCGGGGAGGTCTACAGCTACCAGCGCGCAACCTGGCGCTGGGAGCAGCTGATGGGCGTCCCGCGCACCGAGACAGAGGGGCGCGTGCTCACCGCGATGAGCGTCCCCGACGTGAAGCGTGCGGTCGCGCTCTGGAGAAAGCGTGCAGCCGTGGCGCGCCGGCGGGCGGCCCGGCCGCCCCATCTCTCTGCGTTCCTCTGCATCCACCGCTTCGAGGGAAGCTGGCGGGACGGCGGCGGACCGTACTACGGCGGCCTGCAGATGGATCTCGGCTTCCAGCGGACGTACGCCCCGGCCCTCCTCCGCACCAAGGGGACGGCCGATCACTGGACGCCGCTCGAGCAGATCTGGACGGCGGAAAAAGCGGCCAGGAGCAGGGGCTTCTATCCCTGGCCGAACACGGCGAGGTACCTGCGGCCTCATCTGACATCGTCATAGCACCGCGGTGACTTGACAATGATGTCATTGTGATGTCATACTGCCGTCATGCAGATCGACGGCTATGTCCAAGCGCTCCGGGAGGACCTCGCCCGCGTGGCGGCGGTCGGCGACGAGTCGACGGCCCGCGCGGCCGAGCTCCTCGCGGTCGCACTCGAGTCGGCCCTCGGCCGGCGCCTCCTCGAGGCGCTCGGCGAGGCCGCGCTCGAGCTGAACGGCCAGCTCGACGAAGGCCGGGTCGAGGTCCGGTTCGCGGGCAGCGACCCGGAGCTCGTCTACGTCCGCGACGAGGAAGCGCCGTCGGTCGAGCCGGCCGACGAGGCGTTCACGGCCCGGATCACCCTCCGCCTGCCGGAGAACCTGAAAGCGCGGCTCGAGGCCGCCGCCTCCTCGCAAGGCGTGTCGCTCAACACGTGGCTCGTGCACGCGCTCGCGCGCTCACCGCTCTCCGAGTCACGGCCCTCCACCGGCGGCGCCCGCCGCCGACTCACCGGCTACGGCCGGAGCTGAAAGGAGCCGGAATGTTCTTCCACGAGTCCCCGACCCCCCGCTCGAGCACGCACTGGGTCTACGACGATCCGTCTGGCGTTCCCGAGGGCCCGCTCACCGTCGACCTACCGGCCGAGATCCGCGGCACGGTCGAGCTCGCCGCCGCCCGCGAGGGCATGTCACCCGCCGAGTGGCTCGCGCAGATCGTCCGCCGCAGCCTCCGCCCGACGACGATCAGGGCGATCTGAGATGGCGGAGCATCGCTTTCCCACTCCGGAGCCGGTCGAGCTCGACGTGCGCATCCCGAGCGGCGACATCGACATCGAGACGGTCGACGGCGACGAGTCGCTCGTCACCGTCGAGGGCAGCGAGAAGATGCTCGAGCTGACCGAGGTGACCTACGACGGGCACCGCATCCTCGTCGAGCTGCGCGGCAAGAAGCCGTTCGGCATCACGATCTCCGTCGGCGACCTCAGCTTCGGCAGCGGCGGCCGCCTGCGCGTCCGTGCGCGCGTCCCGCACGGCAGCGAGGCCGCCCTCGCCACCGCATCCGCCGACATGAAGCTCCGCGGCCGCGTGCAGTCGCTGAACGTCAAGTCGGCGTCGGGCGACCTGATCGTGCGCGGCGACGTCGAGCGCGACGCCGTCGTCAAGACCGTGAGCGGCGACGTCATGCTCGAACGTGTCGGCGGCACGCTGCAGTTCACGACGGTGTCGGGCGACGTCATCGCGCGCTCGGTCGGCCGCTCGGTCGAGGGGAAGACCGTGTCGGGCGACGCCCGCATCGAGTCGACGCAGGAAGGCAACGTGACCGTGCAGAGCGTGTCGGGCGACATCGAGATCGGCGTCGCCGCCGGCACGAACCTCGACGTCGACGCGGGCTCCGTCTCCGGCGACCTCACCTCCGAGGTGCCGCTCGGCAGCGAGCCGGGCTCGGCGACCGGCGACGGGCCGACGCTCGTCCTGCGCGGCAAGACGGTCAGCGGCGACTTCCGGGTCTTTCGCGCGAGCTGAGTCATGAAGGCGCTGCTCGCACGCAAGGACCTCCGGCTGCTCTTCGCAGGCCAGACGTTCTCGATGATCGGCGACTGGATGATGTTCATCGTCCTCGGCATCTGGGCGAAGACGCTGACCGGGTCGTCGAGCGCAGCGGGGCTCGTCTTCTTCGTCCTCGCGCTCTCGGGCCTCGTCGCGCCGCTCGGCGGCCTCGTCGTCGACCGGCTGCCGAAGCGGCCCCTGATGATCGGCACGCACGTCGTCCTCGCAGGCGTGATGTGCCTTCTGCTGCTCGTGAACGGGCGCGGCGACATGTGGCTCCTCTACGGCGTGACGGTGCTCTACGGCCTGGGCGGCGACCTCTTCGCCGCGTCGCGGGGCGCGATGCTGAAGGCGATGGTCCCCGACGAGCTCCTCGGCGACGCGAACGGCGCCTACCAGTCGATCCGCGAGGGCCTGCGCATCGTCGCGCCGCTCGCCGGCGCGGGTATCTTCGCCGCGTTCGGCGGGCACGCCGTGGCGCTCGTCGACTCGGCGACGTTCCTCGTCTCGGCGGGAACGCTCGTCGCGCTCCGGTTCGCCGAGCCGCCGGCCGCACCGAAGGAGCACCACTTCCTGCGCGAGATCTCGGCGGGGATCGCCCACATCGTTCGCGTCCGCGTGCTGCGCCAGCTCACCGTGGGCGTCGCCGCGGCGATGTTCGTGGCGGGCTTCAGCGAGACGCTCATCTTCGCGGTGACGAGCGACGCGCTCCACCGCTCGCCCTCGTTCGTCGGCGTGATCGGCACGTGCCAGGGCGTCGGCTCGATCGCCGGCGGCGTCACCTCTGCCTGGCTGCTGAGGCGCGTCGGCGACCTGCGGCTCGCAGGCCTCGGCATCGCGCTCTTCGGCGTCGGCTCGTTCTTCTGGATGATCCCGAGCACCCCCGTCGTCCTCGCATCGACCGCGATCGCGGGGGCCGGCATCGTCTGGGCCGTCGTCTCGCTCGCGACCGCGTACCAGCGCCGCAGCCCCGGCCATGTGCAGGGCCGCGTCGCCGCCGCCGCGAACATGCTCTTCAGCGTCCCGCAGGTGATCGGCATCGCCCTCGGGGCCGCGCTCATCACGGTCGTCGATTACCGGGTAGAAATCGTGGCGATGGCCGTCGTCTTCCTCGCCGCCGCCGCGTACCTGCTCTCGCGCCCCGCAGAGGAGACCGCGGAGGTCGAGCCGGCGCTCGCTGCTTGACCGTTCAACCGCTTCGTCGCAACCGCGACTTCGTCCTCCTTCAGATCGGGCAGTTCCTCTCGACGACGGGGACGCAGGCGACCGCGATCGCCTATCCCCTGCTCGTCCTCGCCACGACCCACTCGCCTGCGCAGGCCGGCGTCGTCGGCTTCGCGAACATCGTCCCGTACGCCCTCTTCGGTCTCTTTGCCGGTGTCGCCGCCGATCGCTGGAACCGCAAGTGGGTGATGCTCGTCTCCGACGCAATCCGGATCGTCGCGATCGGGAGCCTCGTCGTCTCGCTCGCCTTCCACCACCTGACGTTCGCGCAGATCGCGATCGTCGCGTTCGTCGAAGGGTCGGCGTTCGTCTTCTTCAACATCGCCGAGGTCGGCGCGCTCCGCTCCGTCGTGCCGAGCGTCCAGCTGCCCGATGCGGCGGCCGCCGAGCAGGCCCGCTTCGCGACCGTCACGCTCGTCGGGCCGTCGCTCGGCGGCGCGCTCTTCGGGCTCGGCCGGGCCGTACCGTTTCTCGTCGACGCCGTCTCCTACGTCTTCTCGCTCGCGTCGCTGCTCGCGATCCGCACGCCGTTCCAGGAGCAGCGGGAGAGGACACGGCGCGCCTCCGCACGCAGATCGCCGAGGGCTTCCGCTTCCTCTGGCAGCAGCCGTTCCTGCGGACGTGCGCGATCATCTTCGCCGGCTCGAACTTCACCTTCCAGGGGCTCTTTCTCGTATTCGTCGTCGCTGCGAGGCGGCACGGCATCTCGAGCTTCGGCATCGGGGCGTGCATCGCGCTCTTCGGCGCCTGCGCGCTCGTCGGCTCGATCGCCGCACCGCTGATCAACCGACTGCTCTCGATGCGCGGGATCGTGATCCTCAACCTCTGGGTCGCGGTCGCGATCGCCGGCTTCGTCGTCTGGCCGAACGTCTACGTGCTCCTCGCGTGCAACCTGCCGACGGCGTTCCTCGTCCCCGCCCTCAACTCCGTCGTGATCGGATACCGGACCGCGGTGACTCCCGACCGTCTGATCGGCCGCGTCTCGAGCGTCGCGCGCAACATCGCGCTGCTCGCGCAGCCTCTCGGCCCGCTCGTCGCCGGCCTCCTCCTCGGGTCGTACTCGCCCCGCGCGACGATCTTCGCGTTCACCGTCGCCTGCGCGGCGCTCGCCCTCTGGGCCACCTTCAGCCCCTCGATCCGCAAGGCGCCGAGCCTGAGCGAGCTCGCGACACCGGCGTGACGGGCGCAGGCGCGACGCAGCCCGCAGAGAGCGGAGGAGCGCGAAGCGCCACCCCGCTCAGAAAGAACCGCGACTTCATGCTGCTGCAGGCGGGGCAGCTCCTCTCGACCTTCGGCTCGTCGATGTCGACGATCGCGTACCCGCTGCTCGTGCTCGCGGTGACGCATTCCGCCGCGAAGGCCGGCTACGTCAGCGCCGTGATGTTCACGCCCATGCTCCTCTTCAACCTCGTCGCCGGCGTCGCCGCCGACCGCTTCGACCGCCGCACCGTGATGATCGCCGCCGACGTCGTCGCGGCGCTCTCCGTCGGCGGGCTCGGAGCGGCCGTGCTCACGCACCATGCGCCGTTCTGGCTGATCCTCGCAGTCGCCTTCGTCGACTCGACCGCGGGCGTCTTCTTCCGGGCCGGTCAGAGCGGTGCGTTTCGCGCCGTCGTCCCGCTCGCGCAGATTCCGGCGGCGGCGAGCGCGACGCAGGCGCGCAGCGCCGTGGTCCGGCTCTCGGCGCCGCCGGCCGGCGGCGCGCTCTTCGGCATCGCACGCGCCGTGCCCTTCCTCGCGGACGCCGGCTCGTACGTCTTCTCGACGGGCTCGCTGCTGCTGATGCGCACGCGCTTCCAGGAAGAGCGCGCGCGCGACACCGCGCCGCTCCGCCGCCAGTTCGCCGAAGGCGTGTCGTTCTTCCTGCGGATGCCGTTCCTGCGGACGACGATGACGATGATCGCCGTCAGCAACCTGTCGAGCTCCGGCATCCAGCTCGCGGTGATCGTGCTCGCGAAGCGCCACGGTCTCTCGAGCGCCGCCGTCGGCGGCTTCGTCGCGCTCGTCGGGGCGACGACGCTTCTCGGATCGCTGGCCTCTCCCCTGCTCCGGAAGCTGCTCTCGATGCGCGCGATCCTGCTCTCGGAGTTCTGGGCGGCGCTCGTCTACGTCCCCTTCCTCGTCTGGCCGAACGTCTACGTCCTCGCCTGCGCCTTCGCGGCACAGGCTTTCACGTTCGTCAACACCGACTCGGCGGTCGCCGGTTACTCGTACGCGTTGATCCCGGACCGCCTGCTCGGCCGCGCGATGTCGGCCTCGAACACGCTTCGCGTCGTCGTGACGCCGCTCGGGCCGCTCGCCGCGGGACTGCTGCTGTCGTCGCTCTCGTCGCGCGTGTCGATCGCCGCACTTGCGAGCGTCACGCTCCTCGCCGCGGTCGTCGGGACGTTCAGCCGCTCGATCCGCGACGCGCCGCGGCTCGACGACCTGACTACGCCTGCAGCTTCTGCCGCAGAAGCCGGTTGACGACCTTCGGGTCGGCCTTGCCGCCCGTCTCCTTCATCACCTGGCCGACGAGGAAGCCCAGCACGCCCTCCTTGCCGCCCCGGTAGGTCTCGACCTGCTCTGGGTTCGCGGCGATGACGGCGTCGATCGCGGGCTCGAGCATCGACTCGTCGCTCACCGCGGTCTGCCCGAGGTAGTCGTCGGCCGAGATCGGCCCCGTCGCGGCCGCGGCGAACGACGCCTGAAGCGCGTCGCGGGTGACGTTCGCCTGGAGGATCTTCGCGAGCGCGGGCGCGTTCTCCGGCAGGAACGCAGCCTGGTTCATGGCGACGTTCGCCGCCGCGCGCCACTCGACGCCTTCGCGGGCGAGCAGCTCGGCCTGCGCGTCGTTGCCGGTCGCGACGAGCTCGTACGCGAGGTCGTAGCCGACCTCGGCCTCGATGCGCCGGATGCGCGCCGCGGGCAGCTCGGGGATCTCGCCGCGCAGCCGCTCGACGAGCTCCGGCGGAGGCTCGACGGGGACGAGGTCCGGCTCGGGGAAGTAGCGGTAGTCGTCGGCCTCCTCCTTCGAGCGGTGGACGGTGAGCCGGTCGGTGTCGGGGTCGTAGTCGTACGTCGACTGCTCGAGCGTCTCGCCGCGCTCGTACGCGGCGATCTGCTCGCGCACGGCTGCGTCGATCCCGCGCCGGATGAACGTGAAGCTGTTCATGTTCTTCAGCTCCCAGCGCGGGCGGAACCCTTCCTCGCCGCGCTCGCGCACCGAGACGTTCACGTCGGCGCGCAGGGTGCCCTTCTCCATCTCGGCGTCCGAGACCCCGAGCTCGACGATCGTCTGCCGCAGCAGGCGCAGGAAGCGGTCCGCCTGCTCTGCGGAGCGGAGGTCGGGCTCCGTGACGATCTCGAGCAGCGGCGTCCCGCCGCGGTTGAAGTCGACGAGCGAGACGTCGGCGCCGACGCTGCGCCCCGTGGCGCCGCCGGCGTGCACCGTCTTCGCGGCGTCCTCCTCGAGATGCGCGCGTGTGATGCCGACGACCTCGTCGCCGCCGGCCGCCGGCACCGCGAGCGTGCCGCGCCCGCAGAGGGGCTCCTCGTACTGGCTGATCTGGTAGCCCTTCGGCAGGTCGGGGTAGAAGTAGTTCTTGCGCGCGAAGATCGCGTGCCTCGAGATCTCGCAGCCGAGCGCGAGGCCGAGCTTGATCGTGTGCTCGATCGCGCGCTCGTTCGGCACCGGCAGCGCGCCGGGATGCGCGAGGCACGTCGGGCACGTCCGCGTGTTCTCGCCCGCGCCGTACTCGAGCTCGCAACGGCAGAACATCTTCGTCCTCGTTTTCAGGTGGGCGTGCACCTCGAGGCCGATGACTGCTTCGTAGTCAGGCACCGGCGAGCCGCTCCTTCGCCTCGCGCAGCGCAGCCTCGATGTCGAGGTCGACCTCGACCATGCCGATGCGGTGCTCGAGCACGCCCTTCGTCTCGATCAGCCACAGCTCGCGCTCGCCCGCCTCGAGCTGGAGCTTCACGTCGCCGATCAGCACTGCGCGCGAGCCGTCGAGCACGCGCGGCTCGGCGCCGAAGACGCGCTCCACCGCGGGGATGAAGTCGGCGGCCGGATCCTCGAAGCGCATCGTCATCGCAGGCGCGCCTCCCTCAACGGCAGAGGCACGGGATCGAGCTCGAGCGCCTGCTCCAGCGCATACCCGACGCTGAAGAGCCGGTTCTCGGAGAACTGCGGCCCGACGAGCTGCACGCCGACCGGCAGCCCCTCGGAGAGCCCGCACGGCACGTTCAGCCCGGGCAGCCCCGCCATGCACGACGGGATCGTGAGGAGGTCGTTCAGGTACATCGCGAGCGGGTTCGCCGACTTCGCACCGAGCTCGAACGCCACGGTCGGCGACGTCGGCGTGAGCAGCAGGTCGAACCGCTCGAACGCCTCCGCGTGCTCGCGGATCAGCACGGTTCGCACCTTCTGCGCCTGCCCGTAGTAGGCGTCGTAGTACCCCGCCGACAGGGCGTACGTGCCGACCATGATGCGCCGCTTCGGCTCGTCGCCGAAGCCCTCGTCGCGCGAGCGCTCGTACATCTCGAGCCGGTCGCTCCCGTTCGGCGAGCGGTAGCCGAAGCGCACGCCGTCGTAGCGGGCGAGGTTCGACGAGGCCTCCGCCGGTGCGATCAGGTAGTAGCAGGGGACGCCGTAGTCGAGCGAGCGCGGCAGCGAGCACTCCCCCACCTCGGCGCCCAGCGAGCGCGCGAGGTCGATCGTGCGCTCGACCGCCTCGCGAACGCCCGGCTCGATCGCCTCGTGCGCCGTGAACTCGGTCGGCACGCCGATGCGCACGCCCTTCAGATCGGCACGCTCAGGCAGCCGCACCGCCTCGGGCAGGTCGACGGTCGTCGTGTCGCACGTATCCCGCCCGGCGAGGATCGAGTAGAGAAGCGCGCAGTCGCGGACGTTGCGCGCGACAGGCCCGACCTGGTCGAGGCTCGACGCGAACGCGACGACGCCGTAGCGCGACACGGTGCCGTACGTCGGCCGCAGGCCGACGTTGCCGCACAGCGCCGCGGGCTGCTTGATCGAGCCGCCGGTGTCCGAGCCGAGCGCCCACGGCGCAAGACCGGCGGCGACCGCGGCGGCCGAGCCGCCGCCCGACCCGCCGGGCACCCGCGTCGTGTCCCACGGGTTGCGCGTCGGGCCGTACGCGCTGTTCTCGGTCGACGAGCCCATTGCGAACTCGTCGGTGTTCGTCTTGCCGAGCACCCGAAGGCCGTGCGCCTTGCAGCGCTCGATCACGGTGGCGTCGTACACGGGGACGTAGCCCTCGAGGATCTTCGAGCCGGCGGTCGTCGGGATCCCCTTCGTGCCGATGACGTCCTTCACCGCGAGCGGGACGCCCTCGCCGCCGTCGTCGTCGCACACGTGCAGGTAGCAGTGGAGCTCCTCGTCGCGCTCCTCGATCGCGGTGCGATACGCCGCGTAGAGCTCGGCGCTCGACACGTCCTTCTCGCGGACGAGGCGCATCGCCTCCTCCGCCGTCAGGCGCAGCGTGTCGATCACGACCCACCCGGCGGCACTCTGAAGTACGACCCCTCGCGCTCCGGCGCGTTCGCGAGAGCCTCCTCGACCGGCAGCGAGGGCCGCGGCTCGTCGGCGCCCCAGACGTTCACGACGTCGAGGGGGTGCGAGGTGGCGGGCACATCCGAGAGGTCGAGCTCGGAGACCTTCGAGACGGCCTCGATGATGTCGTTCAGCTGCGCGCCGAGACGCTCGAGCTCGCCGTCGCGGAGCTCGAGCCGCGCGAGGCGTGCGACGTGGAGCAGCTGTTCGCGGTCGATTGCCATCCGGAAAACGTTCTACAGAAATGAAGAGGCCCCTGTCGGGGCCTCTTCACACGTGAGTCCGACGGATTCTCTAGATCGCCTGGACGTTCGCGGCCTGTGCGCCCTTGGGGCCCTGCACGACCTCGAACGACACCTTCTGGCCTTCGGTCAGCGACTTGTAGCCCTCCATGCCGATCGCCGAGAAGTGGACGAAGACGTCATCTCCGCCCTCGCGCTCGATGAAGCCGAAGCCCTTCTCGTTCGAGAACCATTTCACGGTGCCCTCTGCCAACTGTGTTCCTCCTACAAGAAGCTAACGACGGCGCGGAACGCCGAGCCGCCGACCGATATGAATCGGCCGGAATGGTAGCTCAGTCTCGCGCGGAAACAAACCCCCGCCGCGCTCTCGCCGCGGTGAGCGTGTTCTTCAGGACCATCGCGATCGTCATCGGCCCGACGCCGCCCGGCACGGGCGTCATGTAGGCGGCGTGGTCGGCGGCGCCGGGGTCGACGTCGCCGAAGAGCCCCTCGTCCGTGCGGTTCATGCCGACGTCGATCACGGTCGCGCCGGCCTTGACCATGTCCGCGCCGATCATGTGCGTGCGGCCGACCGCGGCGACGAGGACGTCGGCGTCGAGCGTGTGCCGCTGGAGATCGACCGTGCGGGAGTGGCAGATCGTCACGGTCGCGTTCGCCTGCAGGAGGAGATGCGCCATCGGCTTGCCGACGATGCTCGACCGGCCGACGACGACGGCGCGGGCGCCTTCGAGCTCGATCCGGTACTCGGCGAGCATGCGCATGACCCCGAGCGGCGTGCCGGGCACGAGCGCCGGGCGCCCGAGATACAGGCGGCCCGCGTTCAGCGGATGAAAGCCGTCGACGTCCTTGCCCGGGTCGACCGCCTCGATCGCCTTCGCCTCGTCGATCTGCGCGGGCAGCGGCAGCTGCACGAGGATGCCGTCGACCGCGTCGTCCGCGTTCAGATCGGCGAGCAGCGCCAGCAGCTCGTCCTCGGCGGTGTCCGCCGGCAGCCGGATGTCGTTCGCGTGGATGCCGACGGACGTCGCGGCCTTGTGCTTGCCCTTGATGTAGACGTGCGACGCGGGATCGTCGCCCACGAGCACCGTCGTCAGCCCGACCGAGCCGAGCTCCTCGACCTCCGCGGCCACCTCCTCGCGAACCTTCGCGGCGAGAGCCTTGCCGTCGATGACGTGTGCGGGCACGACCTGAGCGTACGACAGAATGCCGGCATGACGGACCGCCTGCCGCGCAAGAACGACCCGGCCTCGATCGCGGCGCGCCGCCGGGCGCTCGCGCTCGACGGCGCCGTCGACCTCGAGCCGTACGCGAATGCGGCCGAGTCGGTGACGGGCCTCGCCACGATCCCGGTCTCGGTCGCGCAGCTGCACCTCTCGCTCGGCGAGTACGAGCTGACGGGCGACGGCGTGCTCGAGGAGGCCGGCCGGTCGGAGGACGACGTCGTCGTCCCGCTCGCGCACACCGAAGGCGGCCTCACGGCGTCGCTCCAGCGCGGTGCGAAGGCGGTCGAGCTGTCGGGCGGCTTCCGCACGTATGTCGTCGCCGACCGCATCACGCGTGCGTCGTGCTTCGTCTGCAAGGACGCAGGCGATGCGCTGACCCTCGCCCGCTGGATCTCGGGGAACGTCGACGCGATGCGCGAGTTCCTGCGCTCCTCCGACCTCGCGGAGCTCTCACGCTACGCGGTGCTGCGCGAGGTGAAGACGCATGTCGTCGGGCCGATGTGCCACGTGCTCTGGCGCTGGACGACAGGCGACGCAGTCGGGCCGAACATGATGACCCGGAACGCCTACGCGTTGAACATGGCGTACGTCCTCCCGAACGCGCCCGTCGCGATCGAGCGGGCGATGCTCGAGGCGAACATGGGCGGCGACAAGAAGCCCTCGCACGAGTTCTTCCAGTCGGGCCACGGCAAGACCGTCATCGCCGAGGCGACGCTCACCGACGAGGCGATCGCGCGCGTGCTGCGGACGACCGCCGCCGATCTCGAGGCGCTTTCGTGGGCCGGCACGCACGGCGCGGTCGCATCGGGGATGCAGTCCGTGGCGTTCACCCCCGCGTCCGCGATCGCCGCCGTCTTCGCGGCGACGGGGCAGGATCTCGGCATGGTCGGCACGAGCTCGATGGCGCACGGCACGGGCCGCCGCGTCGAGGGCGGCCTGCAGGCGTCGATCCGCTTCCCGGGCCTCGAGGTCGGCACCGTCGGCGGCGGGACGACGCTGCCGAGCGCGCAGCAGTGGCTCGCCCTCATGGGCTGCGCGGGCGCCGGCAAGGTCTATCGCTTCGCGCAGATCGTCGCGGCGGCCGCGCTCGCCCTCGAGATCAGCGCCTCGGCGGCGATGGCGACCGCCGGCTCCGAGAACTTCTTCCGCGCGCACTTCGAGCGCGGCGGGCTGCGGACGTAGAGCCGCTCAGAAGGGCAGCGCGACGTCGCTGACGTCGAGACCGAGGCTCTTCGCGAGCCGCACGCCGTGGTTGAGCTCCGTCTTCAGGCGCTCCCGGTCGCGCGCCTCCATCAGGTTGCCGATGAACTCGCGCGCCTTCGGCCGCCAGAGGGCGTGGGCCGCGAACTCGGGCAGCATCCGGTTCGCCGCCACGATGAGCGTGTTCTTCACCTTCGTGTCGGCGTGCTCGAGGAGCACGCGCTCGTAGGCCATCCCCGCACCGTGGTGGATGCCGTCGTCGATGGCGAGGCGGTTGCAGATGTCCTCGAGAACCGTCCCCCGTGACGAGCGCGCGATCAGCCGGAAGCGCGGGATGATCAGGCGCTCGAAGAACACCTGCATCAGGAAGACCTTCTCCTCGAGCGTGTCCGCCTCGAGGAACATGTGGCCGAGCTTGTCGAGATGCGGGTCGCGCTCCCCCTCGCCGCCGATCTCCCCGATCAGCTTGAGCCACGCCTCGGTGTGGCGCGACTCGTCCTGCACCATCGTCGAGTAGTAGAGCTTCGCCTCCGGGTCCGGGGCGGCGTTCAGGAGCTGCGCCGCCATCTCGCACGCGAGCACGTCGGCCTGCAGCTGCTGCATCACGACCGAGCGCCAGATGTCGCGGCGGCGGGCCTGCCGCTGCGGCGAGCCCTTCCCTTCCGGGATCGGCGCGAGCGCGTCCCACGGCACGTCTCTGACCTGCCACTCCTGGTGCTTCGCGAGGTCGTAGAAGCGGAGGACGCCGGCGTACCGGCTGCGGTCATCGGCTGGGATCTCGGTGGCGACCGGCTCGGCGCTCATCGCGCAGGACCTTACCGCGAAGACTGGTAGGAATCGGCAACCATGGAGGGACGTTGATCGCCCTCGTCTTCAGCTACGAAGTTCGCGACCGTGCCGCCTTCGAGGCGGCCTACGGCGCCGACGGCGAGTGGGCGCAGTTCTTCCGCGGCGGCGCGGGCTACATCGGCACCGAGCTGCTGCGCGACGTCGAGACGCCGGGCAGGTACCTCGTCGTCGACCGCTGGGAGTCGGCCGACGCCTACAACGCGTTCGCGGCCGCGCACCGGGAGGAGTACATGCGCCGCGTCGACGACACCCGGTTCCTCTACGAGCAGGAGCTGCGCTTCGGGACGTTCGAGAACGTGTGGCAGAGCCCGGCGTAGTCCCGCCGCACCACGATCCCGCGTGCTGGGGCTGCGGCGACGCGCCCGGCGGGATCCGCCTCCCGCTGCCGGGGGCCGCCGGGCTCCGCGACTACGACGCGCGGTTCCGGTTCGACGAGCGCCACCAGGCCGGCCCGGGGCTCGTGCACGGCGGCCTCGTCGCGGCGGCGCTCGACGAGGCGTGCGGTCTCCTCGTGACGTGGTACCGCTTCCCGTCCGTCACGGCCCGCATCTTCGTGCGCTACCGGCTGCCCGTGCCGATCAACACGGAGCTCGCCGTGCGTGCCTCGCTCGTGGCCGAGCGCGGCAGGCGGCTGCACGTCGACGCGCAGCTCTCCGACGGCGGCGACGTCCTCGCCGAGGCGCGGGGCGCGTTCCTCCACGTCCCGCTCGAGCACTTCCTCGCCACGCCCGAGGGCCGGGCAGCCGCTGACGCCTGGAAACGGCGCGGATCGGGATAAAGCCGGGCACGCGCCGCGCCGATAGCCGTTCCGACGGGTTCCATCCCTCTCTACGGCTCCGGTGAAGGGACGCCCCACGTGCTGAAGCCGATCTTCGTCGTCGCAGCCTGCATCTTCGCCCTGATGCTCGTGATCAAGGACGGGCGCGTCCTCCGCACGGCGGGTCTCACCGGCTCGTGCACGGCCGTCGTCGGCTCGACGGGCGCCGGCCCGCTGGAGGGCGGCGTGGTCGAGGCGTGCAAGCCCGGCAAGCTCGAGGGCCGCCCCGACCTGACGAAGCGCAACTGCACGGCGGCCGGAATCGTCGCCGGGGTCGAGTACTGGCGCTGCCCCGCCGCGCTCCAGTCGAGCAACGCCGGCCGCTGACGAATCCGCCCGACCGGCGTTCGCGTAGGACGTGCGAGCGCGGCGCGTCCGGCGTGCCTCGTGTCGCCGGCCGCCACGGAGACACCGTGCGCCGGACGCCCCGTGCTCACCACCCGGTCAGGCGAGCTCGGCGAGCGCGGCCACGAGCCGGTCGTCGGCGTCCGGCCGGTGCACGGTGATCCGGATCGCCCCCGGTGAGGGCCGGACGGCGAGCCCGCGGGCGAGGAGCGACTCGTACAGCTCCTGCGCGCGCGCATGCGGGACGAGGACGAAGTTCGTGCGCGAGGGCAGCGGCTCGAGGCCGACGCCGCGGAGCCCGGCCGTGAGCCGCTCGCGCTCGGCGATCGTCTCCGATACGTCGGGCGGCCCCGCCTCGAGCCCGGCGAGCGCGAGCGCTGCAGCGATCGTCGAGATGGGTGCAGGCTGCTGCCGCTCGTTGAGCGCGTTCGCCGTCTCGACGGTCGCGAGCGCGTAGCCGACCCGCGCGGATGCGAGCCTGAACGCCTTCGAGAACGTGCGCACGACGATGACGTCGTCGCCGAGGAGCGGCACGGCGGTCTCGCCTCCGTACTCGAAGTACGCCTCGTCGACGACGAGCGGCCGCGCCGGGGGGATGTCGACCATCGCACCCGTCGGGTTGTGTGGGCGGCAGACGAAGGTGAGCACCGGGTCGTCGTCGCCGACGTCGGCGCCGGCGACCCAGGCGGCGACGCGGTAGAGCGGATAGGAGGGCTCGTCCGCGATCGCGATCCGCGTGCCCGGCCCGGCGTATGACCGCGCGCACAGCATCAGGAGGTCGTCCGCCCCGGCGCCGAGGACGACCTGCTCGGGCTCGACGCCGTTGTAGTCGGCGATCGCCCGCAGGAGCTCGGGGAAGCCGCCGTGGCGGTACGACTGGATGCGCTCGAGCGCGGCGGCGATCGTCTCCGGCCGCGCCGTCGCCGGCGGCTCCGGCGCCGTGTTGCCGTCGAAGCGGAGGACGGCCTCGGGCGGGAGCCCCGCGCGCGCGGCGATCTCGGCCGTCGAGAGCGCCCACCCGTAGGGCCTGAACTGCGGGGAGAGCGGCCGCACGTGCCGATCCTACTCAGCGGGGCGACTGCGCAATGCGCAGAGAAACGACCCCATTTGCCTCGCATTCCGCTAGTGAGATACTCCTGGACGATGCGGGTCGAGGATCGGGTCTCCACCGACCGCGTGCGGCAGGCGCGCGAGCGCTTCGTGCCGCGCGGCGTCGCGGGCACGGACCTCGTCGTGACCCGGGCCTGGGGCGCCCGCATCTGGGACGCCGAGGGCCGGGAGTACCTCGATTTCGCGGGCGGCATCGCCTGCCAGAACCTCGGCCACGGCAATGCGTCGGTCGTCCGCGCCGTGCACGAGCAGGTCGACCGCTACCTCCACCAGTGCTTCATGGTCGGCGCCTACGAGCCGTACGTCGCGGTCGCCGAGCGGCTCGACGCGCTCTGGCCCGGCAATGCCGCGACGAAGACCCTGCTCCTGAACTCGGGAGCCGAGGCGATCGAGAACGCGGTCAAGATCGCGCGGGCCGCCACCGGGCGGGCCGGCGTCGTCGTCTTCGACCGCGCCTTCCACGGCCGCACGAACCTGACGATGGCCATGACCTCGAAGCTCGTCTACAAGCAGGGCTTCGGGCCGCTCGCGACCGACGTGCACCGGGCGCCGGCGCCGTACCCGTACCGCGGCGTCTCGACCGAGGACGCGCTGCACGGCCTCGAGCTCCTCTTCAAGCAGGACGTCGACCCGGCGGAGGTCGCGTGCGTCGTCCTCGAGCCGGTGCAGGGCGAAGGCGGCTTCATCCCGATGCCGCCGGAGTTCGTGCACGCCCTCCGAGAGCTCTGCGACCGGCACGGGATCGTCTACGTCGACGACGAGATCCAGGCCGGGTGCGGACGCACCGGCACCATCTGGGCGATCGAGCGGTTCGACGTCGAGCCCGACCTGCTCGTCTCCGGGAAGACGCTCGGCGGCGGCCTGCCGCTCGCCGCGGTCACGGGCCGCGCCGAGCTGATGGACGCCGTGCAGCCGGGCGGGCTCGGGGGCACGTTCGGCGGCAACCCCGTCGCCTGCGCCGCGGCGCTCGCCGTGCTCGACGAGCTCTCGGCGCCCGGCTTCCGCGAGCGGGCCGACCAGATCGCGGCGTTCCTCCGCACACGACTCGACGAGATCGCCGCCCGGCACCCGATCGTCGGCGAGGTCCGCGGCCTCGGCGCGATGCTCGCACTCGAGCTCGCGGAGCAGTCGGGCGACGCAGCAAGGGCCGTCACCACTGCCGCCCGGGAGAAGGGGCTCGTCCTCCTCTCCTGCGGGCTCTACGGGAACGTGATCCGCCTCCTGCCGCCGCTCTCCGCGACGGACGAGGAGCTCGAGCGGGGCCTCACGATTCTGGAGGAGGCGCTTGGCGACGCAGCAGGCTCCGGCTAGGTCGGAACGCGACGCGCCGGCGCCCGCCGCGGCGGTGCGGCTGCGCGGCATCCGCCGCACCTTCGGCGACGTCGTGGCGATCGAGAACCTCGACCTCGACATCGCCGAAGGGGAGTTCTTCACCCTGCTCGGCCCGTCCGGCTCGGGAAAGACGACGACGCTGCGCGTCATCGCCGGCTTCGAGCAGCCCGACGAGGGCCGCGTCGAGCTCGAGGGCGTCGACGTGACGCGGGTCGCGCCGTCGGAGCGCGACGTGAACACCGTGTTCCAGGACTACGCGCTCTTCCCGCACATGACGGTGCAGCAGAACGTCGAGTACGGGCTGCGGGTCAAGGGCGTCGCCCGCCGCGACCGGCGCGTCAAGGCCCGGGAGGTGCTGGAGCGCGTCCGGCTGCCGAACGTCGGCGGACGCAAGCCGGTGCAGCTGTCGGGCGGCCAGCGCCAGCGGGTGGCGCTCGCGCGCGCGATCGTCAACTCGCCGTCGGTGCTCCTGCTCGACGAGCCGCTCGGCGCGCTCGACCTGAAGCTGCGCCAGGAGATGCAGGTGTTCCTGAAGGCTCTGCAGCGCGACCTCGGCATCACGTTCGTCTACGTCACGCACGACCAGGAAGAGGCGCTCACGATGAGCGACCGGCTCGCCGTCTTCAACGAAGGACGGATCGAGCAGATCGGCTCGCCCGCCGACGTCTACGAGCGGCCGCAGACCGAGTTCGTCGCCGGCTTCGTCGGCGTGTCGAACGTGCTCGACCGCGGCGGGCGGCGGATCACGATCCGCCCGGAGAAGATCCACATGTCGGAGGACGGCCCCGGCGAGCCGGGGGTCGTGCGCGAGGTCGTCTACGTCGGGTCGGTGACCCGCTATCTCGTCGACCTCGACTCGGGCGGCGAGCTCGTCGTCGTCCGCCAGAACCTCGAGCTGTCGTCGGACGAAGTGCAGGCGGCGCGTGGACGTCACGTCCGCCTCGACTGGAAACCCGAGCACACCTACGAACTACCCAAGGAGGGAAACGGGCAGTGATCCGGATCAAGAGGGCACACGTGCTCCTGGCGGCGCTCGCCGCGGCGCTCTGCGTGCCTGCGGCCGGCGTCGGCGCGGGCAACGGATTGCCGAGCAAGATCGGGAAGGGCGAGGGGCAGCTGAACCTCGATCGCCTGGGTCGGACTATGCGCAGCCGCAATGGGCCAAGCCGTTCACGAAGGCGACCGGGTGCACGGTGCACGCGAAGTACGCCGGCTCCTCGGACGAGATGGTCACGCTCATGCGCAGCGGCGGCGGCTCGCAGTACGACATGGTGTCGGCGTCGGGCGACGCGAGCCTACGCCTGATCTACGGCCACGACGTCCAGCCGGTCAACGTCAACCTGATCCCGGACTGGAAGCACTTCATCCCGCAGCTGAAGTCGCCCTCCCACAACACGGTGAAGGGCCAGCACTACGGGGTCTCGCTCCAGTGGGGGCCTGAACACGCTGCTCTACAACACGAAGAAGGTGAAGCCCGCGCCCGACGAGCTGGTCGACGATCTACAACTCGAAGTACAAGGGCAAGGTCACCGTCCCGGACAATCCGATCCAGATCGCGGATGCGGCGCTGTACCTCTCGAAGTCGCAGCCGTCGCTCGGAATCAAGGACCCGTACGAGCTGAACCAGAAGCAGTTCGACGCGGCGGTGGGGCTCCTGAAGAAGCAACGGCCCCTGATCAAGAAGTACTGGGCGACCGCTGCCGATCGAGATCGACCTGTTCAAGAACGGCGAAGCCGTCGTCGGAGCGACGTGGCCGTACCAGACGAACACACTTCGCGCCGCGAAGGTGCCCGTCAAGGATCTGATCCCCAAGGAGGGCGCGACCGGCTGGGCCGACACCTGGATGCTCTCCGCCAAGGCGAAGCACCCGAATTGCGCCTACATGTGGCTGAAGTGGATCTCGACGCCGAAGGTCCAGGCGCAGCAGGCGATCTACTTCGGTGAGACACCAGCGAATCCGCAGGCGTGCCCGATCATGGATCAAGCTCGCGAAGGGCTCGGCCGCGCAGTACCACTGCGGCGCGTCCGCGGCGTACTTCCGCTCGATCAAGTTCTGGAAGACGCCGGTCGCCGACTGCGGCAACGGCTCGAAGGACTGCATGGACTACACGAAATGGCAACAGGCCTGGACGCAGCTGAAAGGCTGACGCCAGGGCCGGGCCGCCCACTCCGGGCGGCCCGGCTCCGCCTCACCGGCTTCTTCTGGCGGCACCGCTCGGCGAAGGCGCTGCTCCTGCTGGTGCCGCCGCTTCTCGCCTTCGCGCTCGTCTATCTGGCGGCGCTCGCGGCGCTCTTCGTCTCGTCGTTCTGGTCGGTCGATCCGTTCACGACCGAGCTCACGCCACATCTGGAACATCGACAACTACCGCACGCTGTGGGAGTCGAGCGCGTACCGGACGATCGCCCTGCGGACGATCGGCATCGCCGCGGCGGTGACGCTCACCGACGCGCTGCTCGCGTTTCCGTTCGGCTACTTCATGGCACGCGTCGCCTCGGGCCGCTCGCGGACATTCCTCTTCGTCGCCGTTCTGCTGCCGCTCTGGTCGAGCTACCTGATCCGCGTCTACATCTGGCGGCTGATCCTGAATCGAGGACGGCGTGCTCAACTGGGCGCTCGGCAGGCTAGGGCTGCCGGACGTCCATCTCGCCTACACGAACTGGGCGGTGTGGATCGTCTTCTCGTACGTCTGGCTGCCGTTCATGATCCTGCCCGTCTTCGGCGCGCTCGAGCGGATCCCCCACTCGTACATCGAGGCCTCGCGCGACCTCGGGGCAAGCGGCTGGTCGACGTTCCGCCGGGTCGTGCTCCCTCTCGCCCTTCCCGGCGTCGTGGCCGGATCGATCTTCACCTTCTCGCTGACGCTCGGCGACTACGTGACACCGCTCCTCGCGGGCGGCGCGGGCTCGCAGTTCATCGGCAACGTCGTCTACGAGTCGGTCGGCATCTCGAACAACGTGCCCGTTCGCGGCCGCCTACGCCGCCGTGCCGCTCGCTCGTCATGGCGGTCTACCTCACGATCGCGCGCCGGCTCGGCGCGTTCGAGGCGCTGTAGATGGAGGCGCGCTCGACCCGGATCGCACTCGGCGCCTGGACGACGCTCGTCGTGCTCTTCCTGTGGCTGCCGCTCGCGCTGATCATGATCTACGCGTTCAACAGGTCGAACATCCAGAGCTGGCCCATTCCCGGCTTCACGACGCGCTGGTTCCACGTCGCCTGGAACGACACAGGAAGTCCGCTCGGCGGTCGGCCTCTCCCTGAAGGCGGGCGCCCTCGCAACCGGTGTCGCGCTCGTGCTCGGCTCCGCCGCGGCGTTCGGGATCGCGCGCTTCCGCTTCTTCGGGCGCGAGTCGGTGTCGTTCCTGCTCGTGCTGCCGATCGCCCTGCCCGGGATCATCACCGGCATGGCGCTGAACTCGTTCTTCGTCTACCGCCACATCAACCTGTCGCTCTGGACGATCGTGATCGGCCACGCGACGTTCTGCATCGTCATCGTCTACAACAACGTGCTCGCGCGGCTTCGGCGCTCGTCGCCGTCGCTGCTCGAGGCATCCGCCGACCTCGGCGCGGACGGCTGGCAGACGTTCCGGTTCGTCATCTGGCCCGTCCTCTCGACGGCGCTCGTCGCGGGCGGCCTGCTCGCCTTCGCGCTCTCGTTCGACGAGGTCGTCGTCACGTACTTCACGGCCGGCGCGCAGAACACGCTGCCGCTGCTGATTCTCGGCTACATCCGCCTCGGGCAGCAGCTGCCCGTGGTGAACGCCATCGCGTTCGCGATGATCCTGCTGACGGTGATCCCCGTCGCGCTGGCCCAGCGGCTGATGCGCGACACCGGGGTCGTCCGCCGCGCCCCTGCGAAAGAAGGAGAGAAGACATGAGCGCAACGAAAACCGCGTACCAGGCTTTCGTCGGCGGCGAGTGGGTCGACAGTGCGTCGGGCGAGACGATGGAGGTGATCGCTCCTGCCACGGGCGAGGTGATCGCGGAGGTGCCGAAGTGCTCCGCCGAGGACGTCGACCGCGCGGTTGCGGCGGCGGCGAAGATCCTCCCCGAGTGGCTCGGCAAGACGCCGAAGGAGCGGTCGGAGCTCCTGCACGCCCTCGCCGACGTGATCGACGACAATGCGGAGGAGCTCGCGCAGCTCGAGTCGTTGAACGTGGGCAAGCCGCTGATGGCATCCCGGGACGAGATGCCCTTCTCGGCCGACAACATCCGCTTCTTCGCCGGCGCCGCGCGCCACCTCGAGGGGAAGTCGGCCGGCGAGTACATCGAGGGCTACACCTCGATCGTGCGGCGCGAGCCGCTCGGGATCGTCGGCGGCATCTGCCCGTGGAACTACCCGCTGATGATGGCGGTCTGGAAGATGGGGCCGGCGCTCGCGGCGGGGAACGTGCAGATCCTCAAGCCCTCCGAGCAGACGCCGCTCTCGCTGCTTCGCTTCGTGCAGCTCGCCCAGGAGGTCATCCCGGCGGGCGTCCTCCAGGTGATCACCGGCGACGGTGTCCCGGCGGGCGAGCGGCTCGTCGCGCATCCGGACGTTCGCCTCGTCTCGCTGACCGGCGACGTCGCGACGGGGAAGGCGATCGCACGGAACGCCGCCGACACGCTGAAGCGCGTCCACCTCGAGCTCGGCGGGAAGGCGCCGATGGTCGTCTTCGACGACGCCGACCCGAAGGCAGTCGCGGAGGGGATCCGCCTCGCGGGCTACTGGAACTCGGGGCAGGACTGCACCGCGGGCTCGCGCGTGATCGCCGGCCCGAAGATCTACGACAGGCTGCTGGAAGAGCTCGTGCCCCAGGTCGAGTCGCTGAAGGTCGGCGACCCCATGTCGTCGGACGACGTCGAGATGGGCTCCGTGATCTCGGCCTCCCAGCAGGAGCGGATCATGGGCTTCCTCGAGCGGGCGAAGGGCGCGACCGTGCTCACCGGCGGAGGCACCGGAAACGGCTCGAAGGGCTTCTTCGTCGAGCCCACGATCGTCACCGACGTGAAGCAGACCGACGAGATCGTGCAGAGAGAGGTGTTCGGCCCGGTCGTCACGGTGCAGCGCTTCGCCGACGACGACGAGGCGATCCGCTGGGCGAACGACGTCCCGTACGGGCTCGCGTCGTCCGTGTGGACGCGCGACGTCGGCCGCGCGCTGAACGCCGTGGCGAAGCTCCAGTTCGGCACGGTCTGGGTGAACGACCACCTGCTGCCGATCACGAGCGAGATGCCGCACGGCGGCTACAAGCAGTCCGGCTACGGCAAGGACATGTCGATCTACTCGATGGAGGAGTACACCCAGATCAAGCACGCCGCGTTCAAGCTCGGCTAGGGGCTAGCGGAGCGCCTGCACGAGCAGGACGATCACGAGGGCGCCGACGGCGGCGACGACGACGAGGTTGACGAGGAGCAGCCGCTCGACGAGCCGCCGCCGGCCGCGGGGGGCTGCCGCCGGTGCGGCGCCTGCGGCCTTGGCCCGCCGGCCGACAGCCTGTCCGAGCGCCTCGTTGATGTAGCCGTTGAGGCTCACGCCCGCGCGCTCGGATGCACGCGCGAGGTCCTCGTGGAGCGACTGGGGCATCCGGAGCAGCAGACGGCCGCTGTACGAGCCCGCGCCCTTGCGGGTCTGGGCCGACTCCTGCGGGGCCCCTCCCTCCACCGGCTCCAGTCTAGGTGCGTGCGAGGCCCCCGACAATCAGGCCGCCCGGTGCGAGCCGGCAGCCGCCGAGCGACGGAGCTCCTCGAGCGCCGCCGCGAGCCGCCTGGACGCCTGGCTCTGCGAGATCCCGACGCGCTCCGCGATCTGCGCCTGTGAGAGACCCCCGTCGAACCGAAGGTGGACGAGCCGGCGCTCGAGCGGGCGGAGCGACGCGTAGAGCTCGCGGACGAACTCGCGATCCTCGCACGCTTCGAGCTCGTCCTCCGTCGCGGGCGCCGCCCGGTCGAGCACGTGGAGCGGCACGGTCGCGGGACCGGCGAGGGCGCGGCGTGCGTCGTCGAGCGGGATCCCCGCCGCCGCCGCCGCCTCGGCGAGCGACGCCTCGTGACCGAGCTCCTGCGCCGCATCGTGTGCCGCGCGGCGGAGCGTCGCCGCGCACTCCTGCTCCCGGCGCGGGACCCGGATCGTCGACGCGCGATCGCGGATGTACCGGCGAAGCTCGCCCCGGACGGTCGGGACGGCATACGCCGCGAACGGAACGCCCCGGCCGGGGTCGAAGCGGCGCGCTGCGGCGACGAGCCCGACGGCGGCGACCTGCACGAGATCGTCGAGCGGCTCGCCGCACCCGGCGAAGCGGCGGGCGAGCGCATGGACGAGCGGCAGGTGCCGGTCGACGAGATCCTCGACCGGATCTGAGGATGCGACCATACGCCGATCTTCGCGCGTCTTGTGGAAAAGATCAACCCATTCCGGAGACTTTGCATAGACGGAATGCGGTCTGGGTATTTCACAGTCATCAGGTCTGAGGGAGGAGCACGAATCTCACGCGACGCCGGTCGCATCGGAGGAGCCGCGCTCGCCGTCTCGGCGGTCGCTCTCGGCTTCGCAGTGCCCGCCCGCGCGGACACGCCGCCGGAACCGGCAACCGCGCCGGCCGCTCCCGCCGTCGTCGCGCCGACGCCGCCCGCGGCCGCAGCGGCGGTCACCGCTCCGGTGGATCCCGCCGCCGCTGCGACCCAGAGCCCGCCGGCGAACATCAACGTGTCCGTCCGCATCGGCAGCCCCGGCGACAACGGTGCCGTCGCGCAGACGGTCACGGCCGCCGCAGCAGCGCCGCAAACCGCCGCTTCGGGCGCACCGGCCGCGGCGGCACGCGAGGCGGCTCCGGCGAATCTCGACGTGAGCGTCCGCATCGCGAGCCCCGGCGACAACGGGGCCATCGCCCAGGCGATCGCAGCCGCTGCGGCCGCCGCTGCAGCGGCGCGGCCGCAGTATCAGCCGCCGGCGGAGCAGTATCGGCCGGAGGCGCCGGCGGCCGCGAACGCGTCCGCTACGGCGCCTGCCCCCGAGGCGCCCACCGCGTCGCCCCAGCCCTCGACCGTGGCACCGGCCGCCCCGTCCACGTGGACGTGGAACTGGACGTGGACCTGCGCCGATATCACGGGCGGCGGTATCACCCAGCCGATCGATACCGGTATCCAGGGCTGGGTCTGGAACTGGAACCTCGGCGGGATGTGCGGCGCTCCGTCGGTATCGCCTGCCGAAATTCCTCCGGTAAATAGCGCACCGGCAATTCCGGCTTCCCCGGTGCCCGCGCCGCCGGCCCTTCCTGCGGTCGTCGCCCCGGCGATCGTCATGCCGACGCCGCCGACGCCGCCGACACGGCGCCCCACACCGGCGGCACCGACACCGCCCACCGCCCCGGTCGTCTCGACGCCGCTCGTCCCGGTCCGCGCGCTGCTGCC
The DNA here is from genome assembly GCA_963831405.1 of uncultured Actinomycetes bacterium. Taxonomy (GTDB): domain Bacteria; phylum Actinomycetota; class Thermoleophilia; order Gaiellales; family Gaiellaceae; genus Palsa-739. Next base: position 40,033 of record CAWHPX010000012.1, read on the forward strand.
GGTCGCGCTCGGCGCGTCGGCCACCGTCGCCCCGCCCGCGACGGCCCCGCGCGCGACGGAGGTGCGACGCGACACCGCAGCCGGCGCGAAGGTCGCGCCTCGGCGTCTCGCCGCGCACCGCACGGCCGCGTGGACGGCTCCGCAGGCCGCCCGAAGGACGGATGCGACGACCGTGCGCGACGAGCGCTCCGCGCCGAAGAGCGCGGCCGGGAAGCCCCGGCGCGCGGCGGCGCTTCCCACCACGAGTTTCACGTTCCCCTCGTCCGGCGGCAGCGGCGGCGCCGCGAGCGGCGGCGGAACGGGGGCAGGCGCCGGCGCAGGCGTGACAGCCGCGCTCGCGCTCTGGCTCGTGTTCGAGCTTCCAGGGCTGGCGGTCCTCCGGCTTCCTGCGGGCCGGCGCGGACCGCGCGCCCAGGTCGACGAGACACTCACCCGCCCCGGGTAGCCGAAGGCTCTCTCGTCCGTTCGCGCGCTACTGCGCGCGATACCAGCGATATCAAAGGAGTTCTTCGATGAAACGATTGACCATCACGCTCGCAGCCTCGTTCGCGGCTCTCGCCGTGAGCGCAGGCGCGGCGTTCGGGGCCAGTCCGGTGCAGTCGGCGACACAGTCGTCGTCCACCGACCAGGCCGCGCTCGCCGCATCGAGCGCAACCCAAGTGCAGCCGTCGAACGAGAACATCTCGGTTCGCGTGCTGAGCCCGGGGAACGACGGCGCCGTCTCGCAGTCGAACGACGCCGCCTCGTCCGCCAACGCGTCGAACAACGCGTCGACGACGCAGAACGCAAGCCAGTCGCTCGCCTCGGCGTGCGGCTGCAGCGTCCCGGAGATCAAGGCCGGCCACCTCGACAGCGTTCTCGCAGGCGCGTTGCAGGCCGCCGGCACGAACGCCGCCTCCGCACCGGCACCGGCACCCGCGCCCGCAGCTGCTCCCGCAGCCGCACCGGCGCCCGCGCCGGCAGCGACGACGCAGTCGAACGACGCAGCGTCGAGCGGAACGGCCACGAACACCGCCCCCACCTCGCAGACTGCCACGCAGTCGGCGGGCGGCGGAAGCGGCACGCAGTCGACGCAGCAGGACGCGTCGACCCGGCAGGCCGCGGAAGCCGCGTCGTCCGCGACGCAGGATCACCCGAGCAACTCGAACATCTCGGTGCGGATCCTGAGCCCCGGCAACGACGGTGCCGTGAACCAGTCGAACGACGCCTCGTCGTCGGCGACCGCCTCGAACACGGCGGCCACGACGCAGGGCAGCTCGCAGACGGGAAGCGGCTCGGGCGTGCAGTCGTCGAAGCAGGACGCCGAGACCACGCAGGGCTCGGCGGCGCTGTCCTCGGCGACGCAGGATCACCCGAGCAACTCGAACATCTCGGTGCGCGTCCTGAGCCCCGGAAACGACGGCTCGGTGTCGCAGTCGAACAAAGCGGCGTCCTCCGCCGACGCGAAGAACACCGCTCCGGTCACGCAGACGTCGACCCAGAACGGGTCGGGAACCTCGTGCGGCTGCCAGAGCACGAGCCCGGCCGTTCAGTCGATCGGCCAGTCGAGCTCCGTCGGGCAGGCCGCGTTCGGAGCCTCGTCGGCGACGCAGGTCGGCGCATCGAACGCGAGCGACCCGGTCCGCATCCACTCCGCCGGCGGCGGAGGCTCGCTGACCCAGTCGAACGAGGCCTCCTCGGAGGCGTCGGGAACGAATACGGCACCGGTCACGCAGACGGGGACGCAGACGCAGAGCGGCTCCGGTTGCGGGTGCTCGACAGGTCCGGCCGTGCAGGCGCTCGGGCAGTCGAGTGAGATCGGGCAGCTGGCCGCAGGGCTGTCCTCGGCGACCCAGATCGGCGCCTCGAACACGAGCGACCCGGTCCGGATCGCAAGCTACGGCAACGACGGCTCGGTCTCGCAGGAGAACGAGGCGGCGTCGTCCGCGGACGCCACGAACACCGCACCGGTGACGCAGACCGGAACCCAGACGCAGTCCGGGAGCGGCGTCCAGGCGCTCGGCCAGGACTCGTCGATCCGGCAGGCGGCGCTCGCGGCATCGGCCGCGAACCAGCTGCCGGGCGAGTCGCGGTGCGGTTGCGGAGGGTCGTTCGGCAACTCGGCCGACCCGGTCCGCATCGCAAGTGGCGGAAACGACGGGCCCCTGACGCAGCGAAACGGAGCCGCCTCGAGCGTCGGCGCGACGAACCTCGCCACGCCGACGCAGACCGGCACCCAGACGCAGTCGTCGGCCTGTGGCTGCCACGGCCTCGGCGTCCAGGCGCTCGGCCAGTGGTCCACCGTCGACCAGCTCGCGGCGGCGTTGAGCGCCGCGAAGCAGATCGGCGCCTCGAACTCGAGCGCACCGGTTCGCATCCGGAGCTACGGAGGCACCGGCACGACGAGGCTGGCGGACGGGACCGCGCTGAGCGGAGCCGCACCGGACGCCGGAAGGATCCTCCGAACGGGAACGTGGTTCATGTTCTAGTCCGGAGGAGCTGTCGGGGGCCCCAGTGTGCCGCAGCACGGGGCCCCCGATCTACCCGGCCGAGGGGTGCAATTCGTGCAGGAACGGCGTACCCTGTGAGGGCAACGTGAGATTTGCAACGAGGGGAGGGTCGCTCTGGCCTCAGGCTCGTCGTTGCTGCGGCAATTCGCCACGCCGACGGTGTGCGCCCTTCTCGTCGCGTCGCCCGCGCTTGCGCTCGTTGCGCCCGCGGCCGCGGGGCCGCCCTACGCGCCCGACCCGAGCCCGCTCACGAACCTGTCCCGCCCCGATCCGTACCCGGTGCAGCGCTCGCCGGCCGGCAGCATCGCGGGGCCGATCCGGATGACCACCGTGCCCGCGTCGATCCCGCGGCTGCCGGCGCAGGCCGCCGCGCATCGAGCCCCGGCTGCGCCGAAGAGAGCGCATGCCGTCAGCGCATCGAAGGAGAGCCGGCGGGCGAAGTCGACGCACGCAACGCGGCCGGCGCCCGCAGTGGCGCCCATCCGGAGCCCCGACCATCCCGCTCCTCGTTTCGTCGCCCTCGGCCGGACGGCGACCGCCTCGACGGGTCACGTCTCGCGGACGCTCGCACTCACGCTCGGGCTGCTCGTCGCGCTCAGCGCGTCGCTCGTGGCCGGAGCCGCACGGGAGCTGGCGCGGTGAAGCTGATCGGCGCCGCCCTCCTCGCCGCGTCGACGCTCGCGCTTCCCGGCGCGGCGCGCGCCGCGGACGTGACGATCAGCGCCTCGTGCAACGGGCAGGGATGCAGCACCGGCTGGTACAGGACGTCGGTCACCGTGACGTTCAGCGTGTCGGGCAGCAACATCAAGAACGCCAACTGCCCCGACGTGACGATCGCTTCCGATACGGGCGGGACCGATGCCCCGTGCGTCGTGACCCTCACCGACAACTCGATCACCGGAAAGGTCGTCACGATCAAGCGCGACGCAACCCCGCCGACCGCCGCGGCAATCGCGGCGCAGCGCGGCCCGGACGCGAACGGCTGGTACAACCACGCGGTCGGCGTCACGGTCACGGGCTCCGACGACACCTCCGGCATCGCCTCCTGCACGAGCGTGACGTACTCCGGCCCGGACTCGGGCGCGGCGTCCGTCGCCGGCACGTGCACCGACAACGCCGGCAACGTCTCGGCGGCGAAGACCCTCTCGTTCCAGTACGACGCGACTCCGCCCGGCGTCTCACCCGCACCGGCACGCGCGGCGGATGCGAACGGCTGGTACAACCACGCAGTCGACGTCGCCTTCAAGGGGTCGGACGCGGTGTCGGGAGTCGATTCCTGCACGTCCGCGAGCTACTCGGGCCCGGACAGCGGCACCGCGGCCGTCTCGGGCACCTGCCGCGACAAGGCGGGCAATGCCGCGACCGCGACGTTCTCGCTGCAGTACGACGCCACACCGCCCACCGTCGCCGCCGCGACGCCCGACCGCCGGCCCGACGCGAACGGCTGGTACAACCACGGCCTCACGGTCGCCTACAGCGGCACCGACGCCGCCTCGGGAATCTCTTCCTGCGACAAGGTCGGCTACGACAAGCCGGACGATGCGACCGCGTCGGTGAGCGGCCGCTGCCTCGACAACGCGGGCAACGCCAGCGCGCCCGTGCCCTTCCCGTTCAAGTTCGACTCGACCCCGCCGAAGCTGGCGAAGCTCGCCGTCGCCCCCGAGAGCGGGGCGGTCGGCCTCACGTGGACGGCGTCGGCCGACGTCGCGGCCGTGAAGATCACGCGAACGCGTTCGGGAGCCGCGCCCGTGACGCTGTACAGCGGCAAGCGGATCACCGGGTACACCGACAAGAAGGTCCAGAACGGCAGCAAGTACGCCTACGTCGTCGCGGCGTTCGACACGGCGGGGAACGAGGCGGTCGGGAAGGCGACGGCAGACCCGTCGCTCGCCCTGCTCTCGCCGCGGCAGTCCGCCGTCGTCCGGGGCCGGACGACGCTCCGCTGGCGGGCCGTGCCGAAGGCGACCTATTACAACGTGCAGCTCTGGTACCGAGGCAAGAAGGTGCTGACGACGTGGCCCGCCGGCCCGAGCCTGCGGCTTCCGCCGCTGCGGCCGGGGCCCTACGCCTGGCTCGTCTGGCCCGGCCTCGGACAGCGCGCCCAGCATCGCTACGGACCGTTGATCGGGCGCAGCACGTTCGTGATCCGCGCCTGACCCGTCCCGTTTGCGAATCGCACTCTTCAGGCGTACAACCTATAAGCAATCCAAATTGCTCATGCCGCGTCTAACTGACCAGTGCGTACGCTGCGGTTTGCTTCAGTCCCTTCGTCCCGGAGGTCGTAGTGGGCCCTGATGAGCTCGGTTCTGCAACGGCGATCGCTGAGCGGTTTCTCGACAACATCGAGACGGTCGTCCACGGCAAGCGCGAGCAGATCAAGCTCGTGGTCGCCGCCCTCATGTGCGGCGGGCACGCGCTCCTCGAGGACGTGCCGGGCACGGCGAAGACGGTGCTCGCCCGCGCGATCGCGGGCTCGATCCGCGGCTCGCACGCGACGCGCATCCAGTGCACACCGGATCTCCAGCCGACCGACGTCACCGGCCTCTCGATCTTCAACCAGAAGGAGCGCGACTTCGAGTTCCGCCCCGGCCCCGTGTTCGCGAACGTCGTGCTCGTCGACGAGATCAACCGCGCGATGCCGAAGACGCAGTCCGCGCTCCTCGAGGCGATGGCCGAGCAGCAGGTGACGGTCGACGGCGAGACCCGCCGGCTCGACGACCCGTTCCTCGTCATGGCGACCCAGAACCCGATCGAGTACGAGGGGACGTTCCCGCTTCCCGAGGCGCAGCTCGACCGGTTCTTCGTCAAGACGACGCTCGGCTATCCGAACGCCGAGGACGAGTCGCGCATCGTCGAGGAGCAGCTGGGCGGCCACCCGCTCGGCCACCTCGAGCCCGTCATCGACCTCGACGACATCCACGAGCTCCGGCGCGCCGTCGGCGGCGTCTTCGTCCACGAGGCCGTCGCGCGCTGGACCGTCGACCTCGTGCGCGCCACCCGCGACCTCGACGTCGTCGCGATCGGCAGCTCCGTCCGCGGCACGCTCGCGCTGACCCGCGCGGCGCGCGCGTGGGCCGTGCTCCACCAGCGGCGCTACGTGACGCCCGAGGACGTCGAGCAGCTGTTCGTCGCAGTGCTCGTGCACCGCATCCTCTTCCGGCCGAGCTTCCTCGCCGAGATCCGCGACCGCGGCTGGGAGGCTGCAAGCCTCGAGATCCGCGCCCGCTGTCTCGAGCGCGCGCCGAAGCCGGGCTTCGACATCGACCTCGACGTTCCGGCAGCGGCATCCGCATAAGTGGCAGCCGTCTTTCCGCTCGTCCCGCGACGGCGGGTGATCGGGCTCGCGTTCGGCGGCGTTCGCTCGGCGCGTCGAGGCGTCGGCTCCGACGTGGCAAGCACGCGCGAGTACCACCCCGGCGACGACGTCGCGTGGATGGACTGGGCGGCCAGCGCGCGGCTCTCTGCGGCGCGCGGCACCGACGAGTTCATCGTCCGCGAGCGCTTCGCCGACGAGGCGCCCCGCGTCGTCGTGCTCGCGGACCGGCGGCCGTCGATGTCGATCGGCGCCTCGCCGTTCCGCCGGCTCGACAAGGCGCAGGCGATCCTCACGGCCCTCGACCTGATCGGGGCGAGCGCGGTCGCCGCCCGGAGCCTGACCGGCTACCTCGACTACGCGGAGGGTGAGCCGTTCTGGCGGGCGCCCCGCTCCGAGACCCGGGCCGAGCCCGGGACGTTCGTCCGGGGGTTCGCCGCGCCGGCCGACACGGTCTCCCTGGGCCTCGACTTCCTCGGCGAGCACCGGCGCGACCTCCCGACGCAGGCGTTCGTGTTCGTGCTCTCGGACTTCACGCAGCCGCCCGACCTGCGCGTCTGGGAGCGTGCGCTCGAGCACCGGTGGGAGATCGTCCCGGTGATGATCCAGGATCCGGTCTGGGAGCGGAGCTTCCCGCAGATCGGCGGCATCACGGTGCCGTTCGCCGACCCGCGCACCGGCCACGTGTACCCGACGTATCTGACCGAGCGCGAGGCCGCCCACCGGCGCGCCCAGAACGAGGACCGCTGGGGTGCGCTCGTCCGCAGCTTCCGCTCGCTCGGCATCGAGCCCGTGAGCGTGCACTCGCACGACTACGGCGAGATGCTCGACGCCTTCCTCCGCTGGGCCGACCTGCGCCAGATGTGGCGCGGAGCGCTCGCGTGAGGCGGCTGCTCCTCTGCGCCGCCGGAGCGGGGCTCGTGCTCGCCGCTCCTGCCGCAGGCGCCCTGCCGGTGTTCAAGCAGGGCTCGTCGCTCGGCGAAGGCATCCCGCTCAAGGCCTACGCGACGATCACGCCGACCGTGCATCTGTTCGGCGACGAGTTGACGGCCAGGATCGCGGTCGTCGCCGACACGAAATGGGTCGACCCGGCACGTCTTCGCGTCACCACGAACTTCGCTCCGTACCGGCCGACCCGGCAGCCGAGCATCCTCCGGCTTCGCGTCGGCCGCTTCTCGCAGGTGACGTGGACGTGGACTCTGCGCTGCATCACGTCGTCGTGCGTGCCCCGCCTGCCCCCGAGCGACAAGTTCCACGTCTTCCACTTCCAGGCGGCGCGCGTCGAATACATCACGCTGAACGGCAAGCCTGCGTACGGCATCAACGCGAGCTTCCCGTCGGTCGAGGTCCTCTCCCAGGTGAGCCCGGGCGTGCAGGGCTTCCTGCGCAAGACGAGCCACGTGAACTGGCAGATGAGCTTCACGCCGATCGCGTCGCCGGCGTACCGCGTGTCGCCCACGCTCGTGTTCTGGCTCGCGCTCGCGCTCGGCGGCTGCTTCGTGCTCGGCGCGGCCTGGTTCCTGTACCGCTGGTATCTCGTCCTGCGACCGCGGACGGAGCCCGTGCAGATCGAGCCCGGGTCGCCGCTCGAGCGCGCGCTCGCGGTTCTCCGGTATGCGCACGAGCACGGAGACGAGACGCTGCAGCGGAAGGCCTTCGAACGCGTCGCGGGCGAGCTCGGAGTGGAGCGGGCGGACGAGCTGACGCTGATCGCCCGCGAGCTCGCCTGGTCGCCGCGGACGCCGGAGGACAGCGAGGTCGAGGAGTTCGCGGAGCAGGCGCTCGGCGTGAAGGAGGACGAGACGTGATCGGCATTCCCGCCTTCCGCCGGGGCGCCCGGGTGCCGCTCGCCGACCTGCCGGGGCTCCACGTTCCGGCGCAGCGGACCTCGGTCGTACGTGTCGTCCTCGCGGCCGCACTCCTCGCGACGCTCGCCTGGCTCTTCATCGTCGCCCGCTCGGCCGGAGCCGGACGCGCCGCCGTCTTCCCCGAGGGCGCGAGCACGGGCATCGTCGCGCTCGACATGTCCGCGAGCATCTCGGGCCCGATCTACGCGCGCGTGGCGACGACGCTGCAGGGCATCGTCAACGCGAACCAGTCGGTCGGCCTCGTCATGTTCTCCGACACGGCGTACGAGCTCCTCCCGCCCAACTCGCCCCCCGGTGCGCTCCTGCAGTTCGTTCCCTTCTTCGTGCCGTCGCGTTACTACGGCAGCACGCCCGTCTTCGGGCAGACGCCGTGGGACACGTTCATGGGCGGTACGCGCATCGCCGAGGGCCTGAAGATGGCGCGCGTCGCGCTCAAGCGGGCGAAGGTGAAGCACGGCGCGATCCTGCTCGTCAGCGACCTCGACGACTCGGATGCAGACCAGGCGCTGCTCGAAGAGCAAGCCCTCAAGCTCCGTGCCGAGCACATCCCGCTTCGCATCGTCCCGCTCTTCGCGGCGCCGCAGGACCGCCGCACGTTCGCGGCGTTCTTCGGCGACCGGGCGTTCGTCGACCCGAGCGTCTTCACCCACACGGCAAAGCGACACGCGGCGTCGGTGGCGGCGCCGCGGCCGTGGATGCTGCTCGTCCTCGGTGCGCTGCTCGTCGGGCTCCTCGCCGGCAACGAGCGGTGGAACGGGCGGCTCACCGTTCGCGGAGCGGCCACATGAAGGTGCAGCTCCGCCGGCACCGGTTCGCGTTTCTTGCCGTGCTGCTCGCCGGCATCGCAACCGTTCTCGCGCTGCTCGCGATCGACGCCCGCGCGTGGCAGACGACCGTCACCCGGGACGACCTGCGTTTCCGTGCGATGCCCGCGCACACGGGGCTCTGGAAGCCGCCGACCGTGCTGCCGGGGGACCCGGCGGCGAAGCTCCTCGGCACCGACCGGGTCGTCGCGCTCCGCCGGGCGCTGCAGTACTTCTGGTACACGCGCATCGGCAGCAACCCCGAGGTCCGTCAGGACTCCCCCGCCCTGCGTGCATCCGCGCAGGAGAGGATCCTGAGCCTCGTCGGCTCCGCCCCGAACCCGGGGCAGCGCTCGAGCGCCGCCAACCTCCTCGGGGTGCTCGTCGTCACCACGCCCGTGCCCGGTCGCGACACCGACGCGATCGCCCACGTCCTGACGCGGGCCGCGCAGTACTTCCAGCTCGCGATCGCGATCGACCCGGCCAACTTCGACGCCAAGCAGAACCTCGAGCTCGTCCTGCGGCTGCAGCGCCCGGGGAAGGGCAAGATCGGCCGCGACGCACGCGCCGGCTACGGCTTCGGCCGCGGGCGCGGCGCCATCACGAAGGGCACGGGTTATTGATGCTCGGCCTCTTCGGCGTGCTGTTCCTGACGCCGTCGGACGCGCTCTTCGCGCTCGTGGCGGCCGTCCCGCTCGGGGCGTTGCTGCTCGTCGAGCGCCGCGCCGGCCGCGTGCGGCGCCTCCTCTCGCTCGCCGGGCCCGGTAGGCGCGCGCTCGTCCCGGCGGCGATCGCCCTCGTGCTGCTGCCGGCGCTCGTCGCCGTCGCGGCTGCGCAGCCGGTCGTCGTCCGGAACCGGTTCGTGAGCGAGCGGGCCGACGCCCAGGGCTTCGTCCTCTTCGACACGTCGCTCTCGATGCGCGCGGCAAGCGGCCCGGGCCGCCCGAACCGCCTCGAGCGCGCAAAGCAGCTTGCACTCCGCCTGCAGCAGTCGCTCTCCGACGTTCCGATGGGCATCGCATCGATGACCGACCGGTCGCTGCCGAACGTGATGCCGACGACGGATCGCACGCTCTTCACGCGCGCGGTCGACCAGTCGGTTCAGATCGACCAGCCCCCGCCGAGCCAGCAGTACAAGACGCGCGCGACGACCTTCGCTGCGCTCGTCCCCCTCGTCGAGTCGAACTTCTATGCGCCGAACGTCCAACGGCGGCTGCTGATCGTCCTCACGGACGGCGAGTCCTCGCAGATCTCGCCGCTCCTCCAGCTCACGCTGCACCGTCGCGTGGCCACGGTGCTCGTGCACATGTGGCAGCCGAACGAGCAGATCTTCAACCGGGGTCGCGTCGATCGCCGGTACATCTCCGATCCCACGAGCGCCGAGGCGTTGAGCCGACTCGCGACGATCACCGGTGCGTCGCGCGCCTACGACGAGCGCGATTTCTCCGGCATCGTCCGGGCTGCACGCGATGCCGTCGGCCGCGCGGGCACGCGGACGCACATCGACTCCTACGCACGGATCGCGCTCGCCCCGTGGTTCGTCCTCGCGGGAGCACTGCCGCTCGGCTTCCTGCTCTGGCGGCGGAACGCCTAGCGCCGGCGCTAGCCTGCAGGCCATGCGCCGAGCGGTCGCGATGCTGGTGCCGCTACTCGCGGTCGCCGCCCTCGCAGGCTGCGGCGGCAGCGGGAGCAAGAGCACGGCGGCAAAGGGCCCGCCGGCGGCGCTGCTGAAGCCCGCGAAGCTCGCGGCCGAGGCGCCGCAGATCTTCAAGGTCGCGTTCCACACGACGAAGGGCGACTTCGTCGTCACCGTGCACCGGGCATGGGCGCCACGCGGCGCCGATCGCGTCTACAACCTCGTGAGGGCCCACTTCTTCGACGGCGTCGAGTTCTTCCGCGTCGTGCCGAACTTCGTCGTCCAGTTCGGGATCAGCCCGTACCCCGCGGTGTCGAAGGCGTGGGAGAAGGCCACGATCCCCGACGACCGCGTCGCGGCGCACAACGGGCGCGGCGCGGTGAGCTTCGCAGCCGCCGGCCCGAACAGCCGCACGACGCAGATCTTCGTCAACCTCGCAGACAACCTGTCCCTCGACAGCAGCGGCTTCGCCCCCGTCGGCGAGGTCACCTCGGGGATGAAGGTCGTCGACTCCCTGTACAGCGGCTACGGCGACGACCCGACCGCCCAGCAGGCGGAGATGCAGACCCAGGGCAACGCCTGGCTCGCGAAGAGCTATCCGAAGCTCGACTCGATCACGAGCGCGACGATCTCCCGGTAGCCCGTTTGCGGGCCGGTTCGCGGGGCACATCTCCGGCGACAACGTCCCGACCAGAGGGAGGCCGTCTTCTCCATTCTTCTGCTCATCCTCATCATCATCGTCGTGCTCGCGCTGCTGGGCTTCTTCGGAGCCCGCGGCCGGCGCGCCTGATGATCCGGCGGCCCGGCTTCGACAGCGGGCCGCCCTTCTTCATCTCTCGCCGTGTCCGGTGCCGCCGATCACGGCCGCGCTCGGCACGTGCTCCGCGACGCCGGGTTGAGGGAGCGCCTGGCTCTAACCCGCCCGGCGATACCGGATGTGCGTGGCCAGCGGCGAGTGCAGCACCTCTACCGGCTCCATGCCGAGCGACTCGACGCCGTCGAAGATCCGCTCGCCGGACCCGAGCAAGACCGGGGCGATGTCGAGCGTGAGCTCGTCGACGACCCCCGCGATGAGCGCCTGCCGCACAGTCGACGCGCCCCCCGCGATGTCCACGCCGTCATCGCCGGCGGTTTCGCGCGCCTGTGCGTACGCGGCGTCGAACCCGGCGGTGACGAAGTGGAACGTCGTCCCGCCGTCCATCTCGATCGGCTCGCGAGCGTGATGGGTGAGCACGAATACCGGAGCGTGGTACGGCGGCTCAGGCCCCCACCACCCGCGCCAGTCCTCCTCCCAGGCACCGCGGATCGGCCCGAACATGTTGCGACCCATGACGTAGGCGCCGCGCGGGCGCATGAGCCAGCCGGCCGCCGTCTCGTCGGCCTCGTTGGCGCGCTCGTCGCCCAGGTGCCAGCTGTGCAGCTCCATCCCGCGCTTGCCCAGCGGGTGTTCGCGACTCTGCTCTGGCCCGGCGACGAAGCCGTCGAGCGAAATCGACATATGGCACGTGGTGTTCTGCACCAACACCCTCCCGGGTGGTTGCGGCCTGCGAGCGGCCGCCCACCCTAAGCCAAGTGACGGCCGACCGCAAGCCCCGCGATAATGGCCGCTTGGCGCTTCAACGGATGGACAACGTCGGCATCGTAGTGGAGTCGCTCGATACGGCCATCTCGTTTTTTGCCGAGCTGGGCCTCGAGCTCGAAGGGCGAGCGATGATCGAAGGAGACTGGTCAGGGCGCGTCACCGGACTGCGCGGCCAGCGCGTCGAGATCGCCATGATGCGTATGCCGGACGGCCACGGCAGGATCGAGCTCTCGCGCTTCCTCACGCCGCCTGCGGTTGCCGATCACCGGAACGCGCCGGTAAACGCCCTCGGCTACCTCCGCGTCATGTTCTCCGTGGACGACCTCGACGATACGCTCGCCCGGCTCCGCGGGCACGGGGCGCAGCTCGTCGACGAAGTGGTCCAGTACGAAGACGTGTATCGGCTCTGCTACGTCCGGGGCCCCGAGGGCATTCTCATCGGGCTGGCCGAGCAACTCGGCTGACGCCCGGACGAGCGCCTGTCGCGCACGGCCGACGAGAGCGAGCCCTCGCCCGGTGCGGGATACTCGACCCGTGCCAGGTGGGCCGCCGTGCCTGTTCGATCATGTGAAGCTGCCGGTACGCGACCTCGAACGGAGTCGCGCGTTCTACGAGCGGGCACTCCAGCCGTTCGGGGTCAGGGTCGTCCAGAGCTCGCAGGGGCCCGGCTTCGCGCTCGACGATCAAGACTTCTGGATCATGGAGCAGGAAGTGGCGGCCGGCTCGGTGCACATTGCGTTCGCAGCGTCAGACCGCGAAACGGTGGATGCGTTCCACGCCGCAGCCCTCGAGGCGGGTGGCGTTGACAACGGACGGCCGGGGCTGCGACCTCACTATCACTCCGGGTACTACGCCGCATTCGTGCTCGACCCCGACGGGAACAACGTAGAAGCCGTCTTCCACGACCCGGCCGAGATTGGCTAGTCAGGCCCACCAGTCGCGCCGGCCGTCGACGTCTTCGCGCGGATCCTCGCCGAGATTGGGCGCGCCGATGACGAGGATCTCGAGGCCCTCCGGCCCGGCCTCGTAGCCTCGCCACGCACGGGCGGGACGCGCACCGCGGCGCTCGAGCTCGACGAGATCCGCCCTGAGCACGACGCGTACCCGCCCGGCTATCGTTGCCGTACGGCACACGCGCAGAAGGCAGAGGAGAGGTGACGTGGTCGAGCGCGGCAGCGGGCGGTGAAGGTCGACGACGAGATCGTCGAGCTCGAGGAGTGGGACGCGAACGATGGGCCGTTCGGCCCATAGACACGATCGTCACGAATCACTTGACTCCCCGCCAGCGGCGTCAACGTGAATCGCCGGCGAAATGGGAGGAGACACATGCGCGGGAAACTTGCTGCGGCGCTGGCGCTCGTCGTCACGAGCGTCGTACTCGGGGGCACTGTGCTGCGGGAGCCGCTGGCGCAAGCAGCAGCAACCGTTCCGTCGTTCTTCGTCGCGAACGACGGCTCGCATCCGGTCCCGGTGCGCGATCAAAACGTGGACGTGAGCGGGAACATCAAGGTGCACGAGCAGGGGACGGCGGCGGTGCACGAGCAGGGAACCGCGAACGTGAACGTCACGAACGGCAGCATCCCCGTGACGGGAGCCGTGAGCATCAGCGGCGGCAACATGCGCGTCATCACCGTTCTTCAGAGCGAGACGATCCCGAAGAACACCGCATGGCACTCCGGCTGGCTCGACACCACGGACTGCAAGTCGATGGCTGCGTTCATCGACACAGGCGACGCGTCGTACTCGGATCTCGAGAGCGACCTTCTGATGTCGGTCAACGGCGGTCGCATCGGCGACGCCCTGGGCGGTGTGCCCGGGATCCGGCCGGGCAACCTGGGCCTCTGGTATTTCTCGTCGACCGGCGGCGTTCCCTTCTTCAGCCCGAAATCGGAGCTGGAGATCGTCAACGTCGACGACAGTACCGACCACACGATCGACGCGGCGTACCTGATCTGCCAGCACTGAACGGCTCGGCGGGACCCGTGACGCGACGCGTTCCGGGTTCCGCCAGAGCGGCGCTCAGATCGGCTACCCGGGCAGTGGTTTCGTTCCGACGATGCACCGCGCCAGGCCTGGAACCCGGACCTCGCCGTCTTCCTCGAACGCGCTCACCTTCGCAATCGCGGTTGCCCGAATCCGCTCCCGCGCCGGCTCGTCGACCTGCTGAAGCGCCGCAACTGCGAGCGAGACGTGCTCGCTGATCATCTCCCAGTACTGCGCCGGCGATTCCGTCACGAGCTCGACGTCGACGTCCCACTCGGCGACGTCGCGCAGCCCGGCGGCCTCGTACAGGGCAGTGACATATCCCGGCGCGGCGCACCGGAACATGTTCGGCCCGTCCGGGTCGGGTGGCGCCAGCACCGCCTCGGTCGCGATTGCCTCCATCGCGATCGCCGTCCACGGGTTTTCCTCGGGCTTGACCCAGACCGACGAGCAGAGACGTCCGCCCGGCTTGAGCACGCGCGCGAACTCGGCCGTCGCCTTGGCCAGGTCGGGGAAGAACATGTACCCGAAGCGCACGGACACGCTGTCGAAGGCGGCGTCGTCGAACGGCAGATCGTCGGCGCTGCACACCGTCGTCTCGATGTTGGCGATCCCTTGGGCTCCGGCTCGTCGCGCGGCGATGTCCAGCATCTCCGGGACGAGATCGGTCAGCACGACGCGCCCCTTCGGCGCGAGCCGCGCGATGCTCAGCCCCGGCTCGCCCGTGCCCGCGGCAATGTCGAGATGCTGATGATCTTCGGCGATGTCGAGACGGTCGATGATCGCCGCGCCGACCGGGCCGAGCTGATCGCATGATGACCGAGTCCCACTTCTCCCAACCGGCAGAGAGCCCGGCCCACGCGGCTCGCTGAACGTCTCGGATCTGGTCGGCGCCCGGCATCGGCCCTAGGCTATCGCGACGCCTTCACCGAACGGGAGGCGACGGCACCGGCGGCAAGCGCCGCTCACCCGGTCGGTCTTGCGGGCAATTCCCGATGCAACCGCGCCGCGCGCCGGGGATCCTGGGGTCGTGGCTCTCCTCGTCGTCTACGCAAGCCGCCATGGAGCGACCGCGGGCATCGCCGCTCGCATCGCCACGCGCCTCGTTCGCTCCGGAGCCTCCGTGGACCTGCGCCCGGTCGACGAGGTCGAGACGCTCGACGAATACGACGCGGTCGTGCTCGGCGCACCGGTGTACGACCAGTCGTGGCCGCCCGAGGCGAACGCGTTCGTCGCCGGGAACCGCGACGCCCTTGCCGCTCGCCCGGTCTGGCTCTTCAGCGTCGGAGCGTACGGCGATACGAAGCGCCTGATCGGACCGTTGACCCACAAGGAGCCCAAGGGGATCGGGAAGGTTCGCGCCGAGGTCGGCGCCCGCGACTATCGCGTGTTCCAGGGCGTCATCCACAAGCACCAGTGGCCGTTCGCCTCGCGCGTGTTCTTCCACGCGTTCGGCGGCCGCTTCGGCGACCGCCGCGACTGGCCGACGATCGACGCGTGGGCCGATCGAATCGCCGTTGCATCGTCCGGCCTGCGCCCGGCGTCGTCGGTCTGACGACGCCGTCATACTGCAGGGAGCGATGATCGACCGGCTCCGAGCTGCTGTCGAGGCGCTCAACCAGGGTGACCCCGAACCGTTCGCGTCCCTCTTTGCGGCAGACGCGGAGTGGCGGGGAGTCTCTCGTGGCTTCCTCTGGTGGAAGGACGCACCCTCCTGACGCGGGCCCGACGAGGCCCGTGCGGTCTTGCAGTCGCAGATCGAGAAGCGCGGGCTGCACGGGTTCGAGATGCGCCCGAAGTTCGCGCAGATCGGCGACGACAAGATCATCGGCTCGTCCGCGTGGAACGACGCCGAAGGTAGACGCCACGAGCGCTACCAGGTGCTGACGATCCGCGACGGCCGGATCGCCGACATGCAGGTGTGCGGATCGTGGCGGCAGGCCAGGCGATTCGCGAACCGCACGCTCGGGTGTACGCAGACAGCGACCGGCTCCGGGTAGCGACCGGAGACGCTCCTGAAGGCCGCCTACACGCGCTGGAGGTGCGTGTCCTTGAACCCCGTGGGGTACTTCAGGCCGTAGCCGAGGGCGCGATCGACGCCGATGTGCGTGAGCCAGATCAGGCCGACTTGAACCGCGGTCTCGGCATCGACGATGAGCCCGACTGCTGCGAGGGCGACAGGGAGCGAGTAGGTATGCGCAACGTCGTACGCCGCTGCCCCGACGGCCGACCCGGCCAGGTACCCGGCCATCGACACGTCGGGCGCCAGCACGAGCGCAACAAGGAGCCACCACGGGAAGTCGGCATGGAAGTAAAGAGCGATCGCCGCGGCCGCAACGGCGAACCCTTCGACGTGGAGGAGCGCTCGCGGCAGACGGTCGACCATGCGGCCACGCTACCACCCCGCTCTCACTCCATCTGCGCGGCGAGTTTCGCGAGGTCGATCCGCCGCAGCGCCTCGTCTACACATTCGAATGGGGGAACCGGATCCCGACGACCGGGAGACGGTGGTCACGCCCTCCTTCGCCGGTCACCCGGCAGGAGCATGGCTGACGTGGGCCCCGCTAAGGCCGGCTCAGCGCGTCGACCGGCGCGATCGCGACGACTCCCTCGACGCTGCGCGCCAGCTCCGCGTCCAGGGTCACGAACGCGTCTGCCTGCAGCAGTGTGAGCGCGACGTACTCGGCGTCGTACGTGGAGTCCCACCCCAGCTCGTCCGCCAGCTCCCAGGCCCGGCGGCGGAGCACGGCGTCGCCGAGAAGCCTGATCGGCATGCGTCCGATGCGGGCGAGGCGCTCGCGCGCGACGTCTGCCGGGAGCTCGCCGCGCCGGACGGCCTCGTGCAGCGCCGACAGCGTCTGCGAACGAAGGAGCGTCGGTGCGAGGAGCTCGTGCGCGCCGTCGATCTCGACCTCCCCGGTCGCGAGGTGGAGGACGGCGCCGGCGTCGACGACGAATCTGGTCATCGGTACCTCGGATCGGGTGACGGAGCCGCACCAGGGTACCCGGCCGCGATTCGGCGGGTGGTAGGTTCGACAGAGCGATGACGTCCTTCGGCACGGTGCGGGTGGCCGCGATCCAGGCGACACCGGTGATCCTCGACGTCGAGGCGACGATCGAGAAGACCGAGCGCCTCCTGCTCGACGCGGCCGACGCCGGCGCGCAACTCGCAGTCCTCCCCGAGTGCTTCGTCTCGCTGTACCCGTCGGGCTCCTGGGCCGGGTCGACGAACCCGTGGAACGAGGCGTTCGACGCGTTGTGGGAGCGCTTGTGGGCAAGCAGCGTCGACGTGCCCGGCCCGATGCTGGATCGGCTCGTCGCCGTCTGCCGCGAGCGCGACCTCCACGTGGCGATCGGGGTCAACGAACGAGAGTCCGAACGCCCCGGCAGCCTGTGGAACACGATCGCCTACATCGGCCCCGGCGGATACCTCGGCAAGCACCGGAAGCTCATGCCCACCGTTCACGAGCGCCTCTTCCATGCCGTCGGCGCAGGCGACGACCTCGTCGTCCACGACACGCCGATTGCGCGGATCGGCGGCCTCATCTGCTGGGAGAACATGATGCCGCTGGCGCGCTACGCGATCTACCGCGGTGGGCCCCAGATCTACGTCGCTCCGACGGCCGACGACTCCGCCTCGTGGTTGGGATCGATGCGGCACATCGCCTACGAGGCCGGCGCCTTTGTCGTATCGGTCCCGCAGTTCATCCCGCGCGGCCGCGTTCCCCGCCGACTTTCCGGTCGCCCTGCCCGAGGGGCGCGACGTGCTCGGCAACGGCGGCGCGGCGATCATCGATCCCATCGACGGCGACGTCGTTGCGGGTCCGCTCTACGGCGAGGAGGGCATGCTGATCCACGATTGCGACCTCGCCGCGGCACTGAAGGCGAAGCGGACATTCGACGTCACCGGCCACTACGGTCGCGAGGACGTGCTTCTGCCGCTGCTCTTGCGCCGCTCGCCCGCCGGGTCGTGGAGAGTTGTAGGGTCACGCTGAACCCTCGACGAAGGAGGCCGCTATGGCCGAGTACGAACGCGTAGTCACCTTCGAGGCCGACGCAGCGGCCGTCGACGCCATTGTCAAGGAGATCGACTCGTCCGACGGGCCGCCCGAAGGCGTGAACGCCAGGCGGATCACGGTCCTCGCCGACCGTGCCGGCGGCAAGGTCCAGGTCTCCGTTCGCTTCGGCTCCGAGGACGACCTCCGGAAGGGCGCCGAGGTGTTCGAGGCCATGAGCCCGCCGCAGGACGCCGGCAACATCCGCCGCGTCGCGGTCGACGCATACGAGGTCGTGCTCGAGCGAGACGCTCCGTAGGTCCCCGCCGGAAGGCGCCTAGCAGATTCGAACTGCTGTAAACGGCTTTGCAGGCCGCTGCCTAACCACTCGGCCAAGGCGCCCGGAGGTGCCGATGGTACCGGGCTAGGCGGTGAGGACCCGGTCGAGGAACGCGACCGCACGTGAGAACGTCTCGATCCGGTTCGAGAGCTTCGCCACGGTGTGGCCCTCGTCCTCGAAGATCAGGAGCTCGCACGGAAGGCCCTTCTCGACGAGGACGGCGTGGATGTGCTCGGACTCGGACACCGGCACGCGGGGGTCGTTGCGCCCGTGCTGGATGAAGAGCGGCGCCCGGATCGCGTCGATGTGGGTCAGCGGCGAGGCCTCGACGAGAAACGCGCGATCGCGCTCGAGCGAGCCGTACTCGCGCTCGCGCGCCGCGCGCCGGTACGGCGAGGTGTTCTCGAGGAACGTCACGAGGCTCGCGATGCCGACGCACTCGATGCCGGCTGCCCAGAGCTCCGGCTGGAACGCGAGCGCGGCGAGAACCATGTAGCCGCCGTACGAGCGGCCGTACACGACCGCACGCTCGCCGTCGATCGACGGCCGCGCGCTCAGCCATTCGTGCAGCGACGCGAGGTCGCGCACCGAATCGAGGCGCTTCTCGATGTCGTCGAGATGCTCGTAGCGCTTGCCGTAGCCGGTCGAGCCGCGGACGTTCGGCGCGGCGACGGCGTACCCCCGCGAGACGAGATACTGCGTGAGCGGAGCGAAGCTCGGCGCGAACCACGGCAGCCACTGCGACTCGGGGCCGCCGTGCACGGTGACGACGACGGGGAACGGGCCGCCCCCCTCCGGCTCGAAGAGGAACACGGGCACGGACTCGCCGTCGAAGCTCTCGAAACGATGGAGCGTCGGCTCGACGAGGCTTGCCGGCTCGACCGCTCGCGGGCTCGTCGTGAGGCGCGCGAGCTCGCGGGTCTCGAGGTCGTAGAGGTAGACGTCGTGGGGCTCGACCGGGCTCGAGAACGAGAACGCGAGCAGCGAGCCGTCGGCCGAGAACACCGGATGCTCGACGACGCCGCGACCGGGAAGCGGCACGTCCTCGCGCGCCTCGAACGTCTGCGGGTCGACGAGCGTCAGCCGCGAGTATCCGTCCTCGTTCGCGAGGACGAGGAGGTTACGGCCGGCGTCGTCACCCGTGCACGTGAGATCCCAGCTCGACTCGTAGACGAAGCCGTCTCCGCGTGCGATTGCAAAGGTGTCGCGGCCCTCGTTCGTCGCGAGCACGAGCGTGTCGCCGAGCCAGACCGGCGAGAAGAACTCGGCCTGGTCGTCGTGCGGCGTCAGGCGGACGATCTCGCCGGTCTCGGTGTCGCACAGGTAGAGGTCGTTGTCGCCGCTTCGCTCGCCGACGCGCTCGGCCGCGACGAAGCGGCCGTCGGGCGAGACGCCCTCGACGCCGCAGTTGCCGCCGAGCTCGAACACCCGCTCCGCGGCGGAATCGAGGGAGCGCGCAACGATGTCGAAGTCGACGCCGTTGCGGCGGTTCGTCGCGTATGCGAGCGTCGTGCCGCCCGTGCACGGCGTCCGGTGAATCCAGCGCGGATCGACGACGAGCGGCTCCAGTCGCCCGTCGCCGAGGGTGTAGAGCTGGCTGCGCTCGTTTCCGCCGGCATCCATCTCGACGAGGATGCGCCCGTCGGGCAGGAAGAAGCCCTCGACCGGGTCGGTGAAGTCGGTCAGCTGCTCGAGGTCACCGCCGCGGCTCGGCAGCATGTAGAGCTGCTGCGTCCCGGGAAGGTTCGAGCCCACGAGCAGGCTCGCTCCGTCGGGCGAGAACGAGAGCGGCACGGCCTGCCGCATCTCGAGGAGGGCGTGAAGGTGGTCAGGCAGCGACGCCGGCGTGCTTCGGGATGATCTCGTCGCCGTACGCCTGGAGCGTCTCTTCCTGGCCGTGCGTCATCAGGTAGATGTTGAACTGGTCGACGCCCACCGCTTCGAGCTCCTTCAGCTTCGACGCGATCTGCCCGGTCGAGCCGAGCACGCAGAAGCGGTCGCAGATCTCGTCGGTCACGAACTCGCCGTGCTTCGCGCCGACGCGCGAGTGCTCGTTGTAGTCGTAGAACTTGCGAGCCTGGACGTAGTCGGTGAGCGCCTTCGGCACGGCGCTGCCGTCGGTCCCGTACCGCTCGATGAGATCCATCACGTGGTTCGACACCATGGCCGGGAACCAGCGCACCTGCTCGCGCGCGTCGGCGAGGTCGTCGGTGACATGGCTCGGCGCGCCGACGATGCACTTGAGCTGCGAGGGATCGCGGCCCGCCTCTTCGGCGGCCCGCCGCGCCGTCGCCATGATCCAGCTGATGATCTCGGGGTCGGCGAGCTGGATGATGACGCCGTCGGCCACGCGCCCCGCGACGGCGAGCGCCTTCGGGCCGTAGCCCGCGATCCACATCGGGATGGGCGGCAGCTCCTCGCGAACCCACTTCAGCTGCAGGTCCTTGTCGTTCCAGTTGACCTCGCGGCCGTTCATGAAGTCCTTGACCATCGCGCACGCGCGCTCGAACTCGGCCACCTTCATGGGCTGCCGGCCGATGTAGCGGACGGCCGAGTCGCCGCGGCCGACACCCATCGCCATCCGCCCGTCGGAGAGGTCGTGCAGCGTCGCATACGAGCTCGCGAGCACCGTCGGGTCGCGCGTCGCGGGATTCGTGACGAAGTGCCCGAGCTTGATCTTCGTCGTCTCCCGCGCCGCGACGGCGAGCATCGGGATCGATTCCTGCCAGAGGACGTGCGAGTCGTAGGTCCAGGCGTAGCCGAAGCCGTGCTTCTCGGCGAGCTGGATGAGCTCGAGCCAGCGCGAGAACGGCGGATCGGGCAGGACGGTGACGCCGAAGTCCATCGGACCTCCTGAAAACGGGGACGCCGAGAGCCTACCGCGGCGTTGCGAGGGCGGCCAGCGCGGCGAGGATCCCGAGCGCGACGAAGCCGATGCGGCCGTCGCCCGGCAGCGAGAACGTCAGGCCGACGAGCGGCGTGCCGGCGACGATCACGAGCGACGCCCAGGCGTTGACGAAGCCGACGGCCGCGCCGGGCGAATCGGGCCGTGCCTCGGCGGCGCCCGTGAACGCCTTCGCGAACGGGATGCCCGCGGCGAGGCCGACGAGCGCAGCTGCGGCGACGAGGAGCGCATACGGCAGCGGCAGCGCGAGAGCCACCGCCCCCGCGCCGCCGAGCACGAGCGAGAGCGCGACCCAGCGAGGGGCGTCGCGGCGCTTCAGGAGCGAGCCGCCTGCGACCCGCGTGAAGAAGCCGAGCAGAAGCGTCAGCGAGCCGGCGATCGCCGCCGCGCGCTTCGAGTGCCCGTGGTGCTCGAGGAGCGTGACGACCCAGTTGCCGACGATGACGCTGAAGCCGAACGACATCGCGTGGATCGCGGCGAGGCGGTAGAGGCGCCGGTCGCGGAAGAAGCCGCTGTCGAGGCGCTCTCCGGCGTGGCGCACCGTCCGGGCTGCCGCCGGTGCGATGGCAAGGAGGACGACGCACACCGCGCTGACGACGATCGCGCTCCCGTAGGCGGCACGCCAGCCGAGATGGCTCTCGAGCAGGGGGACGGCCGCGACGGCGATTCCGGGTGCGAGCACCGAGCCGCCCCCGTACAGGCCCTGCAGCAGCGCGGTCCCGCCGCGGGCGCGGATGTAGTCGCTGCCGCCGACGAAGGCGAAGCCGGTGCCCACGCCGACGACCAATCGCCCCAGGAAGGCGAGCGCCGGCTCGGGAGCGGGAAGCGAGATCGCATTGCCGAGCGCGACGAGGCCGACGCCGACGAGGGCGCTCGACCGGGCGCCCCAGCGGTCGGCGGCACGCCCGCCGGGGATCTGCATGAGCATGTGCGTGACGAACTGCACGGTGACGAAGAGCCCGACGGTCGTGAGGCTCACGCCGTAGGTGTGCGAGAGCTGCGTCGCGATCGGGCCGAGCACCGCGATGTTCCAGCCGACCGCAATCCCGACGCCGATGCCTCCGACCCGGTCCACGGCCGGGGAGCGTACGCTACGCGCGTGCGGCGGCCGGAGAAGATCGTGTGCGTCGGCCAGAACTATCGGGCCCATCGCGCGGAGATGGGCGGCCAGGAGCTCGCCGTCCCGACGCTCTTCGGAAAGTTCGCCGCGACCCTGATCGGCGACGGCGACGCAATCGTGCTGCCGCCGGAGTCCTCGCACGTCGACGCCGAGGCGGAGCTCGCGGTCGTCATCGGCAAGACGGCGCGACGCGTTTCCCGCGAGCGCGCGCTGTCGTTCGTCTCGGGCTACGCGTGCGCGAACGACGTGAGCGCGCGGGACATCCAGTACGGCGACGGGCAGTGGTTCCGCGGCAAGAACTTCGAGACGTTCTGCCCGGTCGGCCCGAGCGAGCCCGTGCCCGCCTCGGAGCTCGGGGACGGCTCGGGCCTCCGGGTCGTGCAGAAGCTGAACGGCCGCGTGCTGCAGGACGGCAACACCGACGACCTCATCTTCGACGTGCCGTATCTCGTCGCGTTCGCCTCGGCGGTCTTCACGCTCGAGCCGGGCGACCTCATCCTCACGGGCACGCCGGCCGGCGTCGGCTACGCGCGCGAGCCGCGCATCGCGCTGCAGGACGGCGACGTCGTCGAGGTCGCGGTCGAGGGGGTCGGGACGTTGACCAATCCGGTCGTCGCCGGCGGATGACCGCCGGCCGCGCGCTGCCGTTCGCGGTGGCGGCGCTTCTCGGCTGCGCCGGCTACGAAGCTGCCGTCGCCGCCGGGACGATCGACATCGGGGCGCAGCCCGGAGAGGGCCCGACAGGCGGTGGGCTCGTTCTCGCGCTCGCGCTGCTCGCCCTCGCCGCCGGCGGCGGGCTCCTCGCAGCCGGCATCCGCTCGGCCGTGTCGCCGTTTCTTCCGCTTGCGGCCGTCGCATTCGTCGTCGCACGGTTTCTCACGTACGACCCGTACTACGCGCCGACGCTGCGCCGCATGTCGGACCACGGTCTCGTCTCGCCCGTCTGGATCGCCGCGCTCGGCGCCTCGGCCCTCGTCGCGGCGCTCCTTCTGCGGCGCCGGTCGCGCGCCGGCGGCCCACTCGCCGCCCTGCTCCTCCTGCTCGCCGCGCTCACCGCCCTCGGCGAGGGCGCCGGCCACTAGGGCCTTCGTTCAGATCCGCTCGAGCACGACGACCGGAATCTCACGGTCGGTCTTTCGCTGGTACTCGTCGTAGTGCGGCCAGATGCCGTTCATCATCGTCCACAGCCGCGTGCGCTCCTCGCCCTGCGCATCGCGCGCGCGGGCCGAGAACCGCTCGCCCTTGATCTGCACCTCCACCTCGGGCGTCTTCCGGAGATTCCGGTACCAGCCCGGATGCTCGGGCGCGCCGCCCTTCGACGCGACGATCACCGGGGTCTCGCCGTCGAGCCCGAAGATGAGCGGCGTCGTCGACGGGTTCCCCGAGCTGCGGCCGACCGTCGTGAGCAGGAGGATGGTGGCGCCCTCGCGCCAGATGTATCCCTCCTCACCGTCCGTCTCGCGGTAGCGGCGGACGTGCTCCTCGCCGAACAGCGTGCTCACGCCGAGAGCCTAGCCAGCGTCTTCGCAGCGAGGCGGTCGAGCGCCTGCACCGACAGCTCGACGTGCTCGGTCTTCGTGTCTTCGAGCTTCGTGTGCGAGAGCCCACGCAGCGACTGGACGAAGAGCATCACCGTGGGAACTCCGGCACGCGCGACCTCCGCCGCATCGTGAAGCGGTCCGCTCGGCAGGCGGTGCGACGTGCCGCAGACCTCGCGGATCGACTCGTCCGCGAGCTCGATCAGCCCGTCGTCGAAGAGGATCGGCTCGATCGACCAGATGCGCTCCCACGACACCTCGACGTCCTCTTCGCGGCGAAGCGCTCGCTTGCCTCCTTCGCAAGCGCGAGCAGGCGCGCGAGCGAGCCGGCGTTCAGGTGCCGCTGGTCGAGCAGCTGCTCGGCCGTCTCCACCACCGACGTGACGATTCCCGGCTTGCAGACGACGCCGCCCGATGTGCACACGGCCCCCTCCCCGACCTCGGCGGCGATGGGACGGATCTCGAGCGCGAGCTTCGCCGCGCCCGCGAGCGCGTCGCGCCGCTTGTCCATCGGCGTCGAGCCTGCGTGCGCCGCCTGGCCCTTCCAGGTGACCTGGTGGCGCTCGACGCCGAACGTCCCGAGCACGACGCCGAGCGGCAGGTCGAGCGACTCGAGGACGGGCCCCTGCTCGATGTGGAGCTCGAGGTACGCAGCGGCGTTCTCGAGCTGCGACCGCGCCTCGAGAGCCCGGTCGAGGTCGACGCCGTGCGCGCGGAGCGCGTCCGGAAGCGTGATGCCGTCCGCGTCGCTGCGCCGGCGCAGCTCCTCCTGGTCTGCCATCGAGCCGGCGGCAGCCGACGAGCCGAAGAGCGAGCGCCCGAAGCGCGCCCCCTCCTCGTCGGCCCAGTTCACGAGCCGCACCGTGAGCGGCGGCCGCCCGTCCGCGGCGATGCGGCGCAGCACCTCGACGCCCGCCAGCACGTTCAGGCAGCCGTCGAGCCAGCCGCCGTTCGGCACCGAGTCGATATGGCCCCCGAGCAGGAGCGCCTGCTCGGAGTCGCCGGCGAGCGTGAACCACTGGTTCCCCGCCGCGTCGATCTCCTCGGTCGCGCCGATGCCGGCAACCTTGCCGCGGAGCCACGTCCGGGCCTCTTCCCACGTGTCCGTCCAGGCCACGCGCTGGGCGCCGTTCTCGTCGCCCGTCAGCTCGCGGAGCTCCTCGAGCTCCTCGACGGTGCGCTTCGGATCGAGTGCCATAGCGCGAGCCTAACCACTGTGTTAGAACCAAGCGAATGGCGTCAGTCGCAGTTGAGCGGCCCCTGGACCGGGCTGCTGGGGTCAACCGAGCAGGAGGACGCGCAGTGCTCCTGCTTGCGGTCGCCGCGCTCCTCTGGGGCTCGTGGGAGGGCTTCCGCGCGCTCGGGATCCACTACGGCTGGACGCGGCCGTTTCCCGTCGACGAGACGACGATGCCGCACATCCACGCGATGTTCCAGGCGCTCTTCGAGCGCCCGAACCCGCAGGGGCCGCTTCTCATCGTGACGCTCCTCAAGGCGGCGGCGTTCACGGCCCGCGAAGCGGGCCTCGGCTTCGCGATGGGCGCGGTCGGCGGCTTCGCGCTCGGCGCGCTCCTCGCGCACTCGCGCGCGCTGCAGCGCGGCTTCCTGCCCTACGTCGTCGCGTCGCAGACCGTCCCGATCCTCGCGATCGCGCCGATGGTCGTGATCTGGCTCGCCTCCGTGAACGTCACGGCCTGGATCTCCGTGTCGGTGATCGCGGCGTACCTCACCTTCTTCCCCGTCGTGATCGCCACCTTGCGCGGGCTGCACGCCGCCGACCGCCGCGCGGTCGAGCTGATGCGCTCGTATGCGGCGAACCGGTGGACCGTCCTCTGGAAGCTGCGCTTCCCGACGTCGCTGCCGTTTCTCTTCTCGGCGCTGCGTGTGTCGGCCACCGCGAGCATCGTCGGCGCGATCATCGGCGAGTCGCCGTCGTCGATCGCCGGCGGCCTCGGCGGCGCGATCCTCAACTTCGCGCAGTACTACACGTTCCAGCCGCAGAACCTCTGGGCGACGAACATCGTCGCCGCGGCGCTCGGCATCGCGTTCTTCCTCGTCGTCGTCGCGGCCGAGAAGATCATCGTCCGCCGCGCACCGGAGCACGTCGCGTGAGCGCGGTCGCGATCAAGAGCGTCTCGAAGCAGTTCAAGGGCGGCACGGTCGCGCTCGAGGACATCGACCTCGACATCGAGCAGGGCGAGTTCATCTCCCTCATCGGCCCGTCCGGCTGCGGCAAGTCGACACTCCTCCGCATCATCGGCGACCTGATCGAGCCGACGCGCGGGACGATCGAGGTCAACGGCAAGCCGGCGCGCCAGGCCCGCCGGGACCACGACTACGGGATCGTCTTCCAGGACGCAGTGCTCTACGACTGGCGCACGGTGGCGAAGAACATCGCGCTGCCCCTCGAGCTCGCAGGCTGGGATCGCAGCCGGCGCGAGCAGCGGGTCGACGAGATGCTCGGCCTCGTCGAGCTCGAGGGCTTCGGCGGCCATCATCCGTGGCAGCTCTCCGGCGGCATGCAGCAGCGGGTGGCGATCGCCCGCGCCCTCTCGTTCGACCCGGCGCTCCTGCTGATGGACGAGCCGTTCGGCGCGCTCGACGAGATGACGCGCGAGCGGCTGAACGCCGAGCTCCTGCGCATCTGGGAGGCGAGCGGCTCCACGGTCGTCTTCGTGACGCACTCGATCGCGGAGGCGGTGTTCCTGTCGACGCGCGTCGTCGTGATGTCGCCGCGGCCCGGCCGGGTCTCGAGGGTCATCCCGATCGATCTTCCCCAGCCGCGCTCGCAGGCGACCCGCGAGGATCCCCGCTTCTTCGAGCTCGCGACGGAGCTGCGCGAGGCGCTGCACATCCGCGGCGAGGGATCTCCGCTCGCCGCCACCGGCCTCTCGGAGGGTGCCGCGTGAGCGCCCTCTCCGCCGCAGCGCCGGCGAAGGACGGCCTCGCGACGCTCGTCGCCCGCAGCGTGCGCGAGTGGGCGCCGGCGCTCGTCGTGCTCGTCGCCTTCATCGGCGGCTGGGAGGCCGTCGTGAAGGGGGCCCACGTCCAGCGCTTCCTCCTCCCCGCGCCGACCGCGATCTGGACCGCGTTCAGCAGCAACCAGGGCCAGCTCTGGCACGAGGGCTGGGTCACGTTCCAGGAGGCGCTCGGCGGGTTCGCGCTCGGCAGCGCGGCCGGCATCGTGCTCGCCGCGATCGTCGCCCGGTGGGATCTCGCCGGCAGCGCGCTGATGCCGTACGCGATCGCGGCGAACGCGATCCCGATCATCGCGTTCGCGCCGATCACGAACGCCTGGTTCAACCCGCTGACGAAGACGGCGCACATGGTGATCGCGTCCGTGCTCTGCTTCTTCCCCGTCTTCGTGAACGTCGTCCGCGGCCTCCGCTCGGTCAAGCCGTCGCAGATCGAGCTGATGCGGTCGTACGCGGTCGGCGAGCTCGCGGTCTTCCGGCTCGTCCGGGTTCCGACCGCGCTGCCGTTCCTCTTCACGGCGCTCCGCGTCGCGAGCGTGCTGGCGATGATCGGTGCGATCGTGAGCGAGTACTACGGAGGCGCACTCGACACGCTCGGCGCGAACATCCAGCAGGACGCGTCGCTCTTCCAGTTCGAGAAGGCATGGTCCGAGATCGTGATCGCCTGCCTGCTCGGAATCGGGTTCTACCTCGCGGTCGCGCTCCTCGAGCGCGTCGCCACACGCTGGCAGCCGCGAGTCGAGATGGCAGGGGCATGAACACATACGGGAAAGGGGCAAGGATGGGTCGTAAGAAGCTAGCGGGGGGCGCGCTCGCGCTCGCCGCCGTTGCAGTCGCACTCTGGGCAGGCCTCGGCACCGCGCAGGCACAGCCGAAGGCGGCGAAGCTCGACAAGGTCACGCTGCAGCTCAAGTGGGTGACGCAGGCGCAGTTCGCCGGCTACTACGCGGCGCTGACGAAGGGCTACTACAAGGCGTTCGGCCTCGACGTGAAGCTCAAGATCGGCGGTCCGAGCATCACGCCGGAGCAGGTCGTGGCGAGCGGTCAGGCCGACATCGGCGTCGACTGGCTGCCGAGCCTGCTCGCTACCCGGGACACCGGCACGAAGCTCGTCAACATCGCGCAGATGTTCGCGCGCGCCGGGATGACGGAGATCACCTGGAAGGACAGCGGCATCACCTCGATCGCGAAGATGCGCAACAAGACGGTCGGCGTGTGGTGCTGCGGCAACCAGTTCGAGCTCTATGCCGCGCTGACGAAGCACGGCATGGATCCCGAGAAGCAGCAGGGCGTCAAGATCTTCAACCAGCCGTTCACGATGACCGACTTCCTGAGCCGGCGCATCGACGCGGCTGCAGCGATGACGTACAACGAGCTCGCGCAGGTTCTCGAGTCGAAGAACCCGAAGACCGGGAAGCTCTACACGCTGAAGGACCTGAACGTCTTCCCGCTTCAGAAGGAAGGCACGTCGATGCTCGAGGACGGCCTCTTCGCGCAGGAGAGCTGGGTGGCGAGCCATCGTGACATCGCGATGCGGTTCATCGCCGCCTCGGATCGCGGCTGGATCTATTGCCGCGACCACGTGCAGGAGTGCACGAACATCGTCCTGCAGAACGGGACCGCGCTCCCGGGCGGCCACCAGAAGTGGATGATGAACGAGATCAACAAGCTGATCTGGCCGAACACGAAGGGCATCGGCATCATGGATCCGGCCGCGTTCAAGCGAACCGCTGCGATCGCCCTGAAGTACAAGGTGATCAAGAAGCCGCAGAGCTCGAAGGCCTACGACGCCGAGCTCGCGAAGGCGGCTGTCCAGTACCTGAAAAACCACGTCAAGGGCGTCGACGTGAACGGCAAGAGCTTCAAGCCGATCACCGTCACGCTGAAGGCGGGAGGCAAGTAGGAACATCGTCGTCCCAGGGGGCCGCCGCGCGGCGGCTCCCGGGGAAGAGCTCACCGAGGAGGCGCTGAAATGTCGGTTCTGATTCGCGGCGGTCGCATCGTCACCGCCGCCGACGATTACGTCGCGGATCTCTACATCGAGGACGAGACGATCACGCTCATCGGCGAGTCGCTCGATCTCGCGGCCGACAGGGTGATCGACGCGGCCGGCAAGTACGTGCTGCCGGGGTGCATCGACCCGCACACCCATCTCGACATGCCGTTCGGCGGCACGGTGACGATCGACGACGTCGAGTCGGGCCAGACGTCGGCTGCTTTCGGCGGCACGACGTGCCACGTCGACTTCATCATCCAGCCGCAGGGACAGACGTTCGCGGCGGCGCTCGAGGAATGGCGGGCGAAGGCGGCCGGCAAGCAGGTGATCGACATGGGCTACCACATGGCCGTCACGGATCTCGAGAACGGCGGCACGCTCGAGGAGCTCGCGACGCTCCCGGAGCAGGGCATCACCTCCTACAAGCTCTTCATGGCCTACAAGGGCGCGCTCATGGTCGACGACGAGACGCTCTTCCGGACGATGGAGGTCGCCGCGCAGACCGGTGCGCTCGTGATGGTGCACGCCGAGAACGGGGACGTCGTCGACCTGCTCGTGCGGCAGGCGCTCGCCGCCGGGAACACCGAGCCGCTCTATCACGCGCTGACACGTCCCCCGGAGGCGGAGGGCGAGGCGACGAACCGCGCCGATCCAGCTCGCCCACCTTGCGGGCTCGCCGCTCTACGTCGTCCACGTGACCTGCCGCGAGGCCGTCGAGCCGATCGAGCTCGCGCGCGCGAAAGGCTGGGACGTGTGGGGCGAGACGTGCACCCAGTACTTCTTCAACTCGCTCGACGACATCGCGAAGCCCAACTTCGAGGGCGCGAAGTACGTGTACTCGCCGCCGGTGCGCGACAAGTCGAACTGGGACGTCCTGTGGAACGCCGTTCGCGCCGACGCGCTGTCCGTGATCTCGACCGACCACTGCGCGTTTCTCTTCGACGGGCAGAAGACGCTCGGCAAGGACGACTTCTCGAAGATCCCGAACGGCGGGCCGGGCCTCGAGAACCGCCTCCACATGATCCACGAGTTCGGCGTGCGCGCCGGGCGGATCTCGCTGAACCGGATGGTCGAGCTGCTCGCGACGAACCCGGCACGGCTCTTCGGCCTCTATCCGCGCAAGGGGACGATCGCCGTCGGCTCCGACGCCGACATCGTGGTCTTCGACCCGGAGAAGGAGCTGACGCTCTCCGCGAAGACCCACCACTCGAAGGCGGACTACAACCTCTACGAGGGGACGACGGTCACCGGCTCGCCCGAGGTCGTCCTGCTCCGCGGGCACGTCCTCGTCGAGAACGACGAGCTCGTCGCGGCGCCGGGCGTCGGGCAGTTCGTGAAGCGGGCGCGCTTCGGAGAAGAGCTCAAGCCGGAGCGTCTGGCGGCGCTGTAGGTGCGCGGTCGCGCAATCCGATCCGGCCGCCGGGCGGTACTTCAGGCATGCGTCTCTTTCTCCTCGCACTGCCGGTCGTGCTGACCGCGCTCTTCGTGCTCGCCGCCTGCGGCGGCAAGGGCGGCGGCTACTGAGCCGCCGCCCTGCCGCCTCGACGCTCAGGCGTCGTGATCGCCTGCGCCGCCGCCTCCTTCACGAAGAACGGCCGCAGCAGGTAGAAGAGGATCGCTGCCACCCCGAAGCCGGTGAGCCACGAGAGGTCCACGTTGTGCGTGTGCTTCGCGATCGGGCCCTGGAGGAAGCTCGTCAGGCCGTAGCCCCATGCCCAGCCCGCGACGACGCCTGCGAGCATGGCGATCACGGCCGCCCAGTTGACGTCGCCGTAGATCGACTCCCTGGGCGGCGCGTAGAGCGCCCGCACGTCGATCTTGCCCCTGCGGAACACGACGTAGTCGACGAAGATCACGCCGGCCCACGCGGAGATCCAGAGCACGACCGAGGCGAGCCACTGGTCGAACTTCTCGGCCCAGTTCGCCGACTGGATGAACCAGATGAGCGCTCCGGTGCCGACGATCGAGACCGCGACGCTGACCTTCCAGCGTGCGGCCTTCACGTCGAGCGAGAGCGCCGCGAGCGTCGCCGAGTAGAGGTTCAGGATGTTCGTGGCGACCGGGCCGTGCATGACGAGGAAGAGCACGGGGATCGAGAATGCACCGAACGCCGCCGTGACGAAGTCGGCCGGGTCGTTCGACACCCCGGCGCTCGCAATCGACGCGCCGAGGAAGCCGAGCCACACGGTCGGGATGAGGATCGCCGACCAGGCCGTCCAGAAGACCTTCTTGTCGGGCGTCCCCGGCTTGATGAAGCGCGTGTAGTCGGACGACCAGGTGAGCCACGTGATGCCCCAGCCCACCCCGATCGCGGTCAAGAGCTGCGTGTACGCGGTGAGCTTGTCGGCGCCGTGTGCCGTCGAGTGGCCCCAGACGACGTTCACCTTCGTCCACGCGAGGATGCTCATCACGAGCACGATCACCGCCGCGACCGGCACGGTGTACTTCTCGAACGACTGGATGAGGTAGAAGCCGACGATCGCGATCAGCACCTGCACCGCCATGATCCCGATGCCGACCGCGTACTTCGTGCCGGTGCCCGGATGGTCGTAGCCCATGTGCTTGAAGATCCCGAGCACGAGGTCGAGCACGACCCAGGTGTTGACGCCGAGCCAGCCCATGGTCATCAGGAGCTGGGCGACCGCGGGCAGATAGGCCCCGCGGCGTCCGAAGGCCGCGCGCGACAGCACCATCTGGTTGACGCCGGTGCGGTGGCCCATCACGCAGAAGAGCCCGAAGAACGCGCAGCCGACGACATTGCCGACCACGAGGACGAGGATCGTCTCGACGAGGCTGAGCCCGAGGATGATCCCGAGCGCCCCGAGGATCCAGTTGATCGGCGCGATGTTCGCGCCGGCCCAGATCCAGAACTGCTGCCACGGCGTCGAGGTGCGATCCTCCGCCCGGATCGGCTCGATGCCGTGCTCGTCGAGCTGGACGGCGTCCGCCAGCTCGTTTCTGCCGTGCTCCATCCCTTGCCTCCCTGTCGACCGGAACGAGACGCCTGGATTGTCTGCCTCGTGGAGGACGGATGGAAGGCCGGCGTTACGCGGAGTCCGGGTAGAGGCCCGGCTCGACCTCGACCGGCTCGAGCGTCCGCCGCGGGGTCGCGGCGTCCTCCCGGGCCTTTCGCGCGACGTCGCGGCAGCGCGCGAACTCGACGTCACCCGCCGCGAGCGCGTGCTCGATCACGCGGCGCAGCACCTCGACCCGGTGCGGGCGCCCCGACAGGAAGGGATGGCAGGTCAGCACGAAGAGGCAGCCGTGCTTGCGCATCGCGTCGAGCTCGCTCAGCCAGAGGTCGAGCACCTTGGCCGGCGACTCGATCGCGGAGCGGAACGGCGGGTCCGGGATGTAGGCGTACTGCTCCCAGTCGTCGAGCGCCCAGTGCACGGGCAGCTCGACGATCTCCCCCGCGCCCGTCTCGAGCACGTACGGCTTGTCGGCATCCATCAGCGACGAGTCGTATGCGAGCCCGTGCTCCGCGACGATCCCGGGCGTGCGCCAGCCCGGCTCCCAGCTCGGGCAGCGGAACCCCTCGACCTCGGCGCCGCGCCGCTGCAGCGCCGCGAGCGCGCGCTCGAAGTCGGCGCGCTCCTCCGCCTCGGTCTGCGCGAACGGCGAGAAGTGTGCGTACGAGTGATGCCCGACCTCGTGCCCCGCGGCGAGGATCGCCTCTACCGTCTGGGGGTACCGGTCGGCCGTCCACCCCGGCACGAAGAACGTCGCGGGCAGCGCGTACTCGGCGAGCAGGTCGAGGATCCGCGGCACGCCGACGAGCGGCCCGTACGCCTGGTGCGACATGACGCCCGCGTTCCGCGCATAGAGCCCGCTCTCCGCGAGGATCGGCGCCTCCGCGTCGACGTCGAAGGTCAGGCAGGCGTCGATGCTCACGGTGCGCCGCCGAGCGCTCGCAGGGAGAGCAGGTCGTAGAGCACGTTGGCGGCCGCGAGCGCCGTCACGCTTCCCGGCCCGTCGTAGGGCGGCGACACCTCGACGACGTCGCAGCCCGCGAGCTTGATCCCGCGCAGCGAGCGGAGGTACGCAAGAGCCTCGGCCGTGGAGAAGCCGCCCACCTCGGGGGTTCCGGTGCCGGGCGCGAACGCCGGGTCGAGGAAGTCGATGTCGAAGGAGACGAAAACCGGCCGTGCGCCGACCTTCTCGAGCACGAGCTCGCCGTAGCGCTTCGGCCCGAGCTCGCGCAGCTCGTCGGTCGTGATGACCGTGAAGCCCATCTCGCGGGCGTCGTCGATGTCGGCGGCGCCGTACAGCGATCCGCGCATGCCCGCCTGCACCGACGCATGCGGATCGATCAGCCGTTCCTCGACCGCACGCTTGAACGTCGTGCCGTGGAAGAACTTCTGGCCGAAGTACTGCTCCCACGTGTCTCCGTGCGAGTCGAGCTGCACGAGCGCGAGCGGCCCGTGCTTCGGCGCGAGCGCACGCAGTTCGGCGAGCGTGATCGAGTGGTCGCCGCCCATCGCTGCGACGAAGATGCCTGCGTCGACGAGCGGTGCAAGCGCCTCCTGGATCTGACCGTACGTGCGCTCCGTGTCGCCGGGCGACACCGGCAGGTCGCCGTAGTCGACGAGCGAGAGCGACTCGACGACGTCGACGCCGAGCGCCGGGTTGTAGGGACGGATGAGCGCAGACGCGGAGCGGATCGCCTCCGGCCCGAAGCGCGGGCCTGTGCGGTAGCTCGTCGCGGTGTCGAACGGGATGCCGTAGACCGCAGCGTCGACGCCGGCGAGCTCCGTCACGTGCGGCGCCCGCATGAACGTCCGGATGCCCGCGAAGCGCGGGATCACCTGCGCGTCGAGCGGCCTGTAGGGAGGCTCCGTCATCGGCGCGAGCCTACTCTGTACGGATGCGGCTCCGGCGTGGTCCGCTCGACGAAGCCTTTACGCGATCCGAACAGACGCTCGTCTAGGCTCGGCCCCGATGGGGTCGCGCGTCGTGAACGTCGTCGGGCTGCTCGCGCTCACCCTCGTGCTGGCGAGCGGCGCGGCCGCGGCGACGCCGTACGCGAAGGGCATCGACGTCTCGCACTACCAGGGCAAGATCCAGTGGCCGAAGGTCGCGGCTGCGTCGATCACGTTCGCGTTCGGCAAGGCGACCGAAGGCACGACCTACACCGACCCGACGTACACGACGAATCGCACGGGCGCCGAGTCGGCAGGGGTGATCTTCGGCGCGTATCACTTTGCGCGCCCGGCCGGCTCCGGCGACGCGGGGCTCATCGCGAACGCGATTGCGCAGGCCGACTACTTCCTCGACGTCGCCCAGCCGCAGGAGGGCGAGCTGCCGCCCGTGCTCGACATCGAGACGAAGGGCAGCCTCGCGACGGCGGGGCTGCAGAAGTGGGCGAGCGCGTGGCTCCAGCAGATCGCGGCGCGTACGGGCGTCGCGGGCCTCGTCTACGCGTCGCCGAGCTTCTGGAAGACCGCGCTCGGCGACACGGTCGCGGTCGCGCAGGCGGGGAACCCGCTCTGGATCGCTCACTGGACGACGAACGCGTCGCCTCTCGTCCCGGCCGAGACGTGGGGCGGCCGCAGCTGGACGTTCTGGCAGTACTCGAGCCACGGCACCGTCCCCGGCATCTCGCCGCAGGTCGACCTCGACCGCTTCAAGGGCACCGACCCCTCGACCGCCGCGATCGGCGGCTATCCGGTCGGCCCGCCGGCGCCGAGCTCCGTGCCGACGATCGTCGGCACCGCCCAGTCCGGGAAGACGCTCGCGGCGGTGCCCGGCGGCTGGAGCGGCGGCAAGCCGCTCACGTTCGACTACCAGTGGCTCCGCTGCGACGGCGCCGGAGCCGGCTGCGCAGCGATCGCCGGCGCGACGGAGGAGACGTACATCCCCGTCACGAGCGACGTCGGTCACGCCCTCACCGTCGCGGTCACGGCGCAGAGCCCGGACGGCTCGGCGACCGCCTCCTCCCCGCCGACCGTGGCGGTCTCCGCGTCCGGCTCGACCGTCACGCGGCCCGCGGTGACGAACGCCCCGTTCCTCAGCGGCACCACGCAGGCGGGCCAGACGCTGACGGTCTCCGTCGGCACCTGGACCGGCTCGCCGACCTCGTTCACCTACGAGTGGCGGCGCTGCTCCGCGACGGCGACGCAGTGCGTCGCGATTCTCGGTGCGACGGCCGCGTCCTACACGCTGACGCCCGACGACATCGGCGCGACGATCTCCTCGGTCGTCACGGCGACGGGCAGAGGCGGCTCGACCTCGGCGCCTGCACCCACGACCGGGCCCGTCGCCGCCGCGCCGGTGCCGCCGGCCGTCGCCGGCTCGGCCGTCGCCGCGCCCGGGGCCGCCGGCGCAGTCTCGACGCTCGACGGGACGGCCACGCTCACCTGGCAGCCGGGCGCGATCCCCACGGGCTCGACGGTGACGCTCGCGACGGCGGGCAAGGGGCTCGTCTTCGGCGTCTCGCCGGCGGTCGCGCAGCTGCCGTGGGCCGTCGACCTCACGTATGCGCAGCCGACGAGCGCCGTCGTCGGCACCTCGAGCGACAACAAGATCTGGCACGCCGCTCCACGGCTCGCAGCTCCGGCGCTCGGCGTCGCGCAGCTCGCAGGCACGTACGTCGACGGCTCCGGCCTCACCCACGTCCTCCTGCGGGCGACGGGGCGGGTCGCGCTCTTCAAGCCCGGCGTCTGGGGCGACCCGAGCCTCGTCGCCGCCGGCCCGCCGCGGCCGCGGCTCGTCGGCAAGCTGAAGGCGCGGCGCCTGCGCGACGGCTCGCTGCTCGTCACCGCGCGGGTCCGCCTTCCCTCGCAGGCGCACCTCTGGGTCAGCGTGAAGGGCCCGACGCACCAGTCGCTGCTGCGCAAGCCCGGAAGCGTGCCCGTGCGCGTGCGCATCTCGGCGCGCTCGCTACCGCGCGGGACGCGCGCCTCGCTCCGCGTCGCGGCGCGCGATCCGTGGGGGCGCAAGGCTGCGCTCGTCGCGGCGTTCCGCGCACCGTAGACTCGCGCCCATGACGCTCGTCGTGCGGAACGCCCGGCTGCTCGACGGGCGCCTCGTCGACCTCCTCGCCGAAGACGGCCGCTGGACCCGCATCGGTGCGTCGCTCGCCGTCGACGGCGCGCGAGGAGCTCGACGCGGAGGCACGCCTCGTGACGCCGCCGCTCGTCGACTGCCACCTCCACCTCGACGCGTCGCTCACCGCCGGCAGGCCGCGCTGGAACGAATCGGGAACGCTGATCGAGGGCATCCACGTCTGGGGCGAGCTGAAGCCGAGCCTCACCGAGCAGGACGTCTTCGAGCGCGCCCGCGAGATCGTCCGCTGGTCGGTTGCGCAGGGCACGCTCTTCATCCGCGCGCACGCCGACGTGTCGGGCGAGAACGAGGCGATGGTGCGCGGGCTCCTCCGCCTGCGCGACGAGGTCGCCGACCTGTGCACCGTGCAGGTGACGGCGTTCCCGCAGGACGGCATCTTCGCGCGCGACGGCGACGAGGAACGTCTCGAGAACGCGCTGCGGCTCGGCGTCGACTGCGTCGGCGGCATCCCGCACTACGAGCCGACCTCGGAGCTCGGCCTGAAAGAGGTGCACCGCGTCTTCGAGCTGGCGAAGCAGTACTCGCGCCGCGTCGACGTGCACTGCGACGAGACGGACGACCCGAGCTCGCGCTTCCTCGAGGTGATGGCCGACGACACCGTGAAGTTCGGGCTCACCGGCCGCGTGACCGCGTCGCACTGCACGGCGATGGGCTCGTACGAGCCGTACTACTCGTCGAAGCTGCACGGCTTCCTCTCGCGCGCCGGCATCAACATCGTCGTGAACCCGTACGCGAACTCGCTCATCCAGGGGCGGCTCGACGCCTATCCGAAGCGGCGAGGGTTCGCCCAGCTGAAGGAGCTGCTCGCAGCCGGCGTCAACGTCTCGCTCGGCAACGACGTGATCATGGATCCGTGGTACTCGCTCGGCCGCGCCGACATGGTCGAGGCGGCGTCGCTCGCGCTCCACTTCACCTACATGAGCGGCCGCGACGAGATCCCCGAGATGCTCCGCTGCGCCACCGAGCGCGGCGCGCGAACGCTCGGCGTCGAGGACGAGTACGGCATCGAGGAGGGCAAGCCGGCCGACCTCGTCGTCTACGACGCGCCGAGCGCGCTCGAGGTGCTGCGGCTCCACCCGCCGCGGCGCTTCGTCATCCGCCGCGGGCGCGTCGTCGCCGAGACGACCCCCGCCCGCACCACGCTGCTCGGCGAGCCGGTCACCTTCTCTCCGTAGGCGGGAAGATCCTGCGCTTCTCGTCCGTCCGGTGGACATGAAGCTCAATCTCCTCGTCGCCTCGATCGCTCTCGCCGTGCTCCTGCTCGCGCTGGCGGGCTGGCTCGTGCAGGGCGTGCGCCGCAACCCCCGCGCCGCGTAACCGGGAAGAGAACCACCCCTCCCGGCGTCCTGTGTGGGGGGGCAACCGGATCCGCGAAAGGGGAGCACATGAAGCGAAGGCTCACACTCGTCGCCGCACTCGCGGCGCTCGTCGCAGCAGGGGTCGCCACGTATTCCTGGGCGGCGGCGTCAGACGGTCAGACGATCAACGCGTGCGTCGGCAGCGACGGCAAGCTCGGGATCGCCACCGCGACCGGCGAATGCAAGAAGGGCGAGACGCCGCTGAGCTGGAACACCGCCGGGCCGGCGGGGGCCCAGGGAGAGCGGGGCCCGCAGGGCCTGCAGGGGCCGGTCGGCCCGAGTGCCTCGGACCCGGACAGCGTCTCCGCGACGCTCCAGGTGACCGGTGCGCGCCAGGGCGCGTTCAGCACGAGCCCGATGGCGCTCGTCGGCATCTCGCACGAGATCGTCTCGCCGCGCGACCCCTCGACCGGGCAGGCCTCGGGGAAGCGCACGCACAAGCCGTTCGTGATCACGAAGCGCTTCGACAAGTCGACGCCGCTCTTCCTCCAGGCTCTCGTCACGAACGAGAACCTGACCTCGGTGCTGATCGGATTGTTGAAGTCCGACGGCACCCAGGAGGCGACGATCACGCTGCACAACGCGCAGATCTCGGACTACGTCCAGCACGGCGCAACCGTCCAGTATTCGTTCGTCTACCAGTCGATCGAGTGGGCGGACGGCGGCGTGAGCGTCCAGGACGACCTCCAGACCGGCGCATAGCTCCGGAGACGAGCGGGGTCAGGCCCGTGCCTGACCCCGCCGTGACCCCGCCGGGCTCGCTCGCGGCGGCTACGGTTCACCCGCCATGGTCGATAGAGACGCTCGCAACGAGCCCGACCTCGACGATTGGTTCGACGAGCCCGACACCTCGGGTGCGTGGGAGGAGCGCTCTGCGAGGGCCGTGCGCTCGTCGCGCCCGGAGGCCCGGGTCGACGACTGGGCCGCGCCGGCTCCCGGCCCGTCGCCTCGAGAGCGGCCGTCGCTGCGCGACGCGCTCCGCCGCCGCTCCGTCGTCGTCGCTGCGATCCTTCTCGTCTGCCTGCTCGCCGGCCTCGCCGCCGCCGGTGTCTTCTCCGGCGGGCACCCGAGCGCAGACCGGGCGACGACGCAGAGAGCCCCGGCGACGACCGCGACGACGCCCGCCACCACGCGGACGAGCCCTGCGCCGGCGGCGCCGACGGCTCCCCTGAAGCCCGGCGATACGGGCGCCTCCGGTCAAGGCCCTGCAGCGCGCGCTCGCACGACTCGGCTTCAGCTCCGGAGCGATCGACGGGCAGTACGGGCCCTCGACGACGAAGGCGGTCGCGAGCTTCCAGCGTGCGCGCGGCCTGACTGCCGACGGCGTCGTCGGCTCGAAGACGCTGGCCGCTCTCACGGCGGCGCTCGCAACCGGCTAGAGGCGCGCGAGCCACGCGCCGACCGCTGCGGAGACCGCGTCCAGGTCGCTGCGCAGGCTGTGGTCGCTCTGCACGGTGACGACGTCGCGCTGCGCGCCCGCCGGCGGCACGCCGAACGGGTCGCGTACGCCCTGCACGACGAGCGCGGGAACGGTGAGCGCAGCGAGCTCCGGGAGCCTCGTCGGCGCGGCGGGCTTACCCTGCCGGCGCGGCGGCCGCAGGGGAAACGCGAGGCAGAGGACGCGGCCGCGCGCGTCGCCGCCGCCGTGCGGCAGGCCACCCGCGCGCCGGACGAGCGGCCGCCGGCGACGAGCGGCCCACCGCCGAGCTCGACGCGCATCAGCTGCTCGACGATCGCGATCCACGCCGTGTCGAGCTGGTGCGCGGGCGCGGGCGAGCGCCGACCCGCGACGCGATAGGGCTGCTCGACGAGCGCGACGCTCAGATGCTGCTCGAGCGCCGCATCGCGCGCGGCGGCGAGGTCGGGCGAAGCCACTCCTCCCCCGGCCCCGTGCCCGAGCACGAGCGCACCGCGGGCGTGCTCGGCGAGATGCAGGTGCGCGCGCGCGAGCCCGTGCGGCGTCTCGATCTCGAGCGTCCGGACGTGCGAGCCCGCTACCCCTTCTCGATCGGCCGTGCGTACGTGTGCGCCTCGCGCAGTGCGGGGTCGAGGTCCGCGTACGAGGCGTCCGGGAGGTAGCCGAGGGCGTCGAGCGCCTTGCTGAAGAAGCACCGCGCGGCGGCCGCGTAGACGACGGTCGCGATCTCGTCGTCGCCGAGCCCCGCCGCCCGGAGCGGCTCGAAGTCGGCTTCGGTGATCGCCCCCGCGTCGTCGACGACCTTCTCCGCGAGCGCCATGATCGCGGTGTCGGCCTCGTCGAGGCCCGCGGGCAGGCGGCGCACCGTCTCGGCGTCGTAGAACTGCTCGGCGAGCACCTTGCCGTGCTGGAGCGAGCAGTAGCTCGACCGCAGCCGGCGCGCGGCCGCGAGCGTCGCGAGCTCGTACCGGCGGAGGTCGCCCGCCGCCTTGATCGCCCCGTTCAGCTGCTGCCACGCGCGATAGACGGCCGGCGCAGTCCCGAACGCGCGCACGTAGTTCGGGACGAATCCGAGCGACGACCGCGCCTCCTCGTAGAGCGCGGCCGTGTCCTCGCGTCGCAGCCTCGTCCGTGATCGCTGCGATGAACGGCATCCGGGCTACCGCGTCTGCGGGAACCCGAGGTCGACCTTCGACGTGGCCGGATCCGGCCAGCGCGAGGTGACGACCTTCCCGCGCGTGTAGAAGTCGATGCCCTCCGGGCCGTAGACGTGACGGTCGCCGAAGAGCGACGCCTTCCAGCCGCCGAAGGAGTAGTAGGCGACCGGCACCGGGATCGGGACGTTGATCCCGACCATGCCCGCCTGCACGTCGAACTGGAACCGGCGGGCGACGCCGCCGTCGCGCGTGAAGATCGCGGTGCCGTTGCCGTACGGGTTGTCGTTCACGAGCCCGACGGCCTCGTCGTAGGTCGACACGCGCGTGACGCCGAGCACGGGCCCGAAGATCTCGTCCTCGTA
Source organism: uncultured Actinomycetes bacterium (assembly GCA_963831405.1). GTDB lineage: Bacteria > Actinomycetota > Thermoleophilia > Gaiellales > Gaiellaceae > Palsa-739. The sequence continues at coordinate 79,938 of CAWHPX010000012.1, forward strand.
CGCCTTCATCCCCGGTACCACGTTGTCGAGAAGCGACGGCTTGAGGAAGAACCCGTCCTCCGGCGCGCCCTCGCGGCCGTCGACGAGCACCTCCGCGCCCTCGCCCGTCGCGTTCGCGACGTACGAGGCGACCTTGTCGCGGTGCTCCTTCGTGACGAGCGGGCCCCATCTCGGACGACGGATCCATGCCGTCGCCGACCTTCACCTTCGGGATCCGCGCCTTGATCGCCTCGATCAGCGGCTGCGCGACGTCGCCGACGGCGACGATCTGCGAGACCGCCATGCACCGCTCGCCGGCGGAGCCGTACGCCGCCGACACGGCGGCGTCCGCCGCCATCTCGACGTCGGCGTCGGGCAGCACGATCATGTGGTTCTTCGCGCCGCCGAGAGCCTGGCAGCGCTTGCCCTTCGACGTCGCCGTCTCGTAGACGTACTTCGCGATCGGCGTCGAGCCGACGAACGACACGGCGGCGATGTCGGGATGCTCGAGCACCGCGTCGACGGCGACCTTGTCGCCCATGACGACGTTGAACACGCCGTCGGGCACGCCGGCCTCCTTCAGGAGCTCGGCCGTCCAGATCGACGCGGACGGATCCTTCTCCGACGGCTTCAGCACGAACGTGTTGCCGGTCGCGAGCGCCGGCGCCCACATCCACATCGGGACCATCGCCGGGAAGTTGAACGGCGTGATGCCGGCGACGACGCCGAGCGGCTGCCGGATCGAGTAGACGTCGATACCCGTCGACGCCTGCTCGGAGTACTCGCTCTTCAGGAGCGTCGGGATGCCGCAGCAGAACTCGACCACCTCGAGCCCGCGCGTCACCTCTCCCATCGCGTCCGACAGCACCTTGCCGTGCTCCGCGGTCAGGAGCTTCGCCATCTCTTCGCGGCGCTCGTGCAGGAGCTCGCGGATGCGGAAGAAGAGCTCGGCGCGCTTCGCGAGGGACACGGTGCGCCACTCGACGAATGCGCTCTTCGCCGCCTGGACCGCCTGGTCGACCTCTTCGACCGTTGCGAAGTCGACGGCGCCGGACCGGCGGCCGGTCGCGGGGTTGTAGACGGGGCCGCTGCGGCCGGACGTGCCGGCGACGCTGCGGCCGCCGATCCAATGGCTGATCCTCGTGGTGCCCGTGCTCTCCTCGACGGGCGGCGTTGCGAGCTCTGTCATGGCGATATCCTCCTTGTCGAGGCCAGCGTAGCGTGCTTGAGTTCGCGCTATCGGCCAGCTCGCAACCGGCATCTCGCTCGAGGAGCTCCAGCTCGCGGCGCGGAACCACGGGCTCCCGCTGGAGGCGCTCCGCGAGCCCGTGACGCCGCTCGGGCTGCACTACCTGCTGATCCACTTCGACATCCCGGCGGTCGACCCGGCCGCCTGGCGGCTCGAGGCAGGAGGAGCGGTCGAGCGGCCGCTCGCGCTCACGCTCGACGAGCTCAGGGCGCGCCCGGCGCGGACGCTCGCCGTCACGCTCGAGTGCGCCGGGAACGGCCGCGCGCTGATGGCGGAGCCGCGTTCGCCGAGCCAGCCGTGGCTGATGGACGCGGTCGGGAACGCCGAGTGGACGGGAACGCCGCTCGCGCCGCTCCTCGAGGAGGCCGGGCTCTCCCCGTCGGCGCAGCGAGCTCGTCTTCACCGGCCTCGACCGCGGCATCCAGGGCGGCGTCGAGCACGCGTACGCGCGGAGCCTCACGGTCGGCGAGGCGCTCGGAGAGGACGTGCTCCTCGCCTACGCGATGAACGGCGAGCCGCTCGCGCCGCAACACGGCTTCCCGCTGCGGCTGATCGTCCCCGGCTGGTACGGCATGACGCAGGTCAAGTGGCTGCAGTCGATCACCGCGGTCGAGGAGCCGTTCCGCGGCTGGCAGCAGGAGTCCGCGTACACGATCCACGCGGACCGAGGAGGAGCCGGGCGAGCCGGTCACGCGGATGCAGCCGCGCTCGCTGCTCGTGCCGCCCGGGATCCCCGAGTTCCTCTCGCGGGCGCGCTCGCTCGAGGCCGGCCCGTGCCTCGCTCGACGGCCGCGCGTGGTCCGGCTGGGCCGAGGTCGAGCGCGTCGAGGTCAGCACCGACGGCGGCGCGACCTGGGCGGACGCGGAGCTCGCGGCCCCCGCGGGCGCGTACGCCTGGCGCGGCTGGAGCTACGCGTGGGACGCACGGCCGGGGGAGTTCGAGCTCTGCTGCCGCGCCACCGACGCGGCCGGCAACACGCAGCCCCTCGAGCCCGAGTGGAACCTCGGCGGGTACTGCAACAACGCGGTCCAGCGGGTCCGGGTGACCGTCGCGTAGGCTTTCGGCATGGCGACGATCGAGACGAACGCACAGCTCGGCCGGCAGGTCGTCGACGGACGCGAAGCGCTACGTCCTCCACTCGTGGTCGGTGCAGAACGCGCTCAACCCGATCGCGGTTGCCGGCGCCGAGGGGCGCTACTTCTGGGACTACGACGGCAAGCGCTACCTCGACTTCGCGTCGCAGCTCGTCAACGTCTCGATCGGCCACCAGCACCCGCGGCTCGTCGCCGCGATCAAGGAGCAGGCCGACAAGCTCTGCACGATCGGCCCGCCGATGGCGACCGAGCCGCGCTCGACGCTCGCGCGCCTGATCAGCGAGGTGACGCCGGGCGACCTCTCGATGGCGTTCTTCACGAACGGCGGCGCCGAGGCGAACGAGAACGCGATCAAGCTTGCACGCTGGTACACCGGACGCCACAAGGTCATCGCGCGCTATCGCAGCTACCACGGCGCGACGGCCGGCGCGATCACGCTCACCGGCGACCCGCGCCGCTGGCCCGCCGAGCCGGGCATCCCGGGCGTCGTGCGCATGTTCGATCCCTACACGTACCGCTGCCCCGCCGGTCATCCCGACCCGTGTCCCGTCTGCACCGGCGCGCCGCACCTCGAGGAGATCCTCCAGTACGAAGGCGCGCACACGGTCGCCGCCGTGATCCTCGAGACGGTGACCGGGCACGAACGGGATCATCGTCCCGCCCGACGGCTACCTCCAGCTCGATCCGCGAGACGTGCGACAAGCACGGGATCCTCCTCATCGCCGACGAGGTGATGGCCGGGCTTCGGCCGCACCGGGAAGTGGTTCGGCGTCGACAACTGGGACGTCGTCCCGGACATCCTGACGATGGCGAAGGGCATCAACTCCGGCTACGTCCCGCTCGGCGCGATGGCGATCCGCGAGCCGATCGCAGACTGGGTGCGCGACAAGTACTTCGCCGGCGGCCTCACGTACAGCGGCCATCCGCTCGCCTGCGCGGTCGGCGTCGCGTCGATCGAGGCGTTCCGCGAGGAGGGCATCGTCGAGCACGCCGCCGAGATGGGCGACGTCTTCGCCGAGGCGCTGCACGGCCTCGCCGACAAGCACCCGTCGATCGGCGAGGTGCGCGGGCTCGGCTGCTTCTGGGGGCTCGAGCTCGTCCGCTCACGGGAGACGCGCGAGCCGCTCGTGCCGTTCAACGGCGCGGGCGAGGACGCGGCGCCGGTGGCGCGCCTTGCGAAGGCCGCACTCGAGCGCGGGCTCTATCTCATGACGCACTGGAACGTGATCATGATCTGCCCGCCGCTGACGATCACGCGCGAGGAGCTCGACGAGGGCATCTCGATCCTCGACGACGTTCTCTCGATCGCCGACGAGTACTACGCCGACTGACCTCGCCGTCCGAAACGGGTCTGACCCCGCTGTTCGCTCCGACGGACAACCGAGCTCCGGGGTCTGACCCCGCTGTTCGCTCCGGCGGACACCCGAGCTCCGGGGTCTGACCCCGCTGTTCGCTCCGACGGACACCCGAGCTCCGGGGTCTGACCCTACGGGTCTGACCCCGCTGTTCGCTCCGACGGACACCCGAGCTCCGGGGTCTGACCCTGCTGTTCGCTCCGACGGACACCGAGCTCCGGGTCTGACCCCGCTGTTCGCTCCGACGGACACCCGAGCTCCGGGGTCTGACCCCGCTGTTCGCTCCGACGGACACCCGAGCTCCGGGGTCTGACCCTACGGGTCTGACCCCGCTGTTCGCTCCGGCGGACCGCTGGATGAGTGGGCGAACGGCACGAGAAGGTGTGCAGTTCCGTCGGGTCCAGTCCGTAGCCTCTGCGGCATGACCGTCGAGGCCAGGGAGCTCTGCCTGCGCTGCGGCGCCGAGATGGAGTGGCGCACCGGCACGTGGCAATGCCCGAAGTGCCGCTTCAAGCTCGGCTGCTGCGAGGGCGAGACGGGCGATTGCCGAGATCCAGGCTAGAAGAGCTCGAAGCCGCGGGGTTCGACGAGCGGGCGCCCGAGCTCCTCGTGTCGCTCGCCTGGCTTGCGATCCCCTCCGTGCCGCTCGACGAGGCCGGGCTGAAGGCGGCGCGCAGGCGCGCCCTCCTGACCCTTGCGGCCGGGGGCGACCCGCACCGCGACCTCGATCTCGATGCGGTCGCGGTCGCCCGGCTCGCCGCCGAGCTCGACGCGCCCGAGCGCCGCCGGGCGCTCGCCGACGCTCTCGCCGCCCTCGAGGACGACGGTCTGCCGACGGTCGCCGCGGGCGCAGAGCTCCTTCGCTCCGAGCCGGATCTCGCCTGGCGGATCTTCGCTCTCGCGCTCCTCGCCGACGAGCTCGCCGAGGAATAGCGGGCCGGCGGGAGTGCGCCTACACTGGAGCACGGCCGTCAGCTCGAGGAAGCCGCACCTGCCGTAGCCATCTCGTCCCCCGATCCCCGGCGCCGGGTCACGCTCCCGCGCAACCTCACCGGCGGCCGCCGGCTCCAGCCGTACTCGCGCGCAGACGCGCCCTTCTTCCGCAGCCCCGGGTTCTTCGTGCGGATCGGCGGCCTCGCCGCGCTCGTCGGCATCGCGCTCTGCGTGCTCGTGCTGCGCGCGTGGTCGATCCAGATCCTGCACGGCCCGCAGTACACATCGCTCGCGAACGGTCAGGCCTACCGGACGGTCGACCTCGCCGGCCCGCGCGGGCCGATCGTCGACGCGAAGGGCCGCAAGCTCGCCGGCACGACGGGACGCATCGTGATCGCGGCCGACGTCGCAGCGCTCGGGGAGATCGACACGAAGGGCTGGCATGCGACGAAGGAGGGGCTCGGCTCGCTCCGCCGGCTGTCCCGGCTCGCGCACGTGCCGGTCAGGACGCTTCGTCACCCGCATCGAGCGCTCCGTCGTCAAGTCGCCGTTTGCGCCTGCGACGCTCCTCTCCCATCCGAGTGGCGGGCTCATCCAGTATCTCGTCGAGCGCTCCTCCGAGTACCCGGGCCTGAAGACGACGACGCTCGTGTCGCGCAGCTATCCGCAAGGGGCGTTCGGGAGCGAGTTCCTCGGCCTCCTCGGCGAGGTGAGCCCGCAGCTCCTCGCATCGCCTCGGTACGCGCACGCAAAGCCCGGAGAGAATGTCGGCGTCACCGGCATCGAGGCGGAGTACGACCGGATCCTGAACGGCGGCTTCGAGCGCGCCCACCTGCGCGTCGACTCGCAGGGCCGCGTCGTCGGGCCGCTCGAGTTCAGCGCCGCAGGCAAGGCGCTGCCGACGCTCCGGCTGACGATCGACGCCAGGATCCAGCGGGCCGCCGAGAAGGCGATCGCGCACGGTGTCGCGCTCGCCCGCGCGAACGGCCATTCCGACGCGAACGCGGCGGCGGCCGTCGTCATGAATCCGCAGACCGGCGGCATCTATGCGCTCGCGAGCTATCCGACCTACAACCAGGTCGCCGCCGCCCGCGACCCGAAGTACCTCGCGAGCCTCTACAAGGATCGCGGGACCGCTCCGCGCCTCCTGAACGAGGCGACGCAGGGGCAGTATCCGACGGGCTCGACCTTCAAGCCGATCGTCGCGGAGGCGGCGCTCTCCGAAGGGATCATCACGCCGTCGACGCCGAAGCTCTGCACCGGGTCGTTCACGATCGGCGGCTTCACGTTCCACAACGTCGAAGCCGGGGTCTACTCGAGCATGTCGCTGCCGACCGCGCTCGCCGAGTCGTGCGACACCTGGTTCTACCGGCTCGGCGACGACTTCTTCGCGCGCTCGAGCCAGGGCATCCAGAACTGGGCGCGCAAGCTCGGCCTCGGCCACACGACGGGCTTCGACGTGCCGGGCGAGTCCACCGGGCTCGTCCCCACGCCGGCGTGGCTGCAGAAGACGTACAACCAGCCGTGGTACGAAGGGCAGACGATCAACCTGGCGATCGGCCAGGGCTACCTGCAGGCGACGCCGCTGCAGCTCGCCGTGGCGTACTCGGCCCTCGCGAACGGCGGCAAGGTCGTGCGCCCGCACGTCGCGAGCGCGATCCTCCGCGGCGCGTCGGTGCAGATGCTGAAGTTCCCGCCCGTCCGGAGGGTGAAGCTCGTCGACCAGTGGGCGATCCGCGACGGCCTCTATCAGGCGGCGCACTCCCCCGGCGGCACGTCCGCGTCCCTCTTCGCGAACTTCCCGGTGCCGGTCGCGGGCAAGACCGGCACCGCCGAGTCGGGCCCGGGACGGAGCGACCACTCGTGGTACGCGTCGTGGGCGCCGGCGCGGAATCCGAAGGTCGTCGTCGTGGTGTTCGTCGCGCACGGCGGGTTCGGCGCCGAAGCCGCCGGTCCCGCCGCACGCGACATCTACCAGGCGTTCTTCAACCTCAGGAACTGGAAGCCGTAGCCGGCCGCACCGGGTGGTTCGAGCGGATCAGGTCGCGCGGATCGACGCGACGCTTGATCGCCCGAAGCCGCTCGTGAACCTCCGACGAGAAGAGCCGCTCGCCGCTCGACCTCGTCTCGCGGAAGTTCATGTAGTCGCGGCCCGCATCCCAGCGCTCGAGCGCTTCGACGACACGCTTCGAGTCGCGCTCGCTCGCCGCGTGGAGCTCCGGCGTCGCCGCGATCCCGACCGCGAAGACGGCGTACTCGCAGCCGGCGAACGACGCCGCGCCGTCACCCTCCGCCACGCGGTCGAGCGCACCGCCGAGCTGCCGTAGCTCGACGGAGAGGAGCGACGACCCGGACTCGGCGCCCGCCGACTCGACGAGTGCGGCGATCGTGTCGGCGTCGGCCGAGCCGAGCAGGAGCCCGTCGCCGACGCCGGGAACCGGGTGCGGCGGGTCCATGTGCAGCGTGCTGAGCTCGCGGGCAGGCATGACGCGGAACGTGTCCATCGCCGGTCCGAGCGCGCGGAGCGGAGCGAGGAGGTCGTCGGCGGCCGCGGGCTCGCCGGCGAAGACGGCCTCGACGAGCGCGAACGCCTTCCCGCGCAGGGGCTCTGGCACCTCCGGGAACGGCGGGAAGCGCATGATGCGCCCGCACGAGGTCACATCCTCGGGCGCCTCCTTCGTCCACTCGAGCCACGCGTTCAGCACCTCGGATGCGCGCTCGAGCGGGAAGAAGAGGACGCCCGCGACGACCTCTTCGATCGGGAAGAGGCGCAGCTCGATCGCGGTCACGATCGCGAAGCTGCCGCCGCCGCCGCGGATGGCCCAGAAGAGCTCGGGGTCCGAGCTCGGCGTCGATGCGGCGGATCGCGCCGTCGGCGTCGACGATCTCCGCCGCGAGGATCGTGTTCGCGGCGAGGCCGTGCTTGCGGGCGAGCCAGCTGAGGCCGCCGCCGAGCGAGTAGCCGAAGACGCCGACGTCGTGGGACGACCCTGCGAGCGCGGCGAGACCGTGCTCGGCTGCGGCGTCGGTCACTTCCTGCCAGATGACGCCGCGCCTCGACACGGGCGCGGCGGTCGCTGCGGGTCGACGTCGACGCGGCGCATGCGGGTCGTGCGGAGCAGGATCGTGCCGGAGAGGTCGCCGATCGCGGCGGCGGCGTGCCCGGTGCCCTGCGGGGCGACGCGAAGGCCCTCGACGCGCGCCGCGAGAACCGTGTGGGCGACGTCGGCCGCCGACTCGGCCGCGACGACGGCCGCGGGCCGCTGGTCCACGGCGAGGTTCCAGGCAGTGCGGGCCTCGTCCCAGTCGGCGTCGCCGGGCCGGTAGAGGTCGCCGTCGAGGCGTTCGGAAAGGTTGTCGAGCGCGGCGGCGGCCGCGTCGCGGAGCAGCTCGGTCATTGTCGGTCCTCCCTCGTTTTCAGGTGGCCTCATGCTGCGACCGGGACCGGGTCGGTCGCATTAGGGGACGACCCCGGTTTCGACCCGAGTCTTAGGGGGCGGACACCTCTACGGCCCGGCGGTCGTGCGCTTCGGCGCAAGGGACTTCCCCGTCGCCGACGACAGAAAGAGGGCGAGCCGCCGCTGGCTCGCCCTCTTTCTGTCCGGCGCCCGGCGCGCACCGCCGCATGGTGCGCGTCACGCCGTTTCTTTCTGAGTCGCGGGCCCCCGCCGCATCGGGGCCCGCGATGACTGAATCATCGGATGGAGCGCGACGGTTCTTCGATCACTGAACCGGTGGTTCACTCGATCGGTTCACTCGACTGAGGCTCTTCGTCCCGCGCCGAGCGCGCCGATGCTCTTACCACGTGAGGGGACGGTGGGCCGCAGCCCGTAACCCCTCACAATGCGAAGAGCCGATTGGACGCGGGAGCCGCAGCCTCGTCCGTCGGCTCTTCGGCTTTCAGCGGACGAGAACGCGGCGCTGGTACCGCTCCACCGAGCTCTCGTCGAGCGTGTAGACGATCGGGCCGGCGAGGAGCGCCTCGGGCGGGATCTGCGCCCGGATCAGGGCGTCGAGGAGGCCCTCGGCGAGCCATTCGAGCGACGGCGGCACGTCCGCGGTCGCGCGAACGAGCCACGTGCCCTCGCCGAGCTCGCGCTCCTCGCTGATGCTCGGCGCGCGCAGGAACCGCGCACGCCCGGTCGGCGCGCGGAGCGCAGCCGACTCCACGGCTTCGCGTGCGGCGTCGGGATCGGTGGTGACGATCTCGATCGTGTACGTCCGATAGCCGCGCGGGCTGCGCACGGCGCCGATGATCTGGCTGTTCGGCACGTAGTTGCGGTCGCCGTTCAGCGAGCGGACGACCGTCGTGCGGAGGCCGATCTCCTCGACGAACCCGGTCACCTCCATGGGACGCAGCGACACGAAGTCGCCGACGGCGTACCACCCCTCGAACAGGAGTCCGAAGCCCGCGATGGCGTCCTGCAGCACGCGCTGCATGCCGAAGCCGACGACGATGACGATCAGCGACGCGCCGCCGATCGCTGCGGTCGTGTCCGCGATGAAGATGCCGAGGAGCCAGAAGACCGCGAAGACGAAGGCGCCGTAGCGCAGCACCGTCTCGCCGACGATCGCGAACGTCTCGCGCGCCTGCAGCCTCCGGAGGAGCCGCGGATCCTCCGCCCGCCGCCCGGCGAGCAGGCGGATCCGCCAGCGCAGAACGCGGGACGCCGCGACCGCGACGAGGAGCACGATCGCGCCGACGAGCAGCCGCTCGGGCCATCTGTGTGCGAGTGCGAAGGCGGGAGCCACGTGCCGACGATTCCCGCCTTACGCGCTCGCTAGACATCGAGGACGCTCGGCGAAAGGCGGAGACTCGACGCCGCACGGCCGAGCCTCCGCCTCGGGGCCAGTTGGTCAGCGGACGGCGTATGGCACCGATACCGGTTCCGCTCGTTAGTGTGCCTTCGACCCAAGCCCCAGTCGGATTCTGAGACCGAGGGGCGCTCCGCGTCCCTCGCCAAAAGGCGGGTTCGGGGTCGTCCGGTTGATGCGAGGCGGCGAGCGGGCCGGGGGCCGGCGTGACCCGGCCCCCAGCCATGCCCGCGTTGCTTACGGAGCGGTGCAGAACGTGGCGACGATCGTCCCGGTGCCCGTGTTCGAGGGACCGGGGGCGTAGCCCGGGTTCGTCCGCACCACGACGACCTTCAGGTAGTGGCCGTTCACGCTGGTGCCGTTCTTCACGGCGGAGTCGCTCACGATCACTCCCATGTAGCTCGGAACGGTGGCGGGCGGCGGCGGGCTGTTACCCGTGTTCGTCGTCCAGTTCCCGCCGCAGACGTTGGCCGGCGAGGTTGTCGGCAGCGTCACGGCGTTCACGAAGCCCTTCATGGCGGCGGGAGCTTCCCCGCCCGTGAGGGTGTTCAGCTTGTTCCACGTGCTGGCCCACCACGTCACCGTCGAGGAGCCGGCGGCGGCGGCGGTGGTGTTTCCGAGCGTGAACGCCCCCGAGCTCGGGAAGGCGAACACGATTGCGGTCTTGCTGCTGTCGCTCGACGGCAGGTAGAACGCATCGCCCGCGAAAGTCGCGGAGAGCGTCTGCGACCCGAGCGCGGCGTTGCTCACCGTGCAGCTCGCCACGCCGCTCGCGTTCGTCGAGGCGGTGCAGGTCGCGCTGCCGAGACTGAGCGTCAACGTCCTGCCTGCGATCGGTGTCACGCCGTCCTCGAGCAGCGTCCCCTGCAGCGTCGCGGAGGTGCCGAGGAGGACGGTGGCGCCCGTGTAGGTCGTCGTCGTCTCCTCCTTGGTGACCGTGAATGTCGTGCTCGACGTCGAGGTCGCATAGACCGGGTCGCTGCTGTCGGTGAAGGCCGCCGTGAGTGTGTACGGGCCGGCGGCCTCGCCGGGAGTCAGCTGGCAGCTCGCGACGCCGGCGAAGTTGGTCGTGCCGTTGCAGGTCTCGTTCCCGTTCAAGGTGAACGTGAGCTGCTTGCCGGCGACCGGGTTCGCAACGTCGTCACTGAGCGTCGCCGTGACGGTGTCCGCGTCGTTGTAGTCACCGCTCTGCGGGCTGACGGTGACGGTGGTCGGGATCTTGACCGGCGTCGCGCTCGCGCACGGCGAGGTGGTCTGCGCCGAGAGCGCCGTTGCGAGCAGGTTCTGTCCGTTCAACGTCCCGCAGTTCGTGGCCGTCGTCCCGGCCTGAACCGGAACGGTGGCCGTGACGGTCACCGTCCTCGACTGGTGGACGGGAAGCGTGTCGTAGTTGACCGTGATGCTCGATGCGGTATTGCTGTTCGACGTCGAGCCCGGCGCCGATAAACCGGTCACCACGTAGCCCGAGGGCACGGTGTCGGTGAGGGCGAGGTTCGTCTCCGCGCCCGTGTTGTTCGTGTTGTTCAGCGTAAGCGTGTAATGGATCGTCGAGTTGACCTGCGGGTCGCGTCGTCGACCGACTTCGTGAAGCTCGTGGTCGGCGAGCAGACGCTGTTGGAGGAGCCGGGGCAGAACCCGTTCGTCCCCGCCAGGTCGATCGCACAGTTGTGAGCAGCGTTGCTGTACTCCTGCTGCATGATGTAGCCGTGGCCGTTCATGTAGACGTCCGCGCCCTGGTCGTTCCTCGGCGCGAAGTTGAAGTTGCACGCGTCTCCGATCTCGCCCTCGGGGTTCGGAGCGGTCCACGTGTCGTTCGGGTGCGGATCCGTCTCCGCTTCGATCACCTCGTGTGAGAGCGTGTTGATCTCAGCGTCCGCGGCGCGGTCGCCGTTCGGATAGGTACCGCGGTTCGGATCCGTGTCGCTGCCCGTCAGGCCCGCGACGCAGGTCTGGCCGGCGACGTGCGTGAAGTCGTCGTAGCCCATGAAGGCATAGACGGCGTCGCTGCCGCTGTCGTCGAAGTGGTCGTGGTACGCGCAGAAGCCTCCGGTCGCGGAGAACGTGCAACCGAACGACGCGCACTCGTGGATGCCGGTGGCAGTGAACACGGCGACGATGTGGTTGATGTCCTCCGTCCAGGAGGGGTTCGCGGCGTAGGCCGCGGTGACACGCGCCTGGATGTCGGAGTCCTGGAGCGGATCGGCAGTCGAGCCCGCGTGCGGGTAGGCGGTGGTGTCCGTCACGGAGCCGCCGTAGGCCACGGTGTTCGTGATCGCCCCGTTGTTCCCGTCATACCGCGTGACGAGGTTGTGGAACTGCGAGCCGCCGAGATCCTGCGCCCACTGGATGAGCAGGTTCTCGTAGTTCGTGTCGCCGGCCGCGTTCGCCTCGAAGTGCTGCCCGGTCGGGAGCCAGAACACGTAGTAGATCGTCGTGCTGAGCATGACGTCGCCGTTTCCCGGCGGCAGATCCTGTGCGGGGGCTCACCGGTCCGCGGTGCGTGTAGCTGCCGCTCGCTCCGGTGTCGGAGGGTGCGGCCGGGCTCGTCTCCGCGGCGGCCGATGCGTTCATCGGCTGAGCCATCGCGACGCCGGGCGGGCCCGAGACGAACGCGACGGGCGCGGCGCTCGACGCATGCGCCGCGCTGGCGACGGAGACGCCTCCGTAGAGGCCGAAGGTGGTTCCGAGGCCGACGGCGAGGGTTGCGACGGCCTTTGCGAGCTGGCTCCTGGTCATGAGCCAACTCCTTTCTCCCCCCGCTCGCGATGCGTGTTCCGCAAGAAACGAACGCGGGCAGCATCTTCACGTATCAGGTAGCACGAGAAGCTACTATTCGAGCCGAAGAAGTCAAGGAGCCGATCGATGCCTTACGCCGCGTACCCCTCGCCCTCGCACTGCTCTTCGCGCTCCTCGGCTGCGCGAGCGGCGCCGGCACGGCCGCGACGCGCTCCCTCCCGGTGGTGCACGCGTCCGACGGCCAGGACGGCGGCAAGGTCACGCTGCGGCGCGGCCAGAAGCTCCGCGTCGTGCTGCACAGCACCTACTGGGAGTTCAAGGCCGTCTCCGCCCCGGGTGGCCTCCGTCTCGTCGGCGAGCCGCTCGTGGCCCGAAGGCCGGGCTGCGTCCCCGGGCAGGGGTGCGGCACCGTCACCGCGACGTACGTCGCCAGGACCGGCCGGCTCCGCGCTTGTCACCGCCGAGCGTACGAGCTGCGGCGAGGCCATGGGCTGCACCGCCGCCGCGGGGAGCTACAAGCTGACGGTCGCGGTGCGCGGCACGCGGCGCGCTAGTACCCGTCGCCGCTCGTCAGCCTTCGGGGTCTCGCGTGAGCTTCTCGTGCAGGTCGTCCGCCTCGATCGAGCCCAGCGGCTCGGCGTCGGTCGGCTCGCGCCCCGCGCTTTCGGCTTCATGGCGAGCGCCCGCTTCCATCGCGCGTAGGTGAGGACGGAGGCGATCCCGACAAGACGGCCGCGAGGGCGAGGTTCAGGACGAGGCGGCTCGAGCCGCTTGCAGCACGTCGTGGTCTCGCAGCCAGCGGATATTCGGGTCGTTCCAGAGGAACAGGCTGTACGAGACGAGGCCGATCGCGACGAGCGGACGCCACTCGAGCAGGCGCAGGACGCGCGTTCGCTCGTCGGTCAGGACGACGATCGTCATCAGTGCCGCGAACGCGACCGCGACGACCGCCTGGTACTCGTTGAAGAGGAGCGTGCCGGTGTAGTAGAGCTTGCACGACCCGAGGATAACGCGATCCCGGCGACGGTCGCGAGCGGCGGCCACGAGCGCGCGACGCGCAGCCGGCCGTCCTCCCACAGCACCCGCACGACCGCGATGCACCATGCCGGCCCCGAACCAGACCGCGTAACACGGCAGGCTGTACTTCTGCCAGGTGTCCCCAGTCGCCCGGCGCCGCGTGGTAGGCGAGAAGTGCTGCCGAGGAGCATGAAGGCGGCGGGCGTCAGTGCCGCCGCCGTCGGCCTGCGGCTTCGCCGCACGGCCGCAAAGGCGAGAAGCCCGAGCAGCGGGAGGAGTGCGTAGAACGACAACTCGATGACGACCGACCAGGCAGGGCCGATGCCGAGGTAGTGATGCCCGTTCGGCTGGTAGCGCGGGACGTAGTTCTGGGCGAAGAAGAGGTTCGCGACGAGCTGGAGCGGACGGGTGAGGAGGCCGCGGTCGAGCAGGAGCGCGTCGAGCAGCAGGATCGCCCAGTAGGCGGACAGGATCCGCAGCGCGCGGTTGACGGCGTAGCGGCGAACCGAAGGGGCCGCCTCGCCGCGGACGACCGCGGCGGCTAACGGCCGGTAGAGCAGGAACCCGCTGAGCACGAAGAAAGAGCGTCACGCCGGCGCGCAGGTTCGCGAAACAGATGCTGCGATGCTCCGGCCTGCACGCCTGCGGTCTCGTCCCAGACGTGGAACGCGAGGATCGCCGTCGCCGCCAGCGCCCGCAGCCCCTCGATCCCCTCGCGGCCGCGCCCCCGGCGGTCGCGCGGCAGCGGGACTCCGCCGTGGAATCGGACCCGGCCGGCGTCTGGATTCGCGCTCTCCAAAGCCTCCACTGACGTGAGCGTTGTCCCGCCCGACATGTTTCTCCGGAAACGCCGCTGTTGAAACAGTGGTCTGCAGATTTCTTACGTGGGGCCCGGGGACGGCCCAGAAACGGCGGGCCCAGAGCGCGACGTAGACGAGCGAGACGAGGACGGGCACCTCGACAGCGGCGACGACACCTGCGAGGGCTTGCCCGGACGTCGCCCCGAAGACGCCGACGGCCACCGCGATCGCCAGTCGAAGTCGTTCGAGGCGACCTGGAAGGCTCGGCGCTGCGCTTGGCGTAGCGGGTAGGCCGATCAGCTTGCCGATGACGAACCCGCGACCCACATGACGGCGAAGTACGCGAGGAGCGGCAGCGCGATCCGCGCGACGTCGAGCGGCTGCGAGGCGACGCGTTCGCCTGGATCGCAAATAGGAGCACGCATCGTGAAGAGCAGGCCGTAGAGCGTGATCTGGACCGACCCGGGGAACTCGCGGTCGTACCACTCGCGCCCCTTGCGCTTCTAGGCCCACCCTGCGCGTGAGGAAGCCGGCCGTCAGCGGGATTCCCAGGAAGATCAGCACGGTGCGCGCGGTCTCCCAGATGCCGACCTCGAAACCCTGCGTGTCGAGCCCGAGCCACCCCGGGAGAACGGTCAGGAGCAGCCAAGCCAGACGCGACAGCTGGAAAAGACGGCGTCGAAGACGACGAGGATGGCCGCGCGGTCGCGGTCGCCCTTCGCGATGTCGTTCCAGATCAACACCATCGCGATGCAGTGGCGAGGCCGACGATCCATCACACCGTGCGGTACGCCGCGATGCGGCAGGAGCAGCCACGCGAGCGTGAACATAAGAGGGGGCCCGACGACCGACGAGAGAAAAAGAGGCGAGATGCTGGAGCCGGTTGGAGATGCTGTCGCGCCGGGTGCGTCCGAGTCCCCGTAGCGCACCTTTCGCCGAGGACCTGGCAGGTACATCACGAGGAGCAGGCCGAGCGCGATCGACGCTGAGACCGTGCCGACGCGCAACCTGTCGAGGTCGTTCAGGCTCGGGCACCGCGCCGAGGCCGAGCCCGGCGGCCATCGCGAGGCCGATCCAGAGCGGCAGGAACCGATCGAGCGTCGAGAGCTTCCTCAGCACCGCCGCGTCGTCGGCGGCCGGCGGCGCGGGAGCGGGTCGCTGCTCCCTCCTCGACGACGGACATCAGGTCGCGCTCCGTTCGCGCGCGGCGCTCGCGTCGAGCTCGCGGGCGAGCCGGTCGACACGCAGCCCGATCTCGTCGCGGATCTCGTGCACTCGTCGATCGTCTGCCGTGCGGGGTCGGGGAGTTCCCAGTCGAGGTAGCGCTTACCGGGAGCACTGGCAGGCGTCGCCGCAGCCCATCGTGACGACGACGCGGAGTGGGCCGACGTCGTCGTGACGATGGGCTGCGGCGACGCCTGCCCGTACATCCCGGGCAAGCGCTACGTCGACTGGGAGCTCGACGACCCGCACGGGCAGACGATCGAGCGCGTGCGCGAGATCCGCGACGAGATCGGGCTGCGTGTCGACCGGCTCGCCCGCGAGCTCGACGCGAGCGCCGGGCGCGAACGGAGCGCGACCTGATGGCCGTCGTCGAGGAGCGGCGACCCGCTCCCGCGCCGCCGGCCGCCGACGACGCGGCGGTGCTGAGGAAGCTCTCGACGCTCGATCGGTTCCTGCCGCTCTGGATCGGCCTCGCGATGGCCGCCGGGCTCGGCCTCGGCGCGCTGATCCCGAGCCTGAACGACGGCCTCGACAGGCTGCGCGTCGGCACCGTCTCGCTGCCGATCGCGCTCGGCCTGCTCCTGATGATGTATCCCGTCCTCGCGAAGGTGCGCTACGAGGAGCTCGGACGCACCCAGCACGACGGCGTCTCCAACCGGCTCTTCTTCGGCGTCTCGCTCTTTCTCTCGTGGGTCGTCGGGCCCCTCTTCATGTTCACGCTCGCGTGGCTGCTCCTGCCGCATCAGCCCGCGTACCGCACCGGTGTGATCATCGTCGGCCTCGCCCGCTGCATCGCGATGGTGCTGATCTGGAACGACATCGCGAAGGGCGACCGCGACCGCGCCGCCATCCTCGTCGTCTTCAACGCCGCCTTCCAGGTGCTGGCGTTCTCGCTTCTCGGCTACTTCTACCTGACCGTTCTCCCGGGCTGGCTCGGGCTCGACACGCAGGGGTTCGAGGTCGGCATCTGGGAGACCGCGCGCACCGTGCTGATCTTCCTGGGAATCCCGCTGACGGCCGGCTTCCTCACGCGCAGGGTCGGCCTGAAGCGCAAGGGGCGCGAGTGGTACGACCGCGAGTTCCTTCCCCGGGTCGGTCCGATCACGCTCTACGGCCTGCTCTTCACGATCGTGCTGCTCTTTGCGATCCAGGGCGACACGATCACCTCGCAGCCGCTCGACGTCGCGCGGATCGCGCTGCCGCTCCTCGCGTACTTCGCCGTCATGTGGGTCGCAGGGTTCGTCATCGGCAAGCTGATCGGCCTGCCGTACGCACAGACGGCGAGCCTTGCCTTCACGGTCGCCTCGAACGACTTCGAGCTCGCGATCGCGGTGGCCGTCGGCGTCTTCGGGGCGACGTCCGGGCAAGCCCTCGCAGGTGTCGTCGGCCCGCTGATCGAGGTGCCGGTCCTCGTCTCGCTCGTCTACGTCGCGCTCTGGGCCCGCCGTTTCTGGGCCGTCCCGGCCCCCGCGTAAGAGATCTGCGAGCCGCTGTTTCGACGGCGGCGTTTCCGGAGAGGCGTCAGACTGTCGGGCGGGACAACACTCACGTCAGTGGAGGCTTTGGAGAGCACGATCCAGACGCAGCGCCCGGCCGGGTCCGGATTCCACGGCGGCGTCCCGCTGCCGCGCGACCGCCGGGGGCGCGGCCGGCTCGAGGGGATCGAGGGGCTGCGGGCGCTGGCGGCGACGGCGATCCTCGCGTTCCACGTCTGGGACGAGACCGCAGGCGTGCAGGCCGGGGCATCGCAGCATCTGTTCGCGAACCTGCGCGCCGGCGTGACGCTCTTCTTCGTGCTCAGCGGGTTCCTGCTCTACCGGCCGTTCGCCGCCGCGGTCGTCCGCGGCGAGGCGAGCCCTTCGGTTCGCCGCTACGCCGTCAACCGCGCGCTGCGGATCCTGCCCGCCTACTGGGCGATCCTGCTGCTCGACGCGCTCCTGCTCGACCGCGGCCTGCTCACCCGTCCTCTTCAGCTCGTCGCGAACCTCTCCTTCGCCCAGAACTACGTCCCGCGCTACCAGCCGAACGGGCATCACTACCTCGGCATCGGCCCTGCCTGGTCGGTCGTCATCGAGCTGTCGTTCTACGCACTCCTCCCGCTGCTCGGGCTTCTCGCCTTTGCGGCCGTGCGGCGAAGCCGCAGGCCGACGGCGGCGGCACTGACGCCCGCCGCCTTCATGCTCCTCGGCGGGGCGGCATCGCTTCTCGCCTACCGGCGCGGCGCCCGGCGAGCTCGGGAACACCTGGCAGAAGTACAGCCTGCCGTGCTACGCGGTCTGGTTCGGGGCCGGCATGGTCCTCGCGGTCGTGCGGGTGCTGCTGGGAGGACGGCCGGCTGCGCGTCGCGCGCTCGTGGCCTCCGTTCGCGACCGTCGCCGGAGTCGTCCTCATCCTCGGGTCGTGCAAGCTCTACTACTCCGGCACGCTCTTGTTCAACGAGTACCAGGCGGTCGTCGCGGTGGCGTTCGCAGGGTTGATGACGATCGTCGTCCTGACCGACGAGCGAACGCGCGTCCTGCGCCTGCTCGAGTGGCGTCCGCTCGTCGCGGTCGGCCTCGTCTCGTACAGCCTGTTTCTCTGGAACGACCCGATCATCCGCTGGCTGCGAGACCACGACGTGCTGCAAGGCGGCTCGAGCGGCCTCGTCCTGAACCTCGCCCTCGCGGCCGTCTTGTCCGGAATGGCCTCCGTTCTCACCTACCACGCGATCGAGAAGCGGGCGCTCGCCATGAAGCCGAGAGCGCGCGGCGCCGAGTCGACCGACGCCGAGCCGCTCGGCTCGATCGAGGCGGACGACCTGCACGAGAAGCTCACGCGAGACCCCGAAAGCTGACGAGACGCGACTAGCGCGCGGTGCCGCGCACCGCGACGGTCAGCTTGTAGCTCCCCGCGGCGGCGGTGCAGCCCATGGCCTCGCCGCAGCTCGTGCGCTCGGCGGTGACGAGCGCCGAGCCGGCGGTCTTCGCGACGTAGGTCGCGGTGACGGTGCCGCAGCCCTGTCCGGGGACGCACCCGGCCTTCGGGCTCACGAGCGGGTCACCGACGAGCCGGAGGACGCCCGGGGTGGAGACGGCCTTGAACTCCCAGTAGGTGCTGTGCAGCACGACGCGGAGCTTCTGGCCGCGCCGGAGGGTGACCTTGCCGCCGTCCTGGCCGTCGGACGCGTGCACCACCGGGAGGGGGCGCGTCGCCGCGGTACCCGCGCCGCTCGCGCAGCCGAGGAGCGCGAAGAGCAGTGCGAGGGCCAGGGGTAGGCGGCGTAGTGGCATCGGTCGGCTCCTTGACTTCTTCGGCTCGAATAGTAGCTTCTCGTGCTACCTGATACGTGAAGATGCTGCCCGCGTTCGTTTCTTGCGGAACACGCATCGCGAACGGGGGGGAGAAAGGAGTTGGCTCATGAAAAGGAGCCAGCTCGCAAAGGTCGCCGCGACCCTCGTTGTCGGCCTCGTAACCACCTTCGGCCTCTACGGAGGCGTCTCCGTCGCGCGGGCGGCGCACGCGTCGAGCGCGGCGCCGATCGCGTTCGTCACGGGACCGCCCGGCGTCGCGATGGCTCAGCCGGTGAACGCCTCGGCCGCTGCCGAGACGACCCCGGCCGCGTCCTCCGACACCGGCGGGAACGGGAGCTACACGCACCGCGGACCGGCCGGGAGCCCGCCGCAGGATCTGCCGCGGGAAACGGCGACGTCATGCTCAGCACGACGATCTACTACGTGTTCTGGCTCCCGGCCGGACAGCACTTCGAGGCGAACGCGGCCGGGGACACGAACTACGAGAACCTGCTCATCCAGTGGGCGCAGGATCTCGGAAGCTCGCAGTTCCACAACCTCGTCACGCAGTACGACGGGAACAACGGGTTCATCACGAACGCCGTCACCTACGGCGGCTCGGTGACGGACACCACCGCCTACCCGCACGACGGGACGACGAGCGATCCGCTGCAGGACTCCGACATCCGGGCGCGCGTGACCGCGGCCTACGCCGCGAATCCCTCCTGGACGGAGGACATCAACCACATCGTCGCCGTGTTCACCGCGAACGGCATCCACGAATGCGCGTCGTTCGGGTGCACGAACTCCGCGACCGGAGGCTTCTGCGCCTACCACGATCACTTCGACGACGGCGGCAGCGACGCCGTCTATGCCTTCATGGCGTACGACGACTTCACGCACGTCGCCGGCCAGACCTGCGTCGCCGGCCAGACGGGCAGCGACACCGATCCGAACCGCGGCACGTACCCGAACGGCGACCGCGCCGCGGACGCGGAGATCAACACGCTCTCACACGAGGTGATCGAAGCGGAGACGATCCGCACCCGAACGAAACCTGGACCGCGCCGAACCCCGAGGGCGAGATCGGAGACGCCTGCAACTTCAACTTCGCGCCGCGGAACGACCAGGGCGCGGACGTCTACATGAACGGCCACGGCTACATCATGCAGCAGGAGTACAGCAACGCTGCTCACAACTGCGCGATCGACCTGGCGGGGACGAACGGGTTCTGCCCCGGTTCCTTCAACAGCGTCTGCTCGCCGACCACGAGCTTCACGAAGTCGGTCGACGACGCGAGCCCGCAGGTCAACTCGACGATCCACTACACGCTCACGCTGAACAACACGAACAACACCGGGGCGGAGACGAACCTCGCCCTCACGGACACGGTGCCCTCGGGATACGCGGTGACAGGGCTGTCGGCTCCTGGCTCGACGTCGAGTAGCAATACCGCGTCGAGCATCACGGTGAACTACGACACGCTCTCCGTGCACCAGTCGCGGACGGTGACGGTCACGGCCACCGTGCCGGTCCAGGCCGGGACCACGGCCACGAACTGCGGGACGTTGAACGGGCAGAACCTGCTCGCAACGGCGCTCTCGGCGCAGACCACCTCGCCGTGCGCGAGCACGACGCCGGTCAAGATCCCGACCACCGTCACGGTCAACGCGCAGAGCGGGTGACTACAACGATGCCGACACGGTCACCGCGACGCTCAGCGACGACGTTGCGAACCCGGTCGCCGGCAAGCAGCTCACGTTCACCCTGAACGGGAACGAGACCTGCAACGGCACGACCGACTTCGCCGGCGTCGCGAGCTGCCAGCTGACCCCCGGCGAGGGCCGCAGGGCCCGTACACGCTCACGGCCGCCTTCACCGACGGCAGCGATCCGATCTACGCGACCTCGACGTCGAACACGACGTTCACGGTCACAGAAGGAGGAGACGACGACGACCTACACGGGCGCCACCGTCCTCCTCGGCACCTCCGCGACGCTGCAGGGCACGCTGCTCGAGGACGGCGTGACACCGATCGCAGGCAGGACGTTGACGCTCGGTCTCGGCAGCACGACCTGCACCGCGTCGACGAACGCGAGCGGCGTGGCGAGCTGCACGGTGAGCACCACCACGCTCGGGTCGCAGACGCTCTCCGCGACCTTCGCGGGCGACGCGTACTACCTGTCCTCGAGCGACAGCAGCAAGACCGCAATCGTGTTCGCCTTCCCGAGCTCGGGGGCGTTCGCGCTCGGAATCACCACCGCCGCCGCCGCCGGCTCCTCGACGGTGACGTGGTGGGCCAGCACGTGGAACAAGCTGAACACCCTCACGGGCGGGGAAGCTTCCGCCGCCCTGAAGGGCTTCGTGAACGCCGTGACGCTGCCGACCACCTCGCCGGCCAACGTCTGCGGCGGGAACTGGACGACGAACACGGGCAACAGCCCACCGCCGCCCGCCACCGTTCCGAGCTACATGGGAGTGATCGTGAGCGACTCCGCCGTGAAGAACGGCAGCAGCGTGAACGGCCACTACCTGAAGGTCGTCGTGGTGCGGACGAACCCGGGCTACGCCCCCGGCCCCTCGAACACGGGCACCGGGACGATCGTCGCCACGTTCTGCACCGCTCCGTAAGGAACGCGGGCATGGCTGGGGGGCCGGGTACGCCGGCCCCCCAAGGCCACGCGCCGCCTCGCATCGACCGGACGACCCGAACCCGCCTTTTGGCGAGGGACGCAAAGCGCTCCCCGGTTTCAGAATCCGACTGGGGCTTGGGTCGAAGGCACACTAACGAGCGGAACCGGTATCGGTGCCATACGCCGTCCGCTGACCAACTGGCCCCGAGGCGGAGGCTCGGCCGTGCGGCGTCGAGTCTCCGCCTTTCGCCGAGGTGCCTCGATGTCTAGCAAGCGCGTGAGACGGGAATCGTCGGCAGGTGGTTCCCGCCTTCGCACTCGCACACAGATGGCCCGAGCGGCTGCTCGTCGGCGCGATCGTGCTCCTCGTCGCGGCCGCGGCGTCCCGCGTTCTGCGCTGGCGGATCCGCCTGCTCGCCGGGCGGCGGGCGGAGGATCCGCGGCTCCTCCGGAGGCTGCAGGCTCGCGAGACGTTCGCGATCGTCGGCGAGACGGTGCTGCGCTACGGCGCCTTCGTCTTCGCGGTCTTCTGGCTCCTCGGCATCTTCATCGCCGACACGACCGCCGCGATCGGCGGCGCGTCGCTGATCGTCATCGTCGTCGGCTTCGGCATGCAGCGCGTGCTGCAGGACGCCATCGCTGGCTTCGGACTCCTGTTCGAGGGGTGGTACGCCGTCGGCGACTTCGTGTCGCTGCGTCCCATGGAGGTGACCGGGTTCGTCGAGGAGATCGGCCTCCGCACGACGGTCGTCCGCTCGCTGAACGGCGACCGCAACTACGTGCCGAACAGCCAGATCATCGGCGCCGTGCGCAGCCCGCGCGGCTATCGGACGTACACGATCGAGATCGTCACCACCGATCCCGACGCCGCACGCGAAGCCGTGGAGTCGGCTGCGCTCCGCGCGCCCACCGGGCGTGCGCGGTTCCTGCGCGCGCCGAGCATCAGCGAGGAGCGCGAGCTCGGCGAGGGCACGTGGCTCGTTCGCGCGACCGCGGACGTGCCGCCTTCGCTCGAGTGGCTCGCCGAGGGCCTTCTCGACGCTCTGATCCGGGCGCAGATCCCGCCCGAGGCGCTCCTCGCCGGCCCGATCGTCTACACGCTCGACGAGAGCTCGGTGGAGCGGTACCAGCGCCGCGTTCTCGTCCGCTGAAAGCCGAAGAGCCGACGGACGAGGCTGCGGCTCCCGCGTCCAATCGGCTCTTCGCATGGTGAGGGGTTACGGGCTGCGGCCCACCGTCCCCTCACGTGGTAAGAGCATCGGCGCGCCGGCGCGGGACGAAGAGCCTCAGTCGAGTGAACCGATCGAGTGAACCACCGGTTCAGTGATCGAAGAACCGCCTCGCTCCATCCGATGATTCAGTCATCGCGGGCCCCGATGCGGCGGGGGCCCGCGACTCAGAAAGAACCGGCGTGCCGCGCACCATGCGGCGGTGCGCGCCGGGCGCCGGACAGAAAGAGGGCGAGTCAGCGGCGGCTCGCCCTCTTTCTGTCGTCGGCGACGGGGACCTCGCTTGCGCCGAAGCGCACGACCGCCGGGCGTAGAGGTGTCCGCCCCCTAAGACTCGGGTCGAAACCGGGGTCGTCCCCTAATGCGACCGACCCGGTCCCGGTCGCAGCATGAGGCCACCTGAAAACGAGGGAGGACCGACAATGACCGAGCTGCTCCGCGACGCGGCCGCCGCCGCGCTCGACAACCTTTCCGAACGCCTCGACGGCGACCTCTACCGGCCCGGCGACGCCGACTGGGACGAGGCCCGCACTGCCTGGAACCTCGCCGTGGACCAGCGGCCGGCGGCCGTCGTCGTGGCCGAGTCGGCGGCCGACGTCGCCCACACGGTTCGCGCGGCCCGCGTCGAGGGCCTTCGCGTCGCCCCGCAGGGCACCGGCCACGCCGCCGCTGCGATCGGCGACCTTTCTGGCACGATCCTGCTCCGCACGACCCGCATGCGTGGCGTCGACGTCGACCCGCAGGGCCGTCGCGCCCGTGTCGAGGCCGGCGTGATCTGGCAGGAGGTGACCGACGCCGCAGCCGAGCACGGCCTCGCTGCGCTCGCAGGGTCGTCTCACGACGTCGGCGTCTTCGGCTACTCACTCGGCGGCGGCCTCAGCTGGCTCGCCCGCAAGCACGGCCTCGCGGCGAACACCATCCTCGCGGCGGAGATCGTCGACGCCGACGGCGCGATCCGCCGCATCGACGCCGACTCGGACCCCGAGCTCTTCTGGGCCATCCGCGGCGGCGGCGGCAGCTTCGCGATCGTGACCGCGATCGAGCTGCGCCTCTTCCCGATCGAAGAGGTCGTCGCGGGCGTCCTCTTCTTCCCGCTCGAGCGCGCATCCGAGGTGCTGAACGCGTGGCTCGAGTGGACGAAGGAGGCGCCCGAGGACGTGACCTCGTGCGGGCGCATCATGCGCTTCCCCCCTTCCCGGAGGTGCCCGAGCCCCTGCGCGGGAAGGCGTTCGCGCTCGTCGAGGCCGTCTTCACCGGCGAGCCGGCGGCCGCCGGCGACCTCCTCGCTCCGCTCCGCGCGCTCGGCCCGGCGATGGACACGTTCCGCGTCATGCCTGCCCGCGAGCTCAGCACGCTCCACATGGACCCGCCGCACCCGGTTCCCGGCGTCGGCGACGGGCTCCTGCTCGGCTCGGCTGATGCCGACACGATCGCGGCACTCGTCGAGTCGGCGGGCGCCGAGTCCGGGTCGTCGCTCCTCTCCGTCGAGCTACGGCAGCTCGGCGGTGCGCTCGACCGCGTGGCGGAGGGTGACGGCGCGGCGTCGTTCGCCGGCTGCGCGTACGCCGTCTTCGCGGTCGGGATCGCGGCGACGCCGGAGCTCCACGCCGCGAGCGAGCGCGACTCGAAGCGTGTCGTCCAAGCGCTCGAGCGCTGGGATGCGGGCCGGGACTACATGAACTTCCGCGAGACGAGGTCGAGCGGCGAGCGGCTCTTCTCGGCGGGGGTTCACGAGCGGCTTCGGGCGATCAAGCGTCGCGTCGATCCGCGCGACCTGATCCGCTCGAACCACCCGGTGCGGCCGGCTACGGCTTCCAGTTCTTGAGGTTGAAGAACGCCTGGTAGATGTCGCGTGCGGCGGGACCGGCTGCTTCGGCGCCGAACCCGCCGTGCGCGACGAATACCACCACGACGACCTTCGGATTCCGCGCCGGCGCCCACGACGCGTACCACGAGTGGTCGCTCCGTCCCGGGCCCGACTCGGCGGTGCCGGTCTTGCCCGCGACCGGCACCGGGAAGTTCGCGAAGAGGGAGGCGGACGTGCCGCCGGGGGAGTGCGCCGCCTGATAGAGGCCGTCACGGATCGCCCACTGGTCGACGAGCTTCACCCTCCGGACGGGCGGGAACTTCAGCATCTGCACCGACGCGCCGCGGAGGATCGCGCTCGCGACGTGCGGGCGCACGACCTTGCCGCCGTTCGCGAGTGCCGAGTACGCCACGGCGAGCTGCAGCGGCGTCGCCTGCAGGTAGCCCTGGCCGATCGCCAGGTTGATCGTCTGCCCTTCGTACCACGGCTGGTTGTACGTCTTCTGCAGCCAGGCCGGCGTGGGGACGAGCCCGGTGGACTCGCCCGGCACGTCGAAGCCCGTCGTGTGGCCGAGGCCGAGCTTGCGCGCCCAGTTCTGGATCCCCTGGCTCGAGCGCGCGAAGAAGTCGTCGCCGAGCCGGTAGAACCAGGTGTCGCACGACTCGGCGAGCGCGGTCGGCAGCGACATGCTCGAGTAGACCCCGGCTTCGACGTTGTGGAACGTGAAGCCGCCGATCGTGAACGACCCGGTGCAGAGCTTCGGCGTCGACGGCGTGATGATCCCCTCGGAGAGCGCCGCCTCCGCGACGATCGGCTTGAAGGTCGAGCCCGTCGGATACTGCCCCTGCGTCGCCTCGTTCAGGAGGCGCGGAGCGGTCCCGCGATCCTTGTAGAGGCTCGCGAGGTACTTCGGGTCGCGGGCGGCGGCGACCTGGTTGTAGGTCGGATAGCTCGCGAGCGCATAGATGCCGCCCGTCTGCGGATTCATGACGACGGCCGCAGCCGCGTTCGCGTCGGAATGGCCGTTCGCGCGGGCGAGCGCGACACCGTGCGCGATCGCCTTCTCGGCGGCCCGCTGGATCCTGGCGTCGATCGTCAGCCGGAGCGTCGGCAGCGCCTTGCCTGCGGCGCTGAACTCGAGCGGCCCGACGACGCGGCCCTGCGAGTCGACGCGCAGGTGGGCGCGCTCGAAGCCGCCGTTCAGGATCCGGTCGTACTCCGCCTCGATGCCGGTGACGCCGACATTCTCTCCGGGCTTTGCGTGCGCGTACCGAGGCGATGCGAGGAGCTGCGGGCTCACCTCGCCGAGGAGGCCGAGGAACTCGCTCCCGAACGCCCCCTGCGGATAGCTGCGCGACACGAGCGTCGTCGTCTTCAGGCCCGGGTACTCGGAGGAGCGCTCGACGAGATACTGGATGAGCCCGCCGCTCGGATGGGAGAGGAGCGTCGCAGGCGCAAACGGCGACTTGACGACGGAGCGCTCGATGCGGGTGACGAACGTCCTGACCGGCACGTGCGCGAGCCGGGACAGCCGGCGGAGCGAGACGAGCCCCTCCTTTGTCGCATGCCAGCCCTTCGTGTCGATCTCCCCGAGCGCTGCGACGTCGGCGGCGATCACGATCCGTCCCGTCGTGCCGGCGAGCTTGCGGCCCTTCGCGTCGACGATCGGCCCGCGCGGGCCGGCGAGGTCGACCGTCCGGTAGGCCTGACCGTTCGCGAGCGATGTGTACTGCGGGCCGTGCAGGATCTGGATCGACCACGCGCGCAGCACGAGCACGCAGAGCGCGATGCCGACGAGCGCGGCGAGGCCGCCGATCCGCACGAAGAACCCGGGGCTGCGGAAGAAGGGCGCGTCTGCGCGCGAGTACGGCTGGAGCCGGCGGCCGCCGGTGAGGTTGCGCGGGAGCGTGACCCGGCGCCGGGGATCGGGGGACGAGATGGCTACGGCAGGTGCGGCTTCCTCGAGCTGACGGCCGTGCTCCAGTGTAGGCGCACTCCCGCCGGCCCGCTATTCCTCGGCGAGCTCGTCGGCGAGGAGCGCGAGAGCGAAGATCCGCCAGGCGAGATCCGGCTCGGAGAGAAGGAGTTCTGCACCTGCGGCGACCGTCGGCAGACCGTCGTCCTCGAGGGCGGCGAGAGCGGCGGCGAGCGCCCGGCGGCGCTCGGGCGCGTCGAGCTCGGCGGCGAGCCGGGCGACCGCGACCGCATCGAGATCGAGGTCGCGGTGCGGGTCGCCCCCGGCCGCAAGGGTCAGGAGGGCGCGCCTGCGCGCCGCCTTCAGCCCGGCCTCGTCGAGCGGCACGGAGGGGATCGCAAGCCAGGCGAGCGACACGAGGAGCTCGGGCGCCCGCTCGTCGAGCCCCGCGGCTTCGAGCTCTTCTAGCCTGGATCTCGGCAATCGCCCGTCTCGCCCTCGCAGCAGCCGAGCTTGAAGCGGCACTTCGGGCATTGCCACGTGCCGGTGCGCCACTCCATCTCGGCGCCGCAGCGCAGGCAGAGCTCCCTGGCCTCGACGGTCATGCCGCAGAGGCTACGGACTGGACCCGACGGAACTGCACACCTTCTCGTGCCGTTCGCCCACTCATCCAGCGGTGCGCCGGAGCGAACAGCGGGGTCAGACCCGTAGGGTCAGACCCCAGCGGGGTCAGACCCCGGGAGCTCGGGTGTCCGCCGGAGTGAACAGCGGGGTCAGACCCGTAGGGTCAGACCCCGGGAGCTCGGGGTCCGTCGGAGTGAACAGCGGGGTCAGACCCGTAGGGTCAGACCCCGGGAGCTCGGGTGTCCGTCGGAGTGAACAGCGGGGTCAGACCCGTAGGGTCAGACCCCAGCGGGGTCAGACCCCGGAGCTCGGGTGTCCGCCGGAGCAAACAGCGGGGTCAGACCCGTGGGGTGGGACGACAGCAATTGGC
>CAWHPX010000013.1:0-88464 GCA_963831405.1 uncultured Actinomycetes bacterium
GTTCAACGTCGTCGGCTTCACGCCCACGAGCGTCCAGATCCGGCTGTCCCGGGCGACCGTCGGCACGCGGAGCCCTTCCACGAGCGGTCGCGCGACCGCCACGCTCGCCGGGGTGACGAGATGGAGCCACAGCGACGAGAGCCGCGGCGTCAGGAACGGCACCTCGACGAGGATCGGGCGCTTGCCGCGGATGCGTGCGACCCGCTCCATCATCGTGCGGTAGGTCATGACCTCCGGGCCGCCGAGATCGAACGTCTCGCCGTAGGTCGCGGGCGCGCCGCAGACACCGACGAGGGCGGCGAGCACATCGGCGAGCGCCACCGGCTGCGTCTCGACGGACACCCAGCGCGGGCACACCATCACCGGGAGCCGGTCGACGAGCGCGAGGACGGTCTCGAACGCAGCGCTGCCGGCGCCGACGATCATCGCGGCGCGCAGCGTCGTGACAGGGACGTCGCCCGCAGCGAGGATCTTCGCGGTCTCGCCCCTGCTGCGGAGGTGCGGCGAGAGGTCATCCCCGCGCTCGCCGAGCCCGCCGAGGTAGACGATCTGCCGCGCCCCGGCGGCGGAGGCACCCGCCGCGACGGCCGCCGCTGCCTCGCGATCGAGCGACTCGAAGTCGCCTCTTCCGAGGGAGTGCACGAGGTGGTAGACGACATCGATCCCGTCGAGCGCTCGGCGCATCGCGTCGACGTCGGTCGCGTCGGCGGCGATCCACTCGACCCGATCCGCCGGCGTCGCGGGAGCGCTCCGGGCCAGGCCGACGACGTCGTGTGCGCGCGCGAGCGCCCGGACGAGCGGTCGCCCGATCGTGCCGGTCGCTCCGACGACTGCAACACGCACTTCGTGCACCTTACGGCTCCCGGCCGCCCGGCCTCGGCGCGCCCGCGCGGCGTCAGACGGTGACGACGAGCTTTCCCTGCACGTGCCCTTCGCCCATGTAGCGGAGAGCCTCACCGATCTCGTCCAGCTCGTACCGCCGTTCGACGACGGGCTTGACCCGTCCGTCCTCGAGCAGCTCGCGGAGGACGACCATGTCCTCCAGGTTGAACTTCGCCACGAAGAAGACGGCTTTCCGGCCGCGGCCGAGCAGCGACGCGAGCCGCACGCCGATGACGTGGCCGAGCGGACCGAGCAGCGGCGTCGTCGCCGGGCCCCCGACGATCACGAGCCTGGCACGCGGCTTCATTACCCGCTTGCATGCCGACCACGACTTGCTTCCCGCGATATCGAGGATCAGGTCGAAGCGCTCGCCGCTCCGCGTGAAGTCCTCCTTCGTGTAGTCGATCACGCGATCGGCTCCGAGCGACCGCACGAGGTCGACGTTCCGGGTGCTGCACACCGCGGTCACGTCGGCGCCGAGGGCCTTTGCGATCTGCACTGCGAAGGTGCCCACTCCGCCCGACGCGCCGTTGACGAGAACCTTCTGACCCGGCTCGAGCCGCCCGTGGTCGCGCAGCCCCTGCAGCGCCGTGAGCGCCGCGACCGGGACGGCCGCCGCTTCCTCGAAGGTCAGGTTGGCCGGCTTCAGCCCGACTCCGAGGCGGGAGCAGACGTACTCGGCGAAGGCGCCGTTCCGTCCGCCGAAGACCTCGTCGCCGACCTGGAACCCGGTGACGTCCTTGCCGACCGCCTCGACGGTTCCGGCGAAGTCGCCGCCGAGCAGGCGCGACTTCGGCTTGCGGATGCCGCCCATCATCGGACGTGCGACGAGCGGTTTCCCGGCGACGGTGTACCAGTCGCCGCGGTTGATCGACGTCGCACGGACGCGCACCAGCACGCCGTCGTCGGCGAGCTCCGGCTTCGGGACCTCGTCGAGGTGCGCGACCTCGGGCGGCCCGTAGGTGTCGCGGACGATCGCCTTCATCGTGGTCGCCTGTTCGGTCGCCATCACCATCGCCGCCTCTCCTTCGTACGCTGTAAACTTACAGCGTACGATATACATACACTGTAAGATAAGTCAATGGCGACGCAAGCCGAGCCGCGCCTCCCGCTCAGCCGGGACCGGATCCTCCAGGCTGCCCTCGAGCTCGCCGACGAGAGCGGCATCGGGTCCCTGACGATGCGGAAGCTCGGCCAGACGCTCGGCTTCGAGGCGATGTCGCTCTACAACCACGTCGAGAACAAGGACGACGTCCTCGACGGCATCCTCGACCTCGTCCTCGGCGAGACGGAGCTGCCTTCAGCGGAGGGCGAATGGGACGCGGCCGTGCGACGCAGCGCGATCTCGGTGCATCAGGCGCTCAAGCGGCACCCCTGGGCGTGCACGCTCCTGATGGAGCCCGGCCACATCCGCCCCGCGCGGCTTGCGGTACATGGACGCGCTCCTCGGCCGGCTGCGGGAGGCGGGGCTCTCGGCCGACACGACCTACCACGGCTATCACGTGATCGACGGGCACATCTTCGGCTTCTCGTTCTGGCAGACGAGCCACTCGTACACGTCGAAGGACGTCGAGAAGATGGTCGCGAGCTTCGACACGATGATCCCCGCCGGGGAGTATCCCTACCTCCACGAGCACGGCGAGCAGCACTTCGCCGAGGGGCCGCACCGCGAGGTCAGCGCGTTCGAGTACGGCCTCGATCTCATCCTCGACGGCCTGAAGACGATTCACGGCGCGGCCTGACTACCCGCGCGGGCCCCAGCTCGGCCAGCCGTCGAGGTTGGCGGAGCGGGTCACGCGGCCTCGCCCGGTGGTGCCGAGGCGCATCGTGAACACATCGGCGAACGTCCCACCGAGCGGATTGAAGCTTCCGTTCTCGTCGGTCGCGAAGACGATCGACCCGCCGTCCGGCGAGAACGATCCCGCGAGGACGTAGTGGTAGGCGCCGACGTTCGTCACCCGGGTGAGGCTCGTGCCGTCGACGCGGACCGTGTAGAGGTTCGTGCCCGGCGTGAGCTCGTTGCCGCCCGGAATGAACTGCTTGAACAGCACCTGCTTGCCGTCCGGTGACCAGTCCGGGCTGCCCGCGCTCAGCCGCCACGGCGTGAGCCGCTGCGGAGTTCCACCCGAAACCTTCGCGACGAAGATCGCGTCACCCCCGTTTCGCCGCACGAGGCTCGAGAAGAACCGATCGAAGACGACCAGGCGGCCGTCCGGCGAGACCCGTGGTGACTGGAGGTCACCGGCGTACGGAGGAAGCTGCCGGAGGATTCGCAGCCCATGACCGTGGAGGTCGACCGTCGCAATCGCCGAGTGCTCGATCTCGTCGCCGAGCGCGGTGCTCTTGATGCGTCCCCACGCGCGCGTGAACACGATGCGCTTCCCGTCGGGCGTGAACGCCGGGCCGCTGTCATCCGGGCAGTTTGCGAGCGACGGACAGTGCGGGCTGAGTCGCCGCTGGCCGCTCCCGTCGGG
This sequence comes from uncultured Actinomycetes bacterium, assembly GCA_963831405.1. Lineage (GTDB taxonomy): Bacteria > Actinomycetota > Thermoleophilia > Gaiellales > Gaiellaceae > Palsa-739. Next base: position 3,357 of record CAWHPX010000013.1, read on the forward strand.
CCGGACGAGCCACAACGAGCACGGGCCGTGGCCCTTGCAGCGATCGAACACGATCAACCTTCCGTCCGGCGACCAGTGCGCCTGGTCGTCCTCGACGGCCGTCGCCGAGCGCGAGACGCGCCTCGCCCCGCTGCCGTCGGGGCGCGCGACGAAGATCTCGCTCCAGATCGGGGCGTTCTGGAGCCGGTAGCGCGTGAACGCGACCAGGCCGTTCTGCCCGGGCGTCGTGGCGTGCACGCGGGGCGCGAGCGAGCTCCCCGGGAGCGCAACTGCCACCACGCCGACGAAGAGCATGCGCCGCATGCGGCACTGCCCCTGCTGCCGAACCGCGCTTCCTTCCATCATCAACGACACGTATGTCGTCCGACCAGCCGCGATTCCGTCGCTCTTCGGGCACGGTCACGCGCGTCGTGCGGCTGACGGCGGACGTTGGCCGGGAGCTGCGGCAGGCCTTCGGTACGGCGGTCGTACTCGGCTGCCGCCCTGCGCTCAGCGCGGCGGCGCGTCCACCTGCTCGACGAAAACACACCGTCGACCATCGTTCGGGAGCGGCGAGCGGCCGACCCTCGAGACGACGAAACGTCCGTCACAGAGCCCTGGCAGCTCGAGCAGCGCGTCCGGCCCGGGGAGCTCGCCGTCGCGCTCGAGGAGCTCGTACCGCTGCTCGAGTTGGACGAACACGAGATGCGCCCCCGAGGCGGCGGGTGCGACCTCGCGCTCGCCGGTCGCGAGCTCTGCGATGCGGCGGTCGCGCTCCCGCACGCGTTCGATGAGCCGCTCCACCTGGTCGCGCCGGCGTCTGCCTGCGCGACGCAGTGCAGCGAGCTCGCGCTCCGATTCGGCCAGCCGCTCTTCGGCATCCGCGAGCCTGGCCCATTGCTCCTCCAGCCCCGCGAGGTGGAGGTGGTCCCCGGCGGCCTCGTGCCGGGGATCCGGCGACGTCGTCTCCGCGACCCAGGCAAGAGCGTGCAGCTCGCCGTGGCCTGCGGGCTGCGGCGCGGGCTCCTCGTTCCGGTCACCGTCCTGGCGGCGCTCGATCTGAGCCCGCAGCCCGGTGCCGAAGCCCGTCTCGCTCGTGAGGTCGATCCCGTACTGCTCCGCGAGCGCGAGCGAGAGCGCCGAGTGGGAGACGCAGCCGAGCTCGACGAGGATCTCGCCGAGCCGGCGGCCCGTCACCGCCTGGTCTTCGAGGGCATGCTCGAGCTGGTCCTCGCTCAGGAGCCCCTTCGCGACGAGGAGCCGGCCGAGCGGTCGCCAGGGGATATGGGCCGCGGCTTCCATCACCGGTATATCGGCGGGAGCGCCCCTGCAATCAAGGGTCACCGATCGGCAGCTGCGGCGATCGAGGGGGCAGCCGCCGCCCCCTCGATCCGGCTGCAAACGACGCTCCGGCCTACCGGGCGAGCCCGAGCGACTGGCTCAACAGCTGAACGACGGCCGCGACGTTGAAGCTGACGGCCACAGCTGTCGGGACGGACACGGCGATGGTCGGGCACCCCACGAAGCACGTTGCCCCGCTCACAGGAGCGATGACGAGGGCGACCGCCGTCGCCTCGCTTGCCTGCACCACGTCTCCGTCCTGGTTGTTCCCGGCAAGCCCGACTCCCGGCAGGGCCAACGCCGCCGCCGACGCGGCGAGCGCGACGACCCGCCGCCCCGTCAGCGGTTGAACTGCGCCTGCCACTGCGAGATCGACGCGTAGTTCGTCGCGCTTGCATACGACGAGTTCCGGTTGATCGAGAAGAAGCCGCCGCCGAACTGCACGGCCGGAGCGCTCGCGAGCGCCGTCTGACTGATGCTCGCCAGTTGCACGCCGACGTTGCTGTCGGCCGCGCGTGCGCTGCTCGCCCCGCCTGCGCCGACGCCGACGACGAGCGCGAGAACGACTACGAGTCGCTTCATTGTCCGCTCTCCCTTCGCGGTCAGGTCACGTTTCGATCGCTCCACCCCGGTCTCGGATCGCTTGCAACGGTGACGCGATCGCCTGCGCCCGACGCTACGCCGCGGGCCCGTCATTCGACAGTCGCCGAATCGCGCGTCACCGACTCGAGGTCGCCGGTCGGAGGGTCACTCGTTCGTGCGACACCTGCGCGTTCACATCGCCGTCGACAAGATGTAACATGGATCACGAAGCGCAGCCCTGCGGCCTTCGTTGATGAGCCGACGCTGCGGCATGAGGGTGACGCCGTGGTGGACGAGGACGAGCGAAGGGACGCGTCGGCGGCTCGTCACTACGCACCTCTCCTCGATTCGGGCCGTGTCCGAATGCATGTGTCGCCGGAGCTCGGCGCGGGTCTCGAGAGCCTCCTCCGTCAGCTGATCCACCAGTTCGCGACCGCAGGTCCCGTGACGTCGGGCGATCTTCCCGTGATCGTCGACCTCGAGGTCGACGGCGTCCGTTGTGTGGTGCTCGTCGCGAGCCATGCGAGCTCGCACACCGCTTTGAGCCCCAGGGAGCACGAAATCGCGGACATGGTCGGGCACGGGCTGCCGAACAAGGCGATCGCCGCGAGGCTCGGCATCAGCTCGTGGACCGTGTCGACGCATCTCCGTCGCATGTTCGCCAAGTTCGGCGTCAACTCGCGGGCCGCGCTCGTCGCGAAGATCGTGGAGGAGGAGCTCGTGCTCCAGATCGGGTCGATGCGCCGCGGCTGAAGCGTCACCGCGCCCGCGAAGCGGCCGTTCGCCGCGCGTCAGAGACTCTTCTTCAGCATCCCGAAGACGCCGCGGATCACCTCGCGCTGGATCTGCTTGCCCGTGCTCGACTTCAGGAAGTCGCCGAGCACGTCGGCGCCGCCGTGGGCCGCCTTCGCCGCCTTCGCGTGCTCGGACGCCGGCGCGGCCGGCGTTCCGGGAGCCGTCGCCTGCTGGATCCTCGCGGCGAGCAGCTCGCGGGCGCTCTGCGCGTCGACTCGCGTCCCGTACTTCGCGTAGAGCGGCGAGGCCTTGGCCGCCGACTCGACGTCGTCGGCGGCACCCATGCGCGCGAGCGGCGGACGCAGCTTCGTGTGCACGACGGGCGTCGGGACTCCGGACTCCGAGAGAATCGTCACTGCCGCCTCGCCGGTGCCGAGCTGCTGCAGGAGCTGCTCGAGATCGTAGAAGTCGGACTTCGGGAACGTCCGCACGGTCGCCTTCAGCGCTTTCTCGTCGTCCGGCGTGAAGGCGCGGAGCGCGTGCTGCACGCGGTTCCCGAGCTGAGCGAGAACGTCGGCATCGAGGTCCTTCGGTGTCTGCGTGATGAAGAACACGCCGACGCCTTTGGAGCGGATCAGGCGAACGGTCTGGGTCACCGAGTCGACGAACGCCTTGCTCGCGCCGTCGAAGAGCAGATGCGCTTCGTCGAAGAAGAAGCACAGCTTCGGCTTCTCGAGGTCGCCGACCTCGGGGAGCGTCTCGAAGAGCTCGGCGAGCAGCCACATGAGCGCGGTCGAGAAGAGCTTCGGCTTGTCCTGGACTCCGGGCAGCTCGAGACAGGAGATGACGCCGCGGCCGTCGGGTGCCGTTCGGAGCAGGTCGTTGACGTCGAACTGCGGCTCCCCGAAGAGCTCGTTGCCGCCGCCGTCCTCGAGGCCGGTGAGGGCGCGCAGCAGGACGCCGACCGTCTGTGAGGCGAGCCCGCCGATTCCCTGCAGCTCGGTCTTGCCGTCGTCGGACGCGAGGAAGGTCAGAAGCGCGCGCAGATCGGAGAGGTCGAGGAGCGGGAGCCCCTTCTGATCGGCGTAGTGGAACACGAGCTCGAGGCTCTGCTCCTGCGTCTCGTTCGAGCCCAGCACCTTCGCGAGGAGCCGCGGACCGAAGTCGGAGACGGTCGCTCTGACCGGCACGCCCGGGCCGATGCCACCGAGAGCGAGGTACTCGACCGGGTAGCCCGTGGGCGTGAACGCGATGTCGAGCTCCGCAGCGCGCTTCGCGGCCGGGCCGTCTGCCGGGCCGGGGGTCGAGAGCCCCGAGAGGTCGCCCTTCACGTCGGCCGCGAAGACCGGGACGCCGGCCGCAGAGAGCTGCTCGGCGACGAGCTGCAGCGTCCTCGTCTTGCCGGTGCCGGTCGCACCGGCGATCAAGCCGTGACGGTTCGTCATCTTCAGCGGGATCCTCACGCCGGCCCCGGGCACGAGCTGGGCGTCGTGCACCGCCTGCCCGAGCTCGATCGCCGCACCGCTCGTGGCGTACGCCTCGGCGACGGTCTGGCCGAAGTCGGTCACGGACGACTACGTGGGCATCGCGGGCGGCTGGCTCGGATCGTGGGTCTCCGAGGTGCCGCCTGCGGTCGCACCGGCGAGGGTGCCGGTGCCCCGGTCGCGCTCGTTCAGCGCACGGATCTTCTCGGCAACGGCGTCGAGCCGCGGGTGCGCGATCTCGTTACCGTCGACGAGCTCGAACGCGATCTTGCCGAGCTCGTTGTAGGCCTGGCTGAGCTCACGCTTCAGCTGGACGTCTTCGACGCCCTCCTTCGCCTTCGCCGTCGCCTGCTCCGCTGCTTGCTTTGCCTTATCGAGAAAGCCCATCGAACGTCTCCTATTCGCCGAGGATGCCGCCGAGGATACCGCCGACGCCTGTCTCGTCGCGTCCGCCCGCGGCAGCCGCGAGAACACGGCGTGCAGTTCGCGAGAAGGGAAGCGTCTGCAGCGTCACATGGCCGGGGCCGACCATGTGGACGAGAAAGAGGCCCTCGCCGCCGAACAGGCTCTTGGCGACACCGCCCTGGAGCTTGACCTCGTACGTGACGGTCGGCTCGATCATCACCATGCAGCCCGTGTCGATGATCAGCCGCTGTCCGGCCGCCAGGTCGAAATCGAGGAAGTCTCCGCCGCCGTGGAGCCAGACGGTGCCCTTGCCCTTCAGGCGCTGAAGGAAGAAGCCTTCACCGCCACCCCGCACGCCCATCCCGAGCCTCTGCGCGAACGCGCTCTCGATCTCGACGTCTCCGTGGTGGCCGAGGTACGCATGCTTCTCGCAGATGATCTCGCCGTCGAGCTCGTGCTGGCGGATCGAGCCGGGAAACGGTCCGGTGATGCCGACGGCGCCGGCCCCGTTCGCGTGATAGCGGGTGAGGAAGAGGCTCTCGCCGGCCAGGAGCTTTCGCTTGAGCCCGCCCATCAGGCCGCCCGGCATCTCCACCTCCATCGAGATGTCGCCGGAGATGAACATCATCGCACCGGCCTCCGAGGTCAGCCTCTCGCCCGGCTGAAGGGCGACGACGACGGCGGGCGCCTGCCCCTCACGAACTGTTGCTTCCACGGTGAGCATCCTAGGACGTTTCCGGAGGCCGGCGTCACTCGGGACCGCATTAGACTTCGCCCCTTGGACGACTACGAGTTGATCGCTGAGAAGCTCAGCGACGTCAGCCGGCAGGTGCGGGAGCTCGAGAACCGCATGTCTGACGTATTGGGTCGCCTGGCCGACGTCGAGAAGGTCAACGCCCGCCTGGAGGAAGCTGCGTTGATCACGTCGCGCGCGCTTGCAGAGGTGTCGGGCCACTGGGACGCGGTGTATGAGGCGATGCGTCGCAAAGACCCCTCCCAAGAAGCAGCCGAGAGTTGATTTCCTGACCGCGCGGAACGGGCGAAGGGAGTACGCTTAGCGGTACTGGTCCTGCGGCCAGGATTCCGGCTGAAAGCCCGAAGTCCATCGATCGCACCCCTGGGTGCGGGAGACGACACGAGCCTAGGCAAACAGAGTTCGAGTTGCAGGGCCAGTCGCCTGTTTGCTGCGCTCGTCGTGTGTCGCGCAGTCTTCTAGCTCCGAGACGGCCCGAGCGCACGCTCGAGCGCCGCTCGATCGGTCGGTGCTCCGTGGGTGGGAAGAACGATCTCGACGGGGAGCGCGAGGAGCGGCTGCATCCCCTCGAGGATCTGCTCCGCGGCGGCGGCCCGCTCCGCGGGGACGTTGTTCGCCAGCTCGCCGAGGAACTGCAGGCCGTTGCCGCGGTCCTGGAGCGTGTCGCCCGCGATGAGCGCACGGTGGCTCTCGACCCAGAGCATGAGGTCGTTGGGCTCCATCCCCGGGAACGCTTCGACGCCGACCGGCAGCTGCTCGCCTTCCCGGAAGACGGTTCCGTCGACCGGGCTCGGGTCGCCCTCGTCCGGCGGCGGCACGTACAGGGGCGCGCCGAAGCGCTTCGCGAGCGCCCCGGCGTCGCGCCTGTGCCAGGGGCACGTCAGGACGATCGCCGTCTCGCGCTCCTCCGCGAGCTGCTCGATCTCAGCCGGCGGCGCAACCGGATCGAAGAGCACGAGGCGCGTGCCGTCGTCGATCGCGTACGACGAGACGAGCGGCCCCCACCACTGCCGCTCGTTCCACTCCGGGTGTCGCGCCTCCCAGTGCCAGACGCCGGCTCGAACCTCGCGCACGCGCCGAGGCTACACAAGGCGCCACGTCCGCGGAAAGGCGGATACCGCTGTAGCGTCCCCAACGATGAAGGTCACCCAAGAGGACGCGCGCCGCTTTCTCGTCGCCCGGCAGCTCCTCGCTCCGGCGCGCTCGCTCGAGGGCGGCCCGGATGCGGTCCTCGCGGTCTTTCGGAAGCTCGGGTCGATCCAGTTCGACCCGATCGCGGTCGCCGGCCGGAACCACGACCTCGTGCTGCACGCACGCGTCGCCGGCTACGAGCCCGCCTGGTGCGACGCGCTCTACGAGCGCCGTGAGATCTTCGAGGCGACCAACAAGGCGCTGTCGTTCGTTCCGACGAGCGAGTTCCCCTGGTTCCGTCATGTCTGGGGCCGCAAGGGACCGCGGTTCCACGCGCGCGGCCCTCGCCGACAACGCCGCGGTGGCCGAGCGCGTGCTCGAGCGGATCCGCGCGGAAGGACCGCTGTCGTCGACGCGACTTCGAGCGCGAGACCGGGCCCGACGAAGAACTGGTTCGGGATGCCGGAGAACGCCGTGCGCGCCGTGCTCGAGGCGTACACCGTCACGGGCGCGATCGGCCTCGCGCGGCGCGACGGCAACCGCCGCTACTACGACCTGCTCGAACGGCTGCTCCCGGCCGAGGTGCTCGCGCACGAGGTGCCGGAGCGAGAGCAGCTCCGGCACAAGCTCCTGTCCCGGTATCGCGCCCACGGCCTGCTCGGCGCCGGCGGCGCCGGCGGCACGTTCGCCCGCATCGCCAATCCGCCCGACCGCAACGAGCTGCGCAAGGAGCTGGTCGAGCTCGGCGCGCTCGTGCCCGTGGAGGTCGAGGGCATGCGCGGCAAGCGCTTCGTCCTCGCCGAGGAGCTCGACCTGCTGCAGGGACCGCCGGAGCCGACGCCCTCCGTCGCGTTCCTCGCCCCGTTCGACGCGCTGCTGTGGGACACCGCCCTGCTCGCGAGCCTGTTCGACTTCGACTACGTGTGGGAGGGCTTCTTCCCGCCGGCCAAGCGCCGCTGGGGCTACTACGTGCTGCCGATCTGTTTCGGCGACCGCCTCGTCGGCCGGATCGAGCCGCGGATCGACCGGGAGCAAGCCCGTGTGGAGGTGCTCGCCGTCTGGTGGGAGGACGGCTTCGCGCCCGGCCGGGCCGAGGGGTTCGTCGACGCGATGCGCGAGGCACTCGGTGCCTACCTGCGCTTCGCGAAGGCGGACCGCATCGAGTGGCCGACGGGGTGCCGCACCGAGAAGCAGCTCTTCGGCACGGCGTCGCTGACCTGAGCCCGCGCCCCGCGCGCGGAACAGGTCTCCGTGAACTGCGCCGCCGTCAGTATCCGTTGAGCTCGCCGATCCGAACCCCGAGCGCCTGCCCGGCCGCGCGTAGCAAATTCGCGCCGCGCCTCAGGTAGCGGTCGGCTCGTTTCGCGTCCCTCGTGGCAGCGGCGACCTCGCCGCTGTCGTTCTCGCTGAAGTCGAGCTGACTCCTGACTCCCTTCAGTGTCGCCTCGAACCCCTGAAGGGCGATGTCTCTCCCCCGCCGTGCGTTCGCCGTCGTCGCGTACGCGCGGCGAAGGTGCGCCAGAAGCTGAACGAGCTCTGCATGGAGCTTCTTTCGATCGTGCGTCACGCGAATCTCTCTGACACCGCGGAGGAGGTCTTGCTTGATCGAGAGATCGGCTCGCCCGGGCGCCGGCGCCGACGGCCCGCAGACGCTGACCAGCGCGAGACCGACGAGGCAGAGCGCGATATAGCAGGGGAGACGTGCGCGAGCGAGTCGAACATGCCGGGCGACCTTACGCATCGGCACAGTCTTCATCGTGCAGCACATGGACATCGTCGCGAACGCTCGAGCGCGCGATGGAGGCGTTCGCCAAGTCGCGCGGCGAACGAGAAGAGCCGGACGACTGAAATAACTTCAATCGACCGGCTCTGAATTTCGGCTTGGTCGAGCCGAGGATGGTGATGGAGGCGGCGGGAATTGAACCCGCGTCCGCAGCCGCACCGGCTGAGCGTCTACAAGCATAGGCGGCACTTACATCTCGCTCGCCGGCCGGAGTGCCACCGCCCTACCGACGAGCCAGCCATCCTTTGTTGTCGCGCCTCCGACGATTGGCTTTTCTTCGGCGCCGAGCCCGTTCGTTGGCAGCGGGTCGAGTCACGGGCCCAACTCGACGGGCTGTCGCTGAGCTAAGTGAACTTAGGCAGCGAGTGCGAGATCACGAGGATTCGCATTTGATTGGTGCCGGTGGATTAACGAGGCCAACCGGCGACCTCGGCTTGCAGCTCATCCGGATGAATCGACCACGTCGAAACCAGGTCGCCCCCGTATGTTCGTTCGCCTCATTCTAGCCGCGATCGGCAAGTGACGGGCCGGCCGGGATGCTGCGGCCCGGCCGGCCCGGCCGCACATGAGGCGCGCCGCCCCGCGCCTCTCTTGAAGAGACCGGTCAGACGGGCCGGAACTTGCGGTGAGTTTCAGCGACCGGGAAGAAGCCCCGAAACTGCGCCCGAGACGGCCGACGCGGCGGTCTGGGTCGTCGCCGCCACGGTGTCCGTCGCCTGGCCGGCGGTCGCGGTCGCGGCGGGCACAGCCGCGGTTGCGACGGGAACGGCCGTCGCAGCCGCCTGCACGGTGCCGTCGACGGCGCTCGCAACCGGGGCGACGACCGGCGCGAGCGCGGGCGCAACGACCGAATCGAGCGAGGCCGGCGGGCGTACGGGCGGAGCCGGCGCAGCACGGACCGTCGTCGCCACCGGAGCCGGCACGAGGCTCGGCTGCCGTGCGGCCGGGGCCACGCTCGGTGCAGGCGCGTCAACCGGCGCGGTGGCCGTGCCCGCCGACGAAGGCGCAGGCGCTGCAGCCGGCGCCGGCCGGACGCGGCGCACGCTCGTCGCCACCGGCGCGTGCCGCGACGAACGCAGCGACCACGCCGGGCCGAACCGCGCGCGACTGGACGACCGCAGGCGTCGACGGCCGCCGCGGCAGCCGCGTGACGCGGGTGCCGAGACGGGCCCTCCGTCGTCGCGACACCCGCCGCCGCAACGGCGACGACCGCAGCGGCGCCGGCGGCGAGCTTCGGAAGCGCGACTCCCGACACCGTCCTGCCGAAGCCGCCGAGGAGCGCGGCGAGGTCGAACCCGCGCCGCCTGCGCCGCGGCGCGCCGAGCTGAGCCGCCAGAGCGTTCCGCCCGCGGAAGAGCAGCGTCTCGACCGCCGACTCCGTCGTTCCGAGCGCCGTCGCGATCTCGGCGTACGACAGCTCCTGCCACTCGCGCAGGAACACCACCTGCCGCTGCCGCTTCGGCAGCCGCGCCAGCGCCTGCACGATCTCGGGCGAGAGCTCGGGCCGCGTGTCGTCTGCACCCGCGCTCGCCGCGAGGATGCCCGGATCCTCGGCGAACTCGACACGCGCGCGGCGCCGCAGCGCGTCGATCCGTGTCAGGCAGACGTTGCGGGCGATCGTCAGGAGCCACGTCACCTCGGCCGCCGGCTCGACGCCGCGGCCGAGCGCCCGGTGGGCCTGGAGGAACGTCTGCTGGAGGGCGTCCTCGGCGTCGGCCGGCCTGCGCAGGAAGCGGAGGCAGTAGCGGAGCACGCGCGACCGGTGGCGGCGGTAGAGCAACTCGGTTGCGGCTGCCGGCCCGAGCGTGCGGTCGGCGTGTTCGACGGTGGCCACGGCGGCTTCCCCAGGTCGTTCGGACGTGCGGCACCAGGGGTGTTCCCGCCTGCACGCAAACGAAGCCTCCCTCGATCGAGTGATTTGCGCGCAAAACGCAAGTTTTCGGCCCCCGGCCCGGTCTCTGACCAGCACACTGACCCGGAGGGCCACGACCGCAGCGTGAACCCCGACGACCCACAGCTCTCGCTCCCCAGCGGAGACCGCACGATCCAGGCCCTGGCCCGGTCGGTCGCCCACGCCCGCGATCCGCTCGTCCGATTCGCGCGCGGTCTCGCCAGGGAGTCCGCCCGGAAGCCCGCGCTCGTCGCGAGCGAGCTCCGGACGCTGACCGGCGCAGGCTACGCAGCCGTGTATCTCCTGCACCCAGGCGGCGGCCTCGAGCTCGCGGCCGCCGTGGGGCCCGAATCGGCCGCGGAGCAAGGAGCCTCGCTCGCGCTCCTCGCCGCGAGCGGCATCGTCGCGGACGACGACGGCGTCGCCGCCCCCCTCGTCGCCGGCGGCGTGCCCCTCGGGACGATCGTCGTGCTGCCCGCCGGGTCGGAGCTGCACATCGACCGCGACCTCGTCCGCGCGGTCGCCGACCTCGCGGCCTCCGCCCTCGCGGTCGACTCGCGGCTCGCCGCGAGCCGTGCGGAGGCGCGGCGCGACGCAGTCACCGGGCTCGGCAACCGGCGTGCCTTCGACGAGCGTCTCGCAGAGGCCGTGGGAGCTGCGGGGCCGGCCAACGGCGGCGCGGCGCTCCTCCTCCTCGACCTCGACGGCTTCAAGTCCGTCAACGATTCGCGGGGCCATGCCGCAGGCGATGCCGCGCTCCGCGAAGTCGCCCGCGTCCTCATGCGGAGCGTCCGGCCGGAGGACTCCGTGTTCCGGCTCGGCGGCGACGAGTTCGCCGTCGTCCTCGCGGGACGGCGGGCCGCCGCCGTCCGCGTGGGCGAACGCATCCGCCGGAGCCTCCGCCAGCACCGGCGGGCCGATCTCCCGACCGTCTCCGGCGGCGTCGCCGTCGCACCGGCGGACGCGACGACGCCGGCCGAGCTCGCACGGAAGGCGGACGGGGCGTTGTACGCGGCGAAGGCCGCGGGCAAGGATCGCATCCTCGTCTATGAGGGCGACAAGGCGTTCACCGTCGCCGCCGCGACGGGCGAGGCGGCGATGGGGCCGCCGCTCCGCGCGTTGATCGTGGACGACGACGCGTCGCTGCGCGAGCTCGTGCGCACGGTGCTCGAGGGCGCGGGCGTCGACGTCGACGAGGCGACGAACGCAGCGGACATGCGCGTGCGGCTCGCCGACGGCTCACCCGACGTGCTCGTGCTCGACCTCGGCCTTCCCGACGCCGACGGGCTCTCCCTCTGCCGCGAGCTGAAGGCAGCGCGGCCGGCGCTGCCGATCGTCGTGCTCACGGGGCAGGAGGCGACGGCCGCGGAAGGCAGCGCGGTCTCGGCGGGCGCAGATGCCTTCCTGCACAAGCCGTTCGGGCCGCTCGAGCTCATCGACGTCGTCGAGCAGCTCGCCGGTCGCGGCGAACGCGGCCCGCAGAGCGTGCGCGCGGCCACGCGGCGCGGCACCGGCCAGGCGCAGCTGCTCGCGCACGACCTTCGCAGCCTGCTCGAGATCGAGCGCGGGCAGCGCCTGCTCCTCCAGCGCGCGTACAGGCAGACGGTGACTGCGCTCGCCGCCGCCCTCGAGTCGAAGGACACGAGCACCGAGGCGCACTCCAAGCGCGTGCAGCGCTACGCCTTCCTGCTCGCCGCCGCCGTCGACCCGCTGCTCGTCGACGACCCGAGCGTCGAGTACGGCTTCCTCCTCCACGACGTCGGCAAGATCGGGATCCCCGACCACATCCTCCTCAAGCCCGGGCCGCTGACCGTCCCCGAGCGCCGCCTCATGGAGACGCACACCCTGCTCGGGGAGCAGATGCTCGCCGGCGTCGAGATCCTCCACGGTTCCGGCCTCAAGGTCGTCCGATCGCACCACGAGCGCTGGGACGGCGGCGGCTACCCGGACGGGCTGAGGCGCCGCGAGATCCCGCTCGGCGCCCGCGTCTTCGCCGTCGCGGACACGCTCGACGCGATCACGAGCCGGCGCCCGTACCGCCCGACGAGGACCTGGAACGACGCGGTCGCCGAGATCGAGCGGAACGCGGGCACGCAGTTCGACCCGACGATCGTCGAGGCCTTCGCCGGTTGCGAGCCCTCGCTCCGCGAGGTCCACGCGGTGTTCGCTAGCGCCGCAGCTTGAGCTCGCGGTCGAGCTGCCGCTTCGCTTCGCGATCGGCGATCGAGCGGCGCTTGTCGCGCAGCTCCTTGCCGCGGCCGACCGCGATCTCCGCCTTCACGCGGCCGTCCTTGAAGTAGAGCCGCGTGGGTACGAGCGTGAAGCCCTTCTCGCGGACCTGCGCGTAGAGGCGCTCGATCTCGCGGCGGTGCATGAGCAGCTTCCGCGGGCGGTCGGGCTCGTGGTTCGCGCGGTTCCCCTGTCCGTACTCCGGGATGTGCAGGCCGACGAGCCACGCCTCGCCGTCGCGCACCTCGGCGTACGCCTGCTGCAGCGTCGACTTCCCCTCCCGAAGCGCCTTCACCTCGGTGCCCGCAAGCACGAGACCGGCCTCGACCCGGTCGAGCAGGTGGAAGTCGTGCCGCGCGCGGCGGTTCTCGACGATGAGCTTCTCTCCCTGCGGCTTGGCCATCGGGCCGAAGTGTAGGGTCGAGCGCGTGGAGCTCACGCTGGCACAGCTGAACGAGGCAGGCGCGAGCCTCTTCCCCGGCCTGCTCGGGATCGAGGTGGAGACGGTCGTGGACGGGATCGTCCACGCACGCCTCGAGGTGCGCGAGAAGCATCTCGCGCCGAACGGGTACCTGCACGCGGGCGCGGTCGTCGCGCTCGCCGACACGGCGTGCGGCTACGGCTCGATCCTCCACCTGCCGGAGGGCGCGGTCGGCTTCACGACGATCGAGCTGAAGATGAACTTCCTGCGCACGACGCTCGCGGGCACCGTCACCTGCGAGGCGAAGCTCGAGCATGGCGGGCGGACGACGCAGCTCTGGGATGCGGTCGTGAACGACGCGGAGGGACGCGCGATGGCGCTCTTCCGCTGCACGCAGCTCGTCCTGCGCGAGGCGCCTTAGAGGCTCTCGCACAATGACGTCCTCCTAGCGCCGGGCCTTGTAGCCGCGCGCCATGAAGCAGCGGTCGCAGAGCGATGCCCACGGCGCGGTACGAGAGCCGCAGGCGCGGCAGCGGCCGATCGTCGGGTCGTCGATCTCGGCGCGAAGCTCGTGCACGACCCGCGCCGCAGCGGCCTCCTCGAGCGCCGCAGCCCGCTCGATCGTGACGCCCGCGACTCCCGGGTACTGAAGCGCGAACCAGCGGAGGGTCGACGCCTCGCGGGCCGCCTGCTCCGCTTCGAGCAGGCTTGCGCGCACCAGGCGGTGCGGGTCGAGGATCCACCGGAGCTCGAGCTGCTGAGCCACGTTTCCGGCGAGCGCACACGCAAGGCTTCCGAGCAGGTCGAGGCCGTCCTCGTCGACCGGCGCCTGCACGAGCTTCCACACGTCGGCGAGCTCGAGCCGGCGGCGCGCGTGACGCAGCGCGTCGCGCACCGCGTCGAGACGCGCGAGCAGCGGCGCGATCGACTCGACGGTGAGCCAGCCCTCGTCCGTCCAGAAGTGCAGCGCCGCCTGCCGCCACGCGTAGAGCGCCGGCTCGAGCTCGTCGACGCGCGCCACGTTCAGGTCGCCGAGCTGCGGGCGGAGCCGCCCGGTGTCGACGACGCGGTACCCCCAGTGGCCGCCCGGCAGCTCGACGTGCGGCGTCAGCGCCGACTGGACGAGCCCCGGGCTCGGATGCGCCCACGGCACGCCGGTCAGCACGCCGACGTGCCCGCGCTCGTGAAAGCCGAAGCGGCCGGCGCGACCCGCGATCTGCGCGATCTCCCACGGCTCGAGGTCGCGCCGCTCGCGCCCGTCGAACTTCTCCGTCTCGGCGAAGAGCAGCGTCTCGCACGGCAGGTTGACACCGTGCCCGAGCACGTCGGTCGACGCGCACACCTCCGCGGCGCCGGAGAGGAAGCGGTCGATCTCCTCGCGGCGAGACGCGAGCGGCATCGCGCCGTAGAGCACGGCGACGCGGCCCGGGTGCAGCGCGTTCAGCTCTCCCGCGAGCCCGATCACCGCACGGCGGCTGAACGCCACGACGACCGTGCCCGGCGAGAGCCCCGCGATGCCGCGCTTGCCGATCCACTCGAGCGGCGCCTTGCGCTCGAAGAAGCGGACGTCAGCCTGCGGGAAGGCGTGCTCGACGAGCGGCAGCGCCTCGACCGCGCCGAGCAGGAGGATGTTGCGGTAGTCGCCGCCGAGCATGAGGCGCGTCCAGGCGGAGCCGCGCTCCTCGTCCTCCGCCCACTGCACCTCGTCGAGCACGAGCGTCTCGCCGTGCATCGGCGCCATCTCCGCGGTGCAGCAGATGATCGGCGCGTCCGGGTTGACGCGTTCCTCCCCGGTGATGAGGCCGACGCCGTCGCCGAGCTCCTCCCTGAGGCGGCGATGGGCCTCCTGCGCGAGCATGCGGAGCGGCGCCGCGTAGACGCCGCGCCCATTCTCGACGAGGAACCGAAGCGCGTCGTGCGTCTTGCCCGAGTTCGTCGGCCCGAGGTGCGCGATCACCGTTTCCGGCTCGTGCACGCGCTCGGGCAGCCGGACCGTCAGGTCGGAGATCGACTTCCGCCGCTGCTGCGGCCGGTGCGAGTGCCGCACGGAGCGGCTCGGTCTCTTCTGGCGCCGGTGCTGGGACACCGGCTCACCGTAGCTACCGGAAGACGCGCTGCTGGCCGGGCTGGAGCGAGAGTCGAATCGTCTCGAGGAGCGCACCGTGACCGTAGACGCGCAGGCTCGCCGAGAGCGGCGTGCTGATGCCGATCGCGAACTGACCCCAGGTCGTGCTCCGTTGATAGAGCACGGAGTCACCCGGCGAGACGCCGGTCAGGACGACCTTGTCGACGTCGCCGCGCGCCACCCCGGCGATCGTGAGGGACGGCTCGGAACGGATTCGAGCGGCGGCAACGAGAACGTGCGCGTGCGCGAGCTCGTGCGGGCTCGGGCAGAACCAGCGCACCGGCGCGTCGCCCTGCAGCATCGCGCCGAGACATGTCGGCACGGGACTCGCGTAGTCGGCAAGGGGTGCGGCGAGGATGGCGATCGCGCCGCCACGGTCGGGTCGCATCGACTGCACGACGCGAACGTCGTTCGCGTCGAGGCCGGCGCGCGCGGCGTCCACACGGGCGGGCTCGAGCTCGATCGGCTGTACGCCCGAGACGTTGACGGCGCCGACGGCCTCGCCCGGCTTCCAGCCCGGCACGCCGTCCGGCCAGACCCAGCCCGCAGCGCCGGCCGCGTCGTTTGCCGGATGCTTCAGCGGCAGGGCGACGAGGCAGCAATTGCGCGCCGCCGAACGCGGGAAGGCCGCGTAGCCTGCGGCGGCGAGGGCGCCGACGAGCACGACGAGGGCAACGGGGACGCGCCAGGTGACCATCACCTGCCTATCGGCCTGCGATGGACCCGCCTTTAGCTCGCGGGCCGCGCCAGAACGCGCAGCGCGGTCGCGAGCGCGTCGTCCGACGACGTCCGCGGATCGTCGACCGCGTGGATCTGCGGCACGACGCCGACGTTCGAGATGTCCTCGCCCGACGGCGTGTAGTAGCGCGCGATCGTCAGCTCGAGCGCCGCGCCGTTGTCGAGCGGGTCGATCGACTGGACGAGCGCCTTGCCGAACGTCCGCTCGCCCACGAGCGTCGCGCGGTGGTGGTCGCGCAGCGCCGCCGCGACGATCTCCGACGAGCTCGCGCTGTACCGGTCGACGAGCACGACGACCGGCAGATGCGTGGCGGTCCCGCCGACGGCCCGGTACACCTCATGCGGCTCGTGGCGGCCGAGGAGCGAGACGACGACGCCCCGGTCGAGGAAGAGCGACGAGACGGCGACCGCCTGCTCGATCAGGCCGCCCGGGTTCTCGCGCAGGTCGAGCACGAAGCCCTGCGCCCCCTGGCGCTCGAGCCGGCGCAGCTCACGGCTGAGGACGACCGCCGCGCCGATGCGGAACGCGCTCAACCGAACGTCGCCCCAGCGCCGGCCGGCGTACGAGAGCAGCCGCGCCTGGACGACCGGCGCCTGGACCGTCCCGCGCCGCACGCGGAGGGAAGCGTGTGCCCGCCGCGCGAGACGCCGAGGCGGAGCGTCGTGCCCCGCGGGCCGAGGATCCGCGAGAGCGCCCTCGTCATCCCGAGGCGCGTCGCCGGCAAGCCGCCGATGCGGACGATCGTGTCGCCGACGCGAACGCCGGCGCGCTGCGCGGGACCCGGCTGCAGCGAGACGACCACGTAGCCCGAGGGGGAGGGCAGCACGCTCACGCCGATGCCGGTGTAGCTCGACGCCGTCTCCTGCCGCACGAGCCGGTAGTCGGGCGGCGCGAGGTACGCCGTATACGGGTCCTGGAGCGCGGAGATGATCTCGCTCGACCGAGCCGAGCTGGAGCACCTTCTCCGGCACCGGCCGGTAGTACCGGGCGGCGAGCGCGTCTCGCACCTCGTCGACGACGCTCGGCAGCACGACCGGCGACGTCGCGCGGTTCCGCTCCGAGAGCCGATAGCCGACGACGAACGGGCCGGCGAGAGGAGCCCGGCTCCGAGGAGGATGAGGGAGCGCCGCATCTGGACCGCGCGAGCATACGGCCCCTACGGCCGAAGCGCTAGACCCCTTTCGGTCAGACCTGGAGGAAGCGGCGGAGCGTCAGGCCGGAGCCGGCGGCCCCGAGCAGGAGCCCGGCGCCGAGCAGGGCGAGGGCGTTCAGGGCGAAGGGCAGCGCGTGGACGTCGGAGCCGCCGCCGATGTGCGGCAGGATCGACGGGAGCGCGACCTCCTTGCCGATCACGAGCAGGATCACGGCGAGCGACCGCGCCGCCGAGGCCGCAGAGCAGGCCCTCGAGCATGAACGGGCCGCGGACGAACCAGTTCGTCGCCCCGACGAGCTTCATCACCTCGATCTCCCGCCGCCGGGCGAAGATCGACAGCCGGATCGTGTTCGCGATCAGGAGCGTCGAGGCGGTCGACGAGCAGGACGACGGCGACGAGGAAGGCGATCCAGATCACCTTCGCGATCGTCAGCACGCGGTTCGCGGTCTTCGAGCCCCAGCGCACGTCGTTCACGCCCGGGTAGTGCGCCGCTGGATCTCGCGCGCCGAGCGCGGGCGTGATACTCCGCCCTTCACCGGCGTGACGACCCACGCGTCCGGCAGCGGGTTCGACGGCAGCGGCGTCTTGTAGAGCGTCGGGGAACTTCGCGCTCATCTGCCTGTCGCGCCGCTCCTTCGAGACGAAGATGACCGACTTGACGCGCGGGTCGTCCTTGCGGATCGACGCTGCCGACGAACGCCTCCTGCGCGTCGTCGTCGCCCGCCGCGAAGTAGACCTTCACCTGCAGCTCCTTCTTCACGTGGTCGCTCCACGAGAGGACCCACGTGCCGAGCGCGATGAAGAGGCCGAGCAGGAACATGCCGATCAGCACGGTCATCGTCGCGGCGAACGTCGTCGAGAGGTTCGCGCGTGATCGACGACCACGCCTCCGAGAAGAGCAATCGCGCGACTCTGCGCTCATTCGGACGGTGTACCCGCCGCGGCGCTCGTCGCGGGCGAGCCGGCCGTCCTCGAGCGCGATCACGCGCTTGCGCATCTTGTCGACCATCTCGCGGTCGTGGGTGACCATCAGGATCGTCGTGCCGGCGCGGTTGATGCGGTAGAGGAGCTGCATGATCCCGACCGACGTGTCGGGGTCGAGGTTGCCGGTCGGCTCGTCGCAGACGAGGAGCGGCGGATGGTTGACGACGGCGCGCGCGATCGAGACGCGCTGCTGCTCGCCGCCGGAGAGCTCGTCGGGCAGCGAGTCCATCTTGTGCGCGAGGCCGACCATGTTCATCACCTCGGGCACCTTGCGGCGGATCGAGGCGCGGCTCTCGCCCTGCACCTTGAGCGCGTACGCGACGTTCTCGGCGGCCGTGCGGCTCGGCAGCAGCTTGAAGTCCTGGAAGACGCAGCCGACGTTGCGGCGCAGCAGCGGCACCTTGCCGTGCTTCAGCCGCGTGAGGTCGCGGCCGCCGACGATGATCTTGCCGCCCGTCGGCTCGATCTCCTTCAGCAGCAGCTTGATGAGCGTCGACTTGCCCGAGCCCGACGCGCCGACGATGAACACGAACTCGCCCTTGTCGATCACGAACGAGACGTCGTCGAGCGCCGTGACGTCGGGCTCGTAGACCTTCGTGACGCCCTCGAACACGATCATCGCCGAGGCGCCCGGCCGCGCGGCGCTCTGCATCGGGGTCGTCCAGCTGGCCGTCGGACGGCCGGCGATGGGCTCTGTCTGCAGATCTGTCAACGTCTGGAACCGGTGGCGCAGCGTCGGCGGGCGGTCGGCCCGCGCCGGTCAGTGGAAGGCGGCGCCCGCCAGTCTAACCGACACGCTAGCTGACCTTCTTGGCCGGTCTAGCCGCCGTTTCCTGCCGCTTGCAGGAGATATGCGCGGATGAAGCCGTCGAGGTCGCCGTCGAGGACGCCCTGGGTGTTCCCCATCTCGTAGTCCGGTGCGGTGGTCTTTCACGAGCTGGTACGGGTGGAGCACGTAGCTGCGGACCGCGCTCCCGCCGAAGCCCATGTTCACTCCGCCACGCTCTCGGGCGAGCTCCGCCTCCCGCTCCTCCTCCGCCTTCTCGGCGAGCCGCGAGCGGAGGATCTTCAGCGCCGTGTCCTTGTTCGCCGTCTGGCTGCGCTCGTTCTGCACCGAGACGACGATGCCGCTCGGCATGTGCGTGATGCGCACGGCCGAGTCGGTCTTGTTCACGTGCTGGCCGCCGGCGCCGGACGAGCGGAACGTGTCGATGCGGATGTCGTCGTCGTCGATCTCGATGTCGCCGGTCTCGTCGAGCAGCGGCGCGACGATCACCTGGGCGAAGCTCGTGTGGCGGCGGTGCGCCTGGTCGAACGGGCTGAGGCGCACGAGCCGGTGCTTGCCGCGCTCCGCCTTGAGGATCCCGTACGCGTTCTCGCCGCGCACGGTGAACGTCGCCGACTTGATCCCGTACTCCTCCCCCGGGCTCGTCTCGAGCACCTCGGTCTTGAAGCCGCGGTCGGCGGCCCAGCGCAGGTACATGCGCAGCATCATCTCCGCCCAGTCCTGCGCGTCGGTGCCGCCCGCGTCGGCCTGGATCGTGACGACGGCGTCGCCGGCGTCGTACTCGCCGCTGAAGAGCGCGTCCTCCTGCAGGCGCTCGAGCTCGTTGCGCAACGGGACGATCGACGACGCGACGTCGTCGGCGAGCGATCTCGTCGAGCTCGAGCAGCTCCTTCGCGTCGTCGTACTCGCCCGTGAGCCGCTCGTAGCGCTCGAGCCGCCTCGCGACGCGCGCGTGCTCGGCCGAGACCGCCGCCGCGCGCTGCTGGTCGTCCCAGAACCCCGGCTGCCCGAGCTCCTGCTCGAGCTCGGCGCTGACGCGCTCTCAGCCGATCCGGGTCAAAGGTAACCACGGACCCAGTCGAACTGGGCCCCGATCTCTTCGAGCTGTTCCTGCAGTGAGAGCTCGCGTTCCTCCGCCATGGGGTGCGATCCTAGTTGCTAGGCGCCGTGGCAGCGCTTGAACTTCTTGCCGCTGCCGCACCAGCACGGGTCGTTGCGCCCGAGCTTCTCGTGCGGCGAGGCCTGGATGACGCCCGCCGACGACGGGATGCCCGCGGCCACGGCGGTGCCGCCGCCGGCGGCGGCGATCGCCTCCGCGCCCGAGGTCGTCTCGTGCTCGTACTGCAGGGTGCCGTTCGTCGTCTGCGTCTGCGTCTGTGAGAGCTGCTGCGCCTCCTCGGGTGCGAGCTCCGCGTGGAAGAGGTGCAGCACGACCTCGGCGCGGATCGCGCGCCCGAGCTCGGTGAACATGCGCTCGCCCTCGCCCGTGTACTCGACGAGCGGGTCCTTCTGCGCCATCGAGCGCAGGTGCACGCCCTCGCGCAGGTAGTCCATGTTCTCGAGGTGCTCGCGCCAGCGGACGTCGACGACCTGGAGGATCACGAACCGCTCGAGCTCGCGCATCAGCGGCTGCTCGTCCGGCCCGGGCCCGAACTCCTCTTCCTTCGCCTCGTACGTCTGCCGCGCGTCGGCCTGGAACTCCTCGACGAGCACGTCGCGCGTGATCTCGGGGAAGTCCTCGCGCAGCTCGTGCGGCCGTGATCTCGGAGCCGTAGAGCCCGCCCATCGCGTTCGTCAGCGCCTCGAGGTCCCATTCCTCGCTGTACTCGTCCTGCGTGAACTGGAGCACGGTCTCCTCGACGACCTCGTCGACCCAGAGCTTCACCTGCTCCGACATGTCGTCGCCCTCGAGCACCTGGCGCCGCTGCTCGTAGATCCGCATGCGGTGCCGGTTCATCACGTCGTCGTACTTGAGGACGTTCTTGCGCATGACGAAGTTCTGCTCCTCGACCTTCTTCTGCGCGCCCTCGATCTGCCGGGAGAGGATCTTCGCCTCCATCGGCTGGTCGTCCGGGATCTTGAAGCGCTCCATGATCCCCTTGATGCGGTCGCCCGCGAAGAGGCGCACGAGGTCGTCCTCGCCCGAGAGGTAGAAGCGCGTCTCGCCGGGGTCGCCCTGACGGCCGGAGCGGCCGCGGAGCTGGTTGTCGATGCGCCGCGACTCGTGGCGCTCGGTGCCGAGCACGTAGAGGCCGCCGAGCCCGCGCACCTCGTCGTCGATCTTGATGTCGACGCCGCGGCCCGCCATGTTCGTCGCGATCGTGACCGCGCCGCGCTGGCCCGCGTCCTTGATGATCTCCGCCTCGCGCGCGTGCTCCTTCGCGTTCAGCACGTTGTGCGCCACGCCCTGGCGCGTCAGCAGCTGCGAGAGGTACTCGGAGGTCTCGACGGCGATGGTGCCGACGAGCACCGGCTGCCCCTTGTCGCTCCGCTCCTTGATGTCGCGGATGACGGCGGCGAACTTCCCCTCCTTCGTCTTGAAGACGAGATCCTGCTCGTCTCTGCGCGCGACCGCGACGTTCGTCGGGATCTCGACGACGTGCAGGTTGTAGATCTCGACGAACTCCTTCTCCTCGGTCTTCGCGGTGCCGGTCATGCCGGCGAGCTTCTCGTAGAGGCGGAAGTAGTTCTGCAGCGTGATCGTCGCCATCGTCTGGTGCTCTTCCTGGATGCGGACGTTCTCCTTCGCCTCGACCGCCTGGTGCAGGCCCTCGCTCCAGCGGCGGCCCTCCATGATCCGGCCGGTGAACTCGTCGACGATCTTCACCTCGCCGTCCTGGATCACGTACTCGACGTCGCGCTGGTAGAGCGACTGCGCCTTCAGCGACTGCACGAGGTGGTTGACGAGCTGCGAGTTCTGCGGCGCATAGAGGTTGTCGATCCGGAGGGCGCGCTCGACCTTCGCGACGCCCTGCTCGGTGACGGCAACGGTCTTGTGCTTCTCGTCGTACTCGTAGTCGGCGCCGGCCGCCTCGGCCGCGCCCTTCGGATCGCCCGGGCTCGAGCGATGCGCGACGAGCTGCGGGGCGATGCGGGCGAAGTCGTAGTAGATCTGCGCCGCCGTCTCCGGCTCGCCCGAGATGATGAGCGGCGTGCGCGCCTCGTCGACGAGGATCGAGTCGACCTCGTCCACGATCGCGTACGCGTGGCCGCGCTGCACGACGCCCTCGAGCGACACCGACATGTTGTCGCGGAGGTAGTCGAAGCCGAACTCGGAGTTCGTGCCGTAGGTGACGTCGGCCCCGTACGCGTGCTTGCGCTGGTCGAACGGCATCATGTTCTCGATGTAGGCCGTGCGCATGCCGAGCGCCTCGAACACCGAGCTCGTCCACTCCTGGTCGCGCTTCGCGAGGTAGTCGTTGACCGTGATCAGGTGCACGCCGCGGCCGGAGAGCGCGTTCAGGTAGAGCGGCTGCGTCGCGACGAAGGTCTTGCCCTCACCGGTCTTCATCTCGGCGATGTCGCCCTCGTGGAGGACGATCCCGCCCATCAGCTGGACGTCGAACAGGCGGACGCCCATCTGCCGCTTGAACGCCTCACGGATGGCGGCATACGCCTCGAAGAGCAGCTCGTCGAGCGTCTCGCCGTTCTCGAAGCGCTGCCGGAACTCGGCGGTCTTGCCGCGCAGCTCGTCGTCGGAGAGCTTCTCGAACTCGGGCTCGAGCGTGCCGATGTACTCGGCCTGCTGGCCCAGGCGCTTCGTGCGCCGGCCTTCGCCGAGCCGGAGGACCTTCTCGAAACCGCCCAGATCCGTTGTCGCCACGGGGCCTAGGGTAGCGACTGCCCTGCCGCGGCCACGGCGGGCGGCTCGCCGGGCGCAGACCGAGCCGCAGGGCTCAGAGGGCGCTCGCGCGGATCTCGAAGAGATCGCCGTCGAGGCGCTCGGCGTGGACGGCGAAGTCGCTCGCCTCGCGCCCGCCGCGCTCCTCGAGCGCCGGCACCGAGCCGAAGATCGTGTCGCCGTCGACCGCGAGCGTCGTCGTGTCGCCGTTCCGCGCGACGTCGATCGTGTCGCCGTCGGGCGCGTCCGGGAGGGCGATGACCTCGATGCGCGCGGCCTGGATCGCCCAGACGTCCGCCACCTGGCGCGACGCACGCGCGCGGTAGGGCGGCGGCACGCGTGCGTCGACGACGTCGGCGAGCGCGGCGAGCGAGCCGTCGGGGCCCTCTTCGACGAGGAGCGTGCCGTCGGGGAGGGTCACCCAGCGCACCGCGTTGCCCTCGATGCCGGCCGCCTCGGCCGTGAAGGTCGCGTCCCACTCGCGCGGGCGCTGCAGGCCGTGGATGCCGGTCTCCTGCCAGGCCGGGCGCGGGTCGGGCGGCACGAGGCCCCCCTCGCGCGCGAGCTGCTCGTGCAGCGGCTCACGCCGCCGGAAGAAGCCCACTAGAGCTCTGCGACGGGACCGTCGGAGAGCGTGCGCTTGTCGATGCGGCGCTTCGACGCCTTCTTGTCCCGCTCTTCGCGGATCTGGCGCACGAGCTTCTCGGAGAGCTCGTCGATCGACGCCTTCATGTCGCGCGTCGCCTCGCGGGCGCGAAGCGTGTGGCCCTTGAGCCACACGGTCGCCTCGGCGACCTGGTTCGCCGAGACCGACGGGTTGCGCTCGACGGCGAGCTCGACTTCGATCCGTGTCAGCTCGTGCACCTGCTTGTCGAGCTTCGACAGCTTGCGCTCGGCGTAGCTGCGGATCGAGTCGCTGACTTCGAGGTTCTTGCCCTTGACGTGAAGCTGCATCGCGCGCCTCCTCGGCATCGGACTATCACCGTCTCTTTCACCCTAGTCGCGGGGTTCGAATCGTGCGAGCGAAGGTCACGACCTCGATCCGGGCAGCCCCCGCGCGGCGCAGGGCCGCCGCGGCGGCGTCGACCGTGGCGCCGCTCGTGTACACGTCGTCGACGAGGACGGCGGCGCCTCCGGCCGGCCGGGCCTCGAAGCCGTCCCGGACGTTCAGCCGCCGCTCGGCGAGCGTCAGGCCCCGCTGCCGCTGCGAGCGGCCCTCGCGGCGGAGGAGCGGCAGGCACGGGAGCCCCCAGGCGGCGGCCAGGGCGCCGGCGAGGCGCTCTGCCGGGTGGTAGCCCCGCTCGAGCAGGCGGCCGCGGTCGGGCGGCACGAACGTGACAAACGTGCCGCCCGGAGGCTCGAGCTCTTCGAGGACGATCTCGGCCGCGAGCGAGGCGAGCCGCCGGATCCCGCGCTCCTTCCAGGAGCCGACGAGGCTCCGCACGCCGTCCGCGTAGGGCACGGCGGCCCGGGCGCGGGTGAACGCGAGGCGCCTGCCGGCGCACTCGCGGCAGCGCTCGACGGGCCAGGCCGTCGGCGCGCCGCAGCGGGCGCAGAGCGGCGCTCTCAGCCGCGGCAGGGCCGCACGGCAGTGCACGCAGAGAAGCGTCCCGCCGCGCGCGCAGACGACGCATCGCCGCGGCAGCAGGAGGTCGAGCACACGGCCGACGCTACTGCGCGGCCTGTGTCGCGAGCGTCTCGGCTTCCTCGCGGAGCGCATCCAGCTCCGCAAAGGCTTCGCGCCAGGTGTCGGTCGAGCGAAGGTCGAGGCCGAACGGCGCCACGAGGTCGGCCGGGGAGGCCGCGCCGCCGGAGCCGAGCAGGTCGAGGTACTTCGGCGCGAACGCCTCCGGGTCCTCGCGGTAGCGCCGGTAGAGGATCAGCGCGACGAGCTGCGCGAACGAGTACGCATACGTGTAGAAGCGAACGTGGATGAAGTGCGGGATGTACGACCAGCCGAGCGAGTAGCCCTCCGGCATCTGGAGCGCGTCGCCGTAGTACTTGCCGTTCTCGTCGACCCAGAGCTCGTTCAGCCGCTCCGTGCCGAGCGAGCGGCCGTCGGCGCGGACGCCGTACGCGCGCTGCTCGAACCGGGCGAGCACCGTCTGCCGGTAGATCGCGGCGAACGAGTTCTCGAGCCGGTCGGCGGCGAGCGCGGCGCGCGTCCCGAGATCGGCCTCGTTCTCGAGCAGGTAGTCGTCGGCGATCGACTGCGCGAAGGTCGACGGGACCTCGGCCATCGGGATGCCCGTGCGATGAGAGCGCCACGTCTGGTGCTCGAGCGAGAGCACGTTGTGCGTCGCGTGGCCGAACTCGTGCGCGAGCGTGCTCACGTCGCGCAGGCGCTCGGTGTAGTTCATGAGCACGTACGGGAGGATCGTCTTCGACACCGACGTGCAGTACGCGCCGCCGGCCTTGCCGTTGCGCGGCAGAACGTCGACGTGGCCGGCGTCGATGCACGACCGGAAGATCTCGGCAAGCTTCGGCGAGAACCGGTTGAAGGACGAGTCGACGATGTCGACGGCCTCCGCCCAGCTGAACATCCGCGCCTGGCCGATCGGCGCGTACTGGTCTGCCAGCTCGAGCTTCTCGAGCCCGAGGAGGCGGGCCTTCGCCTCGAACCACTTGCGTGCGATCGGGTACGCCTCTTCGGTCGCGCTCATCATCGCCTCGACGGTCGCGTCGTCGAGCTCGTTGTCGAGGTTCGTCGGCTGCATCGGGTTCGCGTAGCCGCGCAGGCGGTCGGTGCTCAGGCGGTCGCCGACGAGCGCGTCGTAGCAGGCGGCAAGCACGTCCGCGCGAGGGGCGAGGCCCTCGTAGAGGGCGGTCACCGCGCGGAGCCGGATGGCCCGGTCGGGCCGGTAGAGATACGAGAGCAGCTGGCTGATCGTGTGCGGCTGCTCGCCCTCGCCGGCGTCGAACGGCACCTCGAGGGTCGAGACGTGCCGGTCGTGGAGCGCCTGCCAGGCGGACACCGTCGGCCGGCGCGCGTTCAGCGCCTGCTCCTCCGGCTCGCTCAGGACGTACGGCTTCTCGCGGCGCTCGACGCGCAGCTTGTGCGCGTACGGCGCGAGGTCGTCGGAGGCGAGCAGCTCGTCCGCCCTCGCGTCGTCGACGGCGATCCATTCGAGGCCGAGGAAGACGAGCGTGTTCTCGATCTCGGCGACGCGGTCGCGGGAGAACGTCGCGAGGTCGTTCGCCTCGACGTCGGTCGCCGCCATGCTGAGGCGCAGGTACGAGTAGACCTGCAGCCGCGACAGCTCCTGCTCGAGCGCGTCGAACTCGTCGAAGAGCTCGCGCAGCGCCGGGGCGTCGAGCGAGGCGATCGTGCCGCGATAGCGGCCGGCGAGCTCCTGCGCGCGCTCGACGAGCTCCGTCCACTGCGTGCGCGCTTCCTCCGCGCCTTCGCAGAGATCGGTGAGGTTCCAGCGGATGTCCTCGGCGCGGAGCTCGGTGCTCGCCACGGGCCGGAGCTTAGCCCAGGGAGTACGAATCCCGGGCGGGCAGGCCCGCGAGGCCCCGGAGATGGTTGTCCGCGTCGAGGAGCTGCTCGGCGTCGCCGATGTCGCGCCAGTCGCCCGTCGCCGTGTACCCGTAGACGGGCACGCGGGGCACGAGCCAGGCGAGGAAGCGGCCGGGCTGGTCCGGCGGGTTGCCCTCGTCGAGATACGTGCGAAGGAGCGGGACGTGCGCGCGGTGGTAGATGTACGCGGCCGTGGCGACGAGGGAGGACGTCGGGCTCTCCGGCTTCTCGACGAACGAGAGGAGCCGGCCGTCGGCGTCGACGTCGACGCTCGAGTACTTCTTCACGAGCTCGAGGCTGCCGACGTCGTAGAGCACGACCGCGCTCGCCTCGCCTTTGCCGCGCCACCACTGCACGTAGTCGGCGAGGCTGTAGTCGAAGAGGTTGTCGCCGGCGATCACGAGGAGATCGTCGCCCTCGAGGCCCGCCTGCTCGACGACGAAGCGGATGTCGCCGATCGCGCCGAGCCGGTCGTCTTCGCTCGTCGTGCCGTCGTCGTGGACGACGACGGCGCGGGTCTCCGCCCATTCCTCGAACGCGCCGGCGAACTTGTGGTTCGTGACGACGTGCACCTCGTCGACCTCCTCGGCCTTGTCGATCGCGTCGAGGAGGTAGTCGAGCATGGGCCGCTCGGCGAGCGGCAGGAGCGGCTTCGCGACGACCTTCGTCAGCGGATAGAGCCGGGTCGCGTAGCCGGCGGCGAGAACGAGCGCCTTCATCGCGCGACCGTCACGAACCTGTCACGGCGGACACCCGAACCTGTCACGTCTGACGTCGGGACAGTGCCGCCGGGGGACATGGCTTCGCACGGAAACGGGCCAGGCGCCTGCGCGCCTGACCCGTTCGTCTGACACCGAGGCGTGGCCCGGTGGCTCAGGTTCCTTCGTCCCACGAGGCCAGGTACTTCTCCTGCTCCTCCGTGAGCGTGTCGATCTCGACGCCCATCGTCGCGAGCTTCAGGCGCGCGATCTCCTTGTCGATCTCGGCCGGGACCGGATAGACCTTGCGCTCGAGCTCGTTCGCGTGCTGCACGGCGTACTCGATGCCGAGAGCCTGGTTCGCGAACGACATGTCCATGACGAGCGCCGGGTGGCCCTCCGCCGCGGCGAGGTTCACGAGGCGGCCGTCGGCGATCAGGTAGATGCGACGCCCGTCGTCCATCGTGAACTCCTCGACGAACTCGCGCGCCATCCGCGTCTCGACCGCGAGCTGCCGGAGCGCCGGGATCTCGATCTCGACGTTGAAGTGGCCCGTGTTCGAGAGGATCGAGCCGTCCTTCATCAGGCCGTAGTGCTCCCGCGCGATCACGTTCTTGTCGCCGGTGGCGGTGCAGAACATGTCGCCGACCTGCGCGGCCTTCTCCATCGTCATGACGTCGAAGCCGTCCATCGAGGCCTCGAGGGCCCGCATCGGGTCGATCTCGGTGACGATCACCTGGGCGCCCATCCCGCGCGCACGCGAGGCGACGCCGCGCCCGACCCAGCCGTAGCCGGCGACGACGAACTTCTTCCCGGCGAGCAGCACGTTCGTCGCGCGGATGATCCCGTCGACGGTCGACTGGCCGGTGCCGTAGCGGTTGTCGAACATGTGCTTCGTCATCGCCTCGTTGACGGCGATGATCGGGAAGCCGAGCTTGCCCTCGCTCTCGAGCGCCTTCAGGCGGATGACGCCCGTGGTCGTCTCCTCCGTGCCGGCGATCACGTCGCCGAGCTGCTCGCGACGCGCCGAGTGCAGCACGCCGATCACGTCGGCGCCGTCGTCCATCGTGAAGTGCGGCTTGTGATCGACCGCAGCCTCGATGTGCGAGTAGTAGGTGTCGTGGTCCTCGCCCTTGATCGCGAAGCACGAGATGTCGTACTCCTCGACGAGCGCAGCGGCCACGTCGTCCTGCGTCGAGAGCGGGTTCGAGGCGCACAGCACCACGTCCGCGCCGCCCGCCTTCAGCGTCCGCATGAGATTCGCGGTCTCGGTCGTGACGTGCAGGCACGCCGCGATGCGGTAGCCCGCGAGCGGCTGCTCCTGCTCGAAGCGCTCACGGATCGCCGCGAGCACCGGCATCTGCCGGTCGGCCCACTCGATCCTGCGCTTGCCCTCGCCCGCCAGGGCGAGGTCTTTCACGTCGTATCGCTTCGTCGCTGCCATAGGTCCTTTCGATTAGGCGGCCAGTAGCCGCTCGTGCTTGCGCTGCTCCCACTCGACCCAGGCAAGGTCGTCGGCGCCGGCGAGCCAGCCGTCGACGGCCCTGCGAAGCCCGGGCTCGCGCCGGAGCCGCGCAGCGAAGACGAGATCGGAGATCTCGACCTGCTGCGTTCGCCGCAGCTCGGCGAGCGACCGGAGCTGGTTCAGCTCACGGAGCCCGTACAGCCGGTAGCCGGCCGAGGTGCGCCGCGGGGAGACGAGGCCGAAGCGGTCGAGGTAGCGCAGCATCCGCGGCGACCAGCCCGCCCGCGCCGCCGCCTCTCCGACCGTCAGCCCGTCCACGGCGGGAAGGTTAACACAAGCCTGTCAGGGTTCGCTCGTGCCCTCGCGCCCGTAGCGGTCCTCCAGGCGGACGACGTCGTTCGGGATGCGCCGTCGAGACCTCGAGGATCGTCGTGTCGTCGAGCGCCGTGATGCGGTGCACCGTGCCCGGCGGATAGTGAAACGACGCGCCGGCCGTGATCACCCCCGTATCGAGGAGCCCCTGCCCCGCCTCGCCGAGCTCGAGCTCGGCCCGCCCGGACTCGACGTACCAGCTCTCGTCCTTCTCGTTGTGGAACTGGAGGCTCAGCGAGTGGCCGGCCCGCACGAAGAGGATCTTGCCGAGGTAGAGGTCGGTCTCGGCCCAGATGAGCTCCCACCCCCACGGCTTCTCGACGCGGCGCGGCTCGCGGGCCCAGCGGTCGATGCCCTCGAGGTTCGGCGAGTCGATGCTCACCGCTGCACGACCGTCCGCCGCGGCCGCCACTCCGGATGCTCCTCGAGGAACTCGGCGGCCCGGCGCAGGTCCTTCGGCGTGTTGACCGTGAGCCAGACGCCGTCGTGCCGGTAGGCGCGGAGCGTGCCGGCGGCCGCCAGCTCGGGGAACGTGCTCTGCTCGTGGTCGCCGCGCTCCGGCAGGCGCTCGAGCGCCGCCTCGCCGAGCGCGTAGACGCCGGAGTTGACCCAGTCGTCGAGCAGCGGCGCCTCGCTGAAGCCCGTGACCCGGCCGTCGTCCTCGAGGTCGACCACGCCGAACGGCGAGCGCACCTGCGCGACGACGATCGTCGCCGCCGCGCCCGTCCGCTCGTGCTCTGCGAGGAGCGCGGAGAGGTCGACGTCCAGCAGCTCGTCGCCGTTCAACGCGAGGCACGTGCCGGTCTCGCGGCGCCTCGACGCGGCCAGGCGCAGGCCGCCGCCGCGGCCGAGCGGCTCCGGCTCGCCGACGGCGTCGATCTCGGCTCCGAGACCGGCGAGCGCGTTCACGAACGCCTCCTCCTGGCCGGCGCGGCAGGCGACGATCACGCGCGTGACGCCCGCGGCCACGAGCCGCGCGACGCCGTACTCGGCGAGCGGGAACCCCGCGACGGGCACGAGCGGCTTCGGGAGACCCTGTGCCGCCTCGCCGAGCCTCTCCGCCTTGCCGCCCGCGAGGAGCAGCGCCTCCATCAGACGCGCAGCTCCGGATCGCGCTGCGCCTCCGGCTCGGCGGGCGATGCGTGCTTCGGCCGGCCGATCCCCTCGTAGACGAAGCCCGCGGCCCGCGTCGCGACCGGGTCGAGCAGGTTGCGCCCGTCGATGATCAACGGGCGCGCCATCGCGTCCCGCACCTCCGGGGTGGCGAACGTCGCGAGCTCGGGCCACTCGGTGACGATCACCGCGGCGTCGGCGTCGCGCACCGCCTCGAGGACGGTGTCGTGCAGCTCGATGCCGTGCAGGTCCTCGGGATGGGCGATCGGGTCCCACGCACGGACCTCCGCCCCCTCCGACAGGAGGCGATACGCGATCACACGGCTCGGCGCCTCGCGCATGTCGTCGGTATTCGGCTTGAACGCCAGGCCGAGCAGCGCGACGGTCTTCCCGCGCATCGAGCCGAGATGCTTCTGGAGCTTCGAGACGACGCGGCGCTTCTGCAGCTCGTTCACCTCCCACACGGCGTGCAGGAGCATGAACTGGTAGCCGGAGTTGCCGGCGAGCTGCTTGAGCGCGGTGACGTCCTTGGGGAAGCACGAGCCGCCGAAGCCGATGCCGGCCCGCAGGAAGTGGGGCCCGAGCCGGTGGTCGAGGCCGACGCCCTTCGCGACGTCGACGACGTCGGCGCCGACGAGCTCGCAGACGTTCGCGATCTCGTTGATGAAGCTGATGCGCGTCGAGAGGAACGCGTTCGCGGCGAGCTTCACGAGCTCCGCGGACGGGACGTCGGTGCGGACGACCTCCGTCTCGATACCCTGGTACAGGTCGACGACGCGGTCGGCGTCGGCTTCCTCGAACGCGCCGACGACGAGCCGGTCCGGACGCATGAAGTCGGCGACGGCGCTCCCCTCGGCGAGGAACTCGGGGTTCGACGCGTAGCCGACCCCCGTCAGCCCGCGACTGTCGAGGCGCGCGCGCACGTTCTCGCCCGTGCCGACCGGCACGGTGCTCTTCATGACCATCACCGGGCGGCCGGGGATGTCGGTCGGCAGCTCGTCCACGACGCTCCAGACGGCGCCGAGATCGGCGTCGCCGGACTCCGTCGGCGGCGTGCCGACGGCGACGTAGAGGAAGTCCGCCCCGTCGACGGCCTCCTGCACGTCGAGCGTGAACCGGATGCGATCTGCGTTCCGCTCGAGGACGAGCTCGAGCCCCGGCTCGTAGATCGGCACCTCGCCCGCCTGGAGGCGCTCGATCCGGCCGGGGACGACGTCGCGGATCACGACCTCGTGCCCGAGGTCCGCGAAGCACGCGCCGGTCACGAGGCCGACGTAGCCGGCGCCGAACATGCCGATCCTCGCCACGCGCGTAGGTTACTTCCCGAGCGGCCGGAGGCCCCGGGCTATCGCGAGCATGGTCTCGTTCGAGAGCTCGTCGCGAAGCGTGTTCACGACCCAGTAGCTCGCGCGCGCCGTGCGCAGGACGGCCATGTGGATGTTGCCGCCGTTCGTGTAGAGGTCGAGCTTCCGGCCGTCCTTCAGCGGATACTTCCCCGTCGGCTTGCGCAGGATCGGCGCGTCGTTCCAGTCGGTCTCGATCACCTGCCAGTAGATGTTCCCGCTCAGCGTGTAGAAGGTCGCGACGAGCTCGTGCTTGTGCGCCACGGGCTTGAAGACGCGCACCGGGTCGAGTTGCGCAAGGCCCGAGTTGTTCGCGATCACCGTGGGGTTCATCACCTTGAAGGGCACGCGCTTCGCCGCCCGGATCGCGGAGGAGATGTAGCTCGAGGCCGGCGTGACCGCCGGCGCCTGGTGCTCCGGGGTCTGCACGACGTGGGCCTCGGGGCTCACGATCTCGCCTCCGAACGCCGTCCCGACGACGACGACCGTCAGGGGGTTCCCCGCCTGCTGCGCGAACGGCGCGATCTCCGGAGCGAGCCGCGCGACCCTCGTGTGCGCCCCCATCGCAACCGCGAGCTGCTGCGCCGCGCGCTTTGCGTTCGGCTGCACCGAGTCGAAGTAGACGGTGTTCGAGTAGTTCGTCGACGTCGGAGCGTCCGCGCGGATCGCCGGCGGGAGCAGGACGGTGTGGTAGCCGGCGAGCCCGAGCTTGTACGAGGTGTCGCGCGCGAGCCCGCCGATCGTCGTCCCGTTCAGGACGAGAGTCGTGATCTCCGCCGGCTTCAGCGCCTTCGACCTCGGCGCGCGCACCTTGTGGCCGAGCGCGGCCGCGTTCGCGCGCCCGGGCAGGGTCACGTCCGGGTGCTGGAACGCCTGCACCGCCGTCTCGATGTCCGACGGGTTCGCGCAGACCTGGGCGTTCTCGAACCCGCAGTCGAGCAGGTTCGGGATGCTGTTCCTGAAGAGGTGGCCGGCCGGCAGGTGGTAGCCGAGCCCCGCGTACGACTGGATCTCGCTGATGCTCGGGGCCCCCGCGCCCGGCTTCACGACCTCGACGCTGCCCTTGACGGCGCCGATGAGCGGCGGGATCTCGGTGATGTGGAAGCTCGAGGCGAGCCGGTCCTTGAGCGCGTCGAGGAAGAGCTGCTGGCGCGCGAGGCGGTAGAGGTCGGAGTCGGTGTGCCGGAAGCGGACGAAGTCGAGCGCCTGCTGGCCGACGAGGCGCTGATACCCCGGTTCGAGGTCGATCTTCGCGTAGCCGCCCGGCCCGCCGATCGTGTTGATGTAGCGGTGGTCGACCGTCATGTACACGCCGTGCAGCTTGTTCACGAGCAGCTTGAAGCCGTGGAAGTTGACGGTGATGACGTAGTTGATCGGCAGCCCCGTCAGATGGGCCACGGTGTCGAGCGTGCCCCGTGCGTGCTCGGGGCAGGTCGTCCAGGCGGTGTTGATCCGGTCGTGCGCGACCGGGACGTTCGTCCCGTCGCAGTAGATCGGCACCTGGAGGTCGCGCGGGAAGGACAGGAGCGACAGCGTGTTGTTCGTCGGATCGGCGCGAATCAGCATGATCGTGTCCGAGCGCGAGTCGGCGAGCGTCGACTGGTCGGCCCCCTTGCGCGCGTCGTAGCCGATGACGAGCGCCGTGGCGGGCGCCGACGGGGTCGCGATCGGCGTCAGGTTCTTGTCCTTCGACGCAGCGATCGCATCCTTCGTGTGGGCGCCGATCGCGCCGAGCGTCTCGTGGCCGTACAGATAGAGCCCGCCCGCGATCCCGGAGGCGACGACGAGGAGCGCGAGCATGATCCAGCCGAAGATCCGGCCGACGAGGGCGCCGGTCGTCCGCGACGGCGGCGGCGGCTGCCGGTAGCGGCGCATCGACTCGAGCACCGGGGGCGGGAGCACCGCGCGGCCGTTGCCGTTCAGGGTCGCCGCGCGACCCATGCCTCTCTTCAGCGTCGTCCGCATGCGGGAAAAAGGAGCGCCCCGAGGCGCCTCGGGCCACCTTACCGGAGTGCCCGGGCAGGCTCCACGGCTGCGTCCGGCGCACCCGGCTCGTACGCGAGATTCGGCCGCAGCCAGCGCTCGACCTCCGCGAGCGGGAGGCCCTTCCGGGCTGCGTAGGCCTCGACCTGGTCGCGGCCGACGCGGCCGACGGAGAAGTAGCGGCTCTGCGGGTGGCCGAGATAGATGCCGCTGACACTTGCCCCGGGAATCATCGCGAAGCTCTCGGTGAGCGAGATGCCGGCTTCCGCCGCGCCGAGCAGCTCGAAGAGCTTGCCCTTCTCGCTGTGATCCGGACAGGCGGGGTACCCGAACGCCGGCCGGATGCCGCGGAAGCGCTCCTCGAGCAGCTCCGCCGCGGGCAGCTCGGGCCCGGCCTCGTACCACTCGCGCCGGGCGACGGCGTGCAGGTGCTCGGCGAACGCCTCGGCGAGGCGGTCGGCGAGCGCCTTCGCCATGATCGAGTGGTAGTCGTCGTGCTCGGCCTCGAAGCGCGCGCTCAGCTCGTCGAGCCCGAGCCCGGCGGTGACCGCGAATGCGCCGAGATGGTCGCCGGCCGGCGCGACGTAGTCGGCGAGCGAGCGGTTCGGCCGCGAGTCGCCGTACGCCGACTGCTGGCGCAGCATGCAGAAGCGCGTGTCGTTGTCATCATGGACAACGATATCGTCGCCGTCGGACGACGCCGGCCAGAAGCCGTAGACACCTCTCGCGGTGAGCAGGCCGTCGCGGACGATCTCGTCGAGGAGCGCCTGCGCGTCGTCGAAGAGCTCGCGCGCGACGGGCTGCGCGAGGATCGCCGGGTAGCGGCCCTTCAGCTCCCACGTGTGGAAGAAGAACTGCCAGTCGATGTACTCGCGGAGCGTCTCGAGGCCGGGCTCGACGACCCGCACACCCGTGAACGCGGGCGTCGCGAGCTCCGTGAAGGGCACGACCTCGCGGTTCGCGCGTGCGTCGGCGAACGGCAGGAGCGGCTTCCGCTCGCGCTCGGCGTGCTGGTCGCGCAGCCGGTCCTGCAGCTCGCGGTTCTCGCCGTCGAGCGTCGCCCGTCGCGCCGGATCGAGCAGCGCCGAGACGACCGCCGTGACGCGCGATGCGTCGAGCACGTGCACGACGGGCTGCGAGTACTCCGGCGCGATCTTCACCGCCGTGTGCTGCTTCGACGTCGTCGCGCCGCCGATCAGGAGCGGCACCGACAGGCCGCGGCGCTCCATCTCGCGGGCGGCGTCGACCATCTGGTCGAGCGACGGCGTGATGAGCCCCGAGAGCCCGACGACGTCGGCGCCGACCTCCTTCGCCGTGTCGAGGACGGTCTCGGCGGGGACCATCACGCCGAGGTCGTGCACCTCGTAGTTGTTGCAGCCGAGGACGACGCCGACGATGTTCTTGCCGATGTCGTGCACGTCGCCCTTCACGGTCGCGAGCACGACCGTTCCCTGCATGCGGCTGCCGGTCTTCTCCTCCTCCATGTACGGCTCGAGGTGGGCGACGGCCCGCTTCATCGCCCGTGCGCTCTTCACCACCTGCGGGAGGAACATCTTCCCGGAGCCGAAGAGGTCGCCGACGATCTGCATGCCCGCCATCAGCGGGCCTTCGATCACGTCGAGCGGACGCTCGTACTGCAGCCGCGCCTCTTCGGCGTCGACCTCGATGAAGTCGACGATTCCGTGCACGAGGGCATGCGAGAGCCGCTCCGCGACCGGCGCCTCGCGCCACGACAGGTCGCGCTCGCGCCGCGTCCCCTCCCCTTTCGCGCGGTCGGCGATCTCGACGAGACGCTCGGTTGCGTCGTCGCGGCGGTTGAAGATCACGTCCTCGACGCGCTCGAGGAGCTCCGGCTCGATGTCCTCGTAGAGCACGAGCTGCCCCGCGTTGACGATGCCCATGTCGAGGCCCGCCCGGATCGCGTGATAGAGAAACGCCGAGTGCATCGCCTCGCGGACGACGTCGTTGCCGCGGAACGAGAACGACGAGATTCGAGATGCCGCCGCTCGTCTTCACACCGGGGCAGCGCTCCTTGATGAGCGGCAGCGACTCGATGAACGCCTTCGCGAACTCGTTGTGCTCCTCGATGCCCGTCGCGACGGCGAGGACGTTCGAGTCGAACACGATGTCCTCGGGTGCGAAGCCGACCTCGTCGACGAGCAGGCGGTACGCCCGCTCGCAGATCGCCACCTTCCGCTCGACGCTCTCGGCCTGCCCCTGCTCGTCGAACGCCATCACGACGACGCCGGCGCCGTACTGCCGCACGATCCGCGCCTGCTCGAGGAACGCCTCCTCGCCCTCCTTCAGCGACAGCGAGTTGACGACGCCCTTTCCCTGCAGGCACTTGAGGCCGGCCTCGATGATCGACCAGCGCGAGCTGTCGACCATGATCGGCAGGCGCGCGACCTCCGGCTCGGTCGCCACGAGGTTCAGGAACGTCGTCATCGCCTGGACGCCGTCGAGCAGATCGGCGTCCATGTTGACGTCGAGGAGATTGGCGCCGCCGCGCACCTGCTCGAGGGCGACCTCGAGCGCGTCCTGCCACTCGCCTGCCTCGACGAGCCGGCGGAACCGCGCAGAGCCGGTGATGTTCGTGCGCTCGCCGATCATCACGAAGTTCGTGTCCTCCGTGATCGCGAAGGGCTCGAGCCCGCTGAACCGCGTCACCGAGACCGGCTCCGGCAGGACGCGCGGCTGCACGTCCTCGACGGCCGCGGCGATCGCGCGCACGTGGTCGGGCGTCGTGCCGCAGCAGCCGCCGACGATGTTGACGAGGCCGTCGCGCGCGAACTCGCCGAGCATCCGGCTCGTGTCGTGCGGCTGCTCGTCGTGCAGGCCGAACTCGTTCGGGCAGGCCGGCGTTCGGGTAGCACGCGACCCACGTCGTCGCGATGCCCGCCATGTCCTCCACGAACGGTCGCATCTCGGCCGCACCGAGCGAGCAGTTGACGCCGACGATCAGAGGCTCGGCGTGCTCGACCGAGAGCCAGAACGCCTCGACCGTCTGCCCCGAGAGGTTGCGGCCGCTCTTGTCGATCGCCGTGAACGAGAGCCAGAGCGGAAGCTCGGGCGCCTCGTCGAGCGCCGCCGAGATCGCGGCCTTCGCGTTCAGCGAGTCGAACACCGTCTCGACGAGCAGGATGTCGACGCCGCCGTCGCGCAGGCCGCGGATCTGGTGCGCGTATGCATCGCGGACGGCGTCGAAGGTCACCGCGCGATACGACGGATCGTCGACGCGCGGCGAGAGCGAGAGCGTCACGTTCAGCGGGCCGACGGCGCCGGCGACGAACCGCGGCCGGTCCGGGGTCTTCGCAGTCCACGCGTCCGCCGCGCTGCGGGCGAGCCGGGCGCCCTCGATGTTCATCTCGTGCACCACGTCGGCGCCGAACGCGTAGTCGGCCTGGCCGATCGTCGTCGCGGTGAACGTGTTCGTCGTGGCGATGTCGGCGCCCGCGGCGAAGTAGTCGTCGTGGATCCGGGAGACGACCTCGGGGCGCGTGATGTTCAGCAGGTCGGGGTCGCCCGCGACATCGTGCGAATGGTCACGGAAGCGCTCGCCGCGATAGGCCTCCTCGCCGCGGAGCTCGCGCTGGATGAGGACGCCCCAGGAGCCGTCGAGCACGGCGACCCGCTCCCTGAGGATCCTCTCGAGACGTTGACGCGTGTCCGGCAAAGCGTGCTCCCGTCGAGTCAGCCCGGGAGCGCGGATCCGCGCTCACGAGCGCTTTAGGCGTTTGTTGACCCGGTCGCCAAGCTGCCTGTCAAAGCTCTCCGGGTAGTTCGCAAAGGCTAGCAGGCGCACCTGCTCGTTACTCTTCGCCCGTCGTCCGGTCCGGTCCGTCCAGAGAGCCTTCCTCGCCCATGCACCCACTCGACAGTCCTGCTTCCCTGCGCGAGGCGCTGCGCGAGATCGCCGGCAATCTCTGGTTCAGCTGGCTCGCCGACGCCCGCGCCGTGTTCGAGGAGCTCGACCCCGCCCGGTTCGCGGCGCTCGACCACAACCCGACCGCCCTCCTCGCCGAGGTGACCGACGAGGAGCTGGCCGCGGCCGCGCCGAGGATCGTCGAGCGGGTCGAGCGCGTCATGGACGAGCTCGCCGCGGAGCGCGACCGCCGCACCTGGTGGCAGCGACGGCAGGAGGACGAGTCCTTCGGCGTCGCCTACTTCTCGTGCGAGTTCGGGCTCGACGAGAGCCTGCCCATCTACTCCGGCGGCCTCGGCGTCCTCGCCGGCGACCACCTGAAGTCCGCCTCGGACCTCGGCGTGCCGCTGGCCGCGGTCGGCCTCTTCTACCGCCAGGGGTACTTCCGCCAGCAGCTCGACGCGCACGACTGGCAGCGCGAGCGCTACCCCGACAACGACCCGTCGCGGCTGCCGCTCACCCTCGAGGACGTGCGGCCCTCCGTCGAGCTCGCCGACGACGACGGCGTCCTGACGACCGTGCACGCGCAAGTCTGGCGGGCTCAGGTCGGGCGCACGCCGCTCTTCCTCCTCGACACCGACGTCGACGCGAACCCGGAATGGGCGCGGCGCATCACCGACACGCTCTACGGCGGCGACCGCCGGCACCGCCTCCGGCAGGAGCTCGTCCTCGGCGTCGGCGGCGTCCGGGCGCTCCGTGCGCTCGGCAGCGAGCCGACCGTGTTCCACATGAACGAGGGCCACTCTGCGTTCCTGCAGCTCGAGCGGCTCCGCGAGCTCGTCGAGGACCAGCAGATCGCCCGCGACGACGCGCTCCGCCGGCTGCGCGCGTCGACGGTGTTCACGACCCATACGCCCGTGCCCGCCGGCAACGAGATCTTCGACCCCGCGCTCGTCGAGCAGAACGTCGCGGAGCTCGTGTCGCGCTGCGGCTACAGCTGGGACGAGTTCGCCGCGCTCGGCCGGGTCGAAGCGGCCGATGACAGCCTTCGGGCTGACACCGTTCGCGCTTCGCACGTCGTCGTACGCGAACGGCGTCTCCGCGCTGCACGGCGAGGTCTCCCGCGAGCTGTGGCACAAGGATCTGGCCCGAGCGCCGGGTGGACGACGTCCCGATCGGCTCGATCACGAACGGCGTGCACGCACGCACCTGGCTCGCGGACGGTCTCGACCGGCTGCTCGGCAGCGAAGAGGACATGGGCACCCCCGACTTCGCGCGCGCGTACGAGATCGACGACGATGCGCTGTGGAACATGCATCGCGACGCAAAGCTCGCCCTCCTGCGCTTCATGGGGCGAACGCGGTCTCCGCGCGTCGTTCGACCCGGATGCGCTGACGATCGGCTTTGCGCGCCGCTTCGCGACGTACAAGCGCGCCGACCTGCTCTTCAGCAGGCCGGAGCGGCTGGCCGCGCTCCTCTCCGACGCCGGGCGGCCGCTGCAGATCGTCCTCGCCGGCAAGGCGCATCCCGCCGACGAGGGCGGCAAGGAGCTGATCCAGAAGGTCGTCGCGTTCGCGCGCAGCGAGGAGGCCGCCGGCCGCGTCGTCTTCCTGCCCGACTACGAGATGACGCTCGCGCGCTACCTCGTGCAAGGCGTCGACGTATGGCTGAACAACCCACGCCGTCCGCTCGAGGCGAGCGGGACGTCGGGGATGAAGGCGGCGCTGAACGGCGTCGTCAACTGCTCTGTCCTCGACGGCTGGTGGTGCGAGGGCTACTCGCCGGACGTCGGCTTCCCGATCGGCGGCGAGGTGGTGACCGGCGACGACGACGCGCAGGACGACGCCGACGCGGAGGCGCTCTACGCCGTGCTCGAGCAGCAGCTCGTTCCCGCCTACTACGACGACCGGGCACGCTGGGTCACCCTGATGCGCAACTCGATCGCGCAGCTCGGCGCCCGGTTCAACACGAACCGGATGCTCGTCGAGTACGTCGACCAGCTGTACCTGCCGGCGCATCGCGACCTGCTCTCGCAGCTGCAGACGGCGTAGGCTCTCCTCGTGCTGTACCGGGCGGATGCGCATGCGCCGCTGACCGCGCGCGGCTGGAACGAGGCGTGGGTGCGCGACGCAATCGCGGCCGTCGCCGACGACGCCGAGGCGGCGTACGACCCCGGCGACCTCTGGCCCGCCCACGAATGGGACGGCTGGTCGGCCGCGCTGCCGCTCAAGAACCTCTACTGCGGCGCGGCCGGCGTCGCACTCGGGCTGGACCGCGTGCTGCGGCTCGGGCTCGCCGAGAGCGTCAATCGACCCCGCGGAAGCCGCGCTCGCCTCACTCGCCGCGTTCCGGGCGGAGCCGGACTTCATCACCCAGGTCGAGCTTCCGGAGCAGAAATGGTCGTCGCTCCTCGGCGGCGAGAGCGGCATCCTGCTCGCCGCCTGGCTCCTCACGCGCGACGACGAGCACGCGGCGGCGCTGCTGCAGCGTGTGCGCGAGAACGTCGGCAACCCGGCGAACGAGCTCATGTGGGGCACGCCCGGAACGCTGCTCGCGGCGCGGATCGTGCACGAGCGGGCCGGCACGGAGCAATGGGGCGAGGCGGTCGCCGAGAGCGAGGCGGCGGTTCGCGACGCGCGCGGCGACGACGGCCTGTGGACGCAGGATCTCTACGGGCATCGGGAGCGGCTCCTCGGCCCGGCACACGGGCTCGTCGGCAACGTCGTCGCTCTCGGCGAGAGCGGCAATGCCGCAGACGTCCTGGCGCGCGCCTCGGTCGTCGAGGGCGACCGCGCGAACTGGCCGCCGGCGGCCGCCGGCGGCGGCGAGCTGCGGCTGCAGTGGTGCCACGGCGCCCCGGGAGTCGTCCTGCACGCGCGGGCTACCTCGACGAGGAGCTGCTCCTCGCGGGAGCGAGGCTCATCTGGGACGCCGGGCCGCTCGGCGACGAGAAGGGCGCCGGGCTCTGCCACGGCACGGCGGGCAACGGGTACGCGCTCCTGCGCACCTTCGAGCGCACGGGCGACGAGCGGTGGCTCGAGCGTGCGCGCGCGTTCGCGGTGCACGCGCTCGAGCAGTCCCGGCGCCTGCCGTCCCGCTTCTCGCTCTTCACGGGCGGGATCGGGGTCGCGCTCTTCGCCGCCGACTGCCTCGAGGGCCGGGCCGTGTTCCCGCTGCTCGAGGGAACCTGAGCCGCCTCGACGGTGTATGACCGTTCGGTGTCCGCGCTCCGCCTCTCGATCGCCGCAGGCGTCGCCGCCGGTCTCGCCGCCGGCTGCGGCGGCACCTCGACCGCCGGTCACTCGTCCGCCCGGACGTCGACTGCCGGCCCCGGGCCTGCCGCGCCGCATATCGACCCGCACGCCGCGGGCGTGGCCTACGCCCGCTGCATGCGCGCGCACGGCGTGCCCCACCCCGATCCCGACGCCAACGGCGACTTCCATCTGACGCCGGCGCAGGAACGCCGGATGCGCACGGCGTCGCCGGCGCGGCACGAGGCCGCCGACGCGGCGTGCTTCCACTTCCTGAAGGGCACGGTCAGCACGGCGCCGCTCTCGAAGGCGGCGCAGCGGGCGGCGCTCGTGCCGCTCCGCGAGGTCAGGCGGTGCATGCGCGCCCGCGGCTATACGCTCGGCAAGCCGACGGTGCGAAGCCTGAGCCGCGGCCGCGCAATGTTCGGCTTCGAGACCGCGCCCGCGCACCCGTCGAAGCAGCTGAACGCCGCTCAGCACGCGTGCGAGCAGAAGGTCGGCCTCGCAAAGAAGCTCGACGCGATCATCAAGGCCGATCGCGGCGAGAATCAGTAGTCAGCCGGCGAACCACTCGCCGAGAGGCACGCGCGCCGCGAGCGGCGAGAGGTCGCCGCGGTCGCGTATCGCCACCGCGGCGTCGGCCATCGCCTTCACCGCGACCCAGGCAAGCCCGCCGCCGACGCTCACCCTCTGCGCGCCGGCGGCGACGATCTCGCCGAGCGTGAGACCGGGGACCGCCAGCACGTTCACGGGCTTCCGGACGGCCGCGCAGACGGTGCGGATCTCGTCGGCGGTCCGCAGGCCCGGCGCGTAGAGGACGTCGGCGCCGGCTTCGGCGAACGCTCGGAGCCGCCCGATCGTGTCGCCGAGATCGGGATTGCCGCGGATGTGGTTCTCCGCGCGGGCCGTGAGCGTGAACGGGAAGCCGAGGCTGCGTGCTGCGGCGACGGCCGCTGCGACGCGCTCGACCGCGTGCTCGAGCTCGTAGATGCGGCCGGCGGGGTCGTAGTCCTCGATCGAGCCGCCGACCGCCCCCGCTCCGGCGACGCGCGCGATCGCCGCGGCCGCGGCCTGCGGCTCGGCGCCGTAGCCGTTCTCGAGGTCGACCGAGACCGGGAGGTCGGTTGCCGCGACGAGCGCGCGGACGTGCGCCACGACCTCGTCGAGCGTCGCACCGCCGTCGAGCCGGCCGAGCGTGAACGCGAGCCCCGAGCTCGTCGTCGCGAGGGCGCTGAACCCGAGCGCGGCGAAGACGCGCGCGGAGCCCGCGTCCCACGGGTTCGGGATCACGAACGGCTCGCCGGCATGGAGCGCCGCGAACGCCGCGCCCTTCGCCTCCTGGCGCAGCACGACTAACCGCTGTGGCCGGAGACGCGGAGCTGGTTCTCCGCGTGCCGGATGCGCTGCTCGAGCTGCCAACGGTCGGCCGTCGACTCGCCGGCCTCCACCTTCTCGAGCTCGGCGCGGGCGTCGTCGAGCTGCTGCTGCGCGCGCGCGTCGTCGATCGAGTCCGCCTGCACGGCGTCGTCGACGAGCGCGATCGCCCGGTCCTCGAGCACCTGGAAGAAGCCGGGCCCGGTTGCGAACTCCTCCACCTGCCCGTCTCCGAGGTGCACGCGCGTCGACCCCGCCTTCAGCATCGCGACGAGCGGCGCGTGCCGGGCGAGCACGCCGATCTCACCGGCCGCGCCGGGGACGATCAGCATCTCGGCGTCGCCCTCGAACGCCGCGCCTTCCGGCGTGACGACCGAGACCGAGAAGAGCGGATGGTCGGCCACGCCCGCGAGACCTAGGCCGCGGCCGGCTCGGCGTTCATCTGCTTCGCGCGCTCCTGCGCCTGCTCGATCGCGCCCACCATGTAGAACGCCTGCTCCGGCAGCTCGTCGTGCTTGCCGTCGAGGATCTCGGTGAAGCCGCGGATCGTGTCCTCGAGCTTCACGTACTCGCCGGGCGTGCCGGTGAACTGCTCCGCCACGTAGTTCGGCTGCGAGAAGTAGCGCTCGATCTTGCGGGCGCGCTGGACGACGAGCTTGTCCTCGTCGGAGAGCTCGTCGATGCCGAGGATCGCGATGATGTCCTGCAGGTCGCGATACCGCTGCAGCACCTCCTGCACGCGCGTCGCGGTGCGGTAGTGCTCGTCGGACACGATGCCCGGCTGCAGCGCGCGCGACGTGGAGTCGAGCGGGTCGACCGCCGGATAGATCCCCTTCTCGACGATCGCGCGCGAGAGCACGGTGGTCGAGTCGAGATGCGCGAACGTGTTCGCGGGCGCCGGGTCGGTGAGGTCGTCGGCCGGCACGTAGATCGCCTGCACCGAGGTGACCGAGCCGGTGCGCGTCGAGGTGATGCGCTCCTGCAGCTGCCCCATCTCGGTCGCGAGCGTCGGCTGGTACCCGACCGCGCTCGGCATGCGGCCGAGGAGAGCAGAGACCTCGGAGCCCGCCTGGACGAAGCGGAAGATGTTGTCGATGAAGAGCAGCACGTCCTGGCCCTGGTCGCGGAAGTACTCCGCCATCGTCAGGCCGGACAGGCCGACGCGCAGGCGCGCGCCCGGCGGCTCGTTCATCTGGCCGTAGACCATCGCGACCTTGTCGAGAACGCCCGACTCCTCCATCTCGATGTAGAGGTCGGTGCCCTCGCGGGTGCGCTCGCCGACGCCCGTGAACACCGACACGCCGCCGTGCTTCAGCGCGACGTTGTGAATGAGCTCCTGGATGAGCACCGTCTTGCCGACGCCCGCGCCGCCGAAGAGCCCGATCTTGCCGCCGCGCACGTACGGCGCGATCAGGTCGATGACCTTGATGCCCGTCTCGAAGATCTCGATCTTGGCCGACAGCTCGCCGAATGCCGGCGGGTCGCGGTGGATCGGCCAGCGCTCGCCGGTCGCCGCCGCCTTGCCGTCGACGGGATCGCCGATGACGTTCCAGATCCGGCCCAGCGTCTCGTCGCCCACGGGGACGGAGATCGGCTTGCCGGTGTCGACGACCTCGGTCCCGCGGGCCAGGCCGTCGGTCGTGTCCATGGCGACCGCGCGCACACGGTCGTCGCCGAGGTGCTGCTGCACCTCCGCGATGAGCTCGCCGCCTTCGACGGCGATGCTGAGCGCGCTGTAGATGTCCGGCAGCTTGTGCGGGAAGACGGCGTCGAGGACGACGCCCTTGATCTCGACGATGCTGCCTCGGTTGCTGCCGTTCGGGCTCTGGTCGGCCATGGGTCTCCTGGAAAGGGGGCTCGGGCGCGGCGAAATCTAGCCGAACGCCTGCGAGGAGCCCGGGGCCAACCGACGCGCCGGACGGTGTGCGTCAGACGGGCGTGCTCGACGGCAGGCGCGAGCCGACGCGGGGCTGGCGGCCCGCGCGCGAGAACGAGGCGACGCGGAGCGCCGCGGGGGTGAGGCGGTGCGCCGCCGACAGCTGGGCCGGGTGCGGAGAAGACAGGGAGCCGGCCAGGCTGCCGAGACCGGCCGCGATCGCAACCGCGGCGGCGGCGGCACCGACCTGGAGAGCGCGCATGCCGGAGCTGCGGCGGCGTACC
This sequence comes from uncultured Actinomycetes bacterium, assembly GCA_963831405.1. Lineage (GTDB taxonomy): Bacteria > Actinomycetota > Thermoleophilia > Gaiellales > Gaiellaceae > Palsa-739. The sequence goes on from CAWHPX010000013.1 coordinate 46,866, forward strand.
GGCATGCCCGTGCGCGGCGGCCGCGTGAGCGGCGTCGTGCGGATCTCCCGTGTCAGGCGGCCCACGTCGCGGGCGAACGCGGCGCAGTCTGCGCAGCACCCGACGTGCGCGCGCTGCAACGCCTGCTCGACCTGCGACAACTGCCCGTCGAGCCCGAGCGACGCCCGCATACGGGCGCGCTCGCACTCTGCTGCAAGGACGGCTCCCATACGTAGTGGGACGCGCGTACTGCAGAGGAGTTAGCGGCGAATCGAAATGACCGGAACTACTGCGTCAGGGCGTCCGCGCCGGCCACGATCTCGAGGATTTCCTGCGTGATCTGGGCCTGGCGGGCGCGGTTCATCTGCAGCGTGTAGGTGTCGATCAGCTCGCCGGCGTTCTTCGACGCATTCCGCATCGCGGTCATCTGCGCCGCGAGGAACGACGCCGCCGACTCGAGCAGGGCGCGGTAGATCTCCGTCTCGAGGTACACGGGCAGGAGGCGCGCGAGGATCTCCTCGGGCTCGGGCTCGTAGATGAAGTCGCCGCGCAGGGCCTCCTCGCGCGGCGTCATGTCCTCCTTCTCCTCGAGGACGTCTTCCGGGATCGGGAGCAGGTCGGTGATCGTCACACGCTGCACGAGCGCCGACTCGAAGCGGTTGTAGACGATCACGACGCGATCGACCTCGTTCTCCGTGTACAGCTCGGCGAGCTTGTGCGCGACCGCCTGGGCGTCGTTGTACGTCGGCTTGTCGACGAACCCCGCCCACTGCGCCGTCAGCTCGTAGCGGCGGAACCGGAGCGTCGAGGCGCCCTTGCGCCCGACGATCGCCCACGCGACGTCGTGCCCGTCCGCGCGCTCCTGCCGCTCGAGCTCGAACGCGCGTCGAAGCACCTGGCCGTTGAACGGCCCGGCGAGGCCGCGGTCTCCCGTGACGACGAGGATCGCCACGCGCTTCACGTCGCGCCGCTGCATCAGCGCGAGGTTCCGGAACGACGCAGCCGCCCGTGCGGTGCCGACCATGAGCTCCTGCATCCGGTCGGCGTACGGCCGCATCTCCTCGATCCGCAGCTGCGCACGCCGCAGTCGCGCGCCGGCGACGAGCTCGAGCGCCTTCGTGATCTTGCGCGTGTTCTTGACCGACTGGATGCGCCGGCGGGTGTCCTGGAGCGACGCCAACTAGACCAGAGCGCTTTCTTCCTGGACGTTGAAGCCGTTCTTGAACTTCTCGATCTCGCCGTTCAGCTTCTCGGCGAGGTCGTCCGGGAGGTCGCCCGTGTCGGCGATCTGCTTGTAGATCGACCCTTCGCTCCGCAGATGCTCGCGGAGCTCGTCCTGGAAGCGCGGCACCTGCGGCGTCGGGATGTCGTCGAGGTAGCCGTGGATGCCGGCGTAGATCGCGACGACCTGCTCCTCCGTCGGCCACGGGTCGTACTGCGGCTGGTTCAGCGTCGCGACCATCTTCTCGCCGCGCGTCAGCGCCTGCTGGGTCGCGCGGTCGAGGTCGGAGCCGAACTGCGCGAACGCCTCGAGCTCGCGGTACTGCGCGAGGTCGAGCCGGAGACGGCCGGCGACCTTCTTCATCGCCTTCGTCTGCGCGGACGAGCCGACGCGCGACACCGACGTGCCGACGTTCACCGCCGGGCGGACACCGGAGTAGAAGAGCTCCGCGTTCAGGAAGATCTGCCCGTCGGTGATCGAGATGACGTTCGTCGGGATGTACGCGGCGATGTCGCCGGCCTGCGTCTCGATCACGGGCAGCGCCGTGAGCGAGCCGCCGCCCTCGCGCCTCCGAGAGCTTGCACGCGCGCTCGAGCAGCCGCGAGTGCAGGTAGAAGACGTCGCCCGGGAACGCCTCGCGGCCCGGCGGGCGGCGCAGCAGGAGCGAGAGCTGCCGGTACGCGTCGGCGTGCTTCGAGAGGTCGTCGTACATGACGAGCGCGTGCTTGCCGTTGAAGAGGAAGTACTCGCCCATCGCGGCGCCGGCGAACGGCGCCATCCACTTGATCGGCGCCGCCTCGTGCGCGGCCGCGGAGATGATCGTCGTGTACTCCATCGCGCCCTCTTCGCGGAGGCGCTCGTACACCTGCGCGACCGTCGAGGCCTTCTGCCCGATCGCGACGTAGATGCAGCACGACGTCCGTGTCCTTCTGGTTCAGGATCGTGTCGATCAGGATCGCCGTCTTGCCCGTCGAGCGGTCGCCGATGATCAGCTCGCGCTGGCCGCGGCCGACGTTCGTCATCGAGTCGATCGACTTGATCCCGGTCTGCAGCGGCTCCTTCACCGGCTGGCGCTGGATGACGCCCGGCGCCTTGAACTCGAGCGGCCGGCGCTCCGTCGCCTCGATCGGGCCGCGGCCGTCGATCGGGTTGCCGAGCGGGTCGACGACGCGGCCGAGCAGGGCCTCGCCCACGGGCACGTCGGCGACGTGGCCGGTGCGCCGCACGGGCTGCCCTTCCTTGACGTGCTCCCACTCGCCGAAGAGCGCAGCTCCGACGTCGTCCTCCTCGAGGTTGAACGCGAGGCCGACGACGCCGTGCTCGAGCTCGAGCATCTCCATCGCGACCGCGTTCTCGAGCCCGTAGATCCGGGCGATGCCGTCGCCGATCGACAGGACCGTGCCGACCTCGGCGAGGTCGGTCTCGACGTCGTACTGCTCGATCCGCTGGCGCAGGATCGACGTGATCTCTTCGGGACGCAGCTTCAAGGCTCTCTCAGCTCCTTACGAGTGTCTGTCGAAGTCGTTCCAGTCTTCCGCGCACGCTCGCGTCGGCGCGATACGAGCCGGCCTGCAGCACGATGCCGCCGATGATCGCCGGGGTCGACGGTTCGCGTCGCCTCGACCGTGCGGCCCGCGGCCTGCTCGATCTGCGCGACGATCGCCTGTGCCTCGTCGTCGGTCAGCTCGCGCGCGGTCGTCAGCTCGACGGTGAGCCGCCGCTCCTCGCGCGCCATCAGGCGCTCGAACTCGGCCGCGATGTCCTCGATCTCGCCCGGCTCTCCCCTTCTCCGCCACGACGAGCAGGAAGTTCTTGAAGAGCGGCTCCTCGTCGCCTGCGAGGTCGGCGAGGATCCCCGCCTTCGCGGCGGGATCGAGCTGCGGGTTGCGCAGGACGGAGCGAAGCTCGGGGCTCTGCTCGATCGCAGCCGCGAAGTCGGCGATCGCCTCGTTGACCTGCGCGAGGCGCCCCTCGTCCTTCGCCGCCGAGAACAGCGCCTCGGCGTAGATGCGATGCGCGATCGCTATTGCTTCTCCTCGAGCCGCGAGAAGTCGAGGGAGCCGATCGCCTGCGAGATGAGCTCGCGGTCGCGGTCGGAGTCGAGCTTCTTGCCGACGACGATGGACGTCGCCTCGAGCGTCAGGTCGGCGACCTCGGAGCGGATCTGCTCGAGCGCGCGCGCGGTCTCGGCCGCGATCTCGCGGCGGGTCTCCTCGAGCCGGCGCTGGCGCTCGGCCTCGGTCTCCTCCCGCATGCGCTGCTCCATCGCGTCGCCCGTCCTGCGCGCCTCGGCGAGGATCTGCTCGGCCTCGCCGCGCGCCTCCGACATGAGGGCGCGATGCTCCTCCAGGAGCTCACGCGCCTCCTTGCGGGCGTTGTCGGCTTCCTCGATCGAGCGGCGGATCTGGTCGCGGCGCTCGTCGATCATCTTCTGAATCGGGCCGAACGCCCACTTCCGCAGCACGAAGAACGTGATGAAGAAGGCGACGATCGTCCAGATCATCAGACCCGGGGTGACCTGGATGAGGGCGTTCGATGCGAGCATCAGACGAGGACGTAGGCGAGCAGGCCGCCGATCAGGCCGTAGAAGACGACTGCCTCGGTGAGCGCGAAGCCGAGCCACTGGATGCCCTGGAGCTCACCGCGGAGCTCGGGCTGCCGGGCGACCGACTGGATCATCGAGCCGAAGATGTTGCCGATGCCGACGCCGGCGCCGAGCGAGCCGAGACCGATGCCGAGCGCGAGCGCGATCGCCTTCCCGGCCTTGGTCACGTCGCCGGTCGTGGCGGCGATGACGGTTGCAAGCATGACGGGTTCCTCCCTAGTGTTCCGGCTCGATCGCCGAGCCGATGTAGATGGCGGACAGGGCAGCGAAGATGAAGGCCTGGATCGAGACGACGATCACGACCTCGAAGAGGTAGAACGCCGTCGCCGCGGGGACGACGACGACCGCGAGGTAGACGTTCTCGAGCACGAACATGAGCCCGATGAACGTGAGGATCAGCATGTGGCCGGCGAGCATGTTCGCGAAGAGTCGGACGCTGAGTGAGATCAGGCGCATGAACTGGCCGAGGATCTCGAGCGGGATGATCAGCGGCAGCAGCGCCTTCGGCACCTCGGGGATCCAGCTCTTGAAGTAGCGCACCGGCCCGTTCCAGCGGATGCCCTCGACGTGCGTGAACACGAACGTGAGGAGCGCGAGCGCGAGCGTCACGGAGAGCGAGCTCGTCGCGGCGTAGATCCCCCAGACCGGGACGTGGTGATAGGTCTCGCCGGAGAGCGGCAGCGGGATGAAGCCGAGCATGTTCACGACCCAGATGAAGAGCATCAGCGTCGCGACGTACGGGAACCAGCGGCCGATGCGCTTCGCGGGCAGCCCCTGCTCCGCGACCTGCGTCTGCGCGATCTCGTAGATCTGCTCGCCGATCGCCTGGCGCGCGCCCCGGCCGCTTCACGCGCATCAGTGCCGACTCCGAGCAGGATCGTGAGCCCGGCCCCGATGAAGAGGTAGACGACCGCCTTCGTGATCGAGAGGTTGAGCGGGCCGAGGTGGATCGGGACCCACTCGTGCTGCTCGAACTCCTTCGACGGGTCGAACTCGCCGCGCGCCAGCGCCGCCGGACGGCGCGGCGAGCGCGAGCACGAGCGACGAGGCCGAGCAGGCGCGCGCGCGTCACGGCTTCGCTCCGCCGAAGTAGGTCGCGAGCGAGAGGCCGAGCTCGAACGTGTAGGCGAGGGCGTACGTCAGGGCCGCCGCGATCGCGAGATGCGGATTGGCGACCGCTGCGGCGAGGAGCACCGCGAGGAGGCCGATCGACTTGAAGAAGAGTCCGAAAGCTTGCACGCCGGAGGCGGCGAGGTTACCCGCAGCCGCCTTGCTGCGGTGCAGCAGAAGGTCGATCAGGTGCACCGCGACCCAGAGGACGGCGGCGAGCCCCCAGCCGGCGAGGCTCCAGCCGGCGACGAGGAACACGGGCAGCGCGAGCAGCACGACGAGGCCGCTGCCGAGCGCGGGCAGCACGTGGTTCGGCTCGGGCCGCGGCGTCGAGAACAGGGCGCTCGGCATCAGAAGGCGTCCCGGTAGCGCCGGTAGACGGCGAGGATCCCGGCGAGGATCCCGAGGACGGCGCCCACGAGGGCGCCGATCCCGGCCGCACCGGCGGCCCAGCCGACGAGGACGCCGAGGCCGATGCAGACGAGGAGCGCGGCGAGCAGAACGCCGCCGGCCCCTGCCGGGTCGAAGGAAGACGGAGAGGCGGCCTGCATCAGCACGGGCGAGAGTACCAGAGCCGACCGTCGAGCTTGTAACACGCCACCTCGTTCCAATTATGCGGTTTGGCCCCTACTTCGTGCTGCTCTCTAGGATGCCGGGATGGCCCGTTCGCGCCTCCTGCTCGTCCACGGCAGCGTCGTCAACGGCGAGCGTCACGTGGGCGGCGCAGCGGCCCCTCGCGGAGCGGTTCGAGCTCGTCGTGCCGAACCGGCGGGGCTTCCCGCCCGGGCCGGACGTCGACCGCGTCGACTTCGAGGACGAGGCCGTCTGGCTCGAGCGGTTCGTCGAGCCGGGCACGCATCTCGTCGGCCACTCCTACGGCGGCGTGATCGCCCTCTTCGCGGCGGCGCGGTACGCGGACCGGATCCGCTCGCTGACGCGTGATCGAGCCGCCGTGCCTCGGCGTCGCCCGCGGCAACCCCGTCGTCGACGAGTACGAGCGGGAGAGCGAGCTCCTCTGGCGGGAGACCGCCGACCCGGCCGCCTTCCTGCGGGCCTTCCTCGCAGGGGTCGGCGCACCGGTTCCGCCCGGCGAGCTCTCCCCGGCGCTCCTCCAGGGCGCCCGGACGCTCATCGTCGAGCGGCATCCCTGGGAGGCGGTGGTGCCGCTCGAGGAGCTCGCAGCTGCGCCGTTCCCGAAGCTCGTCGTCTCCGGCGCGCACAGCGAGCCGTTCGACATCGTCTGCGACGTGCTCGCGGAGCGCGTTCGCGGCGGAGCGGGCGATCCTCCCCGGGGCCGGCCATTCGGTGCAGCGGCTCGGGGAGCCGTTCAACGCGCTGCTCGCGGCGTTCGTCGAGCGCGCGTGACGCCGGCTGTCAGGCGGACTACGCCGACTTGCGCAGCGGGTCACCTTCGACGCGCCGGCGCGCAGCCCGGTTCCCGACCTTGACGATCTCGAGCACGTAGACGACGTACACCGAGAAGGCGACGGCGACGAGGCCGATCGCCGCTGCGAGCGACCGTCGGCCAGAGATGCCAGACGCCGTGCGCGCGGAACGGCACGAAGCGCGTCGCGAGCGCACCGCCCGCGAGCGAGATGCACCACGCCCAGATCGTGAGCGCAGCGCGCGGCTCCGAGAACCCGCGCCGGAGAAAGCGGTGATGGAGGTGCGCCTGATCGGCGACGAACACCCTCTCGTGGTGCTTCAGGCGCCGCACGACGACGAAGGTCGTGTCGACGATCGGCACGGCGAGCACGAGCAGCGGGAAGAAGAGGGCGACGGTCGCGGCCGTCTTCAGGAGGCCCTGCACGGAGATCGTCGCGAGCACGAAGCCGAGGAGCAGGGCGCCGGAGTCGCCCATGAAGATCCGCGCCGGGTAGAAGTTGTGGCGGAGGAACCCGACGCAGGCGCCGAAGACGATCGCCGAGAGAATCGCCGCGTCGGGCTTCGCGAGCGACAGGGCGATGACGGCGAACGTGAAGCCCGCGATCGCGGCGACGCCCGCCGCGAGACCGTCGAGGCCGTCGAGGAAGTTGACCATGTTCATGATCGCGACGATCCAGGCGATCGTCAGCGGCACGCCGACGTAGCCGGGAAGGGCATGGACGCCGAGGAACGGGAACGTGAAGCGGTCGACCCAGACGCCGAACCACGTCGGCACCGACGCCGCGAGCACCTGCCCGGCGAGCTTCTCGAACCAGCGCAGCCCGCGAAAGTCGTCGACCGCGCCGACCGTGACGGCGACGGCGGCGCCGAGCAGCAGTCCTCGCGTCTCTCTCCCGAACGGCAGAAACGCGAGCGCCGGCACGAAGATGCCGAGAAAGAGCGCGAGGCCGCCGAGGCGCGGGATCGGCGACCGGTTGATCCGCCGGCCGCCGGGCGCGTCGACGACGCCGAGCATGCGCGCCATGCCGCCGACGGCCGGGGTGAGCAGCACGACGACGACGAACGCGACGAGCGCACCCCAGATGACCTGGAGGTGATCGCTGAGAACGTCGACGACGCTGTGCTGCGCCGCGCCGAGCATGCAGGCACCTTAGCGCCGTGCCGGGCGAATCCTGCCCTCTATTTCGTGCCGTACAGGCGGTCGCCCGCGTCGCCGAGGCCCGGGACGATGAACCCCCGCTCGTTCAGGCCCCGGTCGATCGCCGCGCAGACGATGTGCACGTCGGGGTGCTTCCCGTGGATGAACTCGACGCCGGGCGGCGCGGCGACGATGCACACGAGCGTGACGCTCTGCGCACCCGCCTCCTTCACCGCGTCGATTGCCGCCGCACTCGAGTGGCCCGTCGCGAGCATCGGATCGAGCACGATCGCGTCGCGGTCGCTGAGGTCGGTCGGCAGCTTGGAGTAGTACTGCACCGGCTGGAGCGTCTCCTCGTCGCGATACATGCCGATGAAGCCGACGCGCGCGCTCGAGACGAGCGACAGGACGCCGTCGAGCATGCCGACGCCCGCACGCAGCACGGGGCAGACCGCGACCTTCTTGCCCGAGATGCGCTGCGCGGTCATCCGCTCGAGCGGCGTGTCGATCTCGAAGTCCTCGGTCGGAAGGTCCTTCGTCGCCTCGTAGGTCAGAAGCAGCGTGATCTCGTTCGCGAGCTTGCGAAAGTGGACGGTCGGCGTGTCCTTCTCCCGGAGGTAGCCGAGCTTGTGCTGGACGAGCGGGTGCTCGACGACGGTGACCCGCCTCGTCTGGATCATCGCGCGACGTAGCTGGTGTAGCCGCGGAACCCGGGATAGAGCGGACGCTTGTCGCAGAGGGCTGCAACGCGGCGGCGGAGCGCGGCCAGATCCGGCGCCTCGCCGAGCGTGTCGCAGATGATGCGCGCGGTCTCGCGGAAGTCGTCCTCGTCGAAGCCGCGCATCGTCATCGCCGGCGTGCCGACGCGGACGCCCGACGCGACGGTCGGGGGGCGCTCGTCGAACGGCACGGTGTTGCGGTTGACGGTGATGGAGACCTCGTGAAGGCGCTCCTCCGCGTCCTTCCCGGTCCAGTCGGAGTTGCGCAGGTCGATCTGCAGCAGATGAGTGTCGGTTCCGCCGGTGAGGATCTCGAGGCCGTTCTCCTGCAGCGTGTCGGAGAGGACGTCGGCGTTCGCGCGGACCTGCCGCTGGTAGTCGCGGAACGCGTCGGACATCGCGATCTTGAAGCAGGTCGCCTTGGCCGCGATCGTGTGCTCGAGCGGACCGCCCTGCATGCCGGGGAACACCGCCCGGTCGACCGCCTTCGCGTGCTCCTCGCGGCAGAGGATGAAGCCGGCGCGCGGCCCTGCAAGGGTCTTGTGCGTCGTCGAGGTGACGAAGTCGCAGTGCTCGACGGGGTTCGGGTGCAGCCCGGCGGCGACGAGGCCGGCGAAGTGCGCCATGTCGCAGAGAAGGAGGGCGCCGACCTCGTCGGCGATCTCGCGGAACCGGTCGGTCTCGACGGTGCGCGGGTAGGCGGAGCCGCCGCACACGATCAGCCGCGGCTTGACCTCCTTCGCCTGCCGCAGCACCTCGTCGTAGTCGACCATCATCGTCTCGCGCGAGACCCCGTAGCCCGCGATCGTGTAGAGGCGGCCGCTGAAGTTCACCTTGTGACCGTGGGTGAGGTGGCCGCCGTGGTCGAGACGAAGCGAGAGGATCGTGTCGCCGGGCTCCAGCACCGCGGCGTAGACGGCCATGTTCGTCTGCGAGCCCGCGTGCGGCTGCACGTTCGCGTGCTCGGCCCCGAAGAGCTCCTTCGCGCGGTCGATCGCGAGCTGCTCGATCTCGTCGACGACCTCACAGCCGCCGTAGTAGCGCTTGCCGGGATAGCCCTCGGCGTACTTGTTCGTCGGCACGGAGCCGACGGCCTCGAGCACCGACGGCCACGTGAAGTTCTCGGACGCGATCAGCTCGATCTGGCCCCGCTGGCGCTCGAGCTCCCTGCCGAGCAGCGCTGCGATGTCCGGGTCGACCTCGTCGAGGCCGGCGCTCACGAGGTGCTTGAAGGTCTCTTGCGCGACAGACACGGCCTCTCCTTTGCTCTCCCTGGGCTTCGAGGATCGTATCCGGGGTCGCGGCCGGCAGGCCCGGCCCAGGCTACGCGAGCGCGCGCGCGACGCGCTCGAGCGCCGCGGCGGCGGGCGCAGCCCCCTCGCGGACGACGCGGGGCTCGTCGGCGGTGAAGTCGAGCACGGTCGACGGCGTTCCCGGCAGCTCGCCGGCGTCGACGACCGCGCCGACGGCGTCGAGGATCTCCTGCGGGATCTCGTCGACCCGGCACGGATCCGGGCCGCCGGCGAGGTTGGCGCTCGTCGCCACGATGCAGCCGACGTGCGTGATGACGCGCTCGGCCTCGGCGGGCAGATCCGGCACCCGCACGCCGATCGCGTCCGGTGTCGCGCCGGTGATCCAGCGGAACCGCCGGGCCGGGTTCGGGAGGATGAGCGTGTACGGCCCGGGCAGGAGCGCCTGCGCGATCGTGCCCGCACGGCCTCGCAGCTCGGGCACGCACTCGAAGAGCGTCTCGAGGTCGGCTGCGAGGAGTGCCGAGGGCTGCAGCGGGTCGCGGCCCTTGAGCGCGTACAGGCGCTCCGTCGGCCCAGAGCTGTACGCCCCTCCGCAGAGGCCGTACACGGTGTCCGTCGGCAGGATGACCGGCTCCCCGGCCCGCAGCGCCTCGGCGGCGTCGGTCATCGCCGCCCCTCGACGACGCGTTCGATGCCCGCGAGGTCGGGCGTGATCGTCACGGCTCCGTAGCCGCACGCACCGAGCACGCGCGCGACGTCCTGCGCCTGGCCGGCGCCGACCTCGAAGACGACGAAGCGCGCGTTCGCGGCCCGTGCGATCTGCTCGTGAAGGCCGGCGCCGACGATGGCCTGCTGTCGGCTCGAAGCCGAGCTCGGGCTGCAGACCCTGCAGGGTGTCGACGTACGGCGGGTTCGAGACGACGAGGTCCCAGCCGTCGCCGGCGGAGGCGATATCGCCCTCGCGCAGCTCGACGTCGAGGTCGAGCGCCGCGGCGTTCTCGCGCGCGAGCGACAGCGCCTCGGCAGAGACGTCGACGCCGACGACGCGCGCGTCCGGGCGCTCGTCCTTGAGGGCGAGCGCGATCGCACCGGAGCCGACGCCGACGTCGAGGATGCGCGGCGAGGGGACCTCCGCCAGAAGGCCGAGGCAGCGCTCGACGACGATCTCCGTCTCGGGCCGCGGAACGAGCGCGCGGGCATCGGTCTTCAGGGTCAACCGCCGGAATCCCCACTCGCCGAGGATGTACGCGAGCGGCTCGCGCGCCTCGCGCCGCCGCAGCAGCGGCTCGACCGCACCGTCGACGTCGCGGTCGAGATCGGCATAGAGGCCGCTGCGCGTCGTGCCGGCGACGTGCGCGAGCAGGAGCTCCGCATCGACGCGCGGGGTGTCGACTCCGGCCGCACCGAGCCGCCGCTCGGCGTCGCGCAGTGCGTCCCGGATCTTCACTCGCCGAGCGCGCGGCGGCGGTCTTCGGTCGTGAGCGCCGCGGTGAAGTCGTCGAGCTCGCCCTGGAGGATGCGGTCGAGCTGGTGGACGGTGAGCTTGATCCGGTGGTCGGTGAGCCGGTTCTCGGGAAAGTTGTAGGTGCGGATCTTCTCGGCGCGCTCGCCGGTGCCGATCTGCGAGCGGCGCGTCGCGTCCATCTCTGCGCGCCGCAGCTCGAGCTCGCGCTCGTAGAGGCGCGCACGAAGGACGCGCATCGCCTTCTCCTTGTTCTGCAGCTGCGACTTCTCGTCTTGCATCGCGACGACGACACCCGTTGGGACGTGGGTGATGCGCACGGCGGAGTCCGTCGTGTTCACCGACTGGCCGCCGGGGCCTGTCGAGCGGTAGACGTCGATCTTCAGGTCGTTCGGGTCGATCGACACCTCCACGTCCTCCGCCTCGGGCATCACGGCGACCGTCGCGGTCGAGGTGTGGATACGGCCCTGCGCCTCGGTCTCCGGCACGCGCTGCACCCGGTGGACGCCGCCCTCCCACTTGAAGACGGAGTACGCGCCGTCGCCCTTGATCGCGAACGTCACCTCCTTGTAGCCGCCCCCGTCCGACGGGCTCGCGCCGAGCTCTTCCACCTTGAAGCCGCGCCGCTCCGCATAGCGGGCGAGCATCCGGTAGAGGTCGCCCGCCCAGAGCGCTGCCTCGTCGCCGCCCGTCCCCTGCCGCACCTCGAGGATCACGTCCTTCGAGTCGGCCGGGTCCGTCTGGACCATCGCGAGGCGGAGCTCCTCCTCGAGACGCGCCGTGCGCTCCTCGAGCTCGGGGACGAGCTCCTTCAGGTCCACGTCGTCGCGCGCCGCCGCCAGGTCGTCCCGCGCGGAGCGCCATTCCCGCCCGAGCTTGTACGGGCCTTCGAGCTCCTTCAGCTTGCGGCCGACCTCCGCCGCCTCGCGGTGGTCGTTGTAGACGGACGGGTCGGACATCCGCTCCTGCACCTCTTTGTAGGAGCGGTCGAGCTCGTCGATCAGGTTGTCGAAGTCGGCGCCCATCGGGGCGATCAGCGTAGCCGTGCCTCCAACGTCATCTCCGGCACCGAGGCGAGCGCCTTCGACACGGGGCAGTTCTCCTTCGCCGTCTGCGCAGCCTCCTGGAACGCGTCGCCGTCGATCCCGGGGACGCTTCCCTCCACCGTCAGGGCGATCTTCGTGATCCCCGTCCCCGGCTGGAAGGTGACGGTCGAGGAGGCGTGCAGCTCGTCGGGCGCATTGCCGGCCTGTGCGAGCGCGTGCGAGAGCGCCATCGAGAAGCACGCGGCATGCGCCGCTGCGATCAGCTCCTCCGGGCTCGTGACGCCGGTCGTCGCGTCCTCCGAGCGCGCCGGCCAGCTGACGTGCTGCTCGCCGATCGCCCCGCTCGTCGTCTTCGTGATCGTGCCGCTGCCCTCCATGAGGCTGCCCTTCCAGGTCACCTCTGCCCGACGGTCCGTTGCCATGCTCTCCCTCCCTGCTCCGGGGACGATGTTCCGGCAACGTACCGCCGGGCGGCGGTGACGCGCGTCAGACGGCGACGGCGGGTGCGGACGCCGGCTGCGGCTCCTTGCGGACGAGCGCGATGCTCGTGCCGACGATCCAGAAGAGCACGAGCAGGCTGCTGAACTGACCGGCGTCCTTCGGCGACGCCGCAGCGCCGACGAGCGTGAAGGCCGCAAGCGCAACCGCGCTCCAGCCGACGATCCGGCGCCCCGACGCGAGCGCGAGGGGAGCGACGGCGAGCAGGTAGAACGCCGAGAGGAACCACGTCGTGATGAAGCAGGCGCCGTTCAGCACGACGAGCGCACGCGCAACCGAGACCGACACGTGGTCGCCTGCGAGATAGGCCTCGGTGTCGAGCAGGCCGAGCGAGACCATGCTGACCGCGAGGTTCGCGACGGCCATGCCCGCGGCGATCGAGCCGAGCAGGCCGCCTCCGAGCCGCTTCGCCGCCCAGATCGCAAAGACGAGGAAGAGCCCCATGCTGAGGATCTCGAGATAGGCCCCGACCCAGACGACGGTCGTGGCCGGCTTCGCGAAGGCCTTCGAGATCGCGCCGACGCTGCTCGACCACGTGAGGCTGTGCGTCTTGCCGCTGCCCATCTGGATGAAGGTGCCGACGAGCTCGATGACGACGGACGCAATGCCGCACGCGGCGAACCACCGGTCACGCAGTTGAGGGTTCATCGTTCCTTCTCCTCTCCGGTTGATGACGCTTCGACGGTAGGGAGCCCGCCGCGCGGTGTCGTCGGCCGTGCCGACGATCTTTGGATCAGCCGATCGGCTGATGACAACGGCGGCCTGGGCTTTTAGCGTGGGCGGCGTGCGGAAGATCGATCTGCAGAGAGTCGACCTCGTCCTCGCCGCGGTCACGACGCTCACGCTCGAGCTCGAGACCTGGCTCGGCGGCAGTGCGGAGGGCCACCGGGTCGCCGTCGGGGCGCTCGGGCCGCTCGTCACCGCCGGCGTCGCGCTCCGCCGCCGCTATCCGACAGCCGCAGGCGTCGGGGCTGGCCTCCTCGGCGTCTTGATGCAGAGCAGGTGGCCGTCGCAGTCCGTCAGCTTCGGGGTGGCGTGGATGTGCGACATGTACGCGCTCGCCGCCTGGTCGCCGGGCCGGCGATTCTGGCTCGGCCTCTCCGCGTACACCGTGTCGGGGCTCGCTGTCGTGCCGTCCGACCCGAAGCCGAGCGACAGTGTCACGTTCATCGTCGTCTCGACGGTCGTGATGCTCCTCGTGCACACGGTCGTCGGCGACCGCGACCGCAGGACTCGGATGGCCGAGCGCGAGCGCGACCTCGCTGCGCGCGAAGCGGTCATCGCGGAGCGCTCCCGCATCGCGCGCGAACTGCACGATGCCATCGCCCACAACGTCTCGATGATGGTCGTGCAGGCCGGCGCGGAGCGGCGCGTCCTCGCGGACGAGCAGTCGTCGACGCGCGAGGCGCTCGAGACGGTCGAGCGGATCGGGCGAGGCGCCCTGACCGAGATGCGGAGGCTCGTCGGCATGCTGCGCAGCGACGAGACCGACCCGCTCGCTCCCCAGCCCGGGCTCGACGACCTGGGACGGCTCGTGACGCAGGTGCGCGAAGCGGGGCTGCCGGTGGAGCTGGAGGTCGAGGGCGAGCGGCGGGAGCTTCCCGTCGGGCTCGAGCTCTCGGCATACCGGATCGTGCAGGAGGCGCTGACGAACGCGCTCAAGCATGCAGGAGACGCGCACGCGACGGTACGCGTCCGGTACGGCGCCGACTTGCTCGAGCTCGAAATCGTCGACGACGGCGCCGGTGGAGCCGCACGGGCCGCCGGCGGTGGGCACGGTCTCGTCGGCATGCGAGAGCGGGTCGCGCTCTACGGCGGACGCTTCGAGGCCAGCCGCCGCCCCGCAGGAGGCTTCACGGTGCGTGCGCTCTTGCCGATCCGATGACGACCGTCCTCGTCGTCGACGACCAGGCGCTCGTCCGCGTCGGGCTCCGCAAGATCTTCGAGAGCGACTCGGAGCTCACCGTCGTCGGCGAGGCGGGTGACGGCGAAGACGCCGTGGCGGCCGCGAGGGCGCTCGGCCCCGACGTCGTGCTGATGGACATTCGCATGCCGGTGCTCGACGGCATCGAAGCCACGCGACGGATCGTCGCGGCGCAGCCGTCGACCCGCGTTGTGATCCTCACGACCTTCGGGCTCGACACGTATGTCTTCGAGGCGCTCCGCGCCGGGGCGAGCGGCTTCATGCTGAAGGACGCGCCTCCGGAGGAGCTCGTCGCGGCCGTCCGCATCGTCGCGAGCGGCGACGCGCTGCTCGCACCGGCGGTGACGCGCACGGTCGTCGAGGAGTTCGCCCGCCGGCCGCCGGCCGCGGTGACGGCGGAGCCCTCCGCGGCGCTCGGCGGGCTGACCCCACGGGAGCGCGAGGTGCTCGATCTGCTCGCCCGCGGGCTGTCGAACCCCGAGATCTGCCGGCAGCTCGTGATCAGCGAGGCGACGGCGAAGACGCACGTCGCGCGGATCCTCCAGAAGCTCGACCTGCGCGACCGCGTGCAGGCCGTGATCTATGCCTACGAGAACGGCGTCGTCAGCCCCGGAGGGCTTACGCCATGACCTCGACGCGGTCCTCGCTCACGTGCTTCCCCTCGAGCTGGAGCACCTCGCGAAGCGCGCGGATCGACACCTCGAGCTGATCGAGGGTCGGCTGTCGCGTCGTCAGCCGTTGCAGCCACATGCCCGGCGCGAGGAGCGCCATCAGCGCGCGGTTGCCCTGGTGCCTGCCCGCGAAGCGGATGAGCTCGTAGGCGAGCCCGGCGATCAGCGGCAGCAGGAGGATGCGCTCGGCGATCAGCCAGTACCAGTGCGGCCGGCCGAAGAAGGCG
Organism: uncultured Actinomycetes bacterium; assembly: GCA_963831405.1. GTDB lineage: Bacteria > Actinomycetota > Thermoleophilia > Gaiellales > Gaiellaceae > Palsa-739. The sequence continues at coordinate 62,106 of CAWHPX010000013.1, forward strand.
AAGACGAAGACGGCGATCACCATCACCCAGAGCATGAACGCGGTGCCGCACCGCGGATGGATGAGCGAGAAGCGCTGCACGACCTCGGGCTCGAGCGGCTCCCCGGCCTCGTAGGCGTTGATCGCCTTGTGCTCGGCGGCGTGGTACTGGAACACGCGCCTCAGGTCGGGCAGAAGCGAGATCAGCGCGAGATACGCGACGAAGATGGAGACGCGGATCAGGCCTTCGACGATCACGAACCAGCCCGTGCCCTTGATCGGCAGGAGCTCGGTGAGGAGGCCCGGCGTCACCTTGAAGAGCATCACGGCGAAGCCGATCGCGACGGCGAAGGCGAAGATGAGCGCGCCGCGCGAGAGCTCGGTCGAGACCTCCTCGTCACCCTCGGCGTCCTCCTCCTGCGCCGCGTAGTTCGCGGAGATCGCCAGCGCGCGAAAGCCGATCGCGAGCGACTCCCCGAGCGCCATGACCCCGCGGACGACCGGGAGCCGGAAGACCCAGTGGCGCGCCATCGCCGAGTCGATCGTCTTCGAGACCTGCGCGATCCGGCCGTTCGGGGTGCGCACGGCGACGGCCCAGTTTCCCGGGCCGCGCATCATCACGCCCTCGAGGACGGCCTGCCCTCCGACTGTGCTCAATGCTCGCTCCTTAGCGGCTTGCGCCGCGCTTCGCGCGCTCGGCGCGCTCGAGGCGCTTCTGGAAGCGCTCCACCCGGCCGCCGGTGTCCATGAGCTTCTGCTTGCCGGTGTAGAACGGGTGGCAGTTCGAGCAGATCTCGACATGGAGCTCGGGCTGCGTCGACCGCGTCTGGAACGTGTTCCCGCAGGAGCACGTCACGGTCGCGAGGACGTACTCGGGATGGATGTCGGCCTTCATGAAGCCAGAATAGCAGCGGCCTGTTTAGCGGCCACGTTGCCGCCCGAGACCACGGCGACGACGGTCTGGCCCGGCTCGACCCGCACCTTGCCGGCGAGGAGCGCAGCAGTCGAGGCGGCCGCGCCGAGCTCCGCCGCGAACTTCATCCGCGCGTAGAGCCAGCGGAACGCGTCGGCGAGCTCCTCCTCCGTGACGAGCACCGACTCGACGCCGAGGGCGGCGCAGATCTCGACGCAGGCCTCGCCGGCGAACGGCGCGCTCAGAGCGTCCGCCGCGCTGCGCGGCGTCACCGGCACCGAGTGGCCGGCGGCGAGCGCGTCGTGGAGGGCGGTCGACCGCTCGGGCTCGACGGCGATCACCCGCGCGGCGGGCTGCCGCGCCTTCACCGCCGTCGCGATGCCGCTGACGAGGCCGCCGCCGCCGACGGGGACGACGACGACGTCGGGCACGGGCCGGTCCTCGAGGATCTCGAGCCCGACCGTGCCCTGGCCCGCGATCACCGCTTCGTCGTTGAAGGGATGGACGAGCGTCCTGCCCGTCTCGGCCCGCAGCTCCTCGAGCCGCTCGAACGCCTCGGTCGGGTCGGCCGCCTCCTGGTCGACGGCCGCGCCGTAGCCGCGCGTCGCGCTCACCTTGGACGCGTCGGCGCCCTGCCACATGACGACGAGCGCATCGAGCCCCGACTCGCGGGCGGCCCAGGCCACGGCCTGCGCGTGGTTGCCGGCGGAGATCGTGATGACGCCGGAGGCACGCTCGTCGCCGGTCAGCTCGTGCAGGCGGTTGAGCGCGCCGCGCACCTTGAACGAGCCCGTGCGCTGGAAGAGCTCCGCCTTCAGGAACGCATCCGCGTCGAGCCGCTCCGACAACGTCGCCGACCGGCGCAGCGGCGTGCGATGCACCCGTCCCGCGATCGTCTTCGCGGCGCGCTCGACGTCGTCGATCGAGATCACGCGCGAGACACTACGCGCGCCGGCTTGGCCAGACGCACGGTGAACGTGGTGAGCTCCCCGGGGACGCTCTCGACGGAGACGATCCCGCCCATGGCCGCCGTCAGCTCCTTCACGATCGCGAGGCCGAGGCCGGTGCCGACCGGGCGCTCGCGGCCGTAGCGCTCGTGGAGATAGAAGCGCTCGAACGCCCGAGGACGGTCGTCGTCCTCGAGGCCCGGCCCGGTGTCCTCGACGCGAAGCTCGCCGGGCAGGGTGACGACGCGAACCTCGCCGCCGGCCGGCGTCAGGCGCAGCGCGTTCTCGACGAGATTCGAGACGATCTGCAGAACCCGGTCCGCGTCGGCGATCGCCGGCGCGGTCCCGTCCGAGACGGCGCGGAGCGCGACCCCGAACGCCTCGGCCTGCTGCTGGTAGCGGCGGACTGCGTCGTCGGCCACCTCGGCGAGGTCGATCTCGCTCGGATGGATGCTGAAGTCGGTGCGGTTCATGCGCGCGAGATCGAGCAGGTCGCGGACGAGCCGCTCGAGCCGCGCCGCTTCGACCCCGACCGTCGCCGCCGCTTCCTGCACGTCGATCGCCCCGTCCTGCAGCGCCTCCGCGTAGCCGCGAATCGCGGTCAGCGGCGTCTTCAGCTCGTGGCTGACCGAGAGCAGGAAGTTCCGCTCCGCCTCCCGCGCGCGTGCGAGCTGCGACGCGAGGTCGTTGAAGGCGGTGGCGAGCGTCGCGAGCTCCGCCGCGCCCTCGACCGGCACCGGGTCGGGATCGGTTCCTCGCGCGAGGCTGCGCGCGGCGCCCGCGACCCGCCCGACGGGCCGGGCGATGCGACGCGCCAGCAGGAACGCCGCGAGCGCGGCGAGGACGAACGCTGCGAGCGCCGCGATCAACAGGCTGTAGACGTAGGGCGTCCAACGGGCACGGGTCACGCTCTTCGGCCGCAGGAGGACGAACGGCTGGCCGCTGACGATGCGCGCCGCGAAGAACTCGTCGTCGCCGTTCAGCGTCACCGAGCCGTCCGCGGGCTGTCCGTGCGCGAGCTTGTCCTTCGCCCACTGCGGCAGCGCATCGATGTTCCGGAGGTAGGAGAGGTGCTGCCTGTCGAAGTACGGCTGGAGCGACGGAAGATTCGTGAGCGGCGAGATCGTCGACTTCACGTCCTGGCTTCGCGCGATCAGGTCCGCCTGGTGCGAGACGTCGTTGAGCGTCGCGCGATCGACCGCGCGCCGCGTGAGGACGAGGCCGACCAGGACCGTGAGCCCGACGCAGAGCGCAACCGTCAACGCGATGGCCTGGAAGAGCCGCGTGCGGAGGCTCGTCATGCCGTCGAGAGCTTGTACCCGGCGCCGCGCACCGTCCGGATCGACTCCGGGTCGCCGAGCTTGCGGCGGAGCTGCGCGACGTGGACGTCCACCGTGCGCGTCCCGCCCGGGTACGTCATCCCCCAGACGATGTCGAGCAGCTTCTCGCGCGAGAGGACGATGCCGGGATGCTCGAGGAAGCACGCGAGGAGATCGAACTCCTTGCTCGTCAGCTCGACCTCGGCGCCCGACACGGTGACGTCGCGCGAGTCGCGGCGGAGCACGATGTCGCGGGCGGTCAGCATCGCGTCCCCGCCGCGCTGCTCGACACGGCGCAAGATCGCCTTGATCCGCGCTGCGAGCTCGCGCGGTGAGAACGGCTTCGCGACGTAGTCGTCCGCACCGAGCTCGAGCCCCGCAACCCGATCGGGCTCCTCGTCGCGGGCGGTCAGCATGATGATCGGCACCTTCGAATGCGCGCGAAGCTGCCGGCACACCTCGAAGCCGTCGATGCCGGGGAGGCCGATGTCGAGCACGACGAGCCGAACCGGATGGCGGCGCAGCTCGGCGACCGCTTCCTCGCCGGTGCGGAGCCAGATGACGCGCCAGCCGTCCTGCTGCTCCAGGTACGCCTTGACGAGACGGCCGATCGAGTCGTCGTCCTCGACGAGCAGCAGGACGCCCCCGGTCGTGTTGGCGTTCATGCCCCTAGTATTTAGCCGCCGGCGCCTTCTACCTGCACGAGCTCGGCCGGAAGGTTGGCCTGGTGGTAGATGACGACGCGGAGCCTCTTGCGCAGCTGGCCCACGCTCGAGAACCGGGCCGCGCCCTGAATGCGGGCGCTCGGCGAGACGTCGAGCGTCACCGTGGTGGCGTCGGCTTCGCGGAGCGTGAACGTGGTGCCGCTGACGGCGGTGATGACGCCGCGGTCGATCCGCCAGTCCTGCACGCCGCCGGGCGCCTGGAGAAGCACCTCCGCGCGGACCATCTTGTTGCCGAAGAACTGGTTGATGATCGCCTTCGGAAGCGCGAAGCCGCCCTGCGCGACCCAGAAGAAGGTGTTGAGCGCGACGAGCGTGACCGCGAGGAGCATGAACCGGCGCCTGTGCATGCCCATATCTTCGTCTCCTTCGGCGGTAGTCGCGTAATGGCTAGGTAAAAATACGCGGAAGGGCCCGACGCCCGCGGGTGCGAGCGCCGGGCCCGTGGTGGAGCTAGGGGGTGTTCGCCGGCTCGCGATCGCCGACGTGGTTGGCGGGCGTCGACTCGACCTGGGTGAGCGACGCTCCCTTCGGGGCGCGGATCCGGATGACGATCCGGTCGCCGACGACGAGCTTCGAGGCGTCGATCACGGTCGGCACCTTGCCCTGCCAGAGCAGGAAGATCGTGCTGTCGCCGAAGCTGAACGTCTGGCTCGTGCCGGAGCCGATCAGCAGCTTCAGGGCGCGATGGTTCCCGCCCGCGACCTGCACGCTGACCGAGCCGGAGTTGACGGCCGCGAGCTTGCCGCGGAAGAGGTAGAGCGGCTTGGCGGGCGTGAAGAGCTCCGCGCCGTGGTCGCCGACGATCCCGGCAGCCCGCTGCTCGATCTCCGAGAGGCTCGCGTGACGCGGCGCGCGGACGTGCACCCAGACGTAGTCGCCGGCGGCGAGGTCGCCCGCGCCGACGACGGCGGGCTTGCCTGCCGACCACTTCAGGAACTCGGTGCTGCCGTCGAAGGCGAACGTCTGCGTGACGGGCGCGCCGAGCATGGCGCGGAGCGCCTGCTTGTTGCCGCCCTGAACGGTGATCGAGACGCCGCCGTTCGACGGGGTGGCCGTCAGCTGGCCCATGAACGAGTACCGGATCTTGCCCTGGCTTCTCGCCGGGCCGTTCCCGGCGAGCGCCGCAGTCGCCGCAAGGAGCGCGGTCGCGACGGTGACGAGAAAGATCTTCGTGCGCATCGGTGAACCTCCGTTGGAAAAGAAGCTGATGCGCTGACTCTCCCCCGCTGCGGTCAGGCGGCGGTACGGCCCGCGTAAAACGGACGTAAGCCTTCTAGGCGGAGCAGTCTCTAGGCGGAGCAGTCGCGGTAGCGCGCGTCGACGAAGCAGTAGACCGCGTACGCGACGAGACCGGCCGCGGTGAGGCCGAGGAGCGCCGACCCGTAGCTCTGGTGTGCGAGCTTCTGCAGCGCGCCGTCGAGGCTGACGGCGTCCTTCGGGTTGAAGTCGACGGCCGCCTTGACCGCGAAGACGCCGATCAGCGCGAAGACGACGAAGCGCGCGACGTGGCCGACGACACCGGCCCGGCCGCCCCAGCGCTGTGCCGTGTCGCTGCGCCCGCTCACCCACTTGTCCTCGAACTTCCGCGAGAGGCCGCGGTAGAGGTTCCACACGCCGACGCCGATGATGACGATGCCGGCGATGCCGACGAGCCAGGTGCCGCCCGGCCAGGACAGCACGACCGCCGTCGCCTTGTGCGTCTTGCCGTTCGACGAGCTGCTGCCCCCCGCGCCCGCGACGATCTTCGCGGCGCTGTACGCGAGGCTCAGGTAGATCGCGGCCCGGCCGAGATACGCCGCGCGCTTGCCCCACTTCTTCGCGGCGCCGTCCTCGTGCGTCCGCACGGCCTGGACGATGCGCCACAGCGCGTAGGCGGCGAATCCGAGTACGAGCAGGACGAGCACGAACTTCCCGAAGCCGTTGCCGGCGAGCTCGTGCAGCGCGCCCTGGCGGCTCGTGGTCTTGCCGCCGGCGCCGAGCGCCACGCCGGCTGCGAGGACGCCGACGAGGCCGTACGAGACGCCCTTCGCGACGAGCCCGACGCGCGCCAGGATCTCCTCCCAGCGCTCGGGCGAATGCGCGTGCGCGCGCAGCTCGGCCACCTGGCTCATGGGCATACAACGCCCGAGCGCCCGGAACGGGTGCGCTACGTCAGCGTGTACTCGGGCCCGGAGCCGCCCTCGGGCGGCGTGAGGCGGCCGCCCTTGGCGGTGATCGCGCCGCACTGGACGCAGTTCGACGGTGCGACGTTCAGCGTCACGGTCCCGTCGCCGCCCTCGGTGCCGATCTCGTACACCTGCGCGGGGCACATCTGCACCCACATCTCCGCGACCTCGCGCTGCACCTTCCTCTCGATGCGGATGTGGTTGGGCTGGTCGTCACGTGTCTTGTTCCCCGACAGGAAGACGGACGAGAGCTTGTCGAAGGTGAGCTTGCCGTCGGGAGCCGGATAGCTCGCTGCACGGTTCGTGCGAACGAGCGGCTGCTCGGCGTCGGGCTCGGCGCGGAGCTTGCCGAGGTCGAGCCGGCCCTTCGACACCGTCATCGCGCTTGCGAGCGCGCCGCCGACGAAGAAGCCGCGTCCGAAGACCTGTCGCATGTCGCGAACCTCGCGAAGGTCGCGCGTGATGAAGCTCTGCTCGACCGCGTCGTCGTACGACGCAAGCGCCGTGGACGGCGTCGCGCCGCGGCGCAGCGCCGCGAACGCCGACTCGGCGGCGAGGCGGCCAGACTCGATCGCGTAGTGCACGCCCTTCAGCCGGGGGATGTTGACCATGCCGACGCCGTCGCCGCACATGAGCAGGCCGGGCGCGTGCAGCTGCTGCGGCAGCGAGTAGTAGCCGCCGCTCGGGATCGTCTTCGCGCCCCAGCCGATGCGCTCGCCGCCCGCGAGGATCTTGCGAATCTTCGGGTGCGTCTTCAGCTCCTGCAGCAGGTCGTGGGCGGAGAGCTCGACGTCGCGGTAGTCGAGCCCGACGACCATGCCGATCGTCAGCAGGTCGTCGCCCATCGGGTAGAGGAACGAGCCGCCGAACTCGCGGTAGCGCGCGCGCGTGCGGAGCGGCCAGCCCATGGTGTGCACGATCCCGCGCAGGGGCTTCGGCACGCGCCAGACCTCCTTCACGCCGAGCTCCCACACCTGCGGCTCCTCCGCGCGCAGGCCGAAGCGGTCGAGCGCGACGCCGGTCAGGTGACCCTGCGTCCCCTCGGCGAGCACGGTGACCTTCGCGACGAGGTCGGCTCCGGGCTCGTAGTTGCCCATCGGCTCGCCGTCGCGATTCGCGCCCTTGTCGCCGGTGCGCACTCCGACGACGCGGCCGTGCGAGACGAGGAGCTTCTCGGCGGCCGTCTCCGGCAGGATCATCGTCCCGCCCTCCTCTGCGCGCTCGGCGAGCCAGCGCCCGAGCTGCGAGAGGCTGAAGATCCAGTTGCCGTGGTTGCGCATCGTCGGCGGCGGCGGGATGCGCAGCGCGGACCGCTTCGTGAGCACGTACACGGACTCGCCCTGCACGGGGCCGTACGACGGGATGTCCTCGAGCCGGTAGCGGTCGCCGAACAGGCGCCGCAGCGCGCGCGGGTTGACGACGGCGCCGGAGAGCAGGTGCGAGCCGGGCTGCTTGCCCTTCTCGACGAGCGCGACCGGCACCTCGCCGAGACGCTCGGCGACGTCGGGATGCTCCTCGAGCAGCTGGCCGAGGCGGATCGCGCAGGCGAGGCCGGCGGGGCCTGCGCCGACGATCAGGATGCCGACCTCGATCCGCTCGTCGGCCGGGTCGGTCGGCTCCGCGACGAACTCGCGCGCTGCGAACGGCGGCGGAAAGTCGCTCGCCCGGACGGCCATTACGAGCCTTTGCGCTCGTTCACGAGCTGGGTGAGCTTCGGGACGATCTCGTGCACGTCGCCGACGACGCCGAGGTCGCTGAACTCGAAGATCGGCGCGTTCGGATCCTTGTTGATCGCGACGATGACGTTCGAGCTCTGCATGCCGACCTTGTGCTGGATCGCGCCGGAGATGCCGAGCGCGACGTAGAGCTTCGGCGAGACGACCTTGCCGGTCTGCCCGATCTGCGCCGCGTACGGGTACCAGCCCGCGTCGACGACGGCTCGGGTCGCGCCGACCGCGCCGCCGAGCGCGCGGGCAAGCTCCTCCGCGAGCGTGAAGTTCTCGGGTGCGCCGAGGCCGCGGCCGCCGGCGACGATGACGTCGGCGTCCTCGATCGACGGGCCGCTCGACTGCTCCTGCTCCTGGCTCACGACCTTGGCGCCGCGCGAATGCTCCTCGAGCGGCGACGTCGACCTCCTCGACCTGCGGCTCGCCGCCCGCGCCGGGGGTCGCGTCGAAGGAGCCGGCGCGGAAGAGCGCGACGCGCGGCGTCGTCTTCCAGCCGACGTCGACGAGCACGGAGTCCTGGAGGGCGGGGCGCTTGCCGACGAGCGAGCCGTCGCGCGACTCGAGGTCGACGAGGTCCCAGTTGAGGCCCGCGTCGAGCCGTGCGGCGAGGCCGGCAGCGATGTCGGCGGCGAGGACGGAGTTCGCGAAGAGCACCGTGTCGTAGCCGCCGTCCTGCACGACCTTCGCGATGACGTCGACGCGCGCCTGCGGCAGCGGCGGCTCGAACGAGTCGCCGTCGGCGACGTGCACGGTTGCGGCGCCGTGGCGGCCGGCTTCCGCCGCGAGGGCCTTGACGCCGCCGCCGACGAGCACGGCGTCGGCGCCGCCGAGTGACGCGGCCTTGGTCAGCACGCCGAGCGAGCCCTTCTGCAGCTCGTCGCCGTGGTGCTCGAGGAAGACGAGCGTGCTCATACGAGCCGCTTCTCCGTGAGGAAGTCGACGATCTGCTGCGCGGCGCTGCCGTCGTCTTCGATCTTGCGCGCGTCGCCGCGGGAGGGCGGCTCGGAGAGCGCGATGACCTCCGTCTTCGAGCCCGCCTCGCCGGCGTCGCCTGCGTCGACGCCCACGTCGGCGAGCGACAGCGTGTCGAACGGCTTCTTCTTCGCGCCCATGATCCCCTTGAGCGACGGGTAGCGCGGCTCGTTGATCGCATCGCTCACCGCAACGACGGCGGGGAGCGGCGACTCGATCACGTCGTAGCCGAACTCGGTCTGGCGCTTCACGCGCAGCGAGCCGCCGTCGACCGTCAGCTCGGCGGCCTGCGAGACGACCGGGCCGGCGGAGATGCTCGGCGACGGCCGCCCAGAGGACGGCGCCGTCGGCGTCGGATGCCTGCTGGCCGAAGAGCACGATGTCCGCGCTCTCGCGCTCGAGCGCCTTCGCGAGGATCTTGCTCGTGGCGACGAGGTCGGAGCCTGCGGCGCCGGGGTCGGTGACGAGGACTGCCCGGTCGGCGCCCATCGCCAGGGCCTTGCGGAGCGAGTCCGCCGCTTTCTCCGGCCCGAGCGAGACGACGACGACCTCGCTCTCGGAGTCGCCCTTCAGCCGCAGCGCCTCCTCGACCGCGTTCGCGTCGAAATGGTTGAGCGCGCCCTCGCCGGAGCGATCGAGCCGCTTCGACCCCGGATCGATCCGGGACGAGCCCTCGGGGACGTGCTTCACGCAGACAGCGATCTTCATTTGCCGCGGGCGATCCTACATACCGGGGACTGTCCCCCGCTCGGCTCCGTGCCTCCCCGCGACCCCTCGGTCACCCGCCGCGAGCCCCTCCCTGCGCACCACCGTGGACAGTCCAGCGTCAACGGAACGTCACGCCCGGGTCACGCCGAGCTCCCGGCGTACCGAAGCTGCGCGGAACTCGTGCGTCTCCCGCAACCCTGGACTGTCCAGGGTTTGGGAACTGTCAGGCGGCCGGCCGCGGGAACGCCGGGATCACATGCGCTGGCGAAGCGCCAGGACGTCGGCGACGAAGACCTTGCTCACCTTGTACGGGCCCCGCGCCTTGACGGAGCGCTCGCCCTGGTACCAGGCGGAGAGGGCGAGGCGCTCGTTGCCGCCGAAGGCGCCTAGAAGGTGGTGCAGGTACGCCATCCCGACGTGGACGTTGCCGTCGGCGCCGTGCTCGACCTTGTGGCCGATCAGGACGTTCTCCACGTAGTCCCACGTCGTCGGCAGGAGCTGCATGACGCCCCGCGCACCGACGTTCGAGACGACGCTGTTGTTGTAGCCCGACTCCATCCATGCGAGTGCGCGCGCGAGGCTGCGGTCGATGCCGTAGTGCGCCGACCAGCGATCGAGCGAGTCCCGAACCGTCCCCGCGTTCGTCGCCGACACCGACGTCGGCGCGGCATGCACGGCCGCCGGAATCCGGAGCTTCACCCCGATCAGCAGCGGATTCGCCGGATTGAGCTTGTTGACCTGCGCGATCTTCGAGAGCGTGATGCCGTGCTTCCGCGCGATCGCCGTGAGCGAGTCTCCCGGGCGGACGACATACCGCAGGAGGGACGGCGCCGCCCGCACCTTCTTCACCGGCACGCGCGTCTGCAATCCGAGCGCCGCGAACGTCGCCGGGCCGGCGACGCCGTCCGCCCGCAAATGCATCGCCCGCTGGTACCGCTTGACGCCGGCCACCGTCGGCCGATCCATGTACGCGTTCACCGGCACCCGGAGGCCGTGCCGCACGAGCAGGAACTGCAGGACCGCGACATCCCACCCGAACTTGCCGTGCACGAGCGTGCGCGACCCGAACAACGGCGTCCCGAGCGGGCCGAGCTCGCGGCGCGTGCCGAGATCGGCGATCCCGGTCACCCGGAGGCGGTGCGCACGCTGGAAGGCGCGGACGGCGGCGGCCGTCTTCGGCCCGATGATCGCGTCGATCGGCCCGAGGTAGAGGCCCTGCGCGCGCAGCGCGACCTGCAGCCCGGCGTGCTGGGGATTCACGGCGGCGCCCGCGGGCGCGGCTATCGCCGAGGCCGCCGCGAGCACGCCCGCAAGTGCGAGGCGGAAGCGCATGGAACCTCGATTTACTGCGCTCGAATCGGGATTCCTCCCCGCGTGCGGCCGGTTTCGCTGCTAGGGTCGGCCACTTCGAGCGAGAACCGGAGCCAATGAGCCGCCACCGGACTGGAGCCCGAGGAGTTCTTCTCCTACTTCTGTTGCTCGGCCTCGCCGGGTCGGCGTCGGCCGGGACGACACCGCGGAAGGCCGCCACGGTGCCGACGCTCATCTTCCCGGTCGCAGGCCCGACGACCTACAGCGACGACTTCGGCCAGCCGCGCGCCGGCGGGAAGCACGAGGGCAACGACCTGCTGGCGAAGAAGAAGACCCCGGTCGTCGCCGTCGAGGCGGGCAAGATCGAGTTCTGGACGACCTCGGCGAGCGCGGGTTGCATGCTCTATCTCTACGGGGCGAGCGGGACGATGTACGAGTACATCCACCTGAACAACGACCTGACGATGGCCAACGACAACCGCGGCAAGTGCGTGCCCGGCGTCTCGTATGCGCGCGGCCTGAAGAACGGAGCGAAGGTGTCGGCCGGCCAGATGATCGGCTACGTCGGCGACTCGGGTGACGCGAACGGCATCGCCTCCCACCTCCACTTCGAGGTGCATCCCGGCGGCGGTGCAGCTGTGTCGCCGTACGCGTACCTGCAGACCGCCCAGCAACTCCTCTTCTTCGCGAAGACGGGCACGCCGTTCACGCTCGCGCTCACCGGCAAGGTCGTCACGAGCACGGACACGACCTTGACGATCGCTCTTTCGACGCTGCAGTCCTTCCCCATGAACGTGAAGCTCACGAAGCTCACGAAGCAGCTGCTCGTCACCGTCCCGGCAAGCGCGACGGTCCAGCAGAAGACGCCCACGACGCCCGGCCCGCGTCTTCTCTCCGCCTACGAAGGCGAGCCGGTCGTGGTCTGGACGCAGCCGGCCCTCGCGACGACGAAGGCGATGCTCGGCGCCGACGGCGCGCTCAGCGCCGCACTCGTGCAGCTGGGCTAGCGGCCGACGAAGCGCGGCGCACGCTTCTCGGCGAACGCGGTCAGGCCTTCCTTCGCGTCCTCGCTCGCGAAGAGCTCGCCGAACTCGTCTGCCTCGGCGTCGAGCGCGCCCGGCGACATGTTGACGAGGCGCTTCGCGAGGCCGAGCGCGACGGGGCTCTTCGACGCGAGCTCGCGCGCCGTCTCGAGCGCCCGGTCGAGGACCGGGTCGACGACCTCGCCGACGAGGCCGATGCGCAGCGCCTCCTCGGCCCCGATCGTCCGCCCGGTGAAGATCAGGTCCTTGGCGACGCCGAGTCCGCAGATGCGCGCGAGCCGCTGCGTCCCGCCCCAGCCGGGGACGATCCCGAGGTTGATCTCGGGCTGGCCGAGCTTCGCACGAGACGACGCGTAGCGAAGGTCGCACGCGAGCGCCAGCTCGCAGCCGCCGCCGAGCGCGAAGCCGTTGATCGCAGCGATCGTCGGCTTCGGCATCGTCTCGAGGAGCCGGCCCGGCCTCGTGGCCGAGCGCACCCCAGCCCTTCGCCTCCTCCGGGCCGAGGCCGCTCATGTACTTGATGTCCGCACCGGCGACGAACGCCTTCTCGCCGGCGCCCGTGAGGACGACGGCCCGCACGTCGGCGGCCGCAGCGAGCTCGCGCAGGCGGTCGCGCAGCTCGGTCAGGGTCTCGACGTTCAGCGCGTTGAGCGCGTCCTGCCGGTCGATCGTGACGGTCGCGACCCCGTCGTCCAGCGCTACGTCGATCACGCCGGGACGGCGCCCCGGAGGAAGTCGACGATGTCGCTCGTCGGCGCGCCGGGGCCGAACACGTCGGCCACACCCTGTTTCTTCAGCTCCTCGGCGTCGTCGGCGGGAACCGTGCCGCCGACGACGACCAGGACGTCCTCGGCGCCGTTCTCGCGCAGGAGCTCGAGGATGCGCGGCACGAGCGTCATGTGCGCGCCGGAGAGAATCGAGATGCCGACCGCGTCCGCGTCTTCCTGAATCGCTGTCTCGACGATCTGCTCGGGCGTCTGGTGCAGGCCCGTGTAGATGACCTCCATGCCTGCGTCGCGCAACGCGCGCGCGATGATCTTCGCACCGCGGTCGTGCCCGTCGAGACCGGGCTTCGCGATGACGACTCTGATCTTTCCGGCCATCGTGCGGGCAGTCTAGAAGACCGGCGTCTCGCGCCAGACGCCCCAGACGTCGCGGAGCGCGTCGCACATCTCGCCCATCGTCACGTACGCGCGCGACGCAGTCATGATCGGCTCCATCAGGTTGCCGTCACCGGCGGCGGCCCGCTTCAGCTCCGCGAGCGCGGCGTCGGCCGCCGCGGTGTCGCGCCGCGCCCGAAGCGCCTGCACGCGCTCGATCTGCTTCTGCTCGAGCGCCGGGTCGATGCGCAGGATCTCCGGCGCCGGCTCGTCCTCGAGCTCGTAGCGGTTGACCCCGACGACGATGCGCTGCTTCTGCTCGACCTCGGACTGGTAGCGGTACGACGCCTCGGCGATCTCGCGCTGGAAGAAGTTCTCCTCGATCGCCGGCACGACGCCGCCGAGCTTGTCGATGCGCTCGAAGTAGTCGTAGGCCTGGCGTTCGAGCTCGTTCGTCAGATGCTCCACGTAGTACGAGCCGCCGAGCGGGTCGATCGTGTTCACCGCGCCGGTCTCGTGCGCGATCACCTGCTGGGTGCGCAGCGCGAGCCGAACCGCGTGCTCGGTCGGGAGCGCGAGCGCCTCGTCGAACGAGTTCGTGTGCAGCGACTGCGTGCCGCCGAGCACCGCCGCGAGGGCCTCGATGGCGGTGCGAATCAGGTTGACCTCGGGCTGTTGCGCCGTCAGCGAGACACCTGCGGTCTGGGTGTGGAAGCGCATCAGCCACGAGCGCGGGTTCTTCGCGCCGTAGTGGTCGCGCATCCGCGTCGCCCAGATCCTGCGGGCCGCGCGGTACTTCGCGATCTCCTCGAAGAAATCGAGATGCGCGTTGAAGAAGAAGGAGAGCCGCGGCGCGAAGTCGTCGACGTCGAGGCCGCGCTCGACGCACGCATCGACGTACGCGAACCCGTCGGCGAGGGTGAACGCAAGCTCCTGGGCGGCGGTCGAGCCGGCCTCGCGGATGTGGTAGCCGCTGATCGAGACCGGGTGCATCAGCGGCATCTCCCGCGAGCACCAGTCGATCATGTCGACCACGAGCCGCATCGAGGGCTGCGGCGGAAAGATCCACTCCTTCTGGGCGATGTACTCCTTGAGGATGTCGGTCTGCACGGTGCCGCGGAGCGCGGCGATCGGCGAGCCCTGCTTCTCGCCGACACAGGCGTAGAACGCGAGCAGCATCGCGGCGGGCGCGTTGATCGTCATCGACGTCGAGACGTCCGCGAGCGGAATCCCGGCGAAGAGCGTCTCCATGTCGTCGAGCGAGTCGACGGCGACCCCCTCGCGTCCGACCTCGCCGAGCGAGCGGGCGTGATCCGAGTCGTAGCCCATCAGCGTCGGCATGTCGAAGGCGGTCGAGAGGCCCGTCTGCCCGTGCTCGAGCAGGTACCGGAACCGCTCGTTCGTCTCCTCGGCCGTGCCGAACCCCGCGAACTGGCGCATCGTCCAGAGCCGCCCGCGGTACATCGAGGGATAGACCCCTCGCGTGAAGGGATAGACACCCGGAAAGCCGAGATCGCGCTCGTAGTCGACGTCGACGTCCTGCGGCGTGTACAGCGGCTCGTTCTCGACGCCCGACATGGTCGAGAAGAGCTCTCCCTGGCGCTCGGGCTTCGCGTCGTAGAGCTCGCGCCGCCACGCGCCCGTGGCGCCGAGGCCGGTCTTCGGATCCTCGGTCGTCGCCATGCGGCCAAGCCTAGTCGAGAGATTCTTACCGGCTTCATACCGCCGCGGCGCCGTCGTTCCGCTCGCGGCCGCCTTGACTCGGTACGTGCGCCCTCTGGCACCCACGTCCCCGTCCTTAACCCTCAAGTCGAGGGTTAGACCGCCTCTGTCGACGCTGCGGGGCTCCGAGCCTGCGAATGCAGGAGCCGTGGGGAGCTCTTCCTGCCGAAACCTCCTGCACATTCGAGGGTCTCGAGGCTCAGGATTCGGCGGGTTCCGACCGATACCAACCCTACGGTGTTGGACTGCGCCCCCGGGCGCGGAAGGCGGCGAATGGCGAGCAAGTTGAGAGTGCGGCGGCAGGACTCTGGACGCCCCATGCCACGGGGGGCGCAGCCGCGTCCGCATACCGCAGTCGCGTCGATCGGAGCCGCCCTCGCGCTCGTCGCACTCGCGGCGCTCGGCTTCGCCCTTTTCCGTTCGCAGAGCGCCGCCCGCTCCTTGCCGGACTACGTTTCCTCCCAGCTCGGCGCCCCCCGCTCGACACCTGCCCCTACCCTCGCCGGCGGCGGGGTCGACGTGCGCGTCGCACGCGGCCGCGCGACCGTCGGCACGGCCGATCAGGCCGTCTCACTCGCGCCGGCCGGCACGACCGGAGATGCCTGGCGCGACTACGCACGCGGGGCCGTTCGCGAGACCCCCTTCGGCCTCGAGTCGGTCACCACTGCTCCGGGATCGTTCGAGCAGTTCACCACGGTCGACCGGCGACAGGGTCGGCGAACCTGGTCCTGGAAGCTCCAGACCCTAAACCTCGACCCGAGGTTGATGGAGGACGGCAGCATCGCCTTCTCGGGCGCTGCCGGGCCGAGCAGCACGCGCATCGAGCGCGCGGCGATCCTCGACGCCGCCGGTCGGGACGTCACGCCGCACGGCACGCGCTGGAGGCTCGTCCGCTCCGGCAGCGCGTGGTTCCTCCGGCTGACGGTCGACGACCGCGCACTGCCGCTGCCGTACACGATCGACCCGTCGGTCAACACCGTGACCTTCACCGGCGCGCCGCAGACCGGCGGTGCGCATTCGTCCTGGACGGTCGGGTTCACGACGAGCAACCCCGGCGGCGCACTCGAATGCCGGCGACACCATCACCGTCGGCTTCAACGCCGGCTTCACGGTCCCCGCGAGCCCGAACGTGACGCTTGTGAGCGGCTTCAACGCCTTCTGCTCGGTCGGAAGCGCCACGACCGCGGGAACGACCGTCACGATCACGCTGGCCGACAACGGCGGCTCGTGCTCTCTCCCGAAGAAGAAGGCGACGACGGTGCAGATCGACGGCGTCACGAACCCCGCGGCCGGGACGTACACGGGCACGACGTTCTCGGTGGCGACAACCGCGGACTCGACTCCCGCGAGCCCCGGCAACGTCGTCATCAGCGCGGCCACCCAGACGGGGGCGCCGACCTTCACCGGTGTGCCGCAGACCGGTAGCGCCCGCTCGACCTGGACGGTCGGCTTCACCGCCAGCGCCTCCGGCGCACTCGCAGCCGGCGACACCATCACCACCGTCTTCCCCGCCGGCTTCACGATCCCCGCCACCCCCACCGTCACCCTCACCGGCGCCTACAGCAACTGCACCGCCACCGCCACCGCCGCCGGCACCACCGTCACGATCACCCTCGCCGACAACGCCGGCACCTGCGCACTCGCCAACAGCGCCTCCGGCGCCCTCAAGCTCGCCTTCCTCACCAACCCCGCCGCCGGCGCAATCGCCGCCGCCAACTGGAGCGTCAAAACCTCCGTCGACACAAGCGCACGCAACCCCGCCGCCGCCATCACGATCGCAGCCGCAACCCAGACGGGGGCGCCGACCTTCACCGGTGTGCCGCAGACCGGTAGCGCCCGCTCGACCTGGACGGTCGGCTTCACCGCCAGCGCCTCCGGCGCACTCGCAGCCGGCGACACCATCACCACCGTCTTCCCCGCCGGCTTCACGATCCCCGCCACCCCCACCGTCACCCTCACCGGCGCCTACAGCAACTGCACCGCCACCGCCACCGCCGCCGGCACCACCGTCACGATCACCCTCGCCGACAACGCCGGCACCTGCGCACTCGCCAACAGCGCCTCCGGCGCCCTCAAGCTCGCCTTCCTCACCAACCCCGCCGCCGGCGCAATCGCCGCCGCCAACTGGAGCGTCAAAACCTCCGTCGACACAAGCGCACGCAACCCCGCCGCCGCCATCACGATCGCAGCCGCCACGTCGCCCACGCCGGTGACGTTCTCGGCCTCGACCCGGGCAGCCGGAGCGAGCGCCACGTGGACGGTCGCCTTCACCGCGAGCGCCTCCGGCGCACTCGCAGCCGGCGACACCATCACCACCGTCTTCCCCGCCGGCTTCACGATCCCCGCCACGCCGACGATCACGTTGCCGAGCGGCTTCACGAACTGCTCGGCCGCTGCGACGAGCGCGGGAACCACGTCACGATCACCCTCGCCGACAGCGGGGGCAGCTGTGCACTCGCCAACAGCGCCGCCGCCTCACTGACGATTGCCGGGATCACGAACGCGGGGGCAGCGACATATGCGGCAGCAGGCTTCACGGCCCGGACGTCGCGCGACACCGCCGCCGCCGGCACGGGCTCCGCGATCGACATCTTCGGCGCCGCGACGAAGCTCGCGTTCACGACGTCTCCCTCGAGCTCTACCGCGGGCGTCGCGTTCGGGTCGCAGCCCGTGGTGGCGGTCGAGGACAGCGGCGGCCGGATCGTCGCCAGCGACAACAGCACCCAGGTGACGCTCGCAATCACGAGCGCCCTCGGCACCGAGGGCTTCTCGTGCACCACGAACCCGGTGACCGCGGCAAACGGCGTGGCCACGTTCGGCGGCTGCACGGTGAACCGGGCCGGAACCTACACCCTCGACGCCACCAAGGCCGGCTTGACGACGGGCACGAGCGGAAGCTTCACGATCAGCGCTGCCGCGGCGGATCATGTCTCGTACACGCAGCAGCCGTCGAGCGCGAACGCGGGCGCCACGCTCGGGACGATCAAGGTCGCGATCCTCGATTCGTTCGGCAACCAGACGAGCGCGACCTCGAGTGTCACGCTCGCGATCAAGGCCGGCACCGGCGACCCGACCGCGACGCTCTCCGGGACGACGACGGTCGCGGCCGTCGCCGGCGTCGCGACCTTCAGCGGCCTCTCGATCGACAAGGCCGCGGCCGGCTACCAGCTGCACGCAACCGACGGCGCGCTCACCGCCGCCGACAGCTCGCCGTTCACGATCAGCGCCGCCGCCGCGAGCCAGCTCTCGTACACCCAGCAGCCGGGCTCCGCGAACGCCGGCGCCACGCTCGGGACGATCAAGGTCGCGATCCTCGACGCCTACGGCAACCAGACGAGCGCGACCTCGAACGTGACGCTCGCGATCAAGGCAGGGACCGGCGACCCGGCCGCGACGCTCTCCGGGACGACCACGCGTCGCCGCCGTCGCCGGCGTCGCGACCTTCAGCGGCCTCTCGATCGACAAGGCCGCCGCCGGCTACCAGCTGCACGCAACCGACGGCGCCCTCACCACCGCCGACAGCTCGGCGTTCACGATCAGCGCCGCCGCCGCGAGCCAGCTCTCGTACACCCAGCAGCCGTCGAGCGCAAACGCGGGCGCGACGCTCGGGACGATCAAGGTCGCGATCCTCGACCAGTACGGCAACCAGACCACTTCGACCTCGAACGTCACGCTCGCGATCAAGGCGGGCACCGGCGACCCGGCCGCGACGCTCTCCGGCACCGACGACCGTCGCCGCCGTCGCGGGCGTCGCGACCTTCAGCGGCCTCTCGATCGACAAGGCCGCGGCCGGCTACCAGCTGCACGCAACCGACGGCGCGCTCACCGCCGCCGACAGCAACGCCGTTCACGATCAGCGCCGCCGCCGCGAGCCAGCTCTCGTACACCCAGCAGCCGGGCTCCGCGAACGCCGGCGCCACGCTCGGGACGATCAAGGTCGCGATCCTCGACGCCTATCGGCAACCAGACGAGCGCGACCTCGAACGTGACGCTCGCGATCAAGGCGGGACCGGCGACCCGGCCGCGACGCTCTCCGGGACCACCACGCGTCGCCGCCGTCGCCGGCGTCGCGACCTTCAGCGGCCTCTCGATCGACAAGGCCGCCGCCGGCTACCAGCTGCACGCAACCGACGGCGCCCTCACCGCCGCCGACAGCAACGCCGTTCACGATCAGCGCCGCCGCCGCGAGCCAGCTCTCGTACACCCAGCAGCCGTCGAGCGCAAACGCGGGCGCGACGCTCGGGACGATCAAGGTCGCGATCCTCGACCAGTACGGCAACCAGACCACTTCGACCTCGAACGTGACGCTCGCGATCAAGGCGGGTACCGGCGACCCGGCCGCGACGCTCTCCGGCACCGCCACCGTCGCCGCCGTCGCGGGCGTCGCGACCTTCAGCGGCCTCTCGATCGACAAGGCCGCGGCCGGCTACCAGCTGCACGCCACCGACGGCGCCCTCACCGCCGCCGACAGCAACGCCGTCACGATCAGCGCCGCCGCCGCGAGCCAGCTCTCGTACACCCAGCAGCCGGGCTCCGCGAACGCGGGCGCGACACTGGGGACGATCAAGGTCGCGATCCTCGATTCGTTCGGCAACCAGACGAGCGCAACCTCGAACGTCACGCTCGCCGTCAAGGCGGGCACCGGCGATCCGACCGCGACGCTCTCCGGCACGACAACTGTCGCGGCCGTCGCGGGCGTCGCGACCTTCAGCGGCCTCTCGATCGACAAGGCCGCGGCCGGCTACCAGCTGCACGCGACCGACGGCGCCCTCACCGCCGCCGACAGCTCGGCGTTCACGATCAGCGCCGCCGCCGCGAGCCAGCTCTCGTACACCCAGCAGCCGGGCTCCGCGAACGCGGGCGCGACATTGGGGACGATCAAGGTCGCGATTCTCGATTCGTTCGGCAACCAGACGAGCGCGACCTCGAACGTGACGCTCGCGATCAAGGCGGGCACCGGCGACCCGGCCGCGACGCTCTCCGGCACCGACCAGCGTCGCCGCCGTCGCCGGCGTCGCGACCTTCAGCGGCCTCTCGATCGACAAGGCCGCGGCCGGCTACCAGCTGCACGCAACCGACGGCGCCCTCACCGCCGCCGACAGCAACGCGCGTCACGATCAGCGCCGCCGCCGCGACCAGCTCTCCTACACCCAGCAGCCGGGCTCGAGCGCGAACGCCGGCGCCACACTGGGGACGATCAAGGTCGCGATCCTCGACGCCTACGGCAACCAGACGAGCGCGACCTCGAACGTCACGCTCGCGCGTCAAGGCCGGCACCGGCGACCCCGCCGCGACGCTCTCCGGCACGACGACCGTCGCGGCCGTCGCGGGCGTCGCGACCTTCAGCGGCCTCTCGATCGACAAGGCCGCGGCCGGCTACCAGCTGCACGCCACCGACGGCGCCCTCACCGCCGCCGACAGCTCGGCGTTCACGATCAGCGCCGCCGCAGCAGACCACCTCTCCTACACGCAGCAGCCCGCGAGCGCGAACGCGGGTGCGACGCTCGGCACGATCAAGGTCGCGATCCTCGACCGTACGGCAACCAGACGAGCGCGACCTCGAACGTGACGCTCGCGATCAAGGCCGGCACCGGCGACCCGGCCGCGACGCTCTCCGGGACGACGACGGTCGCGGCCGTCGCCGGCGTCGCGACCTTCAGCGGCCTCTCGATCGACAAGGCCGCAGCCGGCTACCAGCTGCACGCAACCGACGGCGCCCTCACCGCCGCCGACAGCAACGCCGCTCACGTCAGCCCGGCCGCCGCAGACCACCTCGCGTACACGCAGCAGCCGAACTCGACGAGCGCGGGCGCGTCGCTCGGCAGCTTCACCGTCTCGATCCTCGACCAGTACGGCAACCAGACGAGCGCGACCTCGAACGTCACCCTCGCGATCAAGGCCGGCACCGGCGACCCGGCCGCGACGCTCTCCGGCACGACGACCGTCGCGGCCGTCGCCGGCGTCGCCAGCTTCAGCGGCCTCTCGATCGACAAGGCCGCCGGCGGGTACCAGCTGCACGCAACCGACGGCGCCCTCACCGCCGCCGACAGCAACGCCTTCACGATCAGCGCCGCCGCGGCAGACCATCTCTCGTACGCGCAGCAGCCGAGCTCCGCTGCTGCCGGCGGGTCGCTCGGCAACGTCACCGTCTCGATCCTCGACCAGTTCGGCAACCTCACGAGCGCGACCTCGAACGTGACGCTCGCGATCAAGGCCGGCACCGGCGACCCCGCCGCGACGCTCTCCGGCACGACAACCGTCGCGGCCGTCGCCGGCGTCGCCACCTTCAGCGGCCTCTCGATCGACAAGGCCGCAGCCGGCTACAAGCTCACCGCCACCGACGGCGCCCTCACCGCCGCCGACAGCTCGGCGTTCACGATCAGCCCGGCCGCCGCAGACCACCTCACGTACACCCAGCAGCCCGCGAGCGCGAACGCCGGCGCGTCGCTCGGCACGATCAAGGTCGCGATCCTCGACCAGTTCGGCAACCAGACGAGCGCGACCTCGAACGTCACGCTCGCGATCAAGGCGGGCACCGGCGACCCCGCCGCCACGCTCTCCGGCACCACCACCGTCGCCGCCGTCGCCGGCGTCGCCACCTTCAGCGGCCTCTCGATCGACAAGGCCGCCGCCGGCTACAAGCTCACCGCCACCGACGGCGCACTCACCGACCGCCGACAGCAACGCCGTCACGATCAGCCCGGCCGCCGCCGACCACCTCGCCTACACCCAGCAGCCCGGGAGCGGCGAACGCCGGCGCCACGCTCGGCACGATCAAGGTCGCGATCCTCGACGCCTACGGCAACCAGACCGCCGACACGTCGAACGTCACGCTCGCAATCAAGTCCGGCACCGGCGACCCCGCCGCGACGCTCTCCGGCACCACAACCGTCGCCGCCGTCAACGGCCTCGCCACCTTCAGCGGCCTCTCGATCGACAAGGCCGCCGCCGGCTACAAGCTCACCGCAACCGACGGCGCGCTCACCACCGCCGACAGCAACGCCCTCACGATCAGCCCGGCCGCCGCCGACCACCTCGCCTACACCCAGCAGCCCGTCGAGCGCGAACGCCGGCGCCACGCTCGGCACGATCAAGGTCGCGATCCTCGACGCCTACGGCAACCAGACCACCGACGACGACGAACGTCACGCTCGCGATCAAGTCCGGCACCGGCGACCCCGCCGCCACCCTCTCCGGCACCACCACCGTCGCCGCCGTCAACGGCCTCGCCACCCTCAGCGGCCTCACGATCGACAAGGCCGCAGCCGGCTACAAGCTCACCGCCACCGACGGCGCCCTCACGACCGCCGACAGCAGCGCCGTCACGATCAGCCCGGCCGCCGGCCGACCACCTCGCCTACACCCAGCAGCCCGGCTCGGCCGAACGCCGGCGCCACGCTCGGCACGATCAAGGTCGCGATCCTCGACGCCTACGGCAACCAGACCACCGACACGACGAACGTCACGCTCGCGCTCAAGTCCGGCACCGGCGACCCCGCCGCCACCCTCTCCGGCACCACCACCGTCGCCGCCGTCGCACGGCCTCGCCACCTTCAGCGGCCTCTCGATCGACAAGGCCGCCGCCGGCTACAAGCTCACCGCCACCGACGGCGCCCTCACCGACCGCCGACAGCAACGCCCTCACGATCAGCCCGGCCGCCGCCGACCACCTCGCCTACACCCAGCAGCCCGGCTCGGCGAACGCCGGCGCCACGCTCGGCACGATCAAGGTCGCGATCCTCGACGCCTACGGCAACCAGACCGACCGACACGACGAACGTCACCCTCGCGATCAAGTCCGGCACCGGCGACCCCGCCGCCACCCTCTCCGGCACCACGACCGTCGCCGCCGTCAACGGCCTCGCCACCTTCAGCGGCCTCTCGATCGACAGGGCCGCCGCCGGCTACCAGCTGACCGCCGCCGACGGCGCGCTCACGGCCGCCGACAGCAACACGTTCGTCATCAGCCCTGCGGGCGGCGACCACCTCGTCTTCACACAGGCAGCCCGCAGACGCGAACGCCGGCGCCTCGCTCGGGACGATCGAGGTCGCCGTCCGCGACCAGTTCGGCAACGCCGTCAGCGGCGCCGGCACCCACGTCACGATCGCAATCGCAACCAACCCCGGCTCCGGCAGCCTCAGCGGCACCACGACCGAGGACACCGACCCGAGCGGCGTCGCCACCTTCACCGGCCTCTCGATCGACAAGGCCGCAACCGGCTACACCCTCGACGCCACCGCCACCAGCCCCGCCCTCACCACGAACGCCGACAGCAGCGGCGTTCACGATCAGCCCCGCCGCGGCCGACCACGTCGCCTACACCCAGCAGCCCGGCGCGGCGAACGCCGGCGCCACGCTCGGCACGATCAAGGTCGCGATCCTCGACGCCTACGGCAACCAGACGACCGACACCTCGAACGTCACGCTCGCGATCAAGAGCCGGCACCGGCGACCCGGCCGCCACCCTCTCCGGCACGACCACCGTCGCCGCCGTCGAACGGCCTCGCCACCTTCACCGGCCTCACGATCGACAAGGCGGCCGCCGGCTACCAGCTGCACGCCGTCGTCCGGGACCCTCACGAGCGCCGACAGCAGCGCCTTCACCGTCAGCCCGGCCGCAGCCGACCACCTGTCGTTCACCCAGCAGCCGAACTCGACGAGCGCCGGCGCCTCGCTCGGCACCTTCACCGTCGCGATCCTCGACGCGTACGGCAACCAGACGACCGACGACGACGAACGTCGCCCTCGCGCTCAAGAGCGGCACCGGCGACCCCGCCGCCACCCTCACCGGCACCACCACCGTCGCCGCCGTCAACGGCCTCGCCACCTTCAGCGGCCTCTCGATCGACAAGGCCGCCGGCGGGTACGCGCTCCACGGCAACGGGCGGCACCCTCGCCGCCGCGGACAGCAGCGCCTTCACGATCAGCCCGGCGGCCGCCGACCATCTCGCCTACACGCAGCAGCCCTCGAGCGCGAACGCCGGCGCCACGCTCGGCACGATCAAGGTCGCGATCCTCGACGCCTACGGCAACCAGACGACCGACACGACGAACGTCACCCTCGCGATCAAGTCCGGCACCGGCGACCCCGCCGCCACCCTCTCCGGCACCACCACCGTCGCCGCCGTCAACGGCCTCGCCACCTTCAGCGGCCTCTCGATCGACAAGGCCGCCGCCGGCTACCAGCTCACCGCCACCGACGGCGCCCTCACCGCCGCCGACAGCAACGCCGTCACGATCAGCCCCGCCGCCGCCGACCACCTCGTCGTTCACCCAGCAGCCCGGCTCGGCCGCGGCGGGCGCCTCGCTCGGGACGATCGAGGTCGCCGTCCGCGACCAGTTCGGCAACGCCGTCAGCGGCGCCGGCACCCACGTCACGATCGCAATCGCAACCAACCCCGGCTCCGGCAGCCTCAGCGGCACCACGACCGAGGACACCGACCCGAGCGGCGTCGCCACCTTCACCGGCCTCTCGATCGACAAGGCCGCAACCGGCTACACCCTCGACGCCACCGCCACCAGCCCCGCCCTCACCACGAACGCCGACAGCAGCGGCGTTCACGATCAGCCCCGCCGCGGCCGACCACGTCGCCTACACCCAGCAGCCCGGCGCGGCGAACGCCGGCGCCACGCTCGGCACGATCAAGGTCGCGATCCTCGACCAGTACGGCAACCAGACGACCGACACGTCGAACGTCACGCTCGCGATCAAGTCCGGCACCGGCGACCCCGCCGCCACCCTCTCCGGCACCACCACCGTCGCCGCCGTCAACGGCCTCGCCACCCTCACCGGCCTCACGATCGACAAGGCGCCGCCGGCTACCAGCTGCACGCCGTGTCCGGGACGCTGACGAGCGCCGACAGCAGCGCCTTCACCGATCAGCCCGGCCGCAGCCGATCACCTGTCGTTCACCCAGCAGCCGAACTCGACGAGCGCCGGCGCCTCGCTCGGCACCTTCACCGTCGCGATCCTCGACGCGTACGGCAACCAGACGACCGACACGACGAACGTCGCCCTCGCGCTCAAGAGCGGCACCGGCGACCCCGCCGCCACCCTCTCCGGCACCACCACCGTCGCCGCCGTCAACGGCCTCGCCACCTTCAGCGGCCTCTCGATCGACAAGGCCGCAGCCGGCTACGAGCTCACCGCCACCGACGGCGCCCTCACGGGAACGGATAGCGGCGCGTTCACGATCACCGCAGGAGCGGCCGACCACCTCTCCTTCGTCCAGCAGCCGGCGACGACACCCGCCGCGTCGACGATGCCGGACGTGACGGTCGCCCTGCTCGACCAGTTCGGCAACCAGACGTCCGACACCTCGAACGTCACGATCGCCATCAAGAGCGGCACCGGCGATCCTGCCGCCACGCTCTCGGGGACGACGACGGTCGCCGCCGTCGCAGGTGTCGCCACCTTCGGCAATCTCTCGATCGACAAGCCGGCAGCCGGCTACCAGCTGACCGCCGCCGACGGCGCGCTCACCGGGGCCGACAGCGCCGGCTTCACGATCGGCGCACCGACCTTCCACTTGTCGTTCACGCAGCAGCCGAACTCGACGAGCGCGGGCGCCTCGCTCGGCACCTTCACCGTCGCGATCCTCGACCAGTTCGGCAACGCACACGAGCGACACCTCGAGCATCACGGTCGCGATCAAGAGCGGCACCGGAGATCCGGCCGCGACACTTTCCGGGACGAAGACCGTTACCGCGGTGAACGGCGTTGCGACCTTCAGCGGGCTGTCGGTCGACAAGGCGGCCGGCGGCTACCAGCTGCATGCGACGAGCGGCGGCTTCACGTCGACGGACAGCGCGGCCTTCACGGTCGGCGCCGCAGCCGCCGACCATCTCGTCTACACGCAGCAGCCCGCGAGCGCGAACGCCGGCGCCACGCTCGGCACGATCAAGGTCGCGATCCTCGACGCCTACGGCAACCAGACGACCGACACGACGAACGTCGCCCTCGCGCTCAAGTCCGGCACCGGCGACCCCGCCGCCACCCTCTCCGGCACCACCACCGTCGCCGCCGTCGCACGGCCTCGCCACCTTCAGCGGCCTCTCGATCGACAAGGCCGCAGCCGGCTACCAGCTGCACGCCACCGACGGCGCCCTCACCACCGCCGACAGCAACGCCCTCACGATCAGCCCGGCCGCCGCCGACCACCTCGCCTACACCCAGCAGCCCGCGAGCGCGAACGCAGGCGCCACGCTCGGCACGATCAAGGTCGCGATCCTCGACCAGTTCGGCAATGCGACCGGTGACGCGACGAGCGTCACCCTCGCGATCAAGTCCGGCAGCGGCGACCCCGCCGCCACCCTCACCGGCACCACCACGGTCGCCGCCGTCGCCGGCGTGGCCACGTTCAGCGGCCTCTCGATCGACAGGGCCGCCGCCGGTTACGAGCTCACCGCCACCGACGGGGCACTCACCGCCGCGGACAGCGCCGCCTTCACGATCAGCCCCGCAGCCGCCGACCATCTCGCCTACACGCAGCAGCCCGCGAGCGCGAACGCCGGCGCCACGCTCGGCACGATCAAGGTCGCGATCCTCGACCAGTACGGCAACCAGACGACCGACACGACGAACGTCGCGCTCGCGCTCAAGAGCCGGCACCGGCGACCCCGCCGCCACCCTCTCCGGCACCACCACCGTCGCCGCCGTCAACGGCCTCGCCACCTTCAGCGGCCTCTCGATCGACAAGGCCGCCGCCGGCTACCAGCTGCACGCAAC
>CAWHPX010000014.1:0-28090 GCA_963831405.1 uncultured Actinomycetes bacterium
TCGCTCAGATGCTGCTGGCCGTGCTCGTGGAGGTGCGGATACACGTCGGCCGGGATCGCCTCGGCGAGCGTCGCCACGAGGTCGGTCACCTCCGACGGAGTGTAGGAGTGGCTCGTCTGCCAGAACGAGAAGCCGAAGATGTGCCCGTCGATGACGTGATACGCGTGGTAGGTCGCGTCGGCCGGGAAGCCCGCCTCGCGTAGCGAGCCGAGGAGCAGGTCCATGTAGCGCAGCCGGGCGGGGCGGATGTGGCCGGGCGACATCAGGAGCGTGCACGCCCAGGGGTGCCGCCGGAGGGCCGGCGTGGACGGAGATCGCGCTTCTCCGCACCGCGGCGTGCCAGTCGTCCTCCGAGGACGGGAACTCGCTCTCGGCGAGGACGAGGTCGAGGATGCCGTCGAGCAGGTCGTTCTTGTTCGCGACGTGGTTGTAGAGCGACATCGCCTCGAAGCCGAGCGTCTGCCCGAGCTTGCGCATCGTCAGGGACTCGATCCCGCCCTCGTCGGCGAGCGCGAGGGCCGCCTGCAGGATCCGGTCGCGGCTGAGGGGGATGCGGGGCTCTGCTGGTCGCGGCCATTGACAGATCTTACGGCGTATGTTTACCTTACGCCATAAGCTTACAATGTACGAAGGAGAGGGCGATGTCGGCTGCAGCGTCGGAGACCAAGCAGGGGGCGACCACGATGACGGCGGCCGTCCGCGACAAGTACGGCCCGCCCGAGGTGGTCGAGCTCCGCGAGATCGAGAAGCCGGACCTCGCGGACGACGGCGTGCTCGTGCGCGTCCGCGCGAGCTCGGTGAACCGCGGGGACTGGTACTCCGTCGCCGGCAAGCCGCTCATCGCGCGCCCGATGATGGGCGGGCTCCTCAAGCCGAAGTCGCGACTGCTCGGCGGCGACTTCGCGGGCACGGTCGAAGCCGTCGGCAAGGACGTGAAGGAGCTTCGTCCGGGCGACGAGGTGTTCGGCGGGAGAAGCGGCGCGTTCGCGGAGTACGTGTGCGCCCGCCTCGGCGTGGTCTCGAAGCCGGCAAACCTGACGTTCGAGGAGGCGGCCGCGGTTCCCACCGCGGCGCTCACGGCGCTGCAGGGCCTCCGCGACCACGGGCGCCTCGAGCCGGGCCAGACGGTGCTCGTGAACGGCGCGTCGGGAGGCGTCGGCACCTTCGCCGTGCAGATCGCCAAGGCGCTCGGGGCGGAGGTGACCGCGGTCTGCAGCCCGCGGAACGTCGAGCTCGTGCGTTCGCTCGGCGCCGATCGCGTGATCGACTACACGAAGGAGGACTTCACGCGGACCGGCGAGCGCTACGACCTGATGCTCGACGTCGCTGGGAGCAAGTCGTGGTTTGCGTGCAGGCGCGTGCTGAAGCCGCGGGCGATCCTCGTGATCGTCGGCGCCCCGTCGACGACGCCGCTTCTCGGGCCCCTCGGCCACATCGTCGCGGTCCGTCTCGCGTCGCTCCTCAGCCGCCGGAAGGTCGTCTTCTTCGTCGCGAAGTTCAACAAGCCGGACATGGCGGTGCTGCGAGAGCTCGTCGAGGCGGGGAAGCTGACCCCGGTCGTCGAGAAGCGGTACGCGCTGAGCGAGATCGCCGAGGCCCTGCGGTACATGGGCGAGGGCCACGTGCAGGGGAAGCTCGCCATCACCGTGTGAGGCTCCGGCCGGTGGGCGCCGGTCGAGCGACCGCCGGAAACGGCGTACGATCCCACCGTGGAGGCAACCGTTCGCGAAGGGCAGGCGCCCGCCGTCGTCGTCGCTCTGCAGCCCGGCGAGCAGCTGACCTCGGAGGCCGGCGCGATGATGTTCATCTCCGGCGACATCTCGATGGACGTGGAGATGCCGGGCGGCGTGATGGGCGGGCTCAAGCGCAAGCTCCTCGCCGGCGAGAGCCTCTTCCTGACGCACTACCGCGCGAACGGGGCCGGCGCCGTCGGGATCACCGGGCCGTTCCCCGGCTCGATCCGCCAGCACGAGCTCGACGGCGAGATCATCTGCGAGAAGCACGCATACCTCGCGCACCACGGTGAGGTCGAGATCGAGAGCGCGTTCGCGCAGAAGCTCGGCATGGGGATCCGGGGCGGCGGCGAGGGCTTCTTCCTGCAGCGGCTGAAGGGCAAGGGCACCGTCTGGCTGCACGGCGGCGGCGACTTTCTCGACTTCGACCTCGCAGCCGGCCAGCGGCTGATCGTCGACACCGGGCTGCATGGTGATGATCGAGCCGACGGTCAACTACGAGGTGAAGATGCAGGGCGGGGTGGCGAAGAGCCTGTTCGGCGGCGAGGGGCTCTACCTCGTGCACATGACCGGCCCCGGCCATGCGACCCTGCAGACGCTGCCGTTCTCGCGAACCGCGCGGCGTGTTCTCGCCGCTGCGGGGAGCGGGCGCGACGAGACCGGCGCCGGGGGTATCCTCGGCGGCATCCTCGGCGAATAGGAGACGGTTCGATGGGATTCCTCGACAAGGCAAAGCAGGCGGCGGCGGAGGCCACGGCGAAGGCGAAGGAGGGCGTCGAAGACGTCCAGCTCAAGCGTGAGCTCAGCCAGGCCTACAACGAGCTCGGCAAGGTCGCGTTCGAGCTCGTCGAGGGCAACGAGATCGCCCACCCGAAGCTCGAGGCGGTCGCGGAGAAGATCCGGGCGCTCAACGCGCGCGACAAGGACGACGGCACGCTCGCCGGTGCGACTGCAGGCAGCACGGCCGAGAGCCACGATCCGAGTCAGCCGCCCGCCATGCCGACCTGACCCGACTCCGCGAGTGCTTGATCCGGGAGCCGTCCGCGCCGATAGGGGTGTGTGGTGGAAGCTGCGCGCATCTCCTGGCGGCCCCTCGGCCGTCTGCTCGTCGAGCAAGGGCTCCTGAGCGAGCTCGAGCTCGAGCACGCCCTTGAGAGACAAGTCTCGACGGGGCGCCGGCTCGGCGAGACGCTCATCGACCTCGGGTTCGTGTCCCCCGACGCGCTGTCGCGCGCGTTGAGCGAGCAGTACGGGATCGGCCCGACGACCGAGACCGGCTTCGGCACGGGGCTCCGTGCCGAGATCGAGCGCCGCTTCGACCGGGGCCGCGGGGCAGCGGCGGGGGCGCCGGCGCTCGAGCTCGTGCCGGATCCGGAGCCCGACGGGCCCGAGCCGGCACCGATCGAGCCGGCCCCGATCGAGCCGGACTCGATCGCGCCGGCCCCGATCGCGCCGGCACCGCTCGACCCCGAGCACGGCTACTTCCCGCAGCTGGAGGAGCAGTGGGCCAAGCTCGCCGCGGCCGAGGCAGAGCTCTTCGAGGTCAAGCGCGAGCTCGTCGCGCTCGGCCGGGTCGCCGAGCGCCGGCGCAACCAGGCCGTGCGGCTCGTGCAGCGACTCCGCAAGCGCGAGCGCGTCACGGTCGCGCCGACCGAGGCCGCTCCGGTGCCGCCGCGAAGCCACCTCGTCTACGCAGCGGTCGGCGGACGGTACGTGCTCGCCGAGTGCGACGGCCGGCCGCCGGAGCCGGACACGATCCTCGAGCTTCCCGACATCGCCGGCGAGGCGCTCGTCGTCTTCGGGGTCGGCCGGTCGCCCCTTCCGAACGACCCCCGCCCGTGCGTCTTCGCGCAGCAGCGGCAGGCGCCGTGCTCCGGCGCTTGACCCCGGCGCTTGACCCCGGCGCTTGACCGGGCCCACCCGACAGTAGAAGGTCTGCGCTACACGGGCTCCTTGCTGCGTGAATCGAACGGCTTGCGATGGAAAGGACGACGATGGAACAGTGGAAAGGTCTCTCGCTCGGGAGGAAGCTCCTTCTGGGCGGCGGCGTGTTGCTCTTCATCGACACGTTTCTCGCCTGGCAGAGCGTCTCCGTCGGAGTGTCCGGGGTCACGGTCGTCTCGGCGTCCCGGAACGCCTGGCACGGATTCTGGGGAGTGATGCTCGGGCTGCTGACGCTCGCGCTCGTCGTCTGGGTCGCCGCGAAGGCGTTCGGCGTGGCCCTCCCGGCCAACATCCCGGACGGGCTCACCACCCTCGCGCTCGGCGGCGTGATTCTGCTCTTCGCCGTCCTGAAGACGCTGACCGACGACTACTCCGCCTGGCCGAGCTACGTCGGCATCGTGCTCGCCGCGGGGATCGCGTTCGGCGCCTGGCTCGCGTTCCAGGAGAGCGGCGAGTCGCTACCGCGCGTCGCGCAGTCGACGCCGGCCGCGCCCGCGTCGTCTCCGGACACGACCGACGAGACGCCGTCCGCGCCCGCGGGGGCGGACCAGACGTAGGGATCCGGCGAGGGCGGCCGCGCACGGCGCGGCCGCCCTCGCTGCACGAACGACCTTCAATGGAGGCTGCGCGATGAGAGTCAGGTTGGCGGCGATCGGTGTGATGCTCCTCGTCCTTGCCGTCGGAGCAGGCTGCGGCGGCGGCAAGAAGAAGTCCGTCGCAAGCGCGACGACCGCGGCGACGACGGCCACGACGAGCGCCGAGTCGACGACGACGGTCGCGGCCACGTTCGCGTCGGCGAAGAACTGCCAGCAGTTGATGGCCCTCGGCGCGAAGATGTCGCAGGCGCTGCAGTCGAGCTCCGGGAACGGCACGGGCAGCCTCGGCGACGAGGCGAACGTCTTCAAGGCGCTGGCCGCGGCGGCGCCGTCGGAGATCCGCGGCGACTTCCAGACGTTCGCCGACGCGTTCTCCGCGTACTCGCAGGCGCTGCAGAAGGCCGGCCTCAAGGCGGGCAAGGTCCCGACCGCGGCGCAGATCGCCGCCATGGCGAAGGCGGCGAAGTCCTTCAGCCAGCCGAAGCTGCAGGCTGCCGAACAGCATCTCTCGGCGTGGGCCCAGAAGAACTGCGGGATCGGGGTGACGACGACCGGGTAGCGCTCGGAGCAGGTACCTCCGCGGAGCGGCTACGGTGTGAGGAAGCGTCCCCGTGTTCCAACTCCCGCACGAGCCCGCCGCTTGCTGCCTCGGGGAGTCACCGAAGGGAACGACATCATGCGAAAGAGCCTGAGGCGAGTCCTCGAACGGCTGCGTACAGCGACGTCCGGACGTTTCCGGATGCCAACCTCGGTGCGCGGTGGCCTGCAGGAGCCTCAACGGATGCAGCCGCTCCTCGTACCGGCGCGCATTCGGCCCCGGCGCTAGCCGGTGCGGACGGCAATCGTCTCCACCTATCCGCCGCGCGCGTGCGGGATCGGCACGTTCGCGGCGGATGTGCGCTCGACGCTGCTCGGCGTCGACGGCATCGAGGGAGCGGACATCGTGGCGGTCGTGAACGAGCCGTCGCGTCCGCAGCGGATCGGCCTGCTCTCGATGATCTCCCACGCCGTGCGCGGCGACTACGTGCGCGCGGCGCGAACGCTCGGCCGTCTCGACGTCGACGTCGTGCTGCTCCAGCACGAGTACGGAATCTTCGGAGGGCGTGACGGCGACTACGTGCTGTCGTTCGCGGAGGAGCTCGCGCAGCCGCTCGTCGTGACGCTGCACACCGTGCTCTCGCAGCCGACGCCGCATCAGCTGGAGGTGCTCACCGAGCTGTGCGGGCAGGCCGAGCTCGTGATCGTGATGACGGATACGGCGCTGCGCCTGCTCGTCGAGTGCGGCGCATGTCCCGAGGAGAAGGTTCGCATCGTCCCGCACGGCGCTCCTTCGCGTCTGACCGCTCGCGCCGCCGCGCGGGTGAAGCCGAAGTCGTCGGGCGACGTTCCGGCGTTCGGGCCCTACGCGCGTCTCGACGGCCGCTTCCTGCTCTCGACGTTCGGGCTGATCTCGCCCGGCAAGGGCCTGGAGACGGCGATCGAGGCGCTGCCGGCGATGATCGAGCGCCATCCGGAGGTCGTCTACGTGATCGCCGGGCGCACCCATCCCGACGTCGCGCACCGGGAAGGCGAGCAGTATCGCCTCGTCGCTCGAGCGGCTCGTTCTCGAGCTCGGACTCGAGGACCACGTCGAGTTCGACGACCGCTTCCTCTCGATCGACGAGCTGTCGGATCTGCTGTCGGCGACAGACGTCTTCGTGACGCCGTATCGCAACCGCGAGCAGATCGCCTCCGGTGCGCTCACGTACGCGGTCGCAGCCGGGCTGCGGCGTCGTCTCCACTCCGTACTGGTACGCGCAGGACATGCTCGTCTCGGGTGCCGGCCGACTCGTGCCGTTCGACGATCCCGCCGCCATCGCCGACGCCGTCTGCGACTACCTCGCGAAGCCCGAGACGCTCGTCGCGGCGCGCGCGGAGGCGCGGCGCATCGGCTCGTCGCTTGCGTGGCCCGCCGTCGCAAAGGCGACCGCTTCGGTGCTGCGCGAGGCGCACGACCTTGCTCCCCGGCGGAGGCCGATGGGCGTCGCCGACCTGCAGCTCACGAAGCTGCGCACCGACCACGTGCTGACGCTCGTCGACGACGTCGGCATCGTGCAGCATGCGCACGGGATCATCCCGAACCGCGACACCGGGTACTGCGTCGACGACGTCGCGCGCCTCGCCGTCGTGTCGCTCGCGCTCGCGCGACGCGGCGACGAGCAGATCTGGACGTCGATCCTCTACCGGGCGCTCGCCTTCCTCCACGCCGCGGAAGGCGAGGGCGGGATGCGCAACTTCATGGGCTACGACCGCCGCTGGCTCGACGAGCCGCACATGGGCGACCACGTCGGACGCTCGGTCTGGGCGCTCGGCGAGATCCTCGCGACGGCGTGGATCCCGGCCGTCGTCGAGCCGACGCAGCGGCTGCTCGAGAAGCTCGTCGCCGCGCTCGGCGGCGAGGTCTCTCTGCGAACGGCGGCCTACGCGGTGCTCGGGCTCTCGCGCCTCGACGCGGACAGGCTCGATCCGCCGTCGCGGCGCCTGCTCGAGCGCCTCACGGATCAGATCGCGGACGCGTACCGGAGCAGCGCTTCCGCCGACTGGAGCTGGTTCGAAGACGAGCTCAGCTACGACAACGCACGGTTGCCGCAGGCTCTCCTCAGCGGCGGCGGTGCGCTCGGCCGCGACGACCTGATCGAGCTCGGGCTCGAGTCCTTGCGCTGGCTCGGCGACGAATGCGGATTGCAGGACGACCTCTTGCGCCTGCCGGGCCATCATGGGCGCCGCAGAGGCGAGCCCGCTCCGGGCGCGGGCGACGAGCAGCCGCTCGACGCAGCGGCGTTCGTCGAGGCCGAGCTCGTCGCATTTGCGGTCACCCGCGACGCCGCGCACGGTCTGCGCGCGCGGCGCGCGTTCGAGTGGTTTCTCGGCCGCAACCGGCTCGACCGACCGCTCTACGACTTCGCGACCGGAGGCTGCAGCGACGGGCTCGGCTTCGACGACGTGAACAGGAACGAGGGCGCCGAGTCGACGCTCGTGTTCCATCGCGCAGCACTCGTCCTCGACGCTGCCGGCGTGCGCGCCGCGGCTCGCACCTTCGTCCGCGACGCGGCGGCGGCGTGACCGGCGCCGAGCTCTTCACACGCCATCCGGGCAATCCGATTCTGACCGCGGAGGATTGGCCGTATCCGGTCAACGCGGTCTTCAACCCGGCAGCCGCCTCGTGCAACGGCGAGACGGTTCTGCTTGCGCGCGTCGAGGATCGCAGGGGGATCTCGCATCTCACCGTGGCGCGCTCCGCGAACGGCGTCGACGGCTGGTCCGTTGCCGCCGAGCCGCTGCTCGCGCCCGCGGTCGCCGTCGAGAGCGAGCAGTGGGGGCTCGAGGACGCCCGCGTCGTCTGGATCTCCGAGCTCGGCCGGTGGGCGATCACCTGCACGGCGTACGGCCCGGCGGGGCCGGCGGTCTATCTCGCCACCACCGAGGACTTCGCGACGACCGAGCGCCATGGGATCGTCCGCCAGCCCGAGGACAAGAACGCCGCGCTTCTGCCGCACAGAATCGACGGCCGTTGGGTGCTGCTCCACCGCCCGAAGACCGAGTTCGGCGGCTCCCGCGGCGGGATCCTCCTCTCCCGCTCGGCGGATCTCGTCAGCTGGAGCGCGCCCGAGCAGGTACTGCAGCCGCGCGCCGGCGCCTGGTGGGACTCGCTGCGGATCGGCATCGGCCCGCCGCCGCTTCGGACCGAGCAAGGCTGGCTGCTCGTCTATCACGGCGTGAAGGAGACCGTGTCCGGCGAGATCTACCGCGTCGGGCTCGCACTGCTCGACCTCGACGACCCGACGCACGTCTTGCGACGGCTTCCCGGCTGGATCCTCGCGCCGCTCGAGCCGTACGAGCGGACCGGCGACGTCCCGAACGTCGTCTTCCCGTGCGGGCTCATCCACGATGTCGCAAGCGGCGACGTCCGCCTCTACTACGGCGCAGCCGACAGCTCGATCTGCCTCGCGACGGCCCGGCTCGACGACCTGCTCGAGGCCGTGCTCTCCGCTTCGGCGGAGGCTGAAGCTCCGGTCTGAAGAGGCTCACCCGGGCAGGACGGGGCGATCCTGGACGAGCTGCTCCTCGACGATCTTCGCGACGAGCGCCGCGCGGGAGTTGACGCCGAACTTCGCGAACATCCGGCGCAGGTGCGTCGACACGGTCCACGAGCTGATGCCGAGCGTCGCGGCGATCGTCTTGTTCGGGAGCCCGTGCCCGACGAGATAGGCGATCTCGTGCTCGCGCGGGCTCAGCGCGCTGTGCGGGCCCGCGTGCGCCGTGACGAGGACGACGCAGCGAAAGCCCTCGACCTCGACCTCGGCGACGAGCGGCAGGTCGCCGGGCGTCACCGGGCCCGCCCGCGAGAACTGGTCGAGCAGCCGTCGGAGCAGGACCTCGAGGCCGGCGCCGAGCTCGGGCGGTCGGCGCGGTCCCGTCCTCGCTGTCGTCCACCACGGCGCAACCCCCTTCGCCGCAGCGTCGACCCGTCAACAAAGCCGCATTGCTGCTTCGACTCGTGACACATGGTACACCCGTCGTGCGTTCAATTGTCGTCCGGCGCCCGTCGCACGAACGAGCGACCTTCGGAGGAGCGACCCGAGACCGGCGACGCGCGAACCGGCGACTGTCGCGCGGCGATCTCGCTCTCTAGCGTTGCGTTGCAGGCGGTCGCGGTGTGAGCGAACGAGGCGGGGACGCGAAGCCGGTCGATCGTAAAGACCCGATCGGAAGGGAGAAGGGGAGATGAAGCGATTCGCACTCGCAGTAGCACTCGTCGTCGGCGTCGGCGCCGCAGCAGCGGGCACCGCCGGTGCCGCACCCAACACGAACACCGGCGTGCAGGTGGCGAACATCACGCAGACGGCGCTCGCGAGCGCGCCGGCCGTGCAGTTCGGCGGCGGGTTCCTCTCGACGAACGTGAACGCGTCCTACGCCAACGCCGCGAACTACGCATCGATCGCGCAGTGGCTGGCTCAGCTCAACCACTAGCGGCGAGGCGTGTGGCCGCGCTCGCGGCTTCGGCCGCCGTGCTGGCCGCGCCGGGCGTCGCGTCCGGCGCGATCGGCCAGGGCGCGGGTGTGGCCCAGGCGAGCCAGGCCACTGCGGTCGCCGGCGCCCTGGCGTCGGCGAGTGGAGCGACGTGCTTCGCGGGCTGTCCGACGATCGTCGTCTCGGTGCCGACAGCGGTCGCTGTCAGCTTCGACATCGCGGCGATCGTGCAGCTTCTGAACCGGCCACTCGGACCGGCGAACTAGGCGGAGCTCGGCATGCGGTCGATCGAGGGGGCCACGGCCCCCTCGATCGCTCAGTCCACGGCGAGCAGGTCGACGACGAAGACGAGCGGCTCGTGCGGCTCGATCACGCCGCCCGCGCCGCGCGCGCCGTACGCCATCGCGGACGGGATCGTCAGCTTGCGGCGGCCGCCGACCTTCATGCCCTCGACGCCCGCGTCCCAGCCGGGGATCACCTGTCCCTTGCCGAGCTTGAACTCGAACGGCTGCCCGCGGTTCCACGACGCGTCGAACTCCTCGCCGGAGCGGAACGCAACACCGACGTAGTGCACCGACACCGTCGCGCCCTTCGTCGCCTCGTCACCGTCGCCGACGACGAGATCCTCGACGCCGAGCTCGAAGGGGATGTCGCCCTCGGGCTTCTCGATCTGCGGGCGTTCGGCTGACATCGGTTCCTCCGTTTCGCGAAAGGTCAGAGTGCGGAGTCGAGGAGCTCTGCGTGCTCGCTCTCGGGCGGCGTGCCGTAGACGTAGAGGAGGAGATCCTCCTCACCGTGGTTGACAGTCTGGAGCGGCGTGTGTGGCTCGACGTGGACGACGCCGCCGACCGGCACGTCCTGCCGCTCCGGCGGCTCGCCGAGATACATCGAGAGCGTGCCCGCAACGACGACGAACGTCTCCTCCTGGAGCGGGTGCCGGTGCCGGCGCCCGCAGGCACCGGGCTCGTAGCGCCAGACGTTCGCGCGGGTGTGCGCGAAGCCGGCGCGATCGCTGAGCTCGGCAACGTGGCGCGCAGGCTCGCCCGGCTCGTGAGGGCGCGTCGTCCATTCGAGCTCGCCCGGCCGTACGACGCGAAATGCCACGGGCGGCAGCCTAGCCGGGGAGTCCGCGTACCGGCCGGCGCGAACTCGTGCGGGCCGCCGCAGTATCGTCGGGCCCATGTGGGCGACCGACGCGCCGACCGACCTCGCCGCGACCGAGATCCGGGTCACGCTGTCGCCCTCGGGGCCCCGCTACGTCTCCGACGACGCGGAGTTCGCGGTCTGGAGCGCGGTCCTCGGCGAGAGCAGGGACGGCGAGCCGATCAGCCTCACGGGCGCCCTCGCTCACGTCACGCCGGGCGAGCAGCTCGTCTGCACCGGCGCGTTCGCCGAGCACGCGCGCCACGGCTGGCAGTTCGTCGTGCAGTCGTTCCACTCCGCGCTGCCGCAGTCCGCGGAGGGGATAGAGCTCTGGCTGACGCGCCGGGTGCCCGGCATCGGCCCCGCCTTCGCGCGTGCGATCGTGCTGCACTTCGGCGCGGAGCACGTCTTCGACGAGCTCGACCGCGACCCGGAGCGCCTGCGCGAGGTGCGCACGAAGGCCGGCCGTGCGATCTCGCGGAAGAGCGTGCTGCGGGCGATCGACGCGTGGCGCGAGGTTGCGGCGATCCGCGAGGTCGAGAGCTTCCTCTTCGCCCACGGCATCGGGGCCGGCCTCGCCGCCCGCCTCGTGCGCGAGTACGGCGCAGACGTCGTCGCCGTGCTCACGAGCGACCCGTACCGGCTCACCGAGGTGCGGGGCGTCGGCTTCAAGAACGCCGACCGCATCGCACGGTCGCTCGGCGTCGAGCTCGAGGACCCGCAGCGCCTGCGCGCGGGTGTCCGCTTCGTCCTCCAGGAGGCCGAGTCCGACGGCAACACCTTCCTCGTCGTCGACGAGCTCGAGCGGAACGCGGGCCGCCTCCTCGGTGTCGGCGACCCGGACCTGCTCGAGTCGGCCGTGCGCGCACTCGTCTCGGAGGCGGAGGTCGTCGTCGAGGGAGACCGCGTCTACCGCGCCGAGCTCTGGGAGATGGAGGAGCGGCTCGGCGCCGCGCTCGGCGCCCGTGCCCGGGCAGGCGCCGCTCCGCTCTTCGACGCGGCGACGCGCCCGGACGTGCAGGTCTCCGACGAGCAGTGGAGCGTCGTCGAGCTCGTCCGCACGCGCCCGCTCGTGCTGCTGACCGGACTGCCCGGCGCCGGCAAGACGCACACGCAGCGCGTGCTCGTCGAGATCGCACGCCGCGCGCGCCGGCGCGTGCTGCTCTGCGCCCCGACCGGGCAAGGCGGCGCGCCGCATGCGCGACCTGACCGGCCACGACGCGATGACGATCCACCGTGCGCTCGGCTACTCGCCGGTCGAGGGCTTTCAGCGCGACGAGGACGCACCGCTCTCGAGCGACTACGACCTCGTCATCGTCGACGAGGCGTCGATGCTCTCGCTCGAGCTCGCAGACGCTCTCTTTCGGGCGGCGGGCGACTGCCACGTCCTGCTCGTCGGCGACACCGACCAGCTGCCGCCGATCGGGCCGGGCCGCGTGCTCGCCGACCTCGTCGCGAGCACCGTCGTCCCGCGCGTGCACCTCACCGCGATCTACCGGCAGGCGGCCCGCTCGCTCATCATCCAGAGCGCGCGGCGGATCAACGGCGGCGAGCAGCCGTTCTTCTCGGTCGGCCGACGCGCGCGAGGTGCTCGGAGCGGAGGCCGAGCTCGACGAGGACTTCTACTTCATCTCGCGGAACGGCCCGCAGTCGATGCTCGACGCGGTGCTCGAGCTCGTCTGCGACCGGCTTCCGGCGCGCGGCTTCGATCCGCGGGCCGACGTGATGACGCTCGTGCCGATGCGGCGCGGCCCCGTCGGCCTCGTCGCGCTGAACGAGGAGCTCGAGCGGCGCCTCAACCCGGGCGACAGGCGCCTCGTCGTGGCCGCCTCCGGTCTGCGCGTCGGCTCGCGGATCGTGCAGACGAAGAACGACTACACACCCGACCGCGAGGTGATGAACGGCGAGGTCGCGTTCATCCTCGGCTACGACGAGGAGGAGGCCGAGGCGCGGCTCTCGCTCGACGACGGCGAGCGCGAGATCGTCGTGCCCGTCGCGGCGCTCGCGACGTACGACCTCGCCTGGGCGCTCACCGTGCATCGCTCGCAGGGCTCGCAGTTCCCGGCGGTCGTCGCGCCGTGGTCGACCGCGTACTCGGTGATGCTCTCGCGCGCACTGCTCTATACGGCGGTCACGCGTGCGCAGCGGCTGTGCGTGCTCGTCGGCGAGCGGAGGGCGGTCGCGATGGCGCTCGCGCGCGGCGAGGAGCGCCGCCGCAACTCCGGGCTCGCGGAGCGCATCGTGGACGCCGCAGGTTGATTGACCGATCAATCGCGTTTGCAAACGCGCGGCAGCGGTCAAGCGAGCGTGTTCCGGTCTCTCGCGGAACGCAACTCATCCGGAGGTACGAACTCGATGGCACGACTCCTGATCGTCGCCGCGGCCGTGTCGGCGGCCGGCCTGCTCGGCGCCGCGAGTGCGGCGGCGGCCACGGGCCCGACGAACCCGAAGCACTTCTTCTGGGCGCCGGGCCAGGACCCGCAAGGCACCGTCGCCTCTGTGACGACCGACCTCGTCTACCACGGCGGCAACCTCGGCGACGGCGCCATCGGCGTCGAGACGAAGCCCGCGGTCTACCTCGTCTACTGGGGCACGCAGTGGGCGAGCGGCTTCACGACGAACGACAGCGTCGACGGCAAGGCGTTCTCGAGCGCGACGCTCCAGAGCTACGTCAACGGGTTCTTCTCGAACGTCGGCGGCAGCCCGTGGGCGGGCGTGCAGACGCAGTACTGCCGGAATGCGCCGGCGGGTGCGACGACCTGTGCCGGCGTGCCCGGGGCGGAGTTCATCGGCAACCCGACGCACCAGCTGAAAGGCGTCTGGACCGACCCGACGCCCGTTCCCGCCGACATCGTCACGCTCGGCCTCGCCGAGAACCTCGTCGACGACCCGATCGCGATGGAGGCTCAGCGTGCGTCCGCGCACTTCGGATACGACCCGAACGCGACGTACATCGTGCTCACGCCGCCCGGCACGATCGGCGCGGGCGAGCCCGTCTACTGCGGCTATCACACGCAGACGACGAGCATCGACGGCATGGGGAACCCGTACCGCCTCCAGTACGCGTTCATCCCGTTCCTGAACGCCGACTGGCCCGGCGTCGGCACCGGGGGCTGCGGCCAGCACAACGTGAACGCGGCGAGCACGGCGTTCGGCAACGGCATCTTCGACGGCTACAGCATCGTCGTCGGCCACGAGTACGCCGAGGCGGTCACCGACCCGGACAACGTCTTCGCGAACCAGGACGGGTGGAACGACGCCCAGGGCAGCGAGAACGGTGACAAATGTGCCTGGACGAACGACCAGAACATCAAGCTCGGCGGGCACCGGTTCGCGGTCCAGCCGATGTGGAGTAACGAGGCATTTGACGCGGGCGGAGACGGCTGCGTGGTCTCCCGCTAGCAGTCGAGGCCGGGGGAGGGGGCCGGACCTGGACTGGCCCCCTCCCGGAAATACGCATAGGATCCCGATGCGCCTTCCGGTGCACACACACAAAAGGAAAAGGGGAGACTCGATGCGGATCCTCACCACCGGGCGCATCGCGGCGGTCGCCGCGGTTGCATGCGCCTCGCTCGTCGCGGTCACGGCCGCGGTGGCGGCGACGACCGTCGTCGTCACGCAGAACACGACGACCTGGACGCAGGACGACACCCGCGGCGCCGGCACCGTCACGTGGACGTCGGCCTGGGGCGCGCCCGCGGGCCTCGGCTCGAGCGCGCTGCAGCTCACGACGACGGCGAGCACGGCCGACAAGGCCGGGCTCTACACCCACACGATGGCCGGCACGCCGCTCAGCTCGGTGACCGACCTCTCGTACTGGACGTACCAGGCGCAGGGGCCGCCCGTCGCGGACGCGTCCTACCAGCTGCAGGTCGACACCGGCTGCGGCTTCACGACGCTCGTGTACGAGCCGTACTGGAACGGCACGCCCGTTGCCGGCACCTGGCAGCAGTGGGACGTCGACAGCGGCCTGTTCTGGTCGTCCAAGACCGTCACGTGCGGAACGAGCACGCTCGTCGCAGGGGCAGGAGGCCCGCCGCTCTACAGCCTCGCGGCCGTGCAGTCGATGTTCCCGAACGCGACCGTCGTGGGCATCGGCGTCAACGTCGGCACGTACAACCCGAGCTACGTCGTCGCCACCGACGGCGTGCAGTTCAACGACACCGTCTACAACTTCGAGACGGGCACGAGGCCCACGTCGAAGGATCAGTGCAAGGACGGCGGCTGGGCGACGTTCAACGACCCCTCGTTCAAGAACCAGGGCGACTGCGTCAGCTTCACCGAGAACGGCAAGTAGTACGGCGGGCGGGGTCCGGCGCCGCGCTGCGGCGCCGGACCCCGCCTCGTCTCAGGCGCCGGCCGGCTGGCCGGGAACGGACGCCGCGTCGTAGCCGGCTTCCAGGCGGTCGAGCTCTTCCTCGGTGCCCTGGCGGACAGGCCCCTTGAACCACTTGCGGGCCGACAGCACGTACCAGCCGCCGAAGAGGAGGAGCGCGCCGCCGACGGTGATCGGCGCGTAGTTGACGACGTTCCAGTCGAAGCCCGTCTTCCACGGGATGCCCGGTCGGCGTGATCGGCATCAGGAAGAGGATGCAGATCAGCGCGATCCACGCGATTGCGAGCGGGTCGATCCACTTGTAGTGGTTGCCGAGGTTCCAGGCGCCGCGCTCGAAGCGGTCGCCCGCGCGCCAGCGGAGGATGATCGGCAGCACGAAGGCGATGTAGAGGCCGATCACCGCGATCGAGGTGCCGACGAGGTAGCCGACGACGTTGTTCCAGTACGTCGGGATCATCAACGCCCACGACAGCACGACGATCGCGCCGACGGCGTACACCGGCACGCGGTTCGCCGGGTGGACGCGCTTCCAGAGGTTGTGCCCCGGAATGGCGCCGTCACGCGAGAACGCGAACATCATCCGCGACGCGGACGTGACCGATGCGGTGCCGCAGAAGAACTGCGCCACGCAGGCGATCACGAGCAGGAACTCGGCCCACCTGGTGCTCATCGAGCTCTGCCAGATGTACGTCACGATGTTCGCGCCTGCGTCGAGGCCGCCCTGCGTGCTCGGGATCGCGAAGGTCACCGCGACGAGGAGCGCGAAGCCGAAGATGACGGACACGACGACCGACATGACGATGCCCCACGCCGCGGCGCGCGAGGCGCCTCGCGTCTCCTCCGACATGTGCGCGGACGCGTCGTAGCCGGTGATCGTGTACTGGGCCATCAGCAGGCCGAGCCCGAAGACGAACCAGAAGACCGGGCTCGCGAACCCGTGCCCCGAGAAGCCGGAG
Organism: uncultured Actinomycetes bacterium; assembly: GCA_963831405.1. GTDB lineage: Bacteria > Actinomycetota > Thermoleophilia > Gaiellales > Gaiellaceae > Palsa-739. The sequence goes on from CAWHPX010000014.1 coordinate 15,719, forward strand.
TTGTTGATCGTCTTGCCGAACACGTAGCTCGCCGACTGATGGTGGTCGGGGACGATGATCAGGATCAGGACGATCACCGCGACCCCGGCCATGTGCCACCACGCCGAGATCGAGTTCAGCATCGCGAGCAGCCGGACGCCGAGCAGGTTCAGCAGCAGGTGGAGGAAGATGATCACGGTGTAGGTGACGAACACGGCGTGCCGCGTGTTCGGGATCCCCGAGAACCAGAGATTCAGGAGCGAGGTCGTGAAGATCGCGGCGCCGTAGTCGATCGCCGCGGTGACCGCGATCTGCCCGATCAGGTTGAACCACCCCGTGAACCAGCCCCAGGCGGGGCTGCCGAGCTTGGACGACCAGTAGTAGAGGCCGCCGGCGGTGGGGTAGGTCGACGCGATCTCGCCCATCGCGAGCGCGACGATGATGCAGAACGACCCCACGATGAGCCAGCCCCACGTGATCGCAACGGGCCCGCCCCACTGGAATGCGATGTAGTAGGACGTCAGGCAGCCGGCGAGAATCGAGATGATCGTGAACGAGATGGCGAAGTTCGAGAAGCCGCCCATCTCGCGATAGAGCACCTGCGCGTAGCCGAGGCGATGGAGCGTGCGCTCGTCATCGTCGTGTACGTGGCCCGCTGGTACGTCGGAGCTCATCCGCCCTCCTTCGTTCGTGAGACCCGCACGTGAAGCTAACGCCTTCGATCGGACGGTTCAACCGGAGGAAGCGGGGGAGGCGTCAGTGCGCGCGCGGCGCCACACGGATCCGGGCGACGACGCGACCGGCGCGATTCCGGGCGATGTAGGTCGTCGCACGACCGGATTGACCGCCGGCAAACACGAAGCCGTGGGGAACGGCAAGCAGCGGCTCGCCCACGCTGTAGGGGCGACCGTCGACCGTCGAGCGGCCGACGACGCTCTCGACGCCCGCACGCGCGAGCCCGAGGATCTCGACGGCGGGCACCTTTCGGACCGGCCGGCCCAGGGAGTTCGTCTGCACGAAGGTGTCGGCGAAGGCGAAGAGCGTCAGCGGCTTCACGAGCCGGCAGATCGGCGCGCCCAGGGTGCCGCCTGCGACAGGCAGGAAGCACGTCTGCCCGTGCTTCGTCCCCGCCAGGAGGGCGAGCGGCTCGCCGCCGTGCCGGGACGTGGCGCCGACGACGTGGAGGCTCGTGGGATCGAGCCCATTCGCGGCTGCCCGGGCCGTCAGCGCATCCCATTGCGCACGCGGGAACATGTTCCACGACGCCGTGGTGGGCGTGAGCGTCGCGGACGAGCCGCGGTTCGCGAGCGCGAAGCCCTCGAGGGAGGCGACGAGCACCGCTCCGACGGCGAGCATGAGCCAGGCACGGCGAGTCACCTCCCCGATGGTCGTCATGCAACCACCCGGCGACGATCACCCGCCCGGGGGAGCGCGGCCGCTCGTGCGATAGGTTCCTCAACGTGCTGCAGATCGAGGAGCTACGGGCTGACGTCGAGAGCGGGGCCGTCGACACGGTCATCGCCGCCTTCACGGACATGCAGGGGCGCCTCATGGGCAAGCGGCTCGACGCCGAGTTCTTCCTCGAGGAGCTCGACGCGGGCCACGAGGTCGAGGGGTGCAACTACCTCCTCGCGCTCGAGATGGACATGGACCCCGTCCCGGGCTACGCGATGGCGAGCTGGGAGCGGGGATACGGCGACTTCGGCCTGCAGCCGGATCTCGGCACGCTCCGGCGCGTGCCGTGGCACGACGCGACCGTGCTCGTCCTCTGCGACGTGCAGTGGCACGACGGCTCACCCGTCGCGCCGTCGCCGCGGCAGGTGCTGAAGGCGCAGCTCGAGAAGGCGGCCGGCATGGGCTACGAGGCGATGTTCGGCTCGGAGCTCGAGTTCTTCCTCTTCCGCGAGACCTTCGAGGAGGCGCGGGCGAAGCACTACCGCGACCTGACGCCGTCGGTCGGCTACATCCTCGACTACCACATCCTCGCCGCGGGCTACGACGAGCCGTTCATGCGCCTCGCGCGGACGTCGATGAAGGCCGCGGGCATGAAGGTCGAGTCGTCGAAGGGCGAGGCGTGGCCCGGCCAGCACGAGATCAACTTCCGCTACGCCGACGCCCTCAAGACGGCCGACGACCACGTCGTCTACAAGACGGGGCTGAAGACGCTCGCGCAGCAGTGCGGCATGTCGGTCACCTTCATGGCGAAGCCCGACCACACGTGGGTCGGCTCGTCGTGCCACATCCACTCGTCGCTCTGGCGCGGCGGCGATTCCGCGTTCGCGGGGGAGTCCGACGTCTTCAAGCACTACCTCGCGGGGCAGATCGCGTGCGCATCGGAGCTCGCGATCTTCTTCGCGCCGACGATCAACTCGTACAAGCGCTTCGCCGCGGGAAGCTGGGCGCCGACGACGCTCGCGTGGGCCTACGACAACCGCACGTGCGGCTACCGCGTCGTCGGGCACGGGTCGTCTCTGCGCCCCGAGACGCGCATCCCCGGCGCCGACGCAAACCCGTACCTGGCCTTCGCCGCGCTGCTCGCGGCCGGGCTCTACGGGATCGAGGAGAAGCTCGAGCTCGGCCCGGCGTTCGAGGGCAACGCGTACGAGTCCGACGTCGAGCGCTTCCCGCACACGCTGCGCAGCGCGATCGAGCGGCTCGAGAACGGGACGGTCGCGCGGCGGCTGCTGGGCGACGAGGTCGTCGACCATTACCTGAACTACGCGCGCACCGAGCAGCGGCTCTTCGACGAAGCGGTGACGTGCTACGAGCGGGAGCGGATGTTCGAGCGTGGCTAGACCGCTCGTCGGAGTCACCACGTACGTCGAGGACGCCCGCTGGGGCCACTGGCAGCTCGAGGCGGCGCTCATCCCGTACGACTACGTGCGCGCGCTCGAGCGCGCCGGCGCGCGCGTGCTGCTCGTGCCGCCCGACGCCGACGGCGTCGAGGAGACGCTCGACGCGCTCGACGGCGTGCTCTTCTCCGGCGGCAACGACCTCGACCCGGCGAGCTACGGCGCCGACGCGCATCCGGAGACGAGCGGGACGAAGCCGGAGCGCGACCGCGGCGAGCTTGCGCTGCTCGAAGGCGCGCTCGCCCGCGACATGCCGGTGCTCGCGGTCTGCCGCGGCTTCCAGGTGCTGAACGTCGCGCGCGGCGGCGACCTCGTCCAGCACCTGCCGGAGGCCGTCGGCCACGAGCAGCACCGCGCGGTGAAGGGGACGTTCTCCGAGCACGGGGTGCGGATCGACGAGCAGACGCGGCTCGGCTCGGTGCTCGGCGGGCACGCGCCGGTGAAGTCGCACCACCACCAGGGGGTCGGCCGCGTCGGCGAGGGGCTCCGTGAGGCGGCGTGGGCCGACGACGGCACGGTCGAGGCGCTCGAGGACCCGGAGAAGCGGTTCGCCGTCGGCGTGCTCTGGCATCCCGAGGCCGGGGAGGACGAGAAGCTCTTCGACGCGCTCGTCGCCGAGGCGCGCGCCTACCGCGAGGCGAAGCCGTGAGCGTCGTCCTGAACCCCGCGACGGAGGAGCCGCTCGCGGAGCTCGAGGCCGCGGGCCCCGGCGAGACCGACGAGGCCGTCGCGCGTGCGAAGGCGGCCTTCCCCGCCTGGCGCGCCGTCGCGCCGACGGATCGCGCGCGCCTGCTCCGGCGGCTCGCGACGCTCGTCGAGGAGCACCACGAGGAGCTCTCGCGCATCGAGTCGCGGAACGTCGGCAAGCCGATCAGCGGCGCGCGCGGCGAGGTCGGCATGGTCGCGCAGGTCTTCCACTTCTACGCCGGCGCCGTCGACAAGTTCTACGGCGAGACGATTCCCGTCGCGGGCGGCGTCGACATGACGTTCCGCGAGCCGCTCGGCGTCGTCGGGCTGATCACGCCGTGGAACTTCCCGCTCAACATCGCGTCGTGGAAGCTCGGGCCCGCGCTCGCGACCGGCAACACGATCGTGATCAAGCCGGCGGAGCTGACGCCGCTCTCGACGATGCGCCTCGGCGAGCTCGCGCTCGAGGCCGGCATCCCCGAGGGCGTGCTGAACGTGGTCGTCGGCAAGGGATCCGTCGTCGGGCAACGGCTGATCGAGCATCCGGACGTCGCGAAGATCGGCTTCACCGGCTCGACCGAGGTCGGGCAGCTCGTCATGAAGGGCGCCGCGTCGACGATCAAGCGCGTGACGCTCGAGCTCGGAGGTAAGTCGGCGAACGTCGTCTTCGCAGACGCGGATCTCGAGAAGGCCGCCGCTGCGGCGCCGTACGCGGTGTTCGACAACGCGGGCCAGGACTGCTGCGCGCGCTCGCGCATTCTCGTCGAGCGCGGCGCCTACGACCGCTTTGCCGAGCTGCTCGTCGAAGCGACGCGCGGGCTGAAGGTCGGCGACCCGGAGGACGAGGCGACGGAGATGGGGCCGCTCATCTCGGCGCAGCACCGCGAGACCGTTGCGAGCTTCGTCGAGGGCGAGCCGCTCTTCCGGGGCGACGCGCCGGAAGGGAAGGGCTACTGGTACCCGGCGACGCTCGTCGAGGCGCGCCCGGGCGACCGCATCGCGCGGGAGGAGGTCTTCGGGCCGGTCGCGGCGCTCATCCCGTTCGACGGCGAGGAGGAGGCGGTGCGGATCGCGAACGACTCGAACTACGGCCTCTCGGGCTCGATCTGGACACGCGACGGCGGCCGGGCGCTGCGGGTCGCCCGCGCGATCGACACCGGTGTGCTGTCGATCAACTCGAACTCGTCCGTGCGGCCCTCGACGCCGTTCGGCGGCTTCAAGCAGAGCGGCTTCGGCCGCGAGCTCGGCATGCATGCGCTCGAGGGCTACACGGAAGTGAAGAACGTCTACTACGCGACGGAGGCTTGAGTGGGACGTCTCGACGGCAAGGTCTGCGTGATCACCGGTGCGGGCGGCGGCATGGGAGCCGACGCAGCGGAGGTCTTCACGAACGAGGGTGCGAAGGTCTGCGTCGCCGACGTCGACGGTGGCGCGGCGCAGAAGGTCGCGGACGCGGTGGGCGGTCTTGCGGTGCAGGTCGACGTGTCGGACGAGCCTTCGGTGCAGGCGATGTTCGACGCGGCGGCCCGCGAGTTCGGCGGCATCGACGTGCTCTACAACAACGCCGGAATCTCGCCCGCCGACGACGACTCGATCCTCGACACGTCGCTCGAGGCGTGGGAACGCGTGCAGGCGGTGAACACGCGCGGCGTGTACCTCTGCTGCAAGCACGGGATCCCGCACCTGCTCGAGCGCGGCGGCGGCTCGGTGATCAACGTCGCGTCGTTCGTCGCCATCGTCGGCGCGGCGACGTCGCAGATCTCCTACACGGCGTCGAAGGGCGCCGTGCTCTCGCTCTCGAAAGAGCTCGGCGTGCAGTTCGCCCGGCAGGGCATCCGCGTGAACGCGCTCTGCCCGGGGCCGGTCGAGACGCCGCTTCTGCTCCGCATCTGGAGCGAGACGCCCGGTGCCGCCGAGCGCAGGCTCGTGCACGTGCCGATGGGGCGGATGGCGAAGCCGCGGGAGATCGTGAACGCTGCGCTCTTCCTCGCCTCCGACGAGTCGTCGTACGTCAACGCCGCGACCTTCGTCGTCGACGGCGGCCTGACCGCGGCGTACGTCACACCCGAGTAGGCCCGAGAAACACCCTAAAGCCGGGCGCGCTTCGCTGCCGATCGCATGTCCAAGATGCTTGCGCTCGGCGGCGGCGCGCTTGTCGTGCGCGACTGAGCTATTCGTTCCCGACGACCTGGACGAGCCAGCGCCGGTCGCGTTCGCGGTCGAGCTCGATGAAGAGCACGCGCTGCCAGGTGCCGAGCTGCAGCTCGCCCTCGCGCACCGGCACCGACTCGCCGGCGGTGCCCAGCAGCATCGCCATGCAGTGCGAGTGGCCGTTGCCCTGCTCCATGTCCTCCGGGCAGATGTTCTCGGTGCGCCGGTCGAAGTCGTCGTGCGCGTAGTAGCTCTCCGACGGGACGAGCCGCCGCAGCAGCTCGGCGAAGTCGTCGAGGAAGCCGTTCTCGAACTCGTTGACGCGCACGCAGCACGTGGTGTGCGGCGAGTAGACGCAGGCGATGCCCTCGTTGACGCCGCTCTCGCGAACCGCCTGCTGCACCTCGTCCGTGATGTCGGTGACCGTCAGGCCCCCGGCGGTGCGGAGCCTCGTCTCGTGCTGGAAGACCTTCACGGCTGCCTATTGTGCCGGGTGCCGGCCCGGAAGGAACCGGACAACCGGCCGCCTCAGCAGAATCTGCAGGGCGCGGGCCCGTAGCTCAGTTGGTTAGAGCAGGGGACTCATAATCCCTTGGTCCCTGGTTCGAGTCCAGGCGGGCCCATCCGGCGTTTCCCGAAGAATCGAGACGGTAGGAGAAGAGCACCGACCGAGGAGGAGACATGATCGGACGCACGAGCACCGTCGACACGGTGAAAAGCGGCGCGCAGAGCGGCAAGGACCTCGCCGCGCGGCTCGCGCAGGACAAGAAGTTCCGGAAGCAGCTTCTGGCCGCCGTGGGCCACGGGGCCGCCGCAAAGCGCCGGGCGCGGAGCCGTATGGGCCTCGTCGGCGCCGCCATGAGGCTCGCGACCGACGTCGAGCTGCGGAGCGAGATCGAGCAGATGGCGCAGGAGCTCCGGCACGCGTGGTCCCGGGTGGAGGCCAAGCGGAGCCACCGCCTCCGCACGGCGGCGCTCGTCGTGGGCGCAGCCGGCGCCGCGGCCGTCGTCGCCCCCAAGCTGAAGGCTCTCGTCGCAGGCCCGGCCGACGGCGGCGCGGACGTGCCGCAGAGCTGATCCCTCGGGCGGGCCTCGCCCGGCAGCTCGAAGCTTGATCGCCTTCCGCTCCGCCGATCCCGCGTTCGGGGGAGGCGTCAAAGGCGTGCATGCATGATGACATTAGGCGTGGACACGGATCTCTCCGGGTTCAATGCCGACGCGCTCGAGCGTGCGCTGAAGGCCGCCTGGCGCGGGCTCCGGACGATCGGGGGCGACGAGGACCGGCAGCGCCGGGCCGACGCGCTCGCGCACATCGAGGGATACACGGCGCTTCTGCGCGAGCCGACAGCACAATCGATGGCCGCGAAGCCCGTCCGCTACAGCTTCAAGCTCGTGTTCCCGGACGGACGCTGGTCGCTCGACGAGAAGCAGCTCGCCGACCCCCCGCACGAGGGCGACGTCGTCGTCTTCGAGGGCCACGGCGGCTGGCGGATCGAGGGGGAGCAGCGCGTCGGCGCCCTGCCGGCCGGCAAGCCGCCGCGGCAGTTCTTCGTCTGCGCTCCCGCCGCGTAACGAAAACGGCCTCAGGCAGACTGAAGAGGCATGTTCCTCTTCTCGAAGCCCACCACGATGGTCACGCCGGAGGACGCGCTTCCCGGCCGTGACGAGGCGATGCCCGTGCCTGCGCGCCACGAGGTGCTCGGCACGCCGATCGCGCCGCCCTTCCCCGACGGCCTCGAGGTCGCCGTCGTCGGCATGGGCTGCTTCTGGGGCGCCGAGCGCGTCTTCTGGGGCGCACCCGGTGTCTACACGACCGCTGTCGGCTACGCCGGCGGCTTCACCGAGAACCCGACCTACGAGGAAGTCTGCTCCGGCCGCACGGGCCACACCGAGGCGGTGCTCGTCGTCTTCGACCCGAAGGAGACGAGCTACGAGGAGATCCTCCGGCTCTTCTGGGAGAACCACGACCCGACCCAGGGCATGCGGCAGGGCAACGACGTCGGCACGCAGTACCGGTCGGCGGTCTACGCGACGACGGACGCGCAGCTCGCGGCCGCCGAGGCCTCGCGGCGGATGTTCCAGGGCGAGCTCGCGAAGGCGGGCTACGGCGAGGTCTCGACGGAGATCGCGCCTGCCGGCGCGTTCTACTACGCGGAGCCGTACCACCAGCAGTATCTCGCGAAGAACCCGAACGGCTACTGCGGGCTCGGCGGCACCGGCGTCGCCTGCCCCGTCGGCCTCGTCGCCTCGGAGTAGGGATCGCGGCAGCCGCCTCCGTTCTCGGCGGCCTCTGACGCCCTGCGCCGAGCAGAAGCGGGTGCGCGGCTCGTGTGCCTTTCGCGACGCTTCGGCCGGCACTTCGTAACCCTGGACTGTCCACGGTTCGGGATCCGCCCGCCGACCGGCGTGCCGGCATGCCCGCCTCGTGTGCCTTTCGTGACCCTTCGGCCGGCATTTCGTAACCCTGGACTGTCCACGGTTCGGGATCCGCACGCGCCCGCCGCCCGCCGTACCCGGCGGCGGCGGTCGGTCGTTGACACACTGTGGCCGTGAAGACGGAGGACAAGGTTCGGAGCGCCGTCGCGCGCGTCGGCGAGGGGTTGAGCCAGAAGGCATGGACCGTCGGCCGCGACCCGAAGGCCGAGCGCAAGAAGCGGCTCGCCTGGGGTGCGCTGCAGGGCGCGCTCGGGGCGGCGGCGGCGATCGGCGCCCGGCGCATCGGCGGAAAGCTCTGGGGCGTCCTGACCGGCGAGCGCCCGCCGGCGAAGAGGTAAGAAGCTACGCGGTCTCGCCGCCGTCGACGGAGATGACGGCGCCCGTGAAGTACGCACCGTCGTCGCTCGCGAGAAACGCGAAGAGCGCGGCGATCTCGTCCGGGCTCGCGTGCCGGCCGAGGGGGATGCCCGCGTTGACCTCGGCAAGCATCTCGTCGCTGTACTCCGCACGCTGCATCGGCGTCAGCACGTAGCCGGGGCAGACTGCGTTCACGCGCACCGCCGGCGCGAGCTCGAGCGCCATCGTCCGCGCCAGGAGGATCACGCCCGCCTTCGACGCGTTGTAGTCCGCGTAGAACGGATGGCCCGTCAGGCCGTTCGTCGACGCGGTCATCAGGATCACGCCGCCGTCCCCGGCCGTCATCCGCCGCGCGGCGTGCTGCGCGCAATGGAACACGCCGGTGAGGTTGACGTCGAGCACCCGCCGCCAGTCCGCCTCTTCGATCTCGAGAAACGGCTTGCGAATCGAGATGCCGGCGTTCGCGACGAGGACGTCGATGCCGCCGAGCCGCTCGTCGACCTCGGCGAACGCGGCGGCCACGGCACCCTCGTCGGCGACGTCGCAGCGGATCGCCTCGAGCCCCGGCACGCGCGCCGCCGCGGTCGCGACCTCCTCCTCGCCGACCGCGAGCGCCACCACGCGGGCGCCCTCGGCGAGGAACCGCCGGCTCGTCGCCTCGCCGATCCCGCTCGTCCCGCCGGTGACGACGACACGCTTGCCCTCGAGCCCCCGCATGTCGCGACAATCTACTCGTGAGCGTCTTCCGGCCATCGGCCCGGGTGCGGTCGCCCGACGGGCGCGACTGGGAGATCTACGCCTACAAGCTCCAGCTGGGCGACCGGGCCGAGTGGGACACCGACGTCGCGCCGTCCGACGTCGGCGCCTATCCCGCCGCAGCCGAGATCGAGGTCGTGAACGCGATCGCCTGGCTCGTGATGCTCGTCCCGCGCCTCGTGCTGCGGCTCGGCGACGCGGCCGTCGCCGCCGTGCGCGCGGCTCGTTCCGACGAGTGGACGATCGAGGCGATCACCTTCATGCCGCAGAAGCAGAGCTACGTGTGGCGGACGACGAAGGAGTACCGCGGGCAGGTTCTCGCGCAGGTGCAGGGCAGCCTGGCGCGCGGCGACGTCCCGCAGCACCTGCGCAACGCGACCTACGCCGGCTGGAGCCGCTCGGCGAGGTAGCGGAGCGCGAGCGGGTAGCGGTACTCGATGTTCGAGTGCGTCGCGTCGAAGAGCTCGAAGAACACGTCGTCGACGCCGATCTCCGCGAGCGCGCGGCGGAACGCCTCCGCGCCGAGATCGAGGAAGAACTGGTCGCGCTTGCCGGCGTCGACGTAGATCGCGCGCAGTCCGCGCAGGGCGCCGGCGTGCCGGGGCGCCATTCGCACGGGATCCCACTCGAGCCACCGCGCCCACACGTCGTCTCGAAGGAGGCCGGTCGCCGGGTCGAACGGCAGCTCGACCGTGCCGTCGGCGTTCGCGGAATAGCAGGCGGCCATCGCGTAGATGTTCAGGAGCGGGAAGTCCGTGCGCTTCGTGAACGCCGGCCGCGAGCGGAAGTCCTGCCAGAAGTCGTCGAACGAGCCGTCGTACGCGTCGCGCAGAGCGCGCACCGCCTCGCGGATGTCCGGCAGATAGCAGTGCTCGAAGAGCGCATCTCCCGCGTGCGTCGCGAGCCCGCCGAAGAGATCGGGCCGCAGCATCGGCGTGACCATCGCGCCGTAGCCGCCGCTCGACTTGCCGGCGATCCCGCGATGCGCGGCGCCTGCGAGCGTCGGGTACTGCGCGTCGACGAACGGGACGACCTCGTCGCAGAGATACGTGTGGTAGTCGCCGACTGCAGGCGAGTCGAGAAACTGCGAGCCGCCGTACGACGTCCACGCGTCGACGAAGACGACGAGCGCCGGCGGGCAGCCGTCGTCGGCGAAGAGCGCGTCGACGAGCTCCGGCACGTTCGGCCGGAACGCGGAGCGGTTGCGCCACATGTCGAGCTGTCCGGTGTGGCCCTGGATGAGATAGATCGACGGCAGCGGCGCATCGCCCGCGCCCGGCGGCGCGTACACCCAGAGCGGCCGCACGTGCGGATCGCCGAGCCGGTTGCCCCGCAGTGCGTCGCTCTCGAGCTCGTGCTCGTCGAGGCGTCCGACGATGTCGCGTGACCACGGCTGCACGGCACCGATTCTTCCATCGTTCCGTCTCCCGGCGCGGCTACAGTCGCCGCGTGGCTCGCAGGCTCGGGATCGTCCTCGCCGTCGTGCTCCTCGCGGCGGGCTGCGGGGTCCGGAACTCGAAGCCGTACACCGCCGAGCTCACCGCGCCCTGCCTCAGCTCGCACGGGTTCAGCGGCGTGACGACGGAGCCCGGCCAGGTCGGGCTGATCGCGGGCTTCGCCGAGCACGGCGGCCTCAAGGCGACCTCGGCGTCCGGGAACGTGCTGACGATCGCGTTCGCGGCGGACCCCGGCTCGACGGGCTCCACCGAGGACGCGTTCCGGAACCACGCACCGGCGTCCCTGCGCTCGCACATGTCCGACATCATGGGCGTCGAGCGCAACGCGGTCCTCGTCTGGACCGTGACCCCGAAGCCCGACGAGTTCGACGCGGCGCGGCGCTGCCTCAAGGGGTAACTCCCCGGCTACACTCCCCTCATGGCCGAGTACGGGACGATGCGCGTGAAGAGCGGCCTCGCCGAGATGCTGAAGGGCGGGGTGATCATGGACGTGGTCAACGCCGACCAGGCGAAGATCGCGGAGGACGCCGGGGCCGTCGCGGTGATGGCGCTCGAGCGCGTCCCCGCCGACATCCGCGTCCAGGGCGGCGTCGCCCGCATGTCCGACCCGCAGATGATCCAGGAGATCCAGGAGGCCGTGTCGATCCCGGTCATGGCGAAGTGCCGCATCGGCCACTTCGCCGAGGCGCAGATCCTCGAGGCGCTCGAGATCGACTACATCGACGAGTCCGAGGTGCTGACGCCCGCCGACTTCGAGCATCACGTCGACAAGTGGCGCTTCACCGTCCCGTTCGTCTGCGGCGCGACGAATCTCGGCGAGGCGCTGCGGCGCATCTCCGAAGGCGCGGCGATGATCCGCACGAAGGGCGAGGCGGGCACCGGCGACGTCTCGAACGCCGTCACGCACATGCGCTCGGTCTTCGGCCACATCCGCAAGCTCACCTCGCTCGTCGAGGACGAGCTCTACACCGAGGCGAAGAACCTGCAGGCTCCGTACGAGCTCGTGCGCTGGGTCGCCGAGCACGGGCGCCTGCCGGTCGTGACGTTCACCGCCGGCGGCATCGCGACGCCCGCCGACGCGTCGCTCTGCATGCAGCTCGGCGCCGACGGCGTCTTCGTCGGCTCGGGCATCTTCAAGTCCGGCGACCCGGAGCTGCGCGCGAAGGCGATCGTCGAGGCGACGACGCACTTCAAGGACGCGCAGATCCTCGCCCGCGTCTCCGCCGGCCTCGGCGAGCCGATGGTGGGCATCTCGACGAGCTCGCTCGATCCGAGCGAGCTGCTCGAGACGCGCGGCTGGTAACAGCCGACACCAGTCGTATCGTCCCGCCCCGTGGACTCGCGCAAGCCTGTCTGGACGAGCGCCAGCTTCCTGATCTACGCGGGCGGGCTCACGGTGCTCGGCGCCGCGGTCGGTGCGCTCGGGTATCTCGCCGCGTCGTACGGCCGGGCGGCGTTCACCGCCTGGGCGCTCCTCGTGCTCGCCGTCCTCTACGGGATCGCGCACGCCTTCCGGCGGCGGGACCGGTGGCTCGCGGCCGGCATCTTCGCCTACGCCTCCGTCGTCGCCTGGGGGGTCTTCGTCGGCGCCCTCTGGGTGTGGTTCGGCTGGCTCGGCGTCCACGACGTGACGCGGCTCCCGTTCCACGGCTTCTCCGTGGCGCGCCTGTCGCTCGAGCTGCTCGTGCTCGCGGCGG
>CAWHPX010000015.1:0-152162 GCA_963831405.1 uncultured Actinomycetes bacterium
CCTCGGTGTCGTGGGTCGGTTTCCTCGCCAAGCGCACCCCGTACGCCGGGCCGGGCAAGACGTACAACGGCGTCGGCGGGGCCGCCGGGGTCGCGTGGCCGGAGGCGAGCGGGACGTTCACGGCGATCGACGCGACGAGCGGGAAGACCGTGTGGCAGAAGACGTTCCCGGAGCCGTGCTACGCGGGAACGGCGACCACGGCGGGCGGGCTCGTCTTCGTCGGCCGCAACTCGGGTGAGCTTCAGGCGTACGACGCGCGCAGCGGCGACGAGCTCTGGAGCTTCCAGACCGGCGCCGGGGCGAACAACACGGCGTCGATCTTCCAGCAGAACGGCAAGGAGTACGTCGCGTTCCTCTCGGGCGGCAACTCGCTCGGCGCGACGCCGCACGGCGACAGCCTCTGGCTCTTCGGCCTCGACGGCACGGTCGGGCCGGCGCCGACCCCCGGCAAGGGCTCGGGCACCCAGCACGCAGGTGAGGGCGGCAAGAAGAGTGCGTCGTCGGCCGGCGACGCCGCGGCGGGCAAGACCGTGTTCGCGAACAACTGCGTCTCGTGCCACGGCGCGACGGGGCACGGCGGCAACGGCGGCCCCGACCTCACGAGCATCCCGAGGGCGAAGAACAAGAACCGCGTCGTCTCGCAGGTGCTGAACGGCGGCGGCGGCATGCCGGCGTTCAAGGGCCAGCTGACGTCGAAGGAGATCGCCGACGTCGCCGCCTACGTCACGCAGCAGATCACGAACAAGAACAAGTGATGCACCGGCGCGCGCTGCTCCTCGCCGCCGCCGCTCTCGCCGCAGGCGTGACCGCGGCCGGCTCGTCGGCGACGACGGAGCCGAGCCTCGTCGTGCCGATCAAGGTGTCGCTGACCCCGCACGCCGTCACGCTCTCGGCGAAGCGCGTGAACCGCGGCTACTACGTCGAGTTCGGCGTGCGCAACCGCACCGCCGCGCGTCGCACCTTCAGCGTCGCGGGACGGAGGATCACCGTTCCTCCGCGCAGGCTGCGGCTGCTCGCGATCATGTTCGACGTGCGCGGCACCTTCGCGGTCGTCAGTCGCGGCGCCGGCACCGCAGTCCGCAGCACGTTCCGCGTCAGCTGACCGCGAGCTCGCGCCCGGCCGTGGCCAGCGTCTCGCCGCTCTCGAGGTCGAAGAAGTGGAGACGGCTCGTGTCGACCGAGAGCCGCGCCCGCTCGCCTTCGCGCGCGGCGGTCCCCCGCTCGACGCGCGCCACGAACGGGCTTCCGTGGTGGTGCGTCTGCTCGTCGGCGGCCTCGAGCGCCTCGTCGCCGACGATCTCGCGCAGCTCGTCGGAGGTGACCGGCGGAGCGTCGACGGCGAAGTGGAGGTACACCTCGGCGCCCATGTCCTCCTTGATGTCGACGACGACGTCGAGCGGCGCGCCGGCTCCCGAGCTCGAGACGTCCTCCGGACGGATCCCGAGGGCGACCCGCCGGCCGGCCTGGCCGCGGAGCGCCGGAAGGCCGGGGACGGGGAGCTCGTGGGGCCCGAAGCGGACGGCGAGCGAGCCGTCCCGCTCGACGAGGTCCGCCTCGACGAGATTCATCGCCGGCGAGCCGATGAAACCCGCGACGAAGAGGTTCGCCGGACGGTCGTAGAGCACCTGGGGCCGGTCGACCTGCTGGAGCAGGCCGCCGCGCATCACGCACACGCGGTCGCCGAGGGTCATCGCCTCGCTCTGGTCGTGCGTGACGTAGATCGTGGTCACCCGCAGGTCGCGCTGGATGCGGGCGATCTCGGCGCGCATCTGGACACGCAGCTTCGCGTCGAGGTTCGAGAGTGGCTCGTCCATGAGGAAGGCCTGGGGCTCCCGCACGATCGCCCGCCCCATCGCGACCCGCTGACGCTGGCCGCCGGAGAGGTGGCGCGGGCGCTTGGAGAGAACCTCCGCGAGACCGAGGATCCGGGCGGCCCCCTCGACGCGCCGCCTGATCTCGGCACGGTCGATTCCGCGCATCTTGAGCCCGAAGCCCATGTTGTCGTACACGTTCATATGGGGGTAGAGCGCGTAGTTCTGGAAGATCATGGCCATGTCGCGAGCCTTCGGCGGCAGGTCGTTCACGACCTTGTCGCCGACGCGAACCGTGCCGGAGGTGATGTCCTCGAGGCCTGCAATCATCCGGAGCGCGCTCGTCTTGCCGCACCCGGACGGCCCGACGAAGACGACGAACTCGCCGTCGGCAATCTCGAGGTCGAGCTCGTGCACGGCACGCGTCCCGTCGGCGTAGACCTTCGTCAGCCGGTCGAGCTCGATGGCGGCCACGGTCGCCGAACCATACTCGGGCGGCACCCGCATTTGCAACGCAGGGCGATGAGCACTTAGAGTGCCGTCGCACATGGGGGTGGTGGCGGCCGTCCACGGAAGCCGGCGCAACCGGCTTCGGTACGTGACGGAACGGCGCGGGTTCCTCGCGACGCTCCTCGTTTCCCCTGCCGTGATCGTGATCGCGCTCCTCGTCGGCGCGCCGCTCGTCCTCGCCGCCTACCTCAGCTTCACCGACGCGCAGGCGGGATCGCTCACCGGCCGCTGGGTGGGCCTCGCGAACTTCCGGCACGCGCTGCACGACCCGATCTTCCGAGGCGCGCTCTGGCACACGTTCCTCTTCACGGTCATCTCCCAGGTCGTCGTGATCGTCTGCGCGGGTCTCCTCGCGCACGCGCTCGTGCGCAAGTTCCGCGGCCGCTGGCTGATCCGCTTCTTCGTGCTGCTCCCGTGGGCGGCGCCGATCGCACTGACTGCGATCGGCTTCCTCTGGTTCTACGACCCGCAGGCGTCGATCTTCAACTGGTTCCTGATCAAGCTGCATCTCGTCGACGCGAACCATCTGCCGAACTGGCTCGGCACGCCGAAGGCGGCGATGTCGTCGATCATCACGGTGCAGGCCTGGCGTACGATTCCGTTCGCCACGGTGATCTTCCTCGCAGGCATCTCGTCGATCCCGCAGGAGGTCGACGACGCCGCAGCGATGGACGGCGCGACGGGCTTGCGCAAGTTCTGGTACGTGTCGCTGCCGCTCCAGCTGCCGATCGCGGTGGTCGCGATCCTGTTCGGGATCATCTTCACGGCGACCGACATGATCGTGCCGTACATCCTCACGAACGGCGGGCCCTTCAACTCGACGCAGGTGCTGACGACCTATGCGTTCCAGACGGGCATCAACGCGGGCAACATCGGCGAAGGGGCAGCGATCGCGTTGTTCATGCTGCCCGTGCTCGCGTTCGTCGCGATCGGGATGCTCGTCTTCGCACGGCGCGCGGAGGTCACGTGACGAGCGCCTGGCGGCACAAGGCGTTCTCGTACGCGATCACGATCCCGTTCGTGATCGTGCTCGCGTTCCCGTTCGTCTGGATGGCGGTCACATCGCTCAAGCCCGAAGCCCAGGTGTACGACCCGACGAAGGTGTGGAGCTTCCATCCGACCCTCGCAAGCTACGGCTACCTCTTCCATCACACCGAGTACGTGCGCTGGCTGCGGAACTCGTGCTTCGTCGGCCTGATGGTCGTGCTGATCACGCTTGCCGTCGCGCTGCCGGCGGGGTATGCGCTCGCCCGGCTCTCGGGTCGCGTCGGCCGAAGCATGGGCGTCGGCATCTTCCTCACGTATCTCGTGCCGCCGACGCTGCTCTTCCTCCCGCTGTCGCGGGTGATCTCGCAGTACCTCCATCTGAGCGACCGACTGTGGGCGCTGATCGTCGTCTATCCGTCGTTCACGATCCCCTTCGCGATCTGGCTGCTGATGGGATTCTTCAAGACGATCCCGCAGGAGCTCGAGGATGCCGCGCTCATCGACGGCTGCTCCCGCCTCGGCGCGCTCGTACGCATCGTCTTTCCCATCTCGATCCCGGGGATCCTCACCGTCGTCATCTTCACCTTCTCGCTCGTGGTGAACGAATTCGTCTACGCGATCACGTTCATCTCGAGCTCCACGAACCGGACGCTCACGGTCGGCGTGCCGACCGACCTCATCCGCGGCGACCTCTTCAACTGGCCCGGGATCATGGCCGCCATCCTGATCCCGAGCATTCCCCTGGCACTGATCTACAACGCGTTTCTCAACCGGTTCATCGCCGGATTCACCGGCGGAGCGTTCCGCTAGGCGGACGAAAGGAGGGTCAATGTCGGACAGCAGGCTCACCAGGCGCGAGCTGCTCAAGAAGGCAGGGATCGGAGTCGCCGCCGCCGGGGTCGCCGGCGCCGGGGCGCCGTTCTCGTTCGCGGGCCCGATGAAGTACCGGCACCGGGAGCTCAAGGGTGACCTCTCGATCATCCAGTGGGTCCACTTCGTGCCGGCGTACGACGAGTGGTTCGACAACACCTGGGTCAAGCAATGGGGCCAGAAGAACGACGTCCAGGTCAACGTCGAGCACATCAACAACACGCTCCTCGACACGCGCGCTGCGGCCGAGGTGGCCGCGCAGAGCGGCCACGACCTGTTCTTCAACCTGCACCCCATGGCGTCGTACGAGGACCAGGTGATCAACCATGCGCCGATCATCCAGGAGATCCAGCGGAAGGTCGGCGCGTACGGCGACCTCGGGAAGCGGAGCACGTACAACCCGAAGACGAAGAAGTACTTCGCCGTCTCGGACAACTACGTGCCGGATCCCGTGATCTGGCGGCGCGATCTCTGGAACGGGGTCGGCGAGACGCCGTACACGTGGGATCACGTCCGCAAGGCTGCACCGAAGCTGAAGGCGGTCGGCCATCCGATCGGGATCGGCCAATCCCAGGAGCTCGACTCGAACATGGCGCTTCTCGCCTTCATGATGTGCTTCGGCGGGTTCGTGCAGAACGCCGCGAATCGCCCGACGCTCAACTCCAAGAACACGATCGACGCCGTGAAGTTCATGGCCGACATCTACAAGAGCGAGGACTCCGCGATCTTCGGTTGGAACCCTGCTTCGAACAACAACTACCTCTACTCGGGCACCGCGTCGATGATCCTGAACGCGATCTCCGCGACGCGTACGCCCGAGGCGCAGGGTCTCCCGTTCTCCGACGACCTCGCGATCTGGCCGATCCCGATCGGGCCGAACGGGCGACTCGGGCTCGAGCACGTGATGGGCTGCTACTCGATCTGGAAGTTCGCGGCGAACAAGGAGAACGCGCAGCAGTTCCTCGTCGACCTGTGCGTCAACGGCAAGGCGGCGACGGACGCGTCACAGCTCTACAACTTCCCGAGCTTCCCCGGGGCGTATCCGTTCAAGCAGATCCGAAAGGCCGCTGCCGCCGACACGCACAAGCCGCGCGGCAAGTACACGGTCTTGACGACGATCGCGGAGAAGTACACGCACAACATCGGCTACCCGGGTACGACGAATGCGGCGATGGACGAGGTCTTCTCGAAGTACCTCATCCCGCAGATGTTCGCCCAGGTGTCGCAGGGCAAGATGAGCGCAGCCGACTCGGTGCGGTCGATCAACTCGCAGGTCAAGGACATCTACGCGAAGTGGAGGGCGCGCGGGAAGATCTAGAGCCGCACGACGACCTTGCCGCCGGGGCCTGAGCGCTGACGCTCCCAGGCCTCGGCGACCCGGTCGAGCGGATACTGCTCGACGTCGAGCCCGATCCGGCCGTGGCTGAGATGGTCGAGCACCTGGAGGTACGCGCGGTCGCGCTCGTCCCGGCTCATCGCGAAGTTCGAGTGGCCCTGGATCAAAAGCTCTTTGCCGCGCACGTCCGCGGACCGGAGCGGCGACTCCGGGCCCGCCGACTGCCCGAGATGCACGATGCGCGCGTGTGGCGCCGCATGCGCGAGCGCGTGCGCGAGTGGCTCTCCCCAGACCGGGTCGATGCACACCGTGAACCCCTCACCGCCGAATGCGTCGCCGATCTCGTCGAGCGCGACGATGCCGTCGCCACCGGTCCGGCCGGCGCCGACGACCTTCGCCGCGCCGAGCAGCTTGGCCGCTTGAACGGCAATCTGCCCCACGGCGCCGCGGGCACCGAGGACGAGCACGCGGTCCTCCCGCGTCACCTTCGCCTTCCATGCGACCGGCACCCATCCCGCCACGCCCGCGATCCCGGCCGCTGCGGCGAGCGCCGGGTCGACGCCCTCGGGCAACCGCAGCGGCAGGTCCTCGGCGACGTCGACGCGCTCGGCGAGGAAGCCCGGCTTTGCGATGCCGTGGCCCTCCCCGAACAGGTAGACGAGAGCGCCGCTGCCGTCGCGGCCCACGGCCTCGCAGCCGGGTGCGTACGGAAGCGGCGGGTGACCGCCATAGAAGACGCCGGAGCCGACGGAGATGTCGAGCGGATTGAGCGCGACCGCGTCGACCGTGATGCTCCCGCGGTCTTCGATCTCGACCGGCTCGGGCGGAGCCTTCAGCTCGCGGATCTGTGCTGCGCGCACCCGCTGACGATAACCCGTGCCGCACGGACGAGCGACTCGAGCGGCATGCTCGCCGCCGATCTGCCGAGTGCCTGCTCCGGTAGGAGCGGCACGTGCACGAAGCCGCCGCGCGCCGCCGGACGTTCCCGCTCGAGGACGCGCATCAGCACGTAGAAGATGTGGTTGCAGAGATAGCCGCCCGCGTCGCGCGAGGCGGAGGCGGGAATGCCCTGCGCATGCAGCGCGGCGACGAGCTCGTCGACGGGCAAGGTCGACGCGTAGGCGAGCGGACCGTCCGGGTCGATCGCGGTGCCGGAGCCGTTCGCCGCGTCGTTGTCGACCGCGGCCGCGTCGTCGAGGTTGAGCGCGAAGCGCTCGATCGAGATGCCGACACAGCCGTCGGCCTGGCCGAAGCAGATGACGACGTCCGGCTCCGCCTCGCGAATCGCACGGCGCAGCTCGTCTCCGGCGCGCGCAAAGCTGACGGGCAGCAGCGCTTTCGCGACGCCGCCGTCCAGCGCGTCGACGAGCCGCTGCGAGGAGTTGACCCCGGAGCTGTCGAAGGGCTCGAAGGCGGTGACGAGCACGCGGGTCACGGATTCTCGTCCTCGAGTCCCGCGGCGGCGAGCGCCCCGCTCAGATGGGGATACTCGACGACGCGCGCGACATGGCCGTCGCGCATCGTCACGATCGCGGCGTAGCGGCCGACGAGAAACGAGCGGCGAGACTGGAGCGGGCGCTCGTCCGTCTCGTCGAGCTCGATGCGCGAGAAGCGCATGCTGACGACGACGTCCTCCCCCACGCCGATGCAGCGGTCGACGGTGACCTGGTAGCCCTCCGCGACGCGGTCGCGGAGGATCTCGAGCACGTCGCTCCGGTCGGCGATGGCCGCGACCTCGCCGACGCCGATCCACTCGACCTCGGGATCGAGCATGCCCTCGATCGCGTCGAGGTCGCCTGCGACGAACGCGCGGTACCCGCGCAGGAGGAGGTCGACGGCCGCCTGGCTCACACGGCGAGACTAGCGAGCGGGACTTCGGCGGCGGCATGCTCGATCAACACCGGGTCGTGCGTCGCACAGACGATCGCCGTGCCCATGTCGGAGGCGAGCTCCGCGAAGAGCACGCCGACGGCGCGTGCGTTCGTCTCGTCGAGGCGGGCGGTCGGCTCGTCCGCGAGGAGGAGCGCAGGGCGCGAAGCGAGCGCGCGCGCGACCGCGACTCGCTGCCGCTCCCCCATCGAGAGCCGCGCGACGCGCTGCCCGGCGAGCTCGGCGAGGCCGACCGCCGCGAGCGTCCTCGCCGCCGGCTCGGTCGCGGCGCCGCGCTGCGCGAGCGCGAGCTCGACGATCTCCTGCGCCGTCAGGAACGGCACGAGATCGGTGCCCTGCGTGACGACGCCGATGTGCGCGCGGCGGAGACGTGCGCGCCCGGTGGCGTCGAGGTCCGAGATCGGCGTGTCGAGCACGCGCACCTCCCCCGCCGTCGGGAGGTCGAGCCCGGCGAGGAGGTGCAGGAGGGTCGACTTGCCCGAGCCGGACCGGCCCGTGACCGCGGTCATGCGGCCCGCCTCGATCTCGAGCGCGATGTCGCGCAGCACGGTGGTGTCGCCGTAGGACTTCGTCAGCCCGGTCGTCCGCGCGACGACGTCGTTCGCGCCGCCCGTCGCCTCGGCGGGGTATTGCTCCCTCGGGCGCTCCGCGATGCGGATCACGAGACCCTGCGGAGCCGGCTCGAGTGCGACGCTCGGCGTGCCTTCGAGCTCCGGGATGCGCACCCAACCGCCGCGACCGACGACCGCTCGCCCGTCTTCCGCGCTGACGCGGCCGTCGCGGATCTGCACGACACGGTCGGCGACGGCGGCGGAGCTCGGGTCGTGGCTCACGAGCACCGCCGTCGCGCCCGCTTCGCGCGCGAGCTCTCCGATCAGCGCGTAGATCTCCGCCGCGTTCTGTGCGTCGAGCTCGCCGGTCGGCTCGTCCGCGATGAAGAGCCTCGGACGGTGCGCGAGCGCCGCGCAGATCGCGACGCGTTGCTGCTGGCCGCCCGAGAGCTCCGCAGGAAGCGCATCCCGGCGCTCGAGCAGGCCGACGCGGTCGAGGAGCGCGTCGGCCACCAGCTCGCGGCGCGCCCTCTCGACGCCGAGCAGCGCGAGCCGGAGGGCGACGAGCTCGCGCGCCGTCAGCTCGGGCGCGAGCGCCCGCGTGTAGTGCTGATCCGCGTAGCCGAGGGTGCGCGAGCGGTACTCGACCAGCGCGCGCCCGCGAAGGGTGCGCAGGTCGTGTCCGAGCACGCTGATCGAGCCCGCCGAGGGACGGTCGAGGCCGGCCAGGATGCGCAGGAGCGTGCTCTTGCCGGAGCCGCTCGGTCCGAAGACGACGAGGAGCTCGCCGTCCGCGACGTCGAGCGTGAGACCCTGGAGCGCAACCGCGGTCCCCTGCGGCGTCGCGTAGAGCCGGAAGAGATCGCGGGCCTCGACCGCGCTCACAGCGCTCTCCGCGTCGCGGTGACGGCCGCCGCGGCGGAGACGGCCACGAGCGCGGCGAGCGCGGCGGCCGCGAGCGGCCAGTCGAAGGCGAGCGCGAGCGGCGGCAGCGCGTTCTCGGCCGCCGCGGTCACGGTCACGACGGCGACGACGAGCGCACCGACGATCGCCCCCGCTCCGACGCCGGCCGCGAGGCCGAGGCCCCCGACGACCGCGCCGCGCAGCAGCACGTGCCGGCGCAGCTCGGCGGGCGTCGAGCCCTGCGCCTCGAGGTCGAAGAGCGCGCCGCGCTCGTCCCGCAGGTCGCCGACGACCGTGAGGAGCAAGCCGACCGCGGCGAGCGCGAGGCCGACGAGCGCCGTCACCGCGAGGAGCGCGATGGCGCCGCGTGCGAGAGGGTCGCTCTTCAGCTCGCGCTCGCGTCCGCGCTGCGACGTGACGACGAGCGGGAGGCCGGCCGGCGGCGCCGACCGGAGCCAGAGCTCGGACGGGGTCGCGACCCCGGGCTCGAGCGTGTTCGCGGCCCCGAGCCACGTCGGCAGATCGGCGACGACGACGTCGCCGTCGACGGACGGGAAGGAGCGCGTCGTCGCGACGATCCGCCCCGCGATGACGGTGTTCTCGGCGTGGAGCGCCACGATGCCGCTCGGCCCCGCGGCGCGTGCGATCGCGGGCGACACGACGACGGGCACCAGCTGCCCTTCGAGCGGCTCGTGGGGCCGGATGATCGCGTCGGCGGCGTTGTTGACGACGAAGCGGAGGAGTGCGCCGTCGACGCGCACGCCGCTCGTCCCGAACCAGCCCTTGAACTGCGGCCCGAGGCGAAGCGTGCCGGTCGACGCGGAATTGACGGCGTGCCGAGCCTCACCTGCGTTGTGGCCCGCGACGTAGGCGGCGGCAAGCGGGAACGTGAGCCGAAGGGCGATGATCCGGCCGCCGCGCGCCTCGGGCGGGAGCGAGACCGTCGGCGCATGCTCTCCCGGCCCGTGCTCGCCGAAGCTCAGGCGGGTGAAGTCGCCGCGCCGGTTCTCGACGATCGCGGTCAGGCCGACGCGGTCGCCCGTCGTCGCGAACGGCAGGGTCAGATGCGTCCCGGCGACCGTGATGCCCCGGAGACCCGGGTTCGACGAGGGGCGCAGCAGTGCGGCGAGCTCGGCGGGTGTGCGCGACGAGAAGTCCGACCGCCACCCGTCGATACGAGCGAGCGCGTGCGCGGGGAGCGCGACGAGCGTGAAGTCACGGCCTCCGTTGCCGCTGACCGAGCCGGAGTCCCGCACGACCGGCGTTGCGTGGTAGCGCGGCGGCAACCCCGCTTCCTGCACGCTCACGAGCCGCCCGAGGTCTTCCTGGAGGACGAACGGCGCGGGCACCGCATAGCGCGCCTGCTCGCGCTGCCCCTGCACGAGCGTCGCGCGATACGCGATGGCGAACACGGCGATGCCGACGCTCAACACGAAGAAGACGACGGTGAGCAGCACCTCGCCGGGCGAGCGCGCGAGCGAGAGCAGCGCGACGCGAATCGACGGCGTCGCCCGGCGCGCCACCAGCTCCAGCGCGCGAAGGACAGGCGCCACGAGCCGCGCCGCAGCGACGGCGAGCACGAAGAGGACGAGGCCCGGGAGCAGGAGCAGCAGCACCCCGGTGCCCCCGTTCGCCTCGAGTGCCGACGTGTCGGCCTTGCCGCGCGCGAGCGCGAGCAGGATCGCCGCGAGAGCTCCGAGCGCAGCAGCGTCGGCGACGGTGACGCGAAGGCCGCCGAACGCGACGGAGTCGACGCGGAGCGCGGCGAGCATCGCGACGCACGTGACGGCAGCGAGCGCAAGCGCGATCCAGAGGGCGTGCAGCGTGAGGATCGAGTGTGAGACGACGAGACCGCCCGGCGAGCCGAGATGCCGTGCGAGCAGCGCTCCCGCGCCCGTGCCCGCGGCCCAGCCGGCGATGCTCGCGACGATCGTGATGCCGAGGACCTCCGTCGCCGCGACGAGCAGGATCTGCGAGCGGCGCGCACCGGACCAGACGAGACGCTGGCGCACGTCGCGGTGATCGCGGCGAAGGCGCGTCGACGCGAGAACGGCGAAGCCGAGCAGCAGCACGGCTGCGTCGCCCCCGAGAATGAGCAGCCGCTCGCCCGCGACGCGGCTCGTCGCGCGAACGGCGTCGATCGTGTCCGTCGGCGCGGAGACCGTGAAGATGTCCGAGCGCCGCTCGAGCGTCGACTGCGCACGGTCGAGGCGCGTCCCGAGGGCCGCGAGCTGCCAGTCGTGGATCGCGCGCGGCGCGAGGGGGACGATCCAGCCGTACGTGCGCGCGATGAGCGGTGCATCGGGGAGCGGCGCGCGCTCGAGCGGCAGCACGCCGTCCGCGAGGAGGATCGGCGGCCGCGGCCCTCCTCCGCCGCCGAAGTACGACCGGAGCGGCGCGCCTGCCTTGAAGGTCGCCCGGCCGACGACGTGCAGGAACGGAAGCTTCGGGGCCGCGGGCGCGCCGCCGATCTGGATCAGCTCGCAGTCCTTCGGCGCGCAGTGCCGCGGCAGCCGGCCGCTCGTGAGATCGAGCCAGCGGGCGAGATCGTCGACGGCGCCGAGGTTCACGAACGCGCCGCCCCACGTCGCCTGCCGGAAGACGAGGACGGCGAACGGCTCTTGCGCGAGGATCGGCTCCGTCGTGCGGCGCGCGAGTCCGTCGAGCTGAGGGTACGAGAGATTCGACTGCGCCGGGACGCCGCTCCAGACGGCCTGGATCGCCCGGTCGCTCGGCGCGAGCTGCGCGAGCGCGCGCTGCACGGCGCGGTCACGGACGGACGCGCTGCCGACCGTCGTCATCGCGAGCACGGCAGCGCCGACGGCGATCCCGAGCGCGGCGATCAGCGTCCGCGGCGCGTGCCGGCGCAGACGGACGAGTGCGAAGCGCACCGGGACGAGCACGCGCTCGCGCGCCGCATGGTCGCGACGCCTCCCGCCGCCGGCTTCGGCTGCACTCTCCACCGGGCCTGATCCTTGCAGGCCGGTCCACCGGTGACAACGCTTTGCCGGTTGCGCCGTCCGGCAGGCCGGGTAATGTGTTGTCCTTGTTGACAACGAACCAGAAGGGCGCGATCGCGGAGACGGCGATCGCACACGCGGCTCTGAAGCTCGGCGTGGGCGTCTATCACTCGTATGCGGACGAGCGCTGCGACTTCATCTTCGATCTGCGTCCGCGGCTCGTTCGGGTGCAGTGCAAGTGGGCTCGCCGGTACGGCGACATCGTCGCGATCCGGCTGTACTCGGCCCGCCGCACGGCCGCCGGGCTGACTCGGCGCGTCTACTCTCGAGACGACGTCGACGCGTTCGCGGCCTACTGCCTGGAAACCGGGCGGTGTTACTTCTTCGACTGGGATGCGGTGGGCCGGCAGAGCTCGCTCTTCCTCCGGCTGAGCGGCGCGAAGAACAACCAGCGGGCCGGGATTCGCTGGGCGAAGGACTACGAATTCGAAGCTACAATCGGCAGCTACGGGGCCGTAGCTCAGCTGGGAGAGCGACTGGCTGGCAGCCAGTAGGTCAGGGGTTCGAGCCCCCTCGGCTCCATCGGGAAAGCCCCCAACAGGGGGCTTTTTCTTTTCCCCCGCCGCGCCGACTTCTCCACCACCTCTCGCCGTGGGTCTTCCCACGAAAGAGCGCCGTTTTTCCACAGGTCGAGGAGCCGCCGCCATGTTCGACATCGGAGCCACCCTCCGCGAAGCGCGAGAGCGCCGCGGCCTGTCGCTCGACGATGTCCAGCAGAGCCTCCACCTCCGGGTGCGCTACGTGAAGGCGCTCGAGGAGGAAGACTGGCTCCTCCTGCCCGGCGAGGCATACACGAAGGGCTTCCTCCGCACGTACGCAGAGCTCCTCGGGCTGAACGGGACGCTCTACGTGGACGAGTACAACGACCGGGTCGCGTCCCGGAACGAGCAGCCGCTCGTCCCCGAGGCGCTCCCCGTGCCGCGGAAGCGCCGCCGCATCCTCGTGCGCGCGATCGTCGGCGCGGTCGTCCTCGTCTTCGTCGCCTTCGCCGCCGCGGGCCGGCCCGGCTCCTCCCCGGCCCCGCACGTCGACGCGGCCGCGGCGGCGACGCCGAGGCCGGCGCTGCAGCGCGGGATGCCCGTCGCGCCCGTCGTCCTCCCCGCAGCCACGGCCCCGCCGGCTGCCGCTCTGATCCGGGCGACGAGCGCCCGGTCGTGGCTCTCCGTCCGCCTCGGCGGCCCGGCGGGCCGTGAGGTCTTCCGCGGCTTCCTGGACCCCGGCCACACGCTGCGCTACTCGCTCCACGGCAACGTGTGGGTACGCATCGGCCGCCCGCGGGCGGTCGTCGTCACCATCGGCGCGCGCCCGGTACGGGGGCTACCGGAGACGCCGGCGAACCTCCTGCTGACGCGGAAGGGCCCGCTCGCGGGCTAGCGGCTACCCGGCCGCGGCGGCGTCGAGCTCGACCTCGGGAACGTCGTTCCAGAGCTCCTCGAGCTTGTAGTACTCGCGCGCCTCGGGTGTGAAGACGTGCAGCACGACGTCGAGATAGTCGGCGAGGATCCACGTCCCTTCCTGCGTGCCGTCCGCGGCCCGCGGGATGAGCTGCTCGTCGTGCTTGAGCCGCCCGTGCACCTCGTCCCAGATCGCCGCCGTCTGCCGCGGGTTGCGGCCGGTCGCGATGACGAAGTAGTCGGTGAACGTGCAGACCGGCCGCATGTCGAGGATGACGACATCCTCCGCCAGCTTCTCCTGTGCGAGAGCGGCGATGCGGCGGGCTTGTTCGAGGGAGCTCAGGCTGATCCGTGTCCTTGTCGAGGGTTCGCGCCCAGTGTATCCACGTCTCGCGGACGTCAAGAGGCGCCGTAGAGGCCCTGAGCGCGGATCAGCTGCCAGACCGCGTCGGGGACGAGGCCGGTGAGCGGGGCGCCTGCCGCCGCGAGCTCGCGGAGGTCGCGGGAGGCCGCCTGATTCGGCTCGATCGCGAAGAAATGCACGCGCTCGGGCTGCGCGAGCCGACCGAGCACCGCGTCGATGCGGTCGCGCGGGAAGCCCGGCCGAGTCGCGACCGCGAGCTCCGCCAGCTCGAGCACCGCGTCGGGCTCCTTCCAGGTCAGGAAGTCGCAGAACTGGTCGGCGCCGACGACGAAGAGCGGGTCGTCGAACGACTCGGCCCGCAGCAGGTCGATCGTGCGCGGGAACGGATCGACCTGCACCTCGTCGTCGGGGAACGCCGCGCGCGCGAGCTCGAGCCGCGTCTCGATCGGCAGGTGCACCTCCTTGTGACCGGGGCGCTCGGCGACGTAGACGATCAGACGCTCGACGTCGAACTGCGCCTTCACGGCGAGCGCGACCGCGACGTGGCCGACGTGCGGCGGGTCGAACGCACCGCCGAAGAGCGCGATCACCTCAGCTCCACTCGAGCACCTCGTCGTCGCCGAGCTCGACCTCGTCGCCCTTCCGGGCGCCCGCGCCTTTGAGGATCCGCTCGAGCTCGTCGGGCGCCGGAGGACGGCCGGTGACGCGGAAGCCGCGCTCGGTGCGGAACACGCGATACGCGCGGCGCGACGGCTGCGGCCGGTAGACGAGGTAGTCGACGAGCTCCTGCTCGTCGGCGGGCGCAGCCGGGACGACCTCCTCCGGCGGCACGAGCTCGAAGAGCGCGCGCTTCAGCTCCTCGATGCCCGCGCCGGTCGCGGCCGAGACGCGGAACGTACGGATGATGCGCTCGTCCTCGATCGCGAACTCGGGCGGCTCCGGCTTCAGGTCGATCTTGTTCAGCACGATCACCTGCGACCGCTCGTCGAGGCCGGCGCCGTAGGCGGAGAGCTCCGCGTCGATCGTCCGCCAGCGCTCCTCCGCGTCGCCCTCCGACGAGTCGAGCACGTGCAGGAGGAGCCGCGCGCGCTCGAGATGCGCGAGGAACTCGTGACCGAGCCCGACGCCCTCGCTCGCGCCCTCGATCAGCCCCGGCACGTCCGCGACGACGAGCTGGCGGCCGTCGGGCGACTCGACCGTGCCGAGCACGGGCGCCAGCGTCGTGAACGGATATTCGGCCACCTTGGGCCGCGCGTTCGAGATGCGCGCGAGGAGCGACGACTTCCCTGCGTTCGGCAGGCCGACGAGCGCAGCGTCCGCGAGCAGCTTGAGGCGGAGCTCGATCTCGCCTTCCTCGCCCGGCATTCCGACCTCGGCGAACCGCGGCGTCTGCCGCGTCGGCCCGGCGAAGCGCTTGTTGCCGCGGCCGCCGCTGCCGCCCTTCGCGACGACGACGCGCGCGCCCGGGTGGGCGAGGTCGGCGACGAGCCGCTCCTCCTCGTCGAGGATCTGCGTCCCGACCGGCACCGCGAGCACCGCATCCTCCCCGTCGGAGCCGTTCGACATGCGCCCGCCGCCGGCGCCGCCCTTGCCGCCGCGGACCTTCTGGTTCGAGCGGAGCCCGGAGAGGTCGCGCCGGCGCGGGTCGGCGACGAGGACGACGTCCCCGCCCTTGCCGCCGTCGCCGCCGTCCGGGCCGCCCTTCGGCACGAACTTCTCGCGCCGGAAGTGGATCGACCCGTCGCCGCCGCGGCCGGCGATCACGGTCAGTCTTGCGCGGTCGTGGAACATGGGCCGAAGGTTAGGCGTACCAAGCTGCCCCTATGCGGGCGGCGAGGCACTCCCCCGATCAACGCGACGAGCGCAACAGGGCCGAGACCTGGTGCTCAGCAGCCCCGAGGAGAACAAGAGAGCACGAAGCGCACCGGAGACCGCGTTCTCCGGTGCGCGGAGTTCCGTTGCCCAACCGTGAGAAGCGAAGCTTCTCGCGGTTAGGAATCGACGACCGAGATGAAGCGGCGCTCGCCGCTCGTCCGGAACGAGACGACGCCGTCGCGCGTCGCGAAGATCGTGTCGTCCTTGCCGATGCCCGTGCCGGGGCCCGGGCGGAAGCGCGTGCCGCGCTGGCGGACGAGGATCATCCCCGAGCTGACGTCCTGGCCGGCGAACATCTTCACGCCGAGCATCTGGGGGTTCGAGTCGCGCCCGTTGCGCGACGATCCGAGGCCCTTCTTGTGCGCCATCAGTGGCTCTCCTTCTCTGCGAGCGCCGCCTCGAGCGCGGCGATCGCGCCCTTGCGCTGCGCGTTCGCGTGCTCGTACTCGAGCGCAGCTTCGATGTTCGGACGCCGCCACGACGCCGCGTCCGCGGCGATCTCGGCGACCGTCATGTCTTCGTAGCCCTTCGGCGGATGCGCGGTGCGCGCAGGCGCCGCTTCGGCTGCCTTCGGCGCGGCCTGGGGCTTCTCGGCCTTCGGCGCCGCTGCCGGAGCCGCCTCGGCCTTCGGCTTCGCAGCGGCCTTGCGGCCGCCGGCGCCGATCGCCTCGATCTCGATCTGCGTGAGGCTCGCGCGGAAGCCGGTGTGCTTGCGGTAGCCGGTGCGCTTCTTGTACTTGCCGATCCGGATCTTGTCGCCGAGCGTGTGGCCGACGACCCGCGCGGTCACCGTCGTCGACGGGCTGAGATCGGTCTTGCCCCCGTCGCCGCCGATCAGCAGGACGCGGGGGTTGAACGTCTTCCCCTCGTCGGTCTTCAGCCGGTCGACGAGGAGCCGCTCGCCCTCCCGGACCCGGTATTGCTTGCCACCGACGGTGATGATCGCGTAGCTCATAGGCGTAGAAACGCGAGCCTCGAGGGCTCGCGAGTGGCGCAGTGTAGCGAATTTCCTAGCGGAGGTCGTCGCCCCACTCGGACATCGGCACGTAGCCCCAGTCCTCGTCGGCGGCCTCCTCGGGCTCCCCCTCCTCGAGCTCCGGCTCGGGCGTCGCCGTCAGGGTCTCGGGCTCGGGCTCGGCGGCAGCGGCGAGGGCGTCCGGCCCGTCCTCCGCCTCGACCGGGGCCTCCGGCCCGCTCTCCGCGGCCGGGCCCGCGCCGTTTCCCGCCGTCGCGGCCGCGGTGCGCTTCCGGCGGTTCTTGCCGCCGCGGGAGCCGCGCCGCGTCTTCTTCTTCGCCGCGGCGGCGCCGTTCTCGGAAGGCGCCCCGGGCTCGCCCTCGGCCGCCGGCTCGGCGGCTGCCGCTTCGGAGGAGGCGGCCTCGGCGTCGCCGGCGTCGCGCCCGAGGTCGTCCCCCGGAACGTGGATCGTCACCCCGCGCGGGGCGGCCGCAGGCTTCTCGGCGCCGGGCTCGTCCGCGGGCTCCGCCGCCGCCGGCGCACCGGCGGACGCGGTCTTCTTGCGGTTCTTGCCGCCGCGGGAGCCGCGACGGGTCTTCTTCTTCGCCCCGGGCGCGGCGCCGTCTGCCGCCGGCGCAGCGGCGGCTGCGTCGTCGTCGGCGCCGACCTCGTCCGCCTCGGCGACGAGCGGCTCCTCGGCGTCCCCGGTCTCGAGGTCGTCCACGCCGGCGTCTTCCACGCCGGCGTCCGCCGCGGCGGCGTCGCCCTTCCGGGCGGGCGGCTTGCGGGTGGGCTTCTCCGCCTCGGCCTCGGCGGTGAGCGGCTCGACCGGCTTCTTCCCGCCCGCCTTCCGGACGAGCGTCGCGTAGGCGGTGCCGTCGAGCACGCGCTCGATCCGCACCTTCACCTTCTTGCCGACGAGGCCGGCCGCAGCACCGACGCAGATCGCGAACCCGTCGACCTTGCCGACGGCCGCCGAGCCGTCGTGACGGTCGACCTCGACGAGCTCGACGAGCAGCTCCGCATCCTCCGCAACCGGCGCCGCCGGGGCGAGGTCCTCGAGCTTGCCCTCGCCGAGCACGACGAAGTGGTCGAGATGCATGTCCGCCTTCGCAGCGAGGAAGAAGCGGCGCTTCGTCATCGCCTCGAGCTCCTGGAGCCGGCCTGCCCCCGGCCCGATCAGGGCCGCAGCGATCGGAGCCGCGAGCTCGACGCGGTACGCCTGCGAGCGCGAGCCCGCCACGAGCGACCGCAGCCGGCGCTCGACGTCGATCGCGGCCGACGCCTCCGAGTAGACGATGCCGTCGCCGCCGCAGGTCGGGCACTTGCGCGTCATGATCTCGCGCGGCCCGTCGGTGACGTTCTGCCGCGTCATCTCGACGAGCCCGAGCGGTGAGATCTCCACGACGTACGTCTTCGTCCGGTCGCGCTCGAGCTCGGTGCGCAGCGCCTCTTCGACCGTCGTCCGGTTCTTCGGATTCGCCATGTCGATGAAGTCGATGACGATGATCCCGCCGATGTCGCGCAGCCTGAGCTGGCGCACGACCTCCTTCACGGCCTCGAGGTTGTTCTTCGTGATCGTGTCCTCGAGGCGGCCGCCGGAGTTCTTGCCGCGGGAGCCGACGAAGCGGCCGGTGTTCACGTCGATGACGGTGAACGCCTCTGCGTAGTCGAAGATGAGGTAGCCGCCCGACGGGAGGTCGACCCGGCGGCTGAGCGTCGACTTGATCTCCTGCTCGACGCCGAAGTGCTCCATCAGCGGCGCCTTCTCGCGATACCGCACGACGCGCTCGACCATGTGCGGCGACGTCTTCTTCAGGTAGCCGGTGATGCGCTTGTACGCCTGGTCGTTGTCGACGTACGCCTTCTCGAAGTCGCCGGTGAAGAGGTCGCGCGTGACGCGGAGCGGCAGCTCCGCCTCCTGGTAGATCAGCTCCGGCGCCGAGGCCTCCTTCGCCTTGGCCTCGATCGACTTCCAGACCCGCTGGAGGAAGACGATGTCGCGCTCGATGTCGTCCTCCGACGCGCCCTCGGCGGCGGTGCGGACGATCAGCCCGCCCTCCTTGACGCTCAGCTTCTTCAGGATGTCCTTCAGCCGCTGGCGCTCGTCGTCGTCGAGCCGGCGCGAGACGCCGAGACCCTCGCCCTGCGGGACGAAGACGACGAAGCGGCCGGGGAGCGAGATCTGCGTCGTCAGCCGCGCGCCCTTCGTCTTCATCGGGTCCTTCACGGCCTGGACGAGGATCGTCTGGCCCTTGCTGATCAGATCCTGGATCTTGCGGCCGTGGCCGCGCTCGATCTCCGGGCCGACGATCTCGTCGACATAGAGGAAGCCGTTCTTCTCGAGGCCGATCTCGACGAACGCCGCCTCCATCCCCGGCAGCACGTTGTCGACCTGCCCGAGGTAGATGTTGCCGGCGATCGAGCGGCGCTCCGGCCGCTCGAGATAGACCTCCGCGACCTTGTCGTCCTCGAGCACGGCGACCCGCTGCTCGCCGACGTCGACCGAGACGATCAGCTCGCGCTTCGCCTCCGGGAGCGGTGCGCGGCGTGGCGGCTCGCGGCGTCGGCCGCCCTGCTGGCGCCGCCGCTCCTGCCGCTGCGAGACGACCTTCTTCTCGCTCGGCTTGCGCTCGGTCTTGCGCGGCGCCGCGGGCTTCCGCGCCGGCGCGTCCTCTTTCTCCGCAGCGTCGGCGCCCGCGCTCGACGTGCTGGAGGTCTTCTTGCGCCCGCGTCCGCCGCGGCTACCGCGGCGTCGCTTGGGCTTCGTGGGATCGGTTGTCGCGGCCGCGCCGTCACCGGCGGGAGCCGCGGGTGCAGCTACGAGGGGCTCGGGGCGAACCTCGATCGCGGGTGCGGCAGCATCAGCAGCCGCGACGTCGTTCTTGCGTCGTCGGAACCAGGGCAAGCGAAAACTCCTTTGTGAGCGTCACGCGCTTCACCCGGCACCGTGGTGGGGCCTTGGGGAGCGCGCTCGCAGTTGTGGGTGAAAAACCGTGGCATATGCCTTCGCCCCCCAGGGTACCAGCGACCCCGGGTGCCGTCCGACCCCGGTCCTACGATCCGCGCAATCACGCCCGCTCATCGGGAAGGGAGGAAGTGAGCCGTGACGTTGAAGCGCGAGGCCGAAGAGCTGCTCTTGATCGAGGAGGCAGACGCATGGTTCGAGTATCTCGAGGCGACGCGAGGGCAATCGGCGACGCGCTACCGCGAGGTCGAACCCTGGGCCTGGGCCCGCCTGATGCAGCGGATGCGCGCGATCAAGGCCCGCCGGGCGAAGCTCCGCCCGGCAGCCGCCTAGTGGCCGCCTGGAGCGGCTTCGAGCCGGAGGATGGCGGCGTCCCCGAGCGCGCGCGTGCCCGCATACGCGACGGCGCCCTGTACGGCCCACCGCGCCACCGGGGCCCGGTCGAGCAGCTGCCGCGCCAGGGCGCGCAGGCCGAGCCCGGCCCCGATCGTGGCAGCGAGCTCCGGGAGCCGATCGCGAAGGTCGACCTCGAGGCCGTAGGCCTGGTAGAGCCGCAGCACGAGGCGGAGCTGGTTCGACGCGAGCACGGGCAGGTCGGCGCCGGGCATGAACGCCGCCGCGCCGACGAGGCCGTTCCGGCGCGCGAACGCGGCGACGAGCTGCTCGCAGACCGCGCCGCGTAGGCGCGGCACCCGCCCCGCGAGCGGCGCCGCGTCCTCGCCGAGCCGCACCGCGATCGCACGTGCGATCGCGTCGACCGGGAAGCCCTCACCCGCTCCGACGCGGACGACGTCGGTCGGGAGGACGTTCGGGATCGACCGGTCGCCGTCTCCCGTCACCGCGACGATCGGCACACGCGCACGGCGGGCACGGTCGAGCGCGGCCACGTCGTCCGGCCCCGGCTCGCGGCCGAGGACGTAGACGAGGACGGCGGCGCCCTCGGGCGCGTCGTCGGACCGGACGGATCCCGGCTTCGCATCGCGGCCGAGATCGCGCCGGAGGACGGCGGCGAGCTCACGCGCTCCTCCGACCGCGAGCGGCTTGCCGCCGCCGGCGGACACCTCTTTCACGAGCGCGCGCAGCGCGCCGATCCGAACGGGCAGCGCGAGCATCAGCGCCGGCGGGACGAACGCGACACGCGGCCGCGCGCGTGGATCGCGAGCAGCACGCCCATCGCCGCGAGGTTCGCGATCATCGACGATCCGCCGACGCTCACGAACGGCAGCGGGATGCCGGTGATCGGAGCGATGCCCATCGTCATGCCGATGTTCACGAAGATCTGAAAGAGCAGGCCGAGCACGATTCCGCCTGCGACGACGGCGCTGTAGAGATCGCGGGCGACGGTGACGATGCGCAGCGCGCGCCACAGCACGAGGAGGTACAGCGCGAGCAGGATCGACGCGCCGACGAACCCGCGCTGCTCGCTGTACGACGCGAAGACGAAGTCCGTGCCGTGCTCCGGCAGGAAGTTCAGCCGCGTCTGCGTCGCGTTCTTCGGCCCGCGGCCGTGAAACTGCCCGGAGCCGACCGCTGCGATCGACTGCTCGAGGTTGTAGCGCGCGTCGACCGTGCACTTCTGCGGATGCACGAAGCAGGTGAGGCGCGACTTCTGGTACGGCTGGAGGAAGTTGACCCCGACGGCGGGGCCGGCCCACAGCACGGTGACGATCGCGAGCACCGCGATCGCGCCGAGCACCGAGAGCTGGCGCCACGGCGTGCCTGCGACGAAGAGCATGGCACCGAGCGCGGCCATGTAGACGAGCGCGGTGCCGAGGTCGGGCTGCGCCATGACGAGCACGACGGGTACGGCGCCGAGACCGAGGACCCGCAGCGTCGTGCCGACGCTCCCGCCCCCGCGGGCGCGCTCTGCGAGGAAGCCCGCGATCGCGAGCACGAAGAGCAGCTTGCCGAACTCGGACGGCTGGAACGTGATGACGCCGAGGTCGATCCAGCGCGTCGAGCCGCGCGCCGCGCGCCCGAGCACGAGCACGATGAAGATGAGCGACACGGTGCCGATGTAGATCGGCCGCCAGAAGCGGCGGTAGATGTCGGGGTCGACGAAGAGGGCGACGACGAGCGCGATCGCCCCGACGCACACGTAGATGATCTGACGGTCGAGATAGTGGTTCGGGTCGCTCGGGAGGTCGAAGCGCGTCACGCCCGACACCGCCCAGAGGCCGACCGAGACGAGGCCGACGACACCGGCGACGAGCACCCAGTCGAGCGAGCGCAGGATCGAGACGAGCGCGATTCCCTCGTCGCGGTTCCGCTGGAGCCCCGCTCTCTGTGATCCTGCGTACTCGAGCATCAGTGCATGGTGCCGATCAGTCCGTCTTCCCGGGGACGGGTGGCTTCACCTTGACGTGGAAGAAGGCCGAGAAGACCTCCGCCGCGGCCGGAGCGGCGGCGACGCCGCCGTGGCCGCCGTTCTCGATCACCGCGCAGACGACGAGCTTCGCCGCCTCGGTCGGCCCGAAGCCGCACCACCAGGACTGGTCCTGGTTCCCGATGTACCCGGGCAGCTGCACGACCTTCTCCGCCGTGCCGGTCTTGCCGGCGATCGAGACGGGGAACGTGCCGAAGACGGGGTACGAGGTGCCGAACGGGAGGTGGGTCGCCTCCCAGAGGCCCTTCTGCACGATCTGGAGCGCGGCGGGGTCGACACCGACCGCGCGCGGCGCCGGGATCGCCGGCACCGGCACCGGCGTGCCGTTCGAGCTCTCGACGTCCATCAGCACGTGCGGCGTCACGAGCCTGCCGCCGTTCGCGAGCAGCGCGTAGAAGCGCGCCATCTGGAGCGGCGTGACGGTGAGGTCGCCCTGTCCGATCGCGAGCTGGATCGAGTTGCCCGGCTTCCAGAGCCTGTCGATCTCCGTCTTGAAGTGCTGCTGGCGCCAGCCGATCGTCGGCACGAGGCCCGTCGCCTCCGGGCCGAGGTCGGTGCCCGTTCCGGAGCCGAAGCCGAACGTGCGCGCCCACTTCTGGAGCGGCTGCCCGCGGCCTCTCGTCGAGAAGAACATGTCGCCCAGCTGGTAGAAGTACGTGTCGCACGAGTACGCGAGCGCGGTCGGCATGTCCATCTGCTGGTTCACGAACGGGTCCCAGTTGTGGAACGTCTGGTTGCCCTTGTCGTTCGGCGAGTGGTAGGTGCCGGTGC
Organism: uncultured Actinomycetes bacterium; assembly: GCA_963831405.1. GTDB lineage: Bacteria > Actinomycetota > Thermoleophilia > Gaiellales > Gaiellaceae > Palsa-739. The sequence continues at coordinate 22,592 of CAWHPX010000015.1, forward strand.
ACGGCAGATAGGCGTACGGCGAGACCAGGTGCTCCTGCATCGCAGCGAGCGCCGTGACCGGCTTGAAGGTCGATCCGGGCGGGTACGTCGCCTGGAAGGCGCGGTCGAGGGACGGGTAGTTCTTCGCCGGGGCGGTCTTCTGCGTCAGCCCCTGCGCCGCGAGGTCCTTCGTCGTCACGCGCCCGGCGAAGACGGACGGCTTGTACGTCGGCGACGAGGCCATGGCGAGGATCGAGCCGTCGGTCGGATCGAGCGCGACGATCGCGCCGCCGTCGGCGGCCCACTTGCCGTCGGCGTGCGCGAGGCGGATGCCGTAGTCGAGGCCGCGCTCGGCGGCTTGCTGGAGCTTCAGGTCGATCGTGAGCCTGACGGTGTTCCCCGGCTTCGGCTGCACGGCCGTCTGCACGGTGCTGAGCGGGCGCCCGAGCGAGTCGACGTGCAGCCGCTGCTCGCCCGACTCGCCGCGGAGGTAGCTGTCGTACGTCGACTCGACGCCGGACTGCCCGAGCTCGTCGTTCAGGTCGTAGCCCTTGCCGAGACGGCGGAGCTGCGCCTGCGTGATCGCGCCGACGTAGCCGAGCACCTGGGACGCGAGCTGCCGGTACGGGTAGTGACGGACGTACACGCGGCCGATGCGTCACGCCCGGGAAGGCGCCGGAGTGCTCGTAGATGTACGCGACCATCGGGTCGCTCGCAGCGTCCCGCACGACCACGGGCTTCAGGAAGTCGCCGCGGCCCCGCTTGATGCCGCGCGCGATCTCGTAGAGCGGCACCTTCGCGACCTTCGCGAGCCGTTTCAGCTCCGCGTAGCGCGTCGTGTAGGTCTGCGGGAGATCCGCGGGCCAGAGCTGAATGGCCCAGGCGGCGGCGTTCTTCACGAGCGGCGCGCCGTGCCGGTCGACGATCATGCCGCGCGGCGCCTGCAGCGGCACGGCGCGAAACGACTGCGCGGACGCCTGATCGACGTACTTCGTCCCGGAGAGGACCTGGAGCGCCCACAGCCGCAGGAAGAGCGCCGCGAAGACGCCGAGCAGCACGAAGCCGAGGATCGCGATCCGGCGGGCGTTCTTCGGTGTGACGCGATAGGGCTCGACGACGGTCTCGCCGTCGGGGCGCGGCCGGATCCGCCGCGGAGGTCGAGTCGGGGCGGTGCTAGCCAAGGAGCTGAACCTCGGTCGCGTAGTCACCCCGGTCGACCGGGCGCAGCAGGCGCCGGACGAGTGCGTACACCGGCGCGGTGAGGATGAGGTTGAGGAACATCGCGGGCAACAACCCGCGGAAGACGTCACCGGCGGGCGCCCGCTCCCCGAGCACGAAGTGGACGATGAGCACGCCGAACGAGAAGAGGACGGTGATCACCGCGACCGACGTGAACGGCGCGTGCGCGCGGTCGCGTCCCGTCGTCTCGCCGTACCGGCCGATCCAGTAGCCGGCGATCGTCAGGACGAGCGACGTGAGGCCGAGCTGTCCGAGCGTCGCAGTGTCGACGAGGAGGCCCGCGAAGAAGCCGCCGATCGCGCCCGGCACGGAGCCGCGGAGCAGCGCGACCGCGACGAGCATCACGAGCACGAGATCCGGCACGCCGCCGAGGATGTGCACCTGCGTGAAGATGGAGACCTGGAGGATCGCCGCGACGAACAGGAGCACCGCGGCTTTGAGGCCGTTGACCGGGTTCACCGCTTCTTGCTGGACACGAGGGCTGCCACCGCATCGAGCGAGTCGAACCGTGCGAACGGCGTCACCGTCACGGTGAGGAACGTCGCGATGTCGCTCGTTCCGACGCTGAGCACGCGGCCGATCGGGATGCCGTACGGATACACGCTCGGGTAGCGGCGGTCGACCGTCCCCTGCGTGACGACGATGTCGCCCTTCTTCACGACCTGCTCCTTCGCGACGCGGTCGAAGACGAGCGTCGAGCCCTGCCCGTGGCGGATCAGGCCGCTGACGCCGCTCGAGACGTCGCGCGCCGGCACGTTGTTGTCAGGATCGGTGAGCAGCGTGACGCTCGACGTCGACGGGCCGACGTTCGCCACGCGCCCGATGAGGCCGTCGGCCGTGACCACCGGTGTGTTGACGCGAATGCCGGAGTGCGAGCCGGCCGCGATCGTCACCACCTGCGCGAACGAGCTGCTCGGGTACGAGATGACCGTCGTGTTCACGGCGCGGTAGTCCTTCGGGTAGGTCGAGCCGCCTTCGAACCGCAGCAGCTTCTTCAGGCCCTCCGCCTGCCGCGCATTCGCGAGGTTCGCGTTCGCGACGGCGCGCGCGTCGCGCAGCTCGCGGCGAAGCTTCTCGTTCTCCGACTTCGCGTGTGCGAGTCCGCTGAAGTAGCCGTACGCGTCGCGGAACGGGCGGGCGACGCGCTCGGCTGCGACCTGGAACGGGCGCAGGCCGGCCGACCCGTAGCCCTGCAGGTCGTGCAGCGCGCCTGACGTCGGCGAGCGGAACGAGACGGTCAGGAGCGCGAGCGCGCCGAGCACGAGGACGGCGAGCACGATGCGCCGGACCAGCGGCCCCCGTCCCCGGGCGGAGTAGCGGTCTGATCTGGAGCGCCGGACAGACGAGCCCAGCACCGCCACACGCGCGGTGCGGTCGCGAGAACCCACGGGTGTAGGGTACCGCGCCCTCCGGAGAGCCGAGCGCCTGCCTCTTACGGCCGAGGCGTCGGACGAAGCCGGCGCGGAGCGCGGCGTGGGACGACGCGTCTTCGCGGCCGGGGACGGCGGCCCACGGGCCGTACTTAGTACCGGTGGCGACCGTTACGGCTGCGGGCGCGGGCGCGGTTCGAGCGGTGAATCGCCTCGAACTCCTCGAGGCTCCGGCCCGAGCCGACCGCGACGCAGGTGAGCGGGCTCTCGGCGAGATGGACCGGCATCTGTGTCTCGTGACGCAGCCGCTCGTCGAGGCCGGTGAGGAGCGCGCCCCCGCCGGCGAGCACGATGCCGCGGTCCATGATGTCCGCGGCGAGCTCGGGCGGCGTCTTGTCGAGCGTCGACTTGATCGCCTCGATGATCTGCGTCGTGGGCTCGTCGAGCGCGCGGCGGATCTCCTCCGACGTGAGGATCACGGTCTTCGGAAGGCCGGTGAGCATGTCGCGTCCGCGCACCTCCGCCTGCAGCTCTTCGCGCATGTCCCACGCGGAGCCGATCTCGAGCTTGATCTCCTCGGCCGTCTGCTGGCCGATCAAGAGCTTGTAGTCGCGCTTGATGTGATTGATGATCGCCTCGTCCATCTCGTCGCCGCCGACGCGCAGCGACTGCGACACGACGATGCCGCCGAGCGAGATGACCGCGACCTCGGTCGTGCCGCCGCCGATGTCGACGATCATGTTCCCTGTCGGCTCGGCGACGGGAAGGCCCGCGCCGATCGCGGCGGCCATCGGCTCCTCGATGAGATACGCCTGCCGCGCGCCCGCGCTCAACGTCGCCTCCTCGACGGCGCGCTTCTCGACGCCGGTGACGCCGGACGGCACGCACACGACGACGCGGGGATGCGCGAAGCGATGCTGGTGCACCTTCTGGATGAAGTGGCGCAGCATCTGCTCGGTCACGTCGAAGTCGGCGATGACGCCGTCCTTCAACGGGCGGATGGCCTGGATCGTGCCCGGCGTGCGGCCGAGCATCCGCTTCGCCTCGACGCCGACCGCGTGCACCTCTCCCGTGCGCTGGTCGATCGCGACGACCGACGGCTCGGAGAGGACGATGCCGCGCCCGCGCACGTAGACGAGGGTGTTGGCGGTGCCGAGGTCGACGGCCATGTCCCGGCCGCCGAACCCTGTCATCGAGGAGAAGATGCCCATGACCGGTCCCGAGTCTAGCTGGCTATTTCCGGCGTTCCGACGGAGAGTCCTGACTCTTTCGTGACGAGTTCGCGTCTACCTTCGCTCCCATGAACAGCGTGCATCTGATCGGCAACCTCGCGACGGACGTCGAGCTCCGGGACGTCCCGCCGCAGCAAGACGGGCAGAGCGACAAGAAGGTCGCGAGCTTCCTCCTCGCGGTCGACCGCGGCGGGCGCGACGGGGGTGCCGACTTCGTCTGGGTCTCGGCGTGGGACCGCCAGGCGGAGCTCTGCTCCGACTATCTCGCGAAAGGCAACCGCGTCGCTGTCGACGGCCGGCTGAAGAGCCGGACGTGGGAGCAGGACGGCAAGCGGCGCGACGCGGTCGAGGTCGTCGCGCGGCGGGTCGAGTTCCTGTCGCCGCCGAACCGCGACTCGCAGGGAGCGGAGGTGATGCCCTTCGAGGCGGTCGGCGCCTGAGTCAGCCCGCGGCGGTCTAGTCGAGCGAGGCGAGGAACTCGCGCACGGCTCGGGTGACGACGTCCGGGCGCTCTCCGATCGAGAGATGCGCGCAGTCGGCGATCACGCGCAACGGCGCGCGCAGCCGTCGCGCGTACTCCATTCCGTCCTGGAGCGGCACCCAGTTGTCGTTCGCACCCCAGAGGCAGAGGCACGGGCACGTCACGCGATCGAGATCCGCGCGGGCGTCGCTCTTCACGAGCGCCTTGCCCGCTGTGAGCGTGTCGGTGTGCTGGGGCGGCCCGGAGAGGAACGCCTCGGCCATCTCCGGGTCGAACGCGTCGGTATCGGCCACGCCCCACCCGCCGAAGAGCGCCTTCCGTCCGAGCCGCGAGCGCGAGAGCCGCCTGCGGTAGCGCCCGAGCACGCGGCCCGGCCGCACGACGCCGAGCAGCGTCACCGTCGCCTCGCCGAGACGCGTCGCCGACGAGATGCCGGCGGCGGCGGCGAGGACGACGCCCGACACCGCAGCGGGGCGCCGGACGGCCGCGCGGAGCGCGATCACCCCGCCGAGCGAATGGCCGACCCACGGCGCCGGCACGGCGCTCTCTGCCTCGGCGACGGCGAGGACGGCGTCGGCGAACGGGTCGAGGCTCGAGGCGTCCACCCGCTCCGACCCGCCGTGACCCGGCAGCTCCGGGATGATCAGCCGCCGCTCGGCGGTGAGCCCGGGCGCCACGAGCCGCCAGTTCGAGGCGAGGCCGCCGAGGCCGTGGACGAGGACGAGGGGCGGCCCCTCGCCGCCGACGAGGTAACGGAGACGGGCCCCGGCCTCGGTCGAATACCGCTCTTCGAGGCCGAAGAGGTCTCGTTTGGACTCCGTCGGCATCAGGGCATATTCTGTAGGTGATGAATGCTTTGGAGGGACGGGTCGCATGAGGCCCGTCGGATCGACAACCGAGGGTGGCGTCCAACCCGTCTGAGCGCTTGGCGCCGGCGGGTTTTTTCGTGCCCAGGGAAGGAGCAAGACGGATGGCGAATCACCTCACGCCCGAAGAGCTTTCGAAGGAGCTCGGGATCGACCAGCAGGAAGTGATTCGGGTGTGTGTGCAGGAGGGGGTGCCGATCTACCACGGCAAGATCGACAAGTACCTCTTCCAGACACAGCTGCAGGCGCTGGGCGCACTTCCCCAGGCGCACTGATTCCTTTCCGCAGGCGGCGGAATCCGCTCGCGCGGACTCCGCCGCCGCGTACGACGAGTCTGACTCCGCCGCAACGGGTCTGACTCCCGCGCAGCGGGTGTCTGGCCCGGCTTCTCGAACAGCGGTGCCAGGCACCGCTTCGCGGAGCCGGGCACCGGACTCCCCCGCAAGGGTCTGACTCCCGCGCAACGGGTCTCCGACCCGGCTTCTCGCAACAGCGGTGCCAGGCACCGCTTCGCGGAGCCGGGCACCGGACTCCCCCGCAACGGTCTGACTCCCGCGCAACGGGTCTCCGACCCGGCTTCTCGCAACAGCGGTGCCAGGCACCGCTTCGCGGAGCCGGGCACCGGACTCCCCCGCAAGGGTCTGACTCCCGCGCAACGGGTCTCCGACCCGGCTTCTCGCAACAGCGGTGCCAGGCACCGCTTCGCGGAGCCGGGCACCGGGCTCCCGCGGAGCGGTCTCCGACCCGTTCGAGAGGTCGCTAGGCGCTCTTGCGCGCTGCGGTCTTCTTCCGCGAGCCGGATCCCGGCGCGTCGGCTTTCGGCTTGCGCGGCCGCGACTGGCGCTTCCCGTCCTGGGCCTCGGCGACGCTCCGGCGCAGCGCCTCCATGAGGTCGACGACGGGGGTCTCCGCGGCCGGCTCCGGGCGCGTGATCTCCTCGCCGGCGAGCTTCGCGTCGAGCATCGCCTTGAGGTCGCGCCGGTACTCGTTCTCGAACTCCTCGATCGCCCATTCGCCGACGAGGCTGTCGATCACCTGCCCGGCGAGCTGGAGCTCGGCCTTCTTGATCTCCGTCGCCTCGACCGCCTCCTCGATCTCGGTCTTCGCGCGCACGTCCTCGGCGAAGAAGAGCGTCTCGAGCGCGAGCGTGTCGCCCTGCGCGCGGATGAGGCAGAGGTTCTCCTTGCCCCAGAGGACGAACTTGCCGACCGCGGCCATGCCCGTCTCCTGCATCGCGCGCAGGAGCAGCACGTACGGGCGCCGCGCGGCGTCGGCCGCAGCGGGCGCAAGATAATAGGTGCGGTCGAAGTAGACCGGGTCGACGTCCTCGAGCTTGACGAAGCGGAGGATGTCGATCGACTGCGAGCGCTGAAGCGCGACGGATTCGAGGTCGGACTCCTCGACGAGCACGAACTCCCCCTTCGCGACCTCCCACCCCTTCACGAGCTCGTCCGGCTCGACCTCGCGCTCGTGCAGCGGGCACCACCGCTTCTGCTTGATCGGCGTGCCGCACTCCCGGTGGAGCGTCCGGAAGGCGACGTCGGTCCGCTGGGTCGCGAGAGCGAGCCCGATCGGGATGTTGACGAGGCCGAAGCTGATTGAGCCGTTCCAGATCGTGCGCATGGGTTCCTCGAATTGTAGAGGGACCAGGGTTTTCGCTCCTCCCGAAAGCTTCCCTTCCTGCGTACGATGAATCTGTGGCCACCACGACTCCGTCTGCGCCCGAGACCGGCTCGCCCCTCCAGACCCGCACCTCCCCCGCCCTCTGGCGCTACGTACTCGACCAGGGCTGGACGACGCCTGCCTATCTCGAGGAGCAGGAGCCGGGCTGGCGGGGGGTCTCGTGGCACGAGGCGGCGGCGCGGGTCGAGGCGCTGTCCCACGCCCTCCTCGCACGGGGTGTGCGGCGCGGGGACGCCGTCGCGGTGCTCGCCCGCACGCGGGTCGAATGGATCCTTCTCGACTGGGCGATCATGAACGTCGGCGCCGTCGTCGTCGGCATCTATCCGACGAGCACGGCGAGCGAGTCGGCGTACATCCTCGCCCATTCGGAGACCGTGCTCGCGTTCACGGAGGACGACGCGCAGCGCGACAAGCTCCGATCGGTGCAGAGCGAGCTGCCGGCTCTGCGCGAGATCGTCACGTTCCCGTCGCTCTCGGAGCTCGAGGCCGAGGGCCGTGCGCACGCGGGCGAGCACGCCGACGCGCTCGCACGCGCCGCGCAGGAGATCCAGGAGGACGACCTCGGCACCCTGATCTACACCTCCGGCACGACGGGGCCGCCGAAGGGTTGCATGCTCACGCACAAGAATCTCGTCACGGCTGCGCTCCACGTGCGCACCAACCTCGAGGACGGCAGCGACACCGTGCTCCTCTTCCTGCCGCTCGCGCACACGTTCGGGCGTCTCGCCCACCAGGCGGCCGCGTACTACGGCTCGACCGTCGCGGTCGTCGCCGACCCCGCGCGCGTCGCAGAGGCGCTCGGAGCGGTGCGGCCGACCATCCTCCCGGCGGTCCCACGGATCTACGAGAAGATCCACGGAGGCGTCCTCGACAAGATCGAAAGCGAGAGCGGCATCAAGCGCTCGCTCGGCCGCTGGGCGCTCCGTGTCGGCGCGCACGCGAGCCGGCTCCGCCGGACGAACCACGCCGTCCCGCTCGGGCTCCGGCTGCAGGAGCGCATCGCCGACAGGCTCGTCTTCGCCAAGGTACGGGAACGCCTCGGCGGACGGCTCCGGGTCGGCGTCTCCGGAGCGGCACCCCTCGGCCTCGACGTGCTCGAGTTCTTCCACTCGCTCGGCATGCTCGTGATCGAGGGCTACGGGCTCACCGAGACGGGCAGCTCGCTCAGCGTCAACGACCCCGACGCCTACAAGTTCGGCACGGTCGGCCGCGCGGTCGCAGGCTGCGAGATCCGGCTCGACGCGGACGGCGAGATCCTCGTCCGCAGCGACACCGTGTTTGCGGGCTACTTCAAGGACGCGGACGCGACCGCCGCCGCGTTCACGGACGACGGCTGGTTCCGGACGGGTGACGTCGGCGAGCTCGACGCCGAGGGGTACCTGAAGATCACCGACCGCAAGAAAGACCTGATCATCACCGCGGGCGGGAAGAACATCGCCCCCCAGAATCTCGAGAACGCGCTCAAGGCCTCGCGCTTCGTGTCACAGGCGGTCGTCATCGGTGACCGTAGGCCCTATGTGACGGCTCTGATCACGCTCGAGATGGCCGAGGTGGAGGCCGCGGGGAAGGATCCGCACGCGCTCGTCCAGGAGATCGTCGACGAGGTCAACCGCGACCGCGTCCGCGTCGAGCAGATCAAGCGCTTCGCGATCCTCCCGCGCGACTTCTCGCAGGAGGAGGGCGAAGTCACCCCGACGTTGAAGCTCCGCCGCAAGGTCGTGCACGAGCACTTCGCCGACGAGATCGAACAGCTCTACTCGTGACCACCGCCTTCCTCGTTGCCTCAGCGTTTCTCGCGAGCGCCGTCGAGTTCGTCGAGGCGCTCACGATCGTCCTCGCGTCGGGCATCACGCGCGGCTGGCGCTCGTCCCTCACCGGTCTCGCCGCCGCGACCGTCGCGCTCGCGGCGATCGTCGCCGCGCTCGGCCCCGCCCTGACCCTCATCCCGATCGACGTGCTGCGGCTCGTCGTCGGCGGCATCCTGCTGGCGTTCGGGCTCCAGTGGCTTCGCAAGGCGATCCTGCGCGCGAGCGGCTTCAAGGCGCTCCACGACGAGGGCGCGATCTTCGCAGAGGAGACCGCGGAGGCGCGCCGTGTTGCGCACGAGGAGCACGCCGGGCTCGACTGGTACGGCTTCACGCTCTCGTTCAAGGGCGTCCTGCTCGAGGGTCTCGAGGTCGCCTTCATCGTGCTCACGTTCGGGAGCACGCAGGGCAGCATCCCGCTCGCCGCACTCGGAGCCGGTATCGCGCTCGTCCTCGTGGCCGTCGTCGGAGTCCTCGTCCGGGCGCCGCTCACACGCGTCCCCGAGAACACGATGAAGTTCGCAGTCGGCGTGATGCTGACGACGTTCGGCACCTTCTGGGCGACCGAAGGAGCGGGCGCGCACTGGCCCGGCAACGACGCGTCGATCCCGGTCGTGCTCGCGTTCGTCGTCGTCCTGTCGTTCGCGTCCGTGGGTCTGCTCAAGCGAAGGCGGCTTGCGTTCGCATGAGACGACTGCGCGCGTTCGGGCACTTCTGGTGGGACTTCGTAGTCGGCGACGACTGGCGCGCTGCCGCAGGCATCGTGCTCGCAATCGCGGTCACCGCGGCGCTCGTCGCCGGCGGCCTCGACGCGTGGTGGCTCATGCCCGCCGCCGTGGCGGCGATCCTCGCCTCGTCGCTCCGGCGCGCGGCTCGGTCGTAGAGGCTCTTAGAGGCTCTCAGCCCGTTATCCGACGGGCGCCGACGTACGTCGAGTCGTACCAGCCGCTGAGCGAGCTGATCTTGACGACGTCGCCGCTGTGCGGTGCGTGGATGAACTGGCCGCCGCCGATGTAGATGCCGACGTGGCCAAGGCCGTCGAAGAACACGAGGTCGCCGGCCTGGAGGTCACTGCGCGACACGGGCACACCGACGTTCCACTGCGCGCCGGTGTAGTGCGGGAGCGACACACCGACCTGGGAGTAGACGTAGGCGACGAGGCCCGAGCAGTCGAATCCGCCGGGGCTCGCACCGCCCCAGACGTACGGCGTGCCGAGGTACCGCATCGCGATGCCGACGACGCCGCCGTACTGCGACGGGGGCGCGACGGTCGCACCGGCGGCCGACGCCGTGGCGCCGATCGCGGCATCCTGGAGCGCGAGGGCCTGCTGCTGCGCGATCGTCTGGTACCGAACCTCCGCGCTGCGCTTCAAAGCGAGCTGCCGGGCCGCCTCGGCGGCGATCATCTGCGCGATCTGGCCCTTGATCGAGGCGAGCAGACGCTGCTCACGGCCGAGCTGCGACGAGAGATGCGCCTTCGCCGCGGCGCGCGCAGCAACGAGGTGTCGCTGGCTCTTGTGCGCGCGGACGAGCGCGTGCTGATGCACCGTCACGGCTCTCTTGAACCCGATCACCTCGTTCATGACCGCGACGTCCTGGTTCGAGACGGACTGCACGGTCTCGACGCGGTTGACGAGGTCCTCGATGCTCGTCGCGCCGAGGATGACACCGAGCGTGGACTGATCGTCACGCGACGTGTAGATCGCAACGAGTCGCTGCATGAGCGAGCGCTGCGACTGAACAAGGTTCGCGCGCGCAGCGTGCAGACCGACCGTGTTGATCTTCAAGCTGTGCTCGATCTGCTGCAGCTTGTGCGTCGCCGTCTCGTAGCGGCTGCGCGCGCGCTCGAGACTCGCATCGAGTTGCATGATCTGGTCGGAGACGCGCTGCGCCTCGGCGCGTTTGCCGCTGACGGAGGGGTCGCCGGTAGCCGTGCCGGCCGCGACGAAGGCCGCGGTAACGGCGAGAACGAGCACCGGCGCCTGTCGCTTCAGAACCCTGATAACGGACTCCCGAAATTGCTTGCAACAAGCGCACCGGGTGGGCCGGTACGTCACAAGTTCAGGAGGCTAGCAAGGGTTCCGGATGCCTGCAACCGACCTACGTGCGGAAAACTGCTGCAATTCTGCATCGATACTGACGAAAACTGTGCCGTGCGGGTCCGCACAAGCTCGGCGAAGTCCAGTGTTTTGTGTGTTACGGTCACGCCCTCGTGGGCGGGCCAGGGACACGATCCGCGGCGCGGCTCGCAGGTGCTTCTGCGGCACTCGTTCTCGCCGGAGTCTCCGCTGCCGGCGCGACGGGCCCGGGAGAGCTGCGACAGCAAGCGCAGTCACTCGATGCACGTGCGCATCACGCACTGCTCGATCTGTACGCACTCGATTCGCGATTGCAGATGGCACGGGCCCGCCTCGCGTCTCTCGAGGCCGAGACGGCGCGGCTTCGCCGCACGGACCGCCAACTGCGGCAGCAACTGGGCGCCACTCACCGCACGCTCGTCGTTTCTCGGCAAAGGCTAGGCAACAACCTGTCGATGCTCTACAAGCAGGGAGACGTCAGCGCCCTCGCGGTCGTGCTCGGCTCGCAGTCGCTCGACGATGCGGTGTCGCGCCTCGACGACCTGAACCGCGTCGCCGATCAGAGCCGCGAGGTGGTCGCGATCACGACCGATGCACAGATCCACCTCGCACGGCTCCGCGCGACGCTCGACGCGAGGCGCGCGGCCCTCGATGCGGCTGTCGTCGCTGCGCGCAACTCGACGGCCGCCCTTGCGGGTGCACGCACCGCGCGGCTCGGGTTCATCGCGAGGCTCCGGCGCGAGCAGAGCCTGAAGTCGGCGCAGATCGCAGCCCTCGAGCGGTCGGCTCAACGGGTCGTCCACAAGTCGACCGAGCTCCAGGCCGCGGCCGTCGCGGGAGATTCGACGATCGCACCGGCGCGGCTCTCCACGCCCCTCGCGACGGCGGCCGCCGGGACGACGCTCACGGTCTCGTCCACGGGCTACTCCCTCCCGGGGCGCACCGCGACCGGGCTGCCGGTCGGGTGGGGCGTCGTCGCGGTCGACCCGGCCGTGATTCCGCTCGGGACGCGCCTGACGATCCCGGGCTACGGCGAGGCCGTGGCGGCCGACACCGGGGGCGCCGTCCGGGGAGACATGATCGACCTCTGGTTCCCGACGCTCGCGCAGGCGCGCGCCTGGGGGCGCCGGGCAGTCACGATCACGCTCCACTAGACTGCGACGGGCACGAGGGGGTGGAACCTGAGCGAAGTGCTGCAGGCGGCAGATGATCGGCAGGTCGAGTCGCTCCGCGTCCTGATCGCGGACGACCACGACCTGTTCCGGACGGGGCTCCGGAACCTGCTCGAAGAGCAGGGCGTCCACATCGTCGGCGAGGCCGCGAGCGGCGCCGAGGCCGTGAAGGTCGTCCGCGAGCTCGCCCCCGACGTCGTCGTGATGGATCTGAACATGCCGGGGATGGGCGGCGTCGACGCGACACGGCACATCACCGCGATCGCGCCGCTGACCCGGGTCGTCATGCTGACGATCTCGGAGGAGGACAGCGACGTCATGGACGCGATCCTCGCCGGCGCGTGCGGCTACCTGCTGAAGGACTCCTCGATCCAGGACCTGATGGCAGGAATCCGCGCAGCCTCGCTCGGCGAGTCGCTCATCTCGCCGAACATCGCATCGAAGGTGCTGCAGCGCGTGCGTGCGACGAGCACGCAGCCGGAGATCGCGAACACGATCCGCGCCGAGCTCTCCGACCGCGAGATCGAAGTGCTGAAGCTGATCGCAAACGGCAAGGACAATGCCGTTATCGCGGCCGAGCTCCACATCAGCCCGAAGACGGTGAAGAACCACATCTCGAACATCCTGATGAAGCTCCAGATCGACAACCGCATCCAGGCGGCGGTCTACGCCGTGCGCAGCGGCATCGTGTAGCAGGGCGGCGCTAACGCGCGGAGCGCGCCGCGCGGGCGCGCTCGTGCAACGTGCCGAGCATCGAGCGCAGCCGCTCGAGCTCACCGTCGGTCGAGCTGAGCCGCGCGCCGATCGCACTCACTTCCTCGACGAGGTGGGCGCCGCCCTCGCGTGCGACCTCGGCGAGACGCCGCTCGAGGCGCCAACGCTCGGCCTCGAGCGCGAGCGCTTGCGCGTACCCGTCCGTCAGGGTCGACTCCAGCGTGTCGATGGCGGGCGCCTCCGCCGTCAGAAGCTCTTCGATTTGGTCAAGCATCGCTCTCGTCACCGGCTTCGTGGGGTGCCCTCGATTATCGAAGGGCGATGCGGGCTCCGTATGGGCCGGGCGGCCCATCTTCCGTGGAAACGAGACCCAGCTAGACTGCCGCGCGTGCGCGTCCGTGCTGTCGCCGTCGCACTCGTCGCCGCCTCGATCGCGCCCGCCGCCGCGAGCGCGTCGCTGCAGTCGTCGCTCGATCGCGCGCTCCGCGTGCCGCATGTGAGCCTTGCCGCAACCGGCGCAGTCGCCCTCGATCTCTCGACCGGGACGACCGTCTACTCGCGGAACGCGTCGCTGCCGCTCATTCCGGCTTCGAACGAGAAGCTCGCGGTGACGTACGCCGCACTCACCGCGCTCGGGCCCGAGTTCACGATCGAGACCGACGTCCTCGGCGAAGGACAACAGGTCGGCACGACCTGGCAGGGCGACCTCGTCCTGAAGGGGTACGGCGACCCGACGCTGTCGGCCGCCGATCTCACGGCGCTCGCACTGCAGGTCCGAGCGGCAGGGATCGCGCGCGTGACCGGACGCGTGCTCGGCGACGAGTCCTGGTTCGATTCCCGGCGCACCGCAGTCGGGTGGAAAGCGGCCTTCTACATCACGGAGTCGCCGCCGCTCTCGGCGCTCATCGTCGATCGGGGCCGCGTCGGGCGATTCACGTCGCACGATCCCGCGCTCGCCGCAACGCAGCTCTTCCGCGCGGCGCTCGTCCGCGCCGGCGTACGCGTCGGCGGCGGCGCGGTCCACGGCGTCGCCGACGATGCCGCCGTGCCTCTCGCGTCGGTCGACTCGGCAAGCCTCGCGGCGATCGTCCGGTGGATGGACCGCGTGAGCGACAACTTCGTGGCGGAGATGCTGGTGAAGGAGATCGGGGCCGTGCAGTCGGGACAGGGCACGACAGCGGCGGGGGTCGGGGTGACGACGGGGCTCCTGGCCGCAGCCGGCGTCCCGCTCGAAGGCGTGCGGCTCGTCGACGGCTCGGGGCTCTCGCTCCTCGACCGGCTGACGCCCACCGCGCTCGTCTCACTGCTCTCGGCGATGTGGAACGACGTGGAGGTGCGCTTCGAGCTGCTCGCGTCGCTGCCGGTCGCAGGCCGCACCGGCACGCTGCACGACCGCATGCGAGCCGGCCCGGCGACCGGCATCGTGCGGGCGAAGACGGGAACGACCTCGAACGCGTCCGCGCTCTCGGGCTTCGTCAGCGACCGCTACGTGTTCGCGGTGCTGCAGAACGGGTTCCCCGTCTCGTTCATCTGGGCACGCGTCGCGCAGGACCGCTTCGCGGCTGCGCTAGCCGCGTCGCAGTAGCTCGAGCAAGTCCTGCTCGGTCAGCTGCGGCACGCCCGCCTTCTCGGCCTTCGTCAACTTCGACTTGCCCGGCTCCTCGCCGACGATCAGCCCCGTCGTCTTCGACGAGACCGAGTTGCCGACCTTCGCCCCCCGCTCCTCGAGCGCGGCGGCCGCCTCCTCTCGCGTGAAGCCCTCGAGCGTGCCGGTGATGACGTACGTGCTGCCGCTCAGCGGGCCTTCGACGGGCTTGTCCTCCTCGCCGATCTCGAAGCGGAGCCCGAGCACGCGCAGCTCCTCGACGAGCGCGCGGTTGTCGTCGTCGCGGAACCATTCGACGATCGCCTCGGCACGCTCGGGACCGATGCCGTCGGCCTCGACGAGCTCCTCCTGCGAGGCCTTCATCAGGACGTCGACGTTTCCGAAGTGCCGCGCGAGCGTCTGCGCGGTCACCCACCCCACGTCCGGGATGTTGAGGCCGTAGAGGACGCGCGCGAACGGGATCGCCTTCGACCTCTCGATGCCGGCGATCGCGCTCGCGGCGCTGATCTCGCCGAATCCGTCGAGCTCCATGAGCTGCGGAGCTGTGAGGCGGTAGAGGTCGGGCAGCGACCGCACGAGGCCCTGCTGCCACAGGAGCCAGACGGTCTTCTCGCCGACCCCGTCGATGTCCGCAGCAGCCATCACCCAGTTGTTCAGCGTCTCGAGGCCGCGTGACGGGCACGCCCGGTTCGGACAGCGGTGCATGGCCTCGCCCTCCGGCTTGACGACGTCGGTGCCGCAGAGCGGGCACTGCTTCGGCATCGCAAAAGGCTTCGTCCCCCGGCGATGCGGACCGGCAGGGCCGACGATCTGCGGGATGACGTCCCCCGCGCGCTGCACGATCACGTCGTCACGCTCGCGAATCTCCTTGCGATTGATGTCCTCCTCGTTGTGGAGCGTCGCGCGCGAGATGGTGACCCCGCCCACCTCGACCGGCTCGAGCATCGCCCACGGGTTGAGCGCCCCGGTGCGTCCGACGCGGATCGCGATCTTGTTCAACCGCGTGACGGCGGTCATCGGCGCCCACTTGTACGCACGCGCCCAGCGCGGACGTTCGTGCAGCGCGCCGAGCCGGCGCTGTTGATCGTACGAATCGACCTTGATCACGATGCCGTCGATCTCGTAGTCGAGCTGCGTGCGACGGATCTCCCATACACGGCAGGCTTCCGCGACGTCCTCGATGGACTCCACCCGCTCGGCGAACGGATTGATCGGGAAACCATGCTCCTTCAACCACTCGAGCGTCTGGGAGTGCGTGACGAGGTCGACGCCCTCGTGCGCACCGACGCCATACGCCCAGAACGCGAGCGGACGCGCCGCGGTAATCGACGAGTCCTTCTGCCGCAGCGACCCGGCGGCGGCGTTGCGCGGATTCGGCGTCGGCTTCTTCCCCTCGGCGACGAGCCGCTCGTTCAGGCGATTGAAGCCGGAGAGCGGCATGTACACCTCGCCGCGCACCTCGGCGACCGCGGGGACGTCCGACCCGAGCAGCCGCAGCGGGATCGTCTTGATCGTGCGGAGGTTGACGCTGACGTCCTCGCCGACCACGCCGTCACCCCTGGTCGCACCGCGCGAGAAGCTGCCACCCTCGTAGGTCAGGTTGATCGCAAGGCCGTCGATCTTCGGCTCGAGCACGAACTCGATCGGCTCGTCGGTTCCGAGGCGCCTGCGCGTGTCGTCCGCCCACTTCGCGAGCGCCTCGTCCGTCGTCACCTTCTCCAGCGAGCCCATCGCCTGGAGATGGCTGACCTTCTGAAACTTCGCGGACGGCGGCGCGCCGACTCGCTGCGTGGGCGAGTCGGGCGTCACGAGCTCGGGATGGGCCGCTTCGAGCGCGACGAGCTCGTCGTAGAGGGCGTCGTAGGCGGCGTCCGTCATGACCGGCTCGTCTTCGACGTGATACGCGATGAGCGCGCGGTGCAGGGCTTCGCGCAGCTCGGCGGCGCGCTTCTCCGCCTTAGAGCTGCTCAAGGAGCTCCTCCGCGGTGTCGACGATCGCGTCCGGCTCCTCTCGTTCGAGCTTCTCGCGGTCGTGGATCCGCCCCCACGTGACGGCGACCGCGTGCATGCCTGCCGCCCGCGCAGCCCGCATGTCGAACGGGGAGTCGCCGACGTACGCCGTGTGCGCGGGATCCGCCCGCATGCGCTCCGCCGCGAGGAGCAGCGGCTCGGGATCGGGCTTGTGCTTCTCGGTCTCGTCGCCGCCGACGACGGTCTCGAAGAGATGCCCGAGCGGAATGCGCGCGAACGCGAGCTCGACCGTCGAGCGGCGCTTCGCGGTCACCACGCCGAGCCTCCGGCCATCCGCGTGCAGGCGCCGGAGGACGTCCTCCATGCCGGCGCAGGCCTCGAGCTCGTCGTGCAGAGGCTCGTTGTGCGCGCGATAGACCCGTACGAGGTCGTCGACCTGATCGGGGGCGAACACCGCCATCTGCGCCTCGAGCCCCGGGCCGCCGACGGCCTGCATGAGCTCGTCGTCGCCGAACTCCTCCCCGAGCACCTCGCGCGTCGCGTGGCGCATCGAGGCGAGGATGATCGCGCCCGAGTCGACGACGGTGCCGTCGAGATCGAAGAGGACCACCGGAAACCGCGCCATGGCGGCCATCGTAACGTCGGCGAAAGCAGTGCCTGGCACCCGCTGCGCGGGAGCCAGGCACTGTGGCTCGCTGTTCGCTCTGCTACTTGCAGCCCGGGAAGCGAAATGCGCCGATGCGCGTCGCCCAGCTGCCGATCACGACCGTGTCCGTCGTCAGGTACTCGCTCGTGAACCAGAACGTGCAGTCGTTGACCGGATCGACGCTGAGCTCGCTGTAGTCGCCCCAGCGTCCCTCAGGCTCCGTCTGCGGCCCCTGGCCCGTGAAGAGCACCTGCTCCGCCTGCGTCACCTGGCCCGGCGCATCGCCTGCCGCGCGCCCCGTGTAGCGGAGCGACGGGTAGTCGTTCGCGCCGGATGCACTGAACCCGAGTGCGATGTTGCCCTGTTTGTCCATCGCGATGCTGCCGAGCCACCGAGAGAGCGGGTTCGTCGGCGAGTCGTCAGGCGCATAGGTGCCTTGCTGGACGATGGCGGGGCTCTCCGTCGGGCTCCGCACCTCGTACCAGCGGATGCCCTCGAGCGCGTCTGCCTTGACGGTGTGGTCGAGCACGAGCGACGCGTGGTCGCCGAAGTTCCGGTACGCGAGCCGGAACATGAGGCGGTCGCCCAGGACGTCGAGACCCTGCGGCCCGCCCTTCTGCAGCGCGCAGTCGCCGTAGCCGTAGGTGCATTGCGGTCGCACGAAGGGAGCGACCGGGAGCGTCGCGCTCGGGCTCCCGTCGTTCCCGAACGTCGAGGCCTTCGGATTCGACCAGTCGACGTGGAAGTTCCAGAGCCGCATGTCGAAGCCCGCGTCGCCGGTTCCCGTCGGCGGGATGCTCGCCGGATCGTCGACCTCCGCGAACACGTTCGGCGCGCCCGCGGGCGGGAGCTTCGAGCCGTCGGCGTCCGCCGGGAGCTGCCCGATGTACTGGCCTCCGGTCGGGTTTGCCGCCGACTCGTCGAACCACACGAAGCGCGCGGGCTGTCCCGCGAGCATCTTGTCGCGCTCGAAGACGATCGCCGCCGCGCCCGACGACGTCTCCTGCCCCGTGGGGAACTCGTTCGCGGACATGTAGTAGCCGTCGCGCCAGACGCCGAAGTGCGGGTAGTCGAGGAAGGTGCTCGGGCCGAAGTCGAAGAAGTAGAGGTTGTACGCGCCCGTCGCATCACTCGTCTGCGAAAGCGCGACGCACTCTCCGTACGACTCGCCCGTCGCAGGCTGGGCGACGAACTGGGAGAGCAGCCATCTGCCGGCGTACTGGTCGTACACGACCACCGGGTCTCCGTCGTTGTGCGCGGCGCACTCACCCCCCACGCCCGACCAGAGATCCTTGATCGGGGTCGCGTGCCGGAGCACGGCGCCCGTCTTCGAGTAGACCGCGAAGTCCGAGTTGACCATCTGCACGTACTGGGTCGCACCTGCTGCGCCGTTCGTGTCGGGCGGCAGGCAGCTGCAACTCGACGCCTCGGCGCACGGCGGCCCGAACGGCAAGCAGATGCCGTCGAAGCTCACGAGCGGCGCGGACAGCGGGCCGGTGCCGCGCTTCTTCTGGATCACCGGATCCTTGGCGCCGGACGATCCCTTCGCGGCGGTCAGGTGCTCGTTGTCCCGCATGTCGATCTTCGTGACGGTCGGTGCCTGCACGACCGGCAGGTCGGCGACGGCGGGCGAGACCCCCTGGAACTCGCCTGTCCCGATCTGCGGGCCGAACGTCGCGGTCCCGGCGGTGGAGCGCGCAGCCGCACGCTCGCGCGCCTGCTCCGCGCTCGAGGCTTCGCGTTGGATACCGACGGCACGATCCGCCTCGTGGTGGCTCCCGCTGCTCGCCGTAAGGCCGAGCGCCCCCGCGGCGCCGCCGATCAGGGCGAGCACGAGCGCCGCCCGCATGGTGCGGTTCTTCACGGTTCCCTCCCTTGTGCGTAACGGAACAGGGAGTCATTCCGGCTCGAGACGAGCGTCAA
Organism: uncultured Actinomycetes bacterium; assembly: GCA_963831405.1. Taxonomy (GTDB): domain Bacteria; phylum Actinomycetota; class Thermoleophilia; order Gaiellales; family Gaiellaceae; genus Palsa-739. The sequence goes on from CAWHPX010000015.1 coordinate 41,357, forward strand.
TCCCGATTGAACGTTCAGTCAGTACTCGACGCGCACGAGATAGAGGCCCCACGGCGGCGCCGTCTTCCCCGCGTCGGGGCGCGCGCCTCCCGCGAGGAGCGGCGCGATCGCGTCCGGCCCCGACTCGAGCATCGTGCCGACGAGCGTCCGCACCATGTACCGCAGGAAGCTGTCGGCCGTGATCTCGAAGTCGAGGTGGTCACCGTGCCGAGCCCAGGCCGCTCGCTCGATCGTTCGAGCGAAGACCCTGTGCCTCGTCTGCGTCGGCGTGAACGCCCGGAAGTCGTGCTCGCCCGGCAGAAGCGCCGCCGCCACGTGCAGCGGCTCCTCGTCGATCCGATGCGGCAACCACCAGCTGCGGCGGCGCTCGAAGGGCGACGGCAGGCGGCGGTTGAAGACGCGATACCGGTAGCTGCGCGACCGGGCCGAGAACCGCGCGCTGAAGTCGTCGGGCGCCGCCTCGGCCGAGACGATCGACACCTCGTCCGGAAGCCGCGTGTTCAGCGCGCGCGCGGCGCGCTCCGGCGGCGGCCCGCCGTCGACGTCCACGGAGACGACGTTCGCGAGCGCGTGCACGCCGGCGTCCGTGCGGCCCGCGACCGCGAGGTCGCGAGTACGACGCGTACGTCTCGCGACGAGCGCCGCGCGGACCGCGGCCTCGACCGTCGGCAGCCCCGGCTGCGCCGCCCAGCCGCGGAAGGGAGTGCCGTCGTACTCGATCGTTAGCTTCAGGCGCACCGTCAGGCGCCCCTGACGTCACTTGTCAGGACTGCCTTATGCTCTAAGCGTTTGCACATCGTCTGATATACTCTAGTCATGTCCGACGAGCACCAGTTCCTCCTCCAGCGCGTCCAGCCGATGATGGTCGGGCTGATCGACGGCTCGCTGTCGACGCTCGCGCCGATCTTCGCGATCGCGCTCGCCTCGCACAATCCGCGCTACGCGTTCATCGCGGGCCTCGCAACCTCGCTCGGCGCCGCGGTGAGCATGGGCTTCTCGGAGGCGCTCTCGGACACCGGCGAGCTCACCGGGCGCGGCAGCCCCATCGTGCGCGGCTCGATCACGGGCGGCGGGCACGTTCCTCGGCGGCATCCTGCACACGCTGCCCTTTCTCATCCCGCATTACCACGCGGCGCTCTTCTCGGCGATCGCCGTCGTCGGGTTCGAGCTGATGGTGCTCGCGTACCTGCGCTGGCGCTTCTTCGACGACACGTTCGTCCGCGCGCTCGGCATCGTCACCTTCGCAGGGATCGTGATCGCCGCGCTGAGCGCGGGCCTCGGCTCGCTGCTCGGCAACCCCGGCGCCGGCTGACGCCCGGCTCCGCGCAGCGGCGCCTGACACCGCTGTGGTAGGTGTCGGGCTCCGCGCAGCGGTGCCTGACACCGCTTTCGAGCTGCGCGCCGGTCACACCCGCTCGACGTCGAGCGTCAGGCCGTCCACCGCGCGTACACGGACGCGGTCGCCCGCCGAACCGCCGCGGGCGCGCCAGAGCTCGCCGTTGACGCGCACCCAGCCGTCAGCCGTCATCTCGCCGACGAGGCCGACGAGCGCTTCCGGCGCCGACCGCAGGACGCCGGCGGTGCGACCAGCGCCACCAGAACCACGCCTCGCCGATCTCGACCGCACCGCCCGCCGCGACGGCGACGACGGACCAGGGCTCGTCGAGGACGAAGAGCGCGAGCAGCACGGCGACGACGAGCGTCATCGCCGCAGGCCGTTACGGCCGCGTCGCTGCCGGGTCGTAGTCGACGAGCTCGAGATACACCATCTCGGCGGCATCGCCGAGACGCGTCCCGAGCTTCACGATGCGCGTGTAGCCGCCCGGACGATCGGCCATGCGCGGGCCGACGTCCGAGAACAGCTGATGCACGACTTCCTGGGAATGGAGCTCGGAGAGCGCCTGCCGGCGCGCGTGCAGGTCGCCGCGGCGGCCGAGCGTGATGATCTTCTCCGCGTATGGCTTCACGGCCTTGGCCTTCGCCTCGGTCGTGCGGATCCGGCCGTGCTCGATCAGCGAGCACGCGAGGTTCGCGTACAGCGCCCGGCGGTGAGCCGAGTCGCGGCCGAGCTTCTTGCCGGACATCCCGTGGCGCATCGGATTAGTCGAGGCCCCCGCCGCCGCCGTTGTCGCCGCGGAGGGTGAGCCCGTGCTGCTGCAGGGTCTCCTTGACCTCCTCGATCGACTTCTTGCCGAAGTTCGGGATCGCCGCGAGCTCGTTCTCCGTCTTCATGACGAGATCGCCGATCGTCTCGATGCCGACGCGCTTGAGGCAGTTGTACGAACGGACACCGAGCTCGAGCTCCTCGATCGGGAAGTTCTCCATCCCGTGCGTGAGCGCCGTGTCGGGGCCTGCGCCCTCGCCTGGTACCGCCGCGGACTCGCCGAAGCCCTCCATCTTCTCGATGTCCGTGAAGATCGCGAGCTGCCGGATCAGGATCTCGGCGGCCTCGCCGAGCGCCTCCTTCGGGTCGACCGAGCCGTCGGTCGTGATGTCGAGCGTGAGCTTGTCGTAGTCGGTGCGCTGGCCGACACGCGCCGACTCCACCTGGTACGCGACGCGGCGCACCGGCGAGAAGATCGAGTCGATCGGGATGACGCCGATCGTGTGCTGCGGCCCGCGGTTGAGCTCCGCCGGGACGTAGCCGCGACCGCGGCCGATCGTCAGCGTCAGCTCGAGCCGGCCGTTGCCTGCGAGGTTCGCGATCTCGAGCTCCGGGTTCAGGATCTCGAGCTCCGCCGGCGCCTCGATGTCGGCCGCAGTGACCGCGCCGGCGCCCTTCTTCGCGATGTGCACCTCGACCTCGGGCGACTCTCCTTCGAGGCGCGACACGAGGTTCTTGAGGTTGAGCACGATGTCGGTGACGTCCTCGCGCACGCCCGGCAGCGTCGTGAACTCGTGCGCAGTGCCCTCGACCTTGACCGAGGTGACCGCGGCGCCCTCGAGCGACGAGAGCAGCACGCGCCGCAGCGAGTTGCCGAACGTGTGACCGAAGCCGCGATCGAGCGGCTCGATGACAAAGACGCCGCGATGCTCGTCCACTTCCTCGTGGACGATCTTCGGCATCTGAAAGTCCATAACGCGTGTCGCCAAAGAAATCCCTTTCCTCTTACTTCGAATAGAGCTCGACGATGAGCTGCTCGTTGACGGGCGCGTCGATGTCTCCGCGCTCCGGTTGCTTCAGAACCTTGCCCGTGAGGCCGTCGTGATCGGCCTGGAGCCACGACGCGACGGTCGACACGAGATCGGTCGCGTCGCGAATCACCTGCTGCGCCGAGGAGCTCGGCGGCACCGTGACGATGTCGTCCGGGCGCACCTGATAGCTCGGGATGTTCACGCGGCGGCCGTTCACCTGGAAATGGCCGTGGCGGACGAGCTGGCGGGCCTGCGCCCGCGACGCGGCGAAGCCGAGGCGGTAGACGACGTTGTCGAGGCGCGTCTCGAGGAGCCGCAAGAGCTCCTCGCCCGTGACGCCGGAGCGGCGGGACGCCTTCTCGTAGTAGTTGCGGAACTGCTTCTCGAGCAGGCCGTAGTAGCGGCGCGCCTTCTGCTTCTCGCGCAGCTGGAGCAGGTACTCGCTCTGCTTGATGCGGCCGCGGCCGTGCTCACCCGGCGGATACGAGCGACGCTCGATCGCGCACTTCTCGGTGAGGCAGCGCTCGCCCTTCAGGAAGAGCTTCAGCCCCTCGCGCCGGCAGATGCGGCACTTCGGTCCCAGATCCCTTGCCACTACACACGCCTCCGTCTTCCGCGGCCGCACGCCGTTGTGCGCCTGCGGTGTCACGTCTTTCACGCTGAGAATCTCGAGGCCCGCCGCCTGGAGCGACCGGATCGCCGTCTCGCGGCCCGAGCCCGGGCCCTTCACGAAGACCTCGACCTTCTGGAGGCCGTGCTCCATGCCCTTCCGCGCGCACGCGTCGGCGGTGACCTGCGCGGCGAACGGCGTCGACTTGCGCGAGCCCTTGAACCCGGCCGAGCCGGCGGACTCCCACGCGATCACGTTGCCCTCCTTGTCGGTGAGCGCGACGATCGTGTTGTTGAAGCTCGTCTTGATGTGCGCCTGGCCGATCGCAATGTTCTTGCGGACGCGGCGACGAGCGCGACCACGGGTCGCCTGACGACGGGGAGGCGCCATCAGCAGTTACCTCGCGCGTCACGCGTGCTCTCCGGCCGCGAAAACCAAGCAGCGGAAGGACGCAGGGAGCATTCGTAGCCGCAGGCTACGGATGCGACTGAGGACGCACCGATGCGCAGGTTTGCAGCGCCCCGGAGAGTGCGCGGGGCGCGGGAGGTGGCTGCGAACATCACTTCGCCTTCTTCCCGCGGCCGACGGTCTTCTTCGGGCCCTTGCGGGTCCGGGCGTTCGTCTTCGTGCGCTGACCGTGCGTCGGCAGGCCGCGCCGGTGGCGGAGGCCCCGGTAGGCGCCGATCTCGGAGAGTCGCTTGATCGACTGCGTGCGCTCGCGGCGGAGGTCGCCCTCGACCTCGAGCTCGGTGTCGATGTAGTTGCGGAGCTTCGTCACCTCGTCGTCGGTGAGGTCGCGGATCTTCGTGTCGGGCGAGAGGCCGAGCGCCGTCGCGACCTTGCGCGCCGTGGGCTGGCCGATTCCGTAGATGTACGTAAGCCCGATCTCGAGCCGCTTCTGGTTCGGGAGGTTGACTCCGGCGATGCGCGCCAAGGGCTAGCCCTGCCTCTGCTTGTGGCGGGGGTTCGAGCAGATGACCATGGTCGTGCCGTGCCGCTTGATGACGCGGCAGCGCTCGCACATGGGCTTGACGGATGGGCGTACTTTCATGGGTTCAGCACTTTCTCCAGCGAGATTTCGCGCACGGCAAGACCGCACGCGACGGGCAATCAGTGTAGCAGAGCAGCTCCGGCTTTCGTCAGGATTTTCGGCCCTCCGGCGGTGATCGCGACCGTGTGCTCGAAGTGGGCGGCGAGGCTCTCGTCGACCGAGGAGATCGACCAGTCGTCGTCGTGGACGTAGACCTCGGGGCGCCCGGCGGTGATCATCGGCTCGATCGCGAGGGTCATCCCCTCGCCGAGGAGCGGGCCCTTGCCGGGAGGCCCGTAGTTCGGGATCTGCGGGATCCTCGTGGTAGGAACGCCCGACCCCGTGGCCGACGAGGCTCCGGACGACCGAGAAGCCGGCCTCCTCGACCACGACCTGGACCGCGTGCGAGATGTCGGAGAGCCGGTTCCCCGGCTGCGCCTGCTCGATCCCGGCCGCGAGCGCGTCCTGGCAGACGTCGAGGAGCCGCTGCGCCTCGGGCGAGATCTCCCCGACGGGGAGCGTCACCGCGCTGTCGGCGACGAGGCCGTCGAGCGTGACGCCGAGGTCGACCGAGATCAGGTCGCCCTCCTGCGCGCGGTACGCGCTCGGGATGCCGTGGACGACCATCGAGTTCGGCGAGATGCAGAGCGCCGCCGGAAAGCCCTTGTAGCCCTTCGAGGTCGGGACGCCGCCGTGCGCGGCGATGTGCTCGTCGGCGAGCCGGTCGAGCTCGAGCATCGTCACACCGGGCTCGAGGTGCTCGGCGACGAGCTGGAGCGTCTCGTGGACGAGCTCGCCCGCGCGCGCCATGCCCTCGATCTCCTGCGCGGACTTGCGGATGATCACGCTCGCGCCTGCACCTGGTCGAGCGACTCGGCGATCTCGTGGAAGACGTCCTCGATCGCGCGGTCGGCGTGGATGCCGACGACGTTGCCGCGCGTCGACCGGTAGTACTCGACGAGCGGCGCGGTCTCGCGCTCGTAGAGCTCGAGGCGCCGCTGGATCGCTTCGGGCGTGTCGTCGGAGCGGTTCTCCTCGGCGGCGCGCTTCAGCAGCCGGTCGACGAGCTGCTGCCGGTTCGGCACCTGGAGGTCGAAGACGACGTCGACCGGACGGCCGAGCTCGCTCATCAGGTCGTCGAGCGCCTCGGCCTGGACGAGCGTGCGCGGAAAGCCGTCGAGGACGAAGCCCGGCAGCGTGTCGCCGCGGTCGAGCCGGTCGCGAATCAGCCGGATCATCATCTCGTCGTCGACGAGGTCGCCGCGGTCGTAGATCTCGCGCAGCTCGCGTCCGAGATCGGTCGGGCGCTCCTTCATCTCGCGGATCATGTCGCCGGTCGCGATGTGCGGGATGCCGTAGGTCGCGGCGATCTTCTTCGCCTGCGTCCCCTTGCCCGATCCCTGCGGCCCGAGAACGATGACGTTCAGCGGAGGAATCCTTCGTAGTGGCGCATCATCATCTGCGACTCCATCTGGCGCATCGTGTCGAGCGCGACGCCGACGACGATCAGCACCGAGGTGCCGCCGAGCGCGCGGCCCGTCGCCTGCGAGAAGCCGAAGTACTTGATGAAGAGGCTCGGCGCGACGGCGACCGTCGCGAGGAAGAGCGAGCCCGGCAGCGTCAGCCGCTGCAGCACGCGGTCGAGGTACGCCGCAGTCGGCGGCCCCGGGCGGATGCCGGGGATGTACCCGCCGTACTTGCGCAGGTTGTCGGCCTGGTCGACCGGGTTGAACTGCACCGACGTGTAGAAGTACGTGAAGACGATGATCAGCAGCGCCTCGACGCCGAGGTAGGTCGCGCTCGTCGGCTGGAAGTGCCGGTTCACGAACGGCGTCCACGCCGGCACGAACTGGCCGACGGTCGGCGGCAGCGCCATCAGCGCGGCGGCGAAGATCACCGGGATGACGCCCGCCATGTTCACGCGCAGCGGCATGTAGGTCGCGCCGCCCGTCGTCTGCCGGTTGCCGAGCTGCCGCCGCGCGTACTGCACCGGGATGCGGCGCTGGCCTTCCTGCACGAACACGACCGCGACGACGACGCCGACGGCGATGATCGGGAAGAACAGGCGCTCCATGGTGCCGCCGTTGATCCATGCGCTGACGCCGCCCGGCGCGTACGCGAGGATCGACGCGAAGATCAGGAGCGAGATGCCGTTGCCGATGCCGCGCTTCGTGATCTGCTCGCCCATCCACATGAGCAGCACGCAGCCGGCGGTGAGCGTGAGGATGATGATCACGAGCCGTCCCGCGTTCACGTTCGGAAGCGCGTTCTGCCGCTTGAAGAGGAACGCGTAGCCCGTCGCCTGCGCCGCTGCGAGCGCGACCGTGAGGTAGCGCGTGTACTGGTTGATCTTCGCGTAGCCCGCTTCGCCCTCCTTCTGCAGCCGCTCGAGCGTCGGGACGACGACGGTGAGGAGCTGGAGGATGATCGACGCCGTGACGTACGGCATGATCCCGAGCGCGAAGAGCGAGAAGCGCGAGAGCGCGGATCCCGAGAAGAGGTTCAGCAGCGTGAGGATGCCGCCGCCGCTGAAGAGCGACTGCAGCGCCTGCTGGTCGACGCCCGGCGCCGGGATCCACGAGCCGAGGCGGTAGACGGCGAGGATCGCCGCCGTGAAGAGCACGCGGCGGCGCAGCTCCGGAACACGCCACGCGTTGGCGAGCCAGCCGAACATCAGTGGGTCTCAGGTGCGTTCCACGCTTCTGGTGCGCGAGCACCAAGCGGTGCAAGGACGCAGGGGCCCCGCTAGTGGTCTAGCGGGCGACTGACGCGGAGCGCCGCGTGATCGCGTCAGAGCCTAGGGCGCGCCTGGAGCCACTTAGTCCTCGTGGGCGCGCCTCGTCGGTTGCCGTCTCCTCGGCGCGTCTGCCGCCTCGGGCGTCTCTGCGACGCTCGGCTTGCCGCGCTGATGGCGCTTCTTCTTCTCCTTCGGCTCGCGCAGCAGCTCGACGGTGCCGCCGGCAGCCTCGATCTTCTCGCGCGCGCTCGCGGAGATCGCGTGCACGCGGATCGTCAGCTTCTTCGAGATCTCGCCGCTCGCGAGGAGCTTCACGTCGACCTTCGTGTTCTTGAGCAGGCCCTTCTCGACGAGCGACTCCGGCGTGACGACGTCGCCCGCGTCGAAGCGGTCGAGGTCGCGCAGGTTGATCGGATGCGTGTACGTGCGGAACGGGCCGATCGGCATCGCGTCCTTCGACGTCGAGCCGCGCAGCTTGCCGATGCGCATGTAGATCGGCATCTGGCCGCCCTCGAAGCCGGCGCGCATCTTGTGCGAGCCCGAGCGCGACTTCTGGCCCTTGATCCCGCGGCCGGCGTACCGGCCCTTGCCGGAGCCGGGGCCGCGGCCGACGCGCTTGCGGTCCTTCCGCTCCTGGGCGGGCTGGAGGTTCGAGAGGTTGAGCTGCTTCTCGGGCATGACGACGCGTCCTCGACCTTCACGAGATGGCGGACCTTGCGGAGCATGCCGTCGAGCACCGGGCCCTTGCTCCTGCTCGGCGACGCGGCCGATCTTGCCGAGACCGAGCGCGCGCAGCGTGCCGCGGTGGCGCTCGCTCTGGCCGATCTGGCTCCTGACCTGGGTGATCTTGACCTTCGCCACTAGTCGTCCTTCTTCTTGCGGAGACCACGGCGCTTCGGCTTCGACGCGAGCGCCTCGTCGGTCGGCGGCGTCGGCGGAATCGCGACCTTGGCGGGCTCCTCCTCGGCCTTCGGCTCCTCGACGGCGGGCGCTTCCTCCGACTGCCGCCGGGCCTCGCGCGGCGCCGCCGTCTCCGCCTTCGGCTTCGCCTCGGCCTTCGGCTTCGCCGGCGGCGCGCTTCTTCGGCTTCGGCGCCTCCTCGACCTTCGGCTCGACGGCCGCAGCGTCACGCCGGCATCGGCTTCCTCGGGCGCCGCCGTCTTGATCCACGGCAGCGGCAGCACCTCGCTGATCTGCTTGCCGCGGATGCGCGCGACGTCCTCGGGACGGCGCAGCTCGCTGGAGCGCGACGACGGTGGCCTTCGCCATGTTGATCGGGTTCGTCGTGCCGAGGCTCTTCGCGAGCACGTTGCGCACGCCGCCGAGCTCGAGCACGGCGCGGACGCCGCCGCCGGCGATGACGCCCGTACCGTCGGAGGCCGGGCGCAGCATCACGCGCGCCGCGTCGAACCGGCCGAGCACCTCGTGGGTGATCGTCGAGCCGTGCTTCGGCACCGTGAACATGTTCTTCTTCGCGTCCTCGACGGCCTTCGTGATCGCGAGCGGGACCTCGCGCGCCTTGCCGTAGCCGACGCCGACGCGGTCGACCTCGTCGCCGACGACGACGAGCGCCGTGAACGAGAACCGCCGTCCGCCCTTGACGACCTTGGCGACGCGGTTGATCTCGACCACGCGCTCCTTGAGCTCGCGTGTCTCTGCGTAATCGACAGCCATCAGAACGTGAGACCTCCCTCGCGCGCGCCGTCGGCAAGCGACTTCACGCGACCGTGGTACAGGTAGCCGGCGCGGTCGAAGACACATGCCTCGACGCCGGCCTGCTTCGCATTCTTCGCGAGCAGCTTGCCGACCTCGGCAGCCTGCTCGGACTTGTCGCCCTTGAACGAGCTTCGAGCGCGAGCCACGACGCCGACGCGACCGTCTTGCCGCTCGAGGTCGTCGACGAGCTGCGCGGCGATGCCGCGGTTCGAGCGGTGGACGACGAGGCGCGGGCGCTCTGCGGTGCCCTGGACGCGGCCGCGGACGCGGCGGTGGCGGCGAAGGCGGCCTTCGCGGACGGTCAAGCTAGGCACGCTTACCAACCTTTCTGCGCACGTACTCGCCCTCGTAGCGGATGCCCTTGCCCTTGTAGGGCTCGGGCGGGCGAACCTTGCGAATCTCTGCGGCGGTCTGGCCGACCGCCTGCTTGTCGGTGCCCTTGACGACGACCTGCGTCGGCACGGGCACCTCGAACGAGATGCCGGTGCGCGGCTTGATCGTCACCGGGTGCGAGTAGCCGACCTGGAGCTCGAGGTCCGACGCCCTTGAGCGCCGCGCGGTAGCCGACGCCCTGGATCTCGAGCCGCTTCTCGAAGCCCTTCGTGACGCCCTCGACCATGTTCGCGATCAGCGTGCGCGTCAGGCCGTGCAGCGCACGATCCTCGCCGCGCTCGGTCGGGCGCGTCACGGTGACGACGCCGTCGTCCTGGGCGATCTCCATGCGCGTGCGGGACCTGCTGCTGGAGCGAGCCGAGCGGACCGGTGACGGCCACGCGTCCGGCGTCGACCTGCACGGTCACGCCGGTGGGGACTTCGATTGGTCTTTTTCCGATTCTGCTCATGCGATCACCAGATGAAGCACACGACCTCGCCGCCGATCCCACGCTCCTGCGCGGTCCGGCTCGTGACGAGACCCGTCGACGTGGACAGGATTGCGACGCCCATCCCACCCAGCACGCGCGGGAGACGATCCTTCCGCGCGTAGACCCTGCGGCCCGGCTTCGACACGCGCTTCAGGCCGGAGATGACCCGCTCGCGGTTGCGGCCGAACTTGAGATCGACGACCAGGGTATCGAACGGACTCGCCCTTCTCGATGCGGTAGTCACGGATGTAGCCCTCCTCCTTCAGGAGGCGGGCGATCTCGACCTTCATCCTCGAGGACGGCATGCGCGCGGACTCGTGCAGCGCCTTGTTGGCGTTGCGGATGCGGGTGAGCATGTCTGCGATCGGGTCGGTTAGCACGTCTTCTCTCCTACCAGCTGGACTTCGTCATGCCGGGGATCACGCCTTGATGCGCGAGCTCGCGCAGGCAGATCCGGCAGAGGCCGAACTTCTTGAACACGGCACGCGGCCGGCCGCACCGGTTGCACCGCGTGTAGTTGCGCACCGCGTACTTCTGCGGACGCTTCTGCTTGACGACGAGCGATGTCTTCGCCATTTACTGGTCCCTCCTCTCGCCCTCGCCGCTGAACGGCAGGCCGAGGGCCTGGAGCAGCGCGCGGGCGTGGTCGTCGTTCTCGGCCGTGGTCGTGATCGTCACGTCGAGACCGCGGACCTGCTGGATGTCGTCGTAGTTGATCTCCGGGAAGATGATCTGCTCGCGAACGCCGAGCGAGTAGTTGCCGCGGCCGTCGAACGAGCCCGGGTTGAGCCCGCGGAAGTCGCGGATGCGCGGCAGCGCGATCGAGACGAGCCGGTCGAGGAACTCGTACATGCGGGCGCCGCGCAGCGTCACCTTCGCGCCGATCGGCATGCCCTCGCGGATCTTGAACTGTGCGACCGACTTGCGCGCCTTGCGGATCTGCGCGCGCTGGCCGGCGATCGTCGTCAGCTCCTCGATCGCCTGGTCGAGCTGCTTCGCGTCGTTCTTCGCCTCGCCGACGCCCATGTTGAGCGTGATCTTCGTGAGCCGCGGCACCTGCATGATCGACTTCAGCTCGAGCTCGTCCTTCAGGCGAGGACGGATCTCGTTGTCGTACTGATCCTTCAGGCGCGGCGAATATGTCTCGGTCGTCGCCATTACTTGTCGATCTCCTGGCCGCAGTCGGCGTTCCGGCAGACGCGCACGCGGATCGTCTTGTCCTTCACGGTGCGCAGGTGCGTGCCAACGCGGGTCGGCTGCTTGCACGTCGGGCAGATGACCATCACGTTGGAGACGGGCACCGGCGACGCCTTCTCGATGCGACCGCCGGGGATGATCTGCGGGCCGCCCATGCGGCTCGAGTTCTGGATCGGGCGCGGGCGCTGGTGCCGCACGATCATGTTGACGTTCTCGACGAGGACGCGCCCGAGCTTCGGGTTCGCCTCGAGCACGCGGCCCTGCTTGCCGCGATCCTTGCCCTTCATCACCCGGACGGTGTCGCCCTTGCGAATCTTCAATGTCTGTGCCACTCAGAGAACCTCCGGGGCGAGCGAGACGATCTTCATGAAGTTCTTCTCGCGCAGCTCGCGCGCGACCGGCCCGAAGATGCGGGTGCCGCGCGGGTTGCGCTGGTTGTCGATGATCACGGCCGCGTTCTCGTCGAACGAGATCGACGTTCCGTCGTTCCGGCCGAACGGCTTCTTCGTGCGCACGACGACCGCGCGCACGACCTCGCCCTTCTTGACGGCGCCCTGCGGCGTCGCGGTCTTGACCGTGCCGACGATGATGTCGCCGACACGCGCGTAGCGGCGATGGTGGCCGCCCATCACGCGGATGCACAGCAGCTCGCGGGCGCCGGTGTTGTCGGCGACCTTGAGTCTCGACTCCTGCTGGATCACTTCGCCACTTCCACGATCTCGGCGAGACGCCAGTTCTTCGTCTTCGAGAGCGGCCGCGTCTCGACGATGCGGACGACGTCGCCGACATGCGCGGCGTTCTGCTCGTCGTGCGCGTGGAACTTCACCGAGCGGCGGATGACCTTCTTGTAGCGCCGGTGCGAGCCGATCGACTCGACCTTCACGACGATCGTCTTGTCCATCGCGTCGGAGACGACGACGCCGCGGCGCTCCTGCCGCCGGCCGCGCTCGTGCTCGGGCTTCGGCTCGCGGACGATCGGCTTACGCTCGCTCGACGGCGTGCGCGTCGGGCGCGTCTTCTTCGGACGCTCCGATCGCGGCAGCCGCTTTTTCTTCTGCTTCGGCTGCGACACGGCCGGCGGGGCCGTCTCGGCCTCCGGCGCCGCGTCGGCGGCGGGCTCCGCGGCGGCTGCGGGCTCCGCCTCGGCGGCCGGCGCCTCGGCGGCCGGCTCCTCCGCTGCCGGCTCCTCCGCCGGTGCTTCCTCGGCGGGCGCCTCGACCTCGGCGGTCGGCTCCGCGGGCGTCTCCTCGACGGCCTCGGGCGCGTGCTCTTCGGTTGTCTCTTCGGTGTTCTTCTCGTCAGCCATATCTCTCGTTATCCGTTCTGCTTTGCGGCCTGGGCTTCACGCTCGGTCCGGACGGTCAGGATGCGCGCGATCTCGCGCTTCGTCAGCTTCAGGCGCGCGCTGTTCTCGAGCGAGCCGGTCACCGACTGGAATCGGAGGTTGAAGAGCTCCTGCCGGCGCTCGGTCAGCCGGTGATCGAGCTCGTCGTCCGTCAGATCGCGGAGTTCACTCGGCCTCGTCAAAAGAGCTCAGCCTCTCTCTTCACCACTTTGGTCTTCACCGACAGCTTCTGGCCCGCGAGGCGGAGCGCTTCCTTCGCGAGCGGCTCCGGCACCCCGGCGAGCTCGAACATCACGCGGCCCGGCTTGATCACGGCGACCCAGCCCTCCGGCGAGCCCTTGCCCGAGCCCATGCGGGTCTCGGCGGGCTTCTTCGTGAAGCTCTTGTCCGGGAAGACGTTGATCCAGACCTTGCCGCCGCGCTTGATCTTGCGCGTCATCGCGATGCGGGCGGCCTCGATCTGGCGGTTCGTGATCCAGCCGCGGTCGATCGCCTTCAGGCCGTAGTCGCCGAACTGCACGGTCGACTGGCCCTTCGTCTCGCCGCGACGGCGGCCGCGATGGACCTTGCGGAACTTCGTCTTCTTCGGCATCAACATCAGGACTCAGCCCCCTCGGTGCCCTGCTCGGGCGCCGCCGGCGGCGCCTCGTTCTTCGGCGTCTCCTCGACGGCCGGCGGGGTCACGGGCTTCTCCTCGGTGCTCGGCTTCTCGACGGCCGGATCCTGCTTGCGCGGGCGATTCGACGCGGGACGCGTACCGGCGCCACCGCCGCCGCCGCCGCCGCCGGCCGGACGTGCACCCGCACCGGGGCCACGACCGCGACCGCCGCCGCCTCCACCGGCAGGACGGCCGCCCTGTCCGGGCCCGCGTCCACCGCCGGCCCCACGGCCTCCTCCTCCGCCGCCGCCGCCCGGGCCGCGGCGCCGCTTGACCGGGCCGAGGCCCTCGCGATCCTGGCTCCGGCCGCGACCGCTCTCGCGCGATGCGCCGAGGCCTTCGGTCGCACCGCCGCGACGGCGGCGTGCGTCCTGGTCGCCGAGACGGACGTCGCCGCCCGACGTGACGCTCTCGAAGCCCTCGGGCATGATCTCGCCCTTGTTGATCCACACCTTGACGCCGATGCGGCCGGAGGCGGTGCGCGCCTCGACGAAGCCGTAGTCGATGTCGGCACGGATCGTGTGCAGCGGCACGCGGCCCTCGTTGTAGGTCTCACGCCGGCTCATCTCGCCGCCGCCGAGGCGTCCGGAGCACTGGATCTTCACGCCGGCTGCGCCGGAGCGGATCGCGCTCGCGAGCGCGCGCTTCATCGCGCGCCGGAATGCAACGCGGTTCGAGAGCTGCTCCGCGATCGACTGCGCGACGAGCTTCGCGTCGAGCTCGGGGCGCTTGATCTCGTTGATGTTGATGTGGACGTTCTTCTGCGTGATCGCGTGCAGCTCTTTGCGCAGCGCGTCGACCTCGACACCGGACTTGCCGATGACGATGCCGGGGCGCGCGGTGTAGATGTCGACCGTGATCCGCTGCTTGTCCTTGCGGATCAGGATGTCCGAGAGCCCCGCATGCGCGAGCTTCTTGTAGATGTGCTCGACGGATGCGGACGTCCTCGAGGATGTACGCCGGGAACTCCTTCGTGCCCGTGTACCAGTTCGACTTCCAGTCGTGGATGACGCCGACGCGCAGGCCGCCCGGATGGATTTTCTGACCCATTTAGCTCGTCTCCTCGGCCGGCGTCTCTTCCGGCGTCTCGGTTTCGGTGGCGGCCGGCTCTGCGGCAGCAGAAGCAGTCGTCTTCTTCGCCGCGCGCTGGCGCTTCGGAGCGGCCGCTGCGGCCGCCTCGGCGGCGGCGATCGCGGCCGGGCTCGGCGCGAGCTCGACGGTGATGTGGCAGGTGCGCTTCATGATCCGGCCGACGCGGCCGCGCGCGCGGGCGCGATGGCGCTTCAGCGTCGGGCCCTCGTCGGCGTACGCGGTCTCGACGAGCAGGTCGTCGCCGTTCCACAGCAGGTCGGGGCGCGACTCGGCGTTCGACACGGCGGAGTGCAGCACGCGCTCGACGTCACGCGCAATCGCGCGGTCGGAGAACGCGAGGATCGTGCGCGCCTCGGGCACGGAGCGGCCGCGAATGAGGTCGGTGACGAGCCGCGCCTTGCGCGCGCTCGAGTGCACGTACTTCGCCTGCGCACGCACGGTGCGCTTCTCTGTCACGACTGCTGCCATTACCTCTTGACCTTTGCCGCCTTGTCGCCCGCGTGGCCGCGGAACGTCCGGGTGGGTGCGAACTCGCCGAGCTTGTGCCCGACCATCTGCTCGGAGATGAACACGGGGACGTGCTTGCGCCCGTCGTGGACCGCGATCGTGTGGCCGACCATCTCCGGGAAGACGGTCGAGCTGCGCGACCACGTGCGGATCATGTTCTTCTGACCCGCGGTGTTCATCGCCGTGATCCGCTCCAGCAGGCGCTCCTGCACGAACGGCCCCTTCTTCGAGCTTCTGCTCATTTGCGGCGACCCTCCTTGCCGCGGCGACGGCCGCGAACGATCAGCTTGTTCGATTCCTTGTGCTTCGAGCGCGTGCGCTTGCCGAGCGTCGGCACGCCCCACGGCGTGACCGGGTGGCGGCCGCCTTTCGACTTGCCCTCGCCGCCGCCGTGCGGGTGGTCGACGGGGTTCATCGCGGAGCCGCGGACGGTCGGGCGCTTGCCCTTCCAGCGGTTGCGGCCGGCCTTGCCCCAGTTGATGTTCTGGTGGTCGACGTTGCCGACCTGGCCGACGGTGGCGCGACACGTCAGGAGGACGCGGCGCATCTCGCCGGACGGGAGACGCAGCACTGCGTGCGGGCCGTCCTTCGCGACGAGCTGGATGCCCGAACCGGCGGAGCGGGCCATCTTCGCGCCGCCGCCCGGCTTCAGCTCGACGTTGTGGACGAGCGTGCCGGTGGGGATGTTCTCGAGCGGCAAGGCGTTGCCGACCTTGATGTCGGCCGCCGGGGCCCGACTCGACGATCGCGCCGACCCGCAGCTGCGACGGGGCGAGGATGTACGCCTTCGCGCCGTCCGCATAGTGAAGGAGCGCGATGCGTGCCGACCGGTTCGGGTCGTACTCGATCGCCGCCACCTTCGCCGGGATGCCGTCCTTCAGCCGCTTGAAGTCGATGACGCGGTAGCGGCGCTTGTGGCCGCCGCCCTGGTGGCGCGTCGTGATGCGGCCGTTCGAGTTCCGGCCGCCCTTCTTCGTCACCGGCTCGAGCAGGCTCTTCTCGGGCTTCGTCTTCGTGATCTCCTCGAACGTGGAGACCGACATGAAGCGGCGGCCCGGCGATGTCGGCTTGTATCGGCGGATCGGCATGACTAGAGCTGAGCTCCCTCGAAGATCTCGATCGTGTCGCCCTTGCGGAGCTGGACGACGGCTTTCTTCCAGCCCGGCTTCGTGCCGCGGATCGCGCCGCGGCGCTTCGGCTTCGGCTGCACCTTGAGGATGTTGACGCGCTCGACCTTGACGTCGAACAGCTGCTCGACGGCCTGGCGGACCTGCGTCTTGTGCGCATCCTTGTGCACCTGGAACGTGTACTGGTTCGTCGCGATCCCCTCGTAGCTCTTCTCCGAGATCACGGGGCGGATCAGGACCTCGCCGGGATGCAAGCTCATGATGCCCGCTCCCGGCGCCGGCCAAGCCGGCGCCTCCGCTCTTGGATGAGCTCCGTCAAGCCTACGCTCATGACGCCCTCCCCTGCAGCGCGTCGAGGGCCGACTGGCTCACGACGAGCGAGCGCGCCCAGACGACCTGCGTCACTTCGATCTCCGACGGGACGGTGACGACCTGCACGCGCTCGAGGTTCCGGAACGACTTCGCCAGCGCGACCTCGTCCTCGCCGACGACGATGAGCGTCGGCGAGTCCTTGCCCCAGTCGGCCAGCAGCTGCGCGGCCTGCTTCGTCGACGGCGTTCTCGAACGCGTCGACGAGGCCGATCGTGCCGGCCTGCGCGTGGTCGCTCAACGCGGAGCGAAGCGCGGCCTTCATCGCCTTCTTGTTCACCTTGACGTCGAAGCTGCGCGGGCTCGGCGCGAACGCGACGCCGCCGCCCGTGAACTGCGGCGCGCGGATCGTGCCCTGGCGGGCGCGGCCGGTGCCCTTCTGGCGCCACGGCTTCGCGCGACCGCCGGACACGAGCCCGCGGCTCTTCGCCGCGCGCGTGCCCTGGCGCCTCGCGTTCTGCTCTGCGCGCACGGCCTCGTGGACGAGGTGCGCCTTGACCTCGGCGCCGAAGACCGTCTCGTCGAGCGAGACGTCCTTCTTCGCGCCACCGAGCAGCGGAGCCTTCGGAGCGGCCACTACGACATCTCCCTGATCTCGACGATTCCGTTCTTCGGGCCGGGCACTGCGCCCTTGACGAGCAGCAGGTTGCGCTCGGTGTCGACCGAGTGGATCGAGAGGCCGACCTGCGTCACGCGCCTGGCGCCCATCTGGCCCGCCATCTTCATGCCCTTGAACACGCGCGACGGCGTCGCGCTCGCGCCGATCGAGCCCGGCTTGCGGATGTTGTGCGAGCCGTGCGCTCTTCGGGCCGCGGTGGAAGCGGTGGCGCTTGATCGTTCCCTGGAAGCCCTTGCCGATGCCGATGCCGGCGACCTTCACCTTGTCGCCCGGCTCGAAGATCTCGACGGTGACGTTCTCGCCCTGCACCGCGTCCGAGAAGTGGCCGCGGAACTCGATCAGGTGGCGATACGCGCCGTCGACGCCGTTCTTCGCGAGGTGGCCGCGCTCCGGCTTCGACATCTTGCGGTCCGCGACCTGCTCGTACGCGAGCTGCACGGCCTCGTAGCCGTCCGCGTCGGGCGTGCGCACGGCGACGACCGGGCACGGGCCCGCTTCGATGACGGTGACCGAGGTCACGACGCCGCTCTCGTCGTCGAAGACCTGCGTCATGCCCAGCTTTCTGCCAACGATCCCCTTCATCGCTACAGCTTGATCTCGATGTCGACGCCGGCCGGGAGGTCGAGCCGCATGAGCGAGTCGACCGTCTTCGGGGTCGGCGAGTGGATGTCGATCAGCCGCTTGTGCGTGCGGATCTCGAAGTGCTCGCGCGAGTCCTTGTCCTTGAACGGCGAGCGGATCACGCAGTAGACGTTCTTCTCGGTCGGCAGCGGCACGGGACCGGTGATGGTGGCGCCGGTGCGCTGGGCCGTGTCCACGATGTCGCGCGCAGACTTGTCCACCTGCTGGTGGTCATAGCCCTTCAGTCGAATGCGGATCTTCTGCTGTGGCACCGGCGCCTCCTTTCACCTAGTCGCTATTTGATGATCTCGGTGACGACGCCCGCACCCACGGTGCGGCCGCCCTCGCGGATCGCGAAACGGAGACCCTGATCCATGGCGATCGGCTGGATCAGCTCGATCTCCATGTTCGTGTTGTCGCCCGGCATGACCATCTCCTGGCCCTCCGGGAGCTTGACCGCGCCGGTCACGTCCGTCGTGCGGAAGTAGAACTGCGGGCGGTAGTTGTTGAAGAACGGCGTGTGACGGCCGCCCTCGTCCTTCGACAGCACGTAGACCTCGGCCTTGAAGTGCGTGTGCGGCGTGATCGAGCCCGGCTTCGCGAGCACCTGGCCGCGCTCCACCTCTTCGCGCTTCGTACCGCGGAGCAGCAGGCCCGCGTTGTCGCCGGCCTGGGCGTAGTCGAGCGTCTTCTGGAACATCTCGAGCCCGGTGACGACGGTCTTCGCGACCTCCGGGTGGATGCCGATGATCTCGACCTCGGTGCCGACCTCGATCTTGCCCTGCTCGATGCGGCCGGTCACGACGGTGCCGCGGCCGGTGATCGTGAAGACGTCCTCGATCGGCATCAGGAACGGCTTGTCGACGTCGCGCGTCGGCTCCGGGATGTACGTGTCGACCGCTTCCATCAGCTCGAGGATCTTCGGCGTCCACTCCGCGTCGCCCTCGAGCGCCTTCAGCGCCGAGACCTGGATGACGGGGATGTCGTCGCCGGGGAACTCGTACTTGGAGAGGAGCTCGCGCACCTCGAGCTCGACGAGCTCGAGCAGCTCGGGATCGTCGACCATGTCGGCCTTGTTCAGGGCGACGACGATCGCCGGCACCTCGACCTGGCGGGCGAGCAGGATGTGCTCACGCGTCTGCGGCATCGGGCCGTCGGCGGCCGAGACCACGAGGATCGCGCCGTCCATCTGCGCGGCGCCCGTGATCATGTTCTTGATGTAGTCGGCGTGGCCCGGGCAGTCGACGTGCGCGTAGTGACGGTTCGCCGTCTCGTACTCGACGTGCGCGGTGTTGATCGTGATGCCGCGCTGCCGCTCTTCCGGCGCCTTGTCGATCTCGTCGAACGCGACGGCCGTGCCGCCGCTCGACTCCGCGAGCACCTTCGTGATCGCAGCGGTCAGCGTCGTCTTGCCGTGGTCGATGTGACCGATCGTGCCGACGTTGACGTGCGGCTTGTGTCCGCTCGAACTTCTGCTTGGCCATTGGTGGCTCCCTGCTCTCCTTCGATTCCGAGTTAGCCGCGAGCTTCGATGATGTCGCTCGCGATCGACTGAGGTACTTCCTCGTACCGATCGAACTGCATGGTGAAATCGGCCCGACCCTGCGACATCGAGCGCAGGTCGGTTGCGTAGCCGAACATCTCCGACAGCGGCACGCTGGCCTTGATGATCTGCGCGTTGCCGAGCGGGTTCATCGACTCGATGCGGCCGCGGCGGCTGTTGAGGTTGCCCATGACGTCGCCGAGGTAGTCCTCGGGCGTCGTCACCTCGACGGCCATGACGGGCTCGAGCAGCTTCGGCTTCGAGCGCTTCATGGCCTCCTTGAAGGCGATCGAGCCGGCGATCTTGAACGCGCGCTCGCTCGAGTCGACCTCGTGGTACGACCCGTCGACGAGCTCGATCGCGACGTCGACGACCGGATAGCCCGCGAGCACGCCGGAGTCCATGGCCTCCTTGATGCCGGCGTCGACCGCCGGGATGTACTCCTTCGGGATCTTGCCGCCGACGATCTTGTCGCTGAACTCGTAGCCGACGCCCGGGCGCCTGCGGGGTGCAGGTTGATGACGACGTCCGCGTACTGGCCCGAGCCGCCGGTCTGGCGCACGAACTTCTCGCGGATGTTGTCGACCGGCTTGCCCGCGGTCTCGCGGTACGCGACCTGCGGGCGGCCGACGTTCGCGTCGACGTTGAACTCGCGCTTCAGGCGGTCGACGATGATCTCGAGGTGGAGCTCGCCCATGCCGCCGATCAGCGTCTGGCCCGTCTCCTCGTCGGAGGTGACGCGGAACGTCGGGTCCTCCTCGGCGAGCCGCTGCAGGCCGGCGCCGAGCTTGTCCTGGTCGGCCTTCGACTTCGGCTCGACGGCGACCTGGATCACCGGCTCGGGGAACGTCATCGACTCGAGCACGATCGGCGCGTTCTCCGCGGCGAGCGTGTCGCCCGTCGTCGTCGTCTTCAGGCCGACGCCGGCCGCGATCTCGCCGGCCGTGATCGAGTCGCGCTCCTCGCGGTGGTTCGCGTGCATCTGGAGGATGCGGCTGACGCGCTCGGTCTTGCCGGTCGTCGTGTTGAGCACGCGGTCGCCCGCCTTGAGCGTGGCCGGAGTAGACGCGGAAGTACGTCAGCTTGCCGACGTACGGATCGGACATGACCTTGAAGGCGAGCGCCGAGAACGGCTGGTCGGGCGACGGCATGCGCGTCGACCTCCTGCCTCGGTCTTCGGGTCGATGCCGACCATCGGCGGCACGTCGAGCGGGCTCGGCAGGTAGTCGATGACCGCGTCGAGCAGCGGCTGCACGCCCTTGTTCTTGAAGGCGGAGCCGAGCAGCACCGGCGTGATCTCGTCGGCGATCGTGCCCGCGCGGAGCGCGCGCTTCATCATCTCCGGCGTCACGGAGGACTCGTCCTCGATGTACGCCTCGAGCACCTCGTCGTCGAAGTGCGAGACGGTGTCGATCAGCTGGTGGTGGTACTCGTGCGCCTGCTCTGCGAGCTCGGCCGGGATCTCGGTCGTCTCGAACTCCTGGCCGAGGTCGTCCTTGTAGACGATCGCCTGCATCTCGACGAGGTCGACGACGCCCTGGAAGCCGTCCTCCTGGCCGATCGGGATCTGCACCGGGATCGGGTTCGCGCCGAGGCGGTCGCGCATCGACTGCACGGCGGCGAAGAAGTTCGCGCCGGTGCGGTCCATCTTGTTGATGAACGCGATGCGCGGCACCTTGTACTTGTCGGCCTGGCGCCAGACGGTCTCGGACTGCGGCTGGACGCCCGCGACCGAGTCGAAGACGGCGACCGCGCCGTCGAGGACGCGGAGGCTGCGCTCGACCTCGACCGTAAAGTCCACGTGCCCGGGCGTATCGATGATGTTGATGCGATGGTCGCGCCAGAACGCCGTCGTCGCGGCCGACGTGATCGTGATGCCGCGCTCCTGCTCCTGCGCCATCCAGTCCATCGTCGCCGCGCCCTCGTGGACCTCGCCCATCTTGTGGGTGCGGCCGGTGTAGTAGAGGATCCGCTCGGTCGTCGTCGTCTTGCCCGCGTCGATGTGGGCCATGATCCCGATGTTCCGGACGCGGTCGAGGGCGACTGCCGTGCTCTTTTTCCTTCGTGCTCAAGCTGTCCTTGCGTTCTCTCTCGTCTACCAGCGGTAGTGCGCGAAGGCCTTGTTGGCCTGCGCCATCCGGTAGACGTCGTCCTTGCGCTTGAACGCTCCACCCTGCTGGTTCAAGGCGTCCAGAATCTCGTTGGCGAGCTTCACCGACATGCCCTTCTCGCGGCGCTCGCGCGCGAACGTCACGAGCCAGCGCACGGCGAGCGTGCGGGCCCGGCGCTGCGGCACCTCGACCGGCACCTGGTAGTTCGCCCCGCCGACGCGGCGGCCACGGACCTCGAGGACCGGCGTGACCGTCTTCACGGCCTGCTCGAGCACCTCGACCGGCGGCCGGCCGGTCTTCGTGCCGACCTGCTCGAGCGCGTCGTAGACGATCTGCTCGGCGATCGACTTCTTGCCGTCGAGCATGACCTTGTTGATCACCTGCGTGACGAGCTGCGAGCTGTAGATGCCGTCGGCCTCGGGAACGCGGGCCTGGACCTCTGCGCGGCGCGGCATCAGTTGCCCGCCTTCTTGGCGCCGTACTTCGAGCGCGCCTGCTTGCGGTCGGCGACGCCGCCCGTGTCGAGCGCGGCCCGGATGATCTTGTAGCGGAAGCCCGGGAGATCCTTGACGCGGCCGCCGCGGACGAGCACGACCGAGTGCTCCTGCAGGTTGTGGCCCTCGCCGGGGATGTAGGCGCCGATCTCCATCGCGTTCGTCAGCCGGACGCGCGCGACCTTCCGGAGCGCCGAGTTCGGCTTCTTCGGGGTCGTCGTGTAGACGCGCGTGCAGACGCCGCGCTTCTGCGGGGAGCCCGCGAGCGCCGGGGTCTTGTTCTTCGAGACCGGGGCCTTCCGGCCTTTCCGAACGAGCTGATTGACAGTCGGCATGGGTCTAGCGCTTCTCCTGGGTGGTCGTATGCAAAAAGAGACGGCTGGCGGGGCGGCGAGGCCCTGCCAACCGGCCCGCGGCATGGTACCGGAGGCCGTCTGAGGCGTCAAACGGGGCGGTTGAGCGAAATCTGCGCTCGGGGAAGCATAGCTTTGGACAGCTTCTCGGACCATACTGCGACGACTTCGACCTCTCTGCGGTGAACCACCAAACGCTCATCGTCCTCGTCGTGGCCCTCGGCGGCTGCCTCGTGCTGCTCCTTGCCCTGCTCGGGGTCGTCGGCCGGCGCTCGGGCCGGCGGGCCGACGAGCGCGTCGGCGCGGTCGTCCAGACGCTCGAGAAGCGGATGGACGAGCTGGCCCAGGAGCTCGCCGGCGCGGTCGAGCGGGCCGAGGAGGAGGGTCGCCGGAGCCGGTTTCTCGGCGAGATCGCGGGCTCGATCGACATGGACGAGGTGCTCGCCCGGACGCTCGAGGCGGGCACCCGCCTCGAGGGGGTCGACGCGGCCCTCATCCGGCTCGAGGGCGCCGACGGGATCCCGACGGTGGCGGCCCACGGGCTCGCGGTCGACGGCGCCGAGGCGATCGCCGGGCCGCCCGGACGGGTCGCGGGCCCGGGCGATCCAGGTCTCGTACAGCTACGGGCCCGACGCGGAGGACCCGAACGGCCTCATCCACGGCGGCCTCGCGGTGCCGCTCGAGGAGAACGGCGGCCGGGTCGGCTACCTCGCCGTCTACACGCGGGACGCCGCCCGGCGGTTCGGCGAGGACGACGTCCGCGAGCTCGAGGAGCTGACCTACCGCGCGGCGCCCGCGATCGAGAATGCGCAGCGGTTCCGCGAGGCGCGCCAGCTCGCCGACCTCGACGCGCTGACCGGGCTGCACAACCGCCGCTACTTCCACGAGACGCTGTCGCGCGAGTGCGCCCGGGCTCACCGGTACAACCGCCGCCTCGCGCTCATCGTCTTCGACCTCGACAACTTCAAGGACGTGAACGACCAGGTCGGGCATCTCGGCGGCGACACGGTGCTGTCGGAGGCGGCCGACCGCGTCCGCGAGGTCATCCGCACCGCCGACATCCCGTGCCGCGTCGGCGGCGACGAGTTCGCGGTGATCCTGCCCGAGTCGGGCATCCAGCAGGCCGAGCAGCTCTTCGCGCGCCTGCAGGCCGCGATCGGCGGCCGGACGCTCGGCCAGGCCGGGCGCCTGCAGATCTCGGCGGGCCTCGCCGAGCTGAAGCCCGACGACGACTCGATCAGCTTCTTCGAGCGCGCCGACGAGGCCCTCTACCGCGCGAAGGACGCCGGCAAGGGCCAGAGCGTGACCGCCGGCGACGGCCGACAGACGGCCTAGGGTCGACCGCGCATCGAACCGCTGACCCAGCGGGGTCAGACACCGCGGGTGTCGGCCCCCGGCGACGCGACAGAGCCCGGGTCGACCCCGCGCAGCGGGGTCTGACCCCGCTGTCGAACAGGCTGAGCCAACAGCGGGGTCAGACACCGCGGGTGTCAGACCCCGGTCAGCCTCTAGCCCAGGCGGAGGAACGGCAGGTACGACGTCAGGTCGACCGCCGACGGCTGCGGCAGGTCGTCCTGCGCGCAGATCGCGCGTGTTGAGCGCCGCGTGCTGCTTGCCGACGGTCCACTGCTCGAACTCCTCGCCGCGCGTGAAGCCGCGGAGCGCGGCCTTGATCGCGGGCGTCACCTTGCCGAGCGGGACGGCGCCGAGCGGCAGCACGTCGTCGAGCGGCTTGATCCGGAACGAGCCCTCGCTCGTCTGCACCGTCCCCGTCTTGCCGGTCTTCAGATCGAAGATGCGCGACGGCGCGACCTCGGAGATCGCGAAGCCCTTCGCCTCCGTGCCGAGCCAGGCGGGGAGCGGGCTTCGACTGGACGAGGCGCACCGAGAGCTCCGGGTACGACTCGTAGAACGTCTGGATCTGCGCCGCGGTCGGCGAGCCGCCCGGCAGCGTCGACTGCACCTGCACCCGCCGAAGCTCGTCGCCGAGCACGCCGCGCGCGACCGCCACCGACGCATGCGCGGCGCGCAGCGCGCGCCACGTACGCGGCCCGGCTGCCGCCGAAGCTCTGCGCGATCACGGCCTGCTCGGCCTTCGAGCACCCGCGCGGTCGACACCGGTGACGCGCTCGCTCTCGACGAGGCGCTCGAAGAGCGCGCTGTACGCCGTGTCGCGGTCGCCCGTCAGCGCCTGCAGCTGGCCGGATCGCGGCGTTCGAGAGCACGCGCGTGCCGATCAGGCACTGCGCCGCCGCACGCAGGACGCTCAGCTGACCGTCCTGCAGCGACGTGTCGAACTGCGGCCCGAGCTGCTTCGGCGCGTCGCAGAGCGACTGCGCGCGCGCCCAGAGCCAGACGCAGGCCGCGTGACCCTTCTCCGGATCCTGCTCGCCGGCGCTCCATCTCCCCCACCCCCACGACCAGACGGACGCGATGCCGGTCTCCGCGGCGACCTGCTTCACGGCGAGCGCCTGCCACTTCGCCACCTGGAACCAGGCGCTGACCGGCTCGAGGCCGTTGCGGCCGCCGAAGCCCCTCGTCGTCGCGAAGCTGACCATCAGGCCGACCCTGTTCGCGCGGGACGCCGATCGAGGTGATGTCCGACACGGCGTCGCGGTAGCGCTCGCGCAACGTGCGGTTGCCGAGCACGACGCCCTGCTTCCACGTCGCGGTCGCAGGCACGTAGATCTCGCGCACGATCTCTGCGACGGCCGACACCTGCTGCCACCACGCGAGCGCGTCGCCGTCGGCGTAGATCGCCGCCGGCATGAGCAGCACCGGGCGGGCGCCGAGCGCCGCGATGTCCTGGAGCAGCGCCAGCACGTTCGCGCGGTACTGCGCGTTCGTGTCCGACCACGGCGTCACGAGGCCGGGGCCCGAGAGCTCGTTGAAGACGACGACGGGCGTCGAGCAGCCGGTCTGCTGCGACGCGAAGTCGTAGAGCCGCTTCGCGCGGTCGGGCATCGTCGACGTGTCGGTCGGCTTCGTCGGCGTGCCGACGCGGTTCTTCAGGTTCAGGTCGAAGTAGACCGTCGCCGCACCGAGCGAGCGCATGTGCGCGGGCCAGTCGCCGGTCGACGCGCCGATCGACGACGCCGGGCCTGCCGAACACGGGCTCGAGATAGCGTCTGCCCGAACTCGAACCAGATCGGCTGCGTCGCAGGCAGGCCGCACTGGCCGGCGTACGGCGCGGCGCGGCATGCGGCTTCGCGCCGCGTCGCGGGACCGACCGCGAGGAGCATGGCGCTGACGGCGAAGAGGACGACGAGCTTCTTCACGAACCGACCCTGCACCTTGATACCAAAGAGGGCGGCCCGAAGGCCGCCCTCTTTACACGGTGCATACGGTCCCGGGTCTTACGACTCGCTGTCGAGCGGACTGTCGACCTCCGGCACTTCCTCCGCCTCGATCGCGTCGCGCGGGGCGGCGCCGTCGCCGTCCTCGTCGGTCAGCTCCGGCGCGCCGCCGAAGTCGAGGCCGAGGCCGGCGAGGCCGTCGCCCGACTCGCCCGACTCGATCTCCTCGAGCGCGGCGAGCAGCTGCTCCTCGGTCTGCGGCCGCTGGTACGCGGTCGACCGGCACCTTGTCCGACGGGCGGATCTCGATCTGCCGGTACCGCTTCAGGCCGGTCGCCGCCGGGATGAGCTTGCCGATGATGACGTTCTCCTTCAGCCCGAGCAGCCGGTCGACCTTGCCTTCGATCGCGGCGTCGGTGAGCACCTTCGTCGTCTCCTGGAACGACGCGGCGGAGAGGAACGACTCGGTGGCGAGCGACGCCTTCGTGATCCCGAGGATCAGCGGCTCCGACGTCGCCTGGTCCTTGCCCTTCTCCTTCTTGACGCGTGCGTTCTCACGATCGAGGACGAGCTTGTCGACGAGCTGGCCCGGCAGCAGGTCGGTGCCGCCCGCGTTGTCGACGCGCACCTTCTTCAGCATCTGGCGGACGATCAGCTCGATGTGCTTGTCGTGGATCTCGACGCCCTGCGACTTGTAGACCTTCTGCACCTCGTAGCCGAGATACAGCTCGACCGCGGTGTAGCCCTTCAGCGCGCAGCAGCTCGGCCGGGCTGATCGAGCCCTCGTGCAGCGCGTCGCCGGGCTCGACCTTCTGGCCCTTCGCGACGAGCAGGCGCGTGCGGCGCGGCACGGTGTACGACTTGTCGTCGTCCTCGTTGCCGCTGTCGGCGACGATCGTGAGCTTGATCTGGCGCTCGGTCTCCTCGATGTCGATCGTGCCGTCGATCTCGGCGAGCTGCGCGGCGCCCTTCGGGTTCCGCGCCTCGAAGATCTCGACGACGCGCGGCAGGCCGTGCGTGATGTCCGCGCCGGCGACACCGCCGGTGTGGAACGTCCGCATCGTCAGCTGCGTGCCCGGCTCGCCGATCGACTGCGCGGCGATGATGCCGACCGCGTCGCCGATCTCCGACATCTCGCCGGTGGCGAGGAACGTGCCGTAGCACGCCTGGCACACGCCGACCTCGGCCTTGCACTTCAGCACCGAGCGAACCGGGACGACGAAGTCCTCGCGCGTACTCGCCCAGCTGCTCGACGATCTCGCGCAGCCGCGGCATGGTGATCTCCTCGCCCTTCTCGGCGATGAGCGTCTTGCCCGGCTTGCCGGAGGCGAGCGGCTTGTACACGTCCTCGGCGAGGATGCGCGCGGCGACGCTCTTGTTCAGGCCGTCCGGCAGGAAGAGCGGCAGCTCGACGAACTCCTTCGTCTTGCAGTCCGGCTCGCGGATGATCACGTCCTGCGAGACGTCGACGAGACGCCGCGTGAGGTAGCCCGAGTCGGCGGTGCGGAGCGCCGTGTCGGCAAGGCCCTTGCGGGCGCCGTGGGTCGAGATGAAGTACTCGAGCACCGACAGGCCCTCCATGAAGTTGGCCTTGATCGGGCGCTCGATGATCTCGCCCTTCGGATTGGCCATCAGGCCGCGCATGCCGGCGAGCTGGCGGAGCTGCGCGAACGATCCACGTGCGCCCGAGTTGGCCATCATGTAGATCGGGTTCAGCTCGTTCAGGTTCGCCACCATCGCCTCGGCGACCGTCTCGGTCGCCTCGGTCCAGATGTTCACGATCGACTCGTGACGCTCGGACTCGGTGATGAGGCCGTGCTCGTACGCCTGCTCGACCTTCTCGACGCGGCCCTCGTAGTCGGCGAGGATCGACTCCTTCTCCGGCGGGATGACGACGTCGTTCTTCGAGATCGTGACGCCGGCCTTCGTGCCGTAGTGGAAGCCGAGATCCTTGATCGTGTCGAGCACGACCGCGACCGCGTGCGCTCCGTACTCGTCGACGAGCGTCGAGATGAAGTCGCCGAGCTCCTTCTTCGAGAGCGTGCGGTTCAGGAAGTCGTGGTACGTCGTGTAGTCGCCGTCGAGCTCGCCGACCGCTTCGCGCAGCGCCCGGTCGATCTCCGCGTTGAAGATCACGCGGCCCGCGGTGGTGAGCACGAGCTCGCCCTCCCACAGGTACTCGATCGGCGTCTGGATCTCGATCTGCTTCGCGTCGAGCGCGAACTCGACCTCTTCCTCGGTGCGGAGCCGCTTCGGGCCGCGGGTTCATCTTCTCGACGACGAGCGCGTCGAAGTTCGAGATCCGAGTACGTGAGGTAGTACGAGCCGAGAACCATGTCCTGCGTCGGCGTCGCGAGCGCGCGGCCCGATGCCGGCGAGAGGATGTTGTTCGCCGACAGCATGAGGATGCGCGCCTCGGCCTGCGCCTCGGCCGACAGCGGCACGTGCACGGCCATCTGGTCGCCGTCGAAGTCCGCGTTGAACGCGTGACAGACGAGCGGGTGCACCTGGATCGCCTTGCCCTCGACGAGCGTGGGCTCGAACGCCTGGATGCCGAGCCGGTGCAGCGTCGGTGCGCGGTTCAGCAGGACCGGGTGCTCCTGGATGACCTCTTCCAGGATGTCCCAGACCTCGCCCTGCATCTGGTCGACGTGCCGCTTGGCCGCCTTGATGTTCTGGACGATCTTCCGCTCGACGAGCCGGCTCATGATGAACGGCTTGAAGAGCTCGAGCGCCATCAGCTTCGGCAGGCCGCACTGGTGGAGCTTCAGGTGCGGGCCGGCGACGATGACCGAGCGGCCGGAGTAGTCGACGCGCTTGCCGAGCAGGTTCTGGCGGAACCGGCCCTGCTTGCCCTTCAGCATGTCGGAGAGCGACTTGAGCGGCCGGTTGCCCGGGCCGGTCACGGCGCGGCCGCGGCGGCCGTTGTCGAAGAGCGCGTCGACGGCCTCCTGCAGCATGCGCTTCTCGTTGTTGACGATGATCTCCGGCGCGCCGAGGTCGAGCAGCCGCTTGAGGCGGTTGTTCCGGTTGATGACGCGGCGGTAGAGGTCGTTCAGGTCGGAGGTCGCGAAGCGGCCGCCGTCGAGCTGGACCATCGGCCGGAGCTCCGGCGGGATGACCGGCACGGCCTCGAGGATCATCCACTCGGGCTTGTTCTCCGAGGTGACGAACGCCGAGACGACCTTCAGGCGCTTGATCGCGCGCTGCTGCTTCTGGCCCTTGCCGGTGCGGATCTGCTCGCGGAGGCTCGCGGCCTCGTCGGCGAGGTTCAGGTCCTTCAGCAGATCGCGGATCGCCTCCGCGCCCATGCCGCCGCGGAAGTAGACGCCGAAGCCGTACGGCGACCCGAAGCGGTCCTTGAGCTCGCGGAAGATCTGCTCGTCGTTGACGATCAGCTTCGGCTCGAGCTCGCGGAAGAGCTGCCACGTCTGCTCGAGGCGGCGGACTGCGTCGACCGCAGCCTCGCGCGCGTCGTCGCGACGCGACTCGATGTCGAGGTACATCTCGCGGACCTTGAGCGCCCACTGGATGATCGCGTCGAGGTCTTCCTTCTGGATGCGGCCGTCGGTGCGCAGGCACAGGTCGTTCGTGAGCTCGCGGATGTCCTGGCCTTCCTCCCACGTGTCGACCACGTCGCGGAGGAGGCCGTTGCCGAGCTCGCGTGCCTTGTCGAGGTTCTTGACGTCGACGCCCTTGACGAGCGCGACGTCGTCCTCGTGGATCTCGTCGCCCTCGAGGAGCGAGTCGACGACGCGATGGATGTGCTTCGTGATCGCACCCTTCTTCGCACCGGTCGCCTTCGCCATGTCCTTCTCGAGCGGCTGGATCGACTGGAGGATCTGCTCCGCCGCGACCGCGACCTGCTCGAGCTCGCGCGGGGCGAGCTTGCGGTCGTCGCGGATCGCCGCGTTGCGGACGAGCTCGCGGATCTTCTTCGAGTCCTCCGTCGTGATCTTCGGGACGAGCTCGACGAGGAGCCCGTTGACGAGCTTGCGCGCGTCGTCGAGCGCCGGCAGCGCCTGCTCCTCGGCCCAGTTGTTGAGGCCGCGGACCCAGAAGTCGTCGTCCTCGTCGAAGTTCCGCTCCTTGCCCTTCGCGAAGAAGTCGCGGCGGCGCGCGAGGCGATCCTCGAGCGCGGCGAGCGCCTCCTCCTTGTCGACCTCGATGCGGCCGGCCTCGCTTCCGACCTGGTCCTCGAGGCCGTTCAGGTCGCTCGCGCGCTTCTCGACGTCGACCGCGGTGACGATCGACGCTGCGAAGTACAGGACCTTCTCGAGCTCGCGCGGGGCGATGTCGAGGAGGTAGCCGATGCGGGACGGAACGCCCTTGAAGAACCAGATGTGCGAGACGGGCGCGGCGAGGTCGATGTGCCCCATGCGCTCGCGGCGCACCTTCTGCCGCGTCACCTCGACGCCGCAGCGCTCGCAGATGATGCCCTTGTAGCGGACGCGCTTGTACTTGCCGCAGTAGCACTCCCAGTCGCGGGTCGGACCGAAGATCCGCTCGCAGAAGAGGCCGTCGCGCTCCGGCTTGAGCGTCCGGTAGTTGATCGTCTCCGGCTTCGTGACCTCGCCGGAGGACCAGTCGCGGATCTGCTTGCTGGAGGCAAGCCCGATCCGGATTGCGTCGAAATCGTTGATGTCGATCAAGTGTGTCTCAGCCTCTCAATCAGTCTTCGAGCTCAAGGTCAACGAGGTCTGCTTCGCCCATCGGGCCTACTTCCGCGTCCGCCTCTTCCTTCGCCTCTTCCACTTCCGACACCTCGACGTCGTCGAGGTCGCCGAGCGCTTCGTCGGCCGGCAGGCCGATCTCGCCGTCGACGTCGACGCGCTCCTGGCCCTCCTCGGCCTCTTCCGCCGTGGGCTGGCGGCCCACCGCGCGGAGCGAGCCGGGCGAGAGGTCGATGCCGAGCTCCTCGGCGGCGCGCAGGAGCTCGTCCTCTTCCTCGCGCACCTCGACCTCGCGGCCCTCGTCGGAGAGCACGTGGACGTCGAGCGCGAGCGACTGCATCTCCTTCAGCAGCACCTTGAAGGACTCCGGGATCGACGGCTCGGCGATGTTCTCGCCCTTGACGATCGCCTCGTAGGCCTTCACGCGCCCGACCGTGTCGTCGGACTTGATGGTGAGCATCTCCTGCAGCGTGTAGGCGGCGCCGTACGCCTCGAGCGCCCACACCTCCATCTCGCCGAAGCGCTGGCCGCCGAACTGCGCCTTGCCGCCGAGCGGCTGCTGGGTGACGAGCGAGTACGGGCCGGTGCTCCGCGCGTGGATCTTGTCGTCCACGAGGTGGAGCAGCTTCAGGATGTACATGTAGCCGACGGTGATCTTCTGCTCGAACGGCTCGCCGGTGCGGCCGTTGAAGAGCACGACCTTGCCCGACGTCTGCCGGCCGCTCGCGCGCTTCTTGTCGACGAGCATCTTGATCGGCGAGTCGGGGTTCTGCTCCGACCATGCGATGAGCGACTCGTCGACGTCGACCGGAGTCGCGCCGTCGAACACGGGCGTCGCCACCGGGCTCGGGTTGCCGCCGTTGATGATCTGCCGGCGGTGCTTCCAGTTCGGCTCCGCATCGCCGTCGCCGTTCTCGTGGAAGACGCCGTGCGCCGCGGCCCAGCCGAGGTGCGTCTCGAGCACCTGGCCGATGTTCATGCGGCTCGGGACGCCCAGCGGGTTCAGCACGATGTCGACCGGGCGGCCGTCGGGCAGGAACGGCATGTCCTCTTCCGGGACGATGCGCGAGATGACGCCCTTGTTGCCGTGGCGCCCCGCGAGCTTGTCGCCCTCGGCGATCTTGCGCTTCTTCGCGACGTAGACGCGGACGAGCTCGTTCACGCCCGGCGACAGGTCGTCGCCGCCGTCGCGCGCGAAGGTCTTCACGTCGATGACGACGCCGCCTTCGCCGTGCGGCACCTTGAGGCTCGTGTCGCGGACCTCGCGGGCCTTCTCCTTGAAGATCGCGCGGATCAGCTTCTCCTCCGCCGTCAGCTCGGTCTCGCCCTTCGGCGTCACCTTGCCGACGAGCAGGTCGCCCGAGCCGACCTCGGCGCCGATGCGCACGACGCCGCGCTCGTCGAGCTGCGCGAGCGACTCCTCCGAGCGGTTCGGGATGTCGCGCGTGATCTCCTCGTCGCCGAGCTTCGTGGAGCGCGCATCGATCTCGTACTCGTGGATGTGGATCGACGAGAGGATGTCGTCCTTGACGACGCGCTCGGAGATGACGATCGCGTCCTCGAAGTTGAAGCCCTCGAACGGCATGAAGGCGACGAGCAGGTTCGCGCCGAGCGCGAGCTCGCCGTTGTCGGTCGAGCTGCCGTCGGCGAGCACCTCGCCCGCGCGCACCTTGTCGCCGAGCCGCACCACCGGCTTGTGGTGGATGAGCGTGCCCTGGTTCGAGCGCATGAACTTCGTCATCGTGTACGTGTCCTTGCCGTCCTTCGACTCGACGACGATCTTGTCGGCGTCGACGTCGACGACGGTGCCGGCGTGCTCGGAGACGACGACGTCGCCCGAGTCGACCGCGGCGCGGTACTCGAGGCCGGTGCCGACGAGCGGCGCCTGCCTGACGAGGAGCGGCACGGCCTGCCTCTGCATGTTCGCGCCCATGAGCGCGCGGTTCGCGTCGTCGTGCTCGAGGAACGGGATGAGCGCCGTCGAGACGGAGACGATCTGCGCCGGCGCGACGTCCATGAACTCGACGTCCTTCGGCGCGGCCGTCACGGCCTCGCCCTCGGCCGAGCGGCAGAGCACCGCCGACTCGAGCAGCTTGCCGTTCTTGTCGAGCGTCGCCGTCGCCTGCGCGATCGTGTAGCGCGACTCCTCGACCGCGTCGAGGTAGACGATCTCGTCGGTCACCTTGCCGCCGACCACCTTGCGGTACGGCGTCTGGATGAAGCCGAACTCGCTGACCGTCGCGTACGACGCGAGGTAGCCGATGAGGCCGATGTTCGGGCCTTCCGGCGTCTCGATCGGGCACATGCGGCCGTAGTGGGTCGGGTGGACGTCGCGCACCTCGATCGGCGCGCGCTCGCGGGTCAGGCCGCCGGCGCCGAGCGCCGACAGGCGGCGCCGGTGCGTGAGGCCGGCGAGCGAGTTCGTCTGGTCCATGAACTGCGAGAGCTGCGACGAGCCGAAGAACTCCTTCAGCGCCGCCACGACCGGACGGATGTTGATGATGGTCTGCGGGGTGATCGTGTCGACGTCCTCGGTCGTCATCCGCTCGCGGACGACGCGCTCCATCCGGTAGAGGCCGACGCGGAACGCCTCCTGGATCAGCTCGCCGACGGTGCGGAGGCGGCGGTTGCCGAAGTGCTCGTACTCGTCGAGCTCGGCCGCGATCGGTGCGCGCGGCAGGCCGATCGCCTCGGCCGCGAAGTCCTTCGAGTCCTCCGGCAGCCCGAGCTTGACCGGCAGGTCGATGAGCTTCTTGACGAGCGCGACGATGTCCTCGGTCGTGAGGACGCGGACGTCCTCCGGCACGTTGACGCCGAGCCGCTGGTTCAGCTTGTAGCGGCCGACCTTCGTCAGGTCGTAGCGCTTGGGGTCGAAGAAGAGCGCACGCAGGAGGTTCCGCGCGTTGTCGAGCGTCGGCGGCTCGCCCGGGCGCTGCTTCTTGAAGACCTCGATCAGGGCCTCCTCCTCGCGGGTCGAGGGGTCCTTGTCGAGGGTCGAGACGATGTAGTGCGAGTTCTCGAAGAGGGCGAGAATCGCCTCGTTCGAGGAGGTGTCGAGCTGGAACCCGGTCGACGGGTCCTCGGCCGGGAGGGCGCGGAGGAGCGTCGTGATCGGCAGCTTGCGCTTCCGGTCGATGCGGGCGTAGGCGATGCCCTTCTTGTCGATCTCGAGCTCGAGCCACGAGCCGCGGCTCGGCATGAGGTTCGCCGTGAAGACCTGCTTCGTCGGGTCCTTCGGCTCCATCAGGTAGGCGCCCGGCGAGCGGACGAGCTGCGTCACGATCACGCGCTCGGTGCCGTTGATGATGAAGGTGCCGTGCTCGGTCATCATCGGGAAGTCGCCCATGAAGACCGTCTGCTCGCGGATCTCGCCCGTCTCCTTGTTCACGAAGCGGACGGTCATCGAGAGCGGAGCCTGGTAGGTCAGGTCCTTCTCACGGCATTCCTTGATCGTGACGGGCGGCTGCCCGAAGACGTAGTCGGCGAACTCGACGGCGAGGGTGCCGGTGTAGTCCTCGATCGGCGAGATGTCGTTGATCGTCTCGCGGAGGCCCTCGTCCAGGAACCACTGGAACGAGGCCTTCTGGATGTCGATGAGGTTGGGGAGCTCGAGGACGTTTTCGATACGGGAAAAAGACTTGCGCGCGCGGGGCGAAGCGACCTTGGTGGTCAAAGAAAGAGCCTCCCTTGGGGACGTGCGAAATTCAGGCGATTAGGCGTGCAGAGGTGCAGACGAGCGGAACGTCGGCGCAACCTGCCAGGATACCGACAGGGCCCCCCTGTCCGCAAGCGAAAGCGCGGCGGGAGGCCGGGAATTGCCGCCTGATGGTAGCGCGGGAGCCGGAATTCGTCCAGCGGACCCCTCGGGCGGCTCTCGGTGCGACGGCCGGGGTCTGGCCCCGAAGGGGCCAGACCCCGCTTTTCGACCTGCCGAGCGGCTCTCGGTGCGACGGCGGGGTCTGGCCCCGAAGGGGCCAGACCCCGCTTTCGACCTGCCGAGCGGCTCTCGGTGCGACGGCTGGGGTCTGGCCCCGAAGGGGCCAGACCCCGTCTCTCGAGAGAGAGCGGTCGCCCTCGCCGCCCTCGACTACTTCAGCTCGACGGTCGCTCCGGCCTCTTCGAGCTGACCCTTGATCGAGTCGGCCTCCTCCTGGTTCACGCCCTCCTTGACCGGCTTCGGCGCCGAGTCGACGAGGTCCTTGGCCTCCTTCAGGCCGAGGCCCGTGACCGCACGGACGACCTTGATCACCTGGATCTTCTGGCCGCCCGCCTCGGTGAGGACGACGTCGAACGACGTCTTCTCCTCCGCGGCCGGGGCCTCCGCGCCGCCGCCGCCGGCGGCGGCGACCGCGACCGGAGCGGCGGCCGTGATGCCCCACTCCTCCTCGATCTTGTTCTTCAGCTCGACGAGCTCGAGCACGGTCATGCTCCCGAGCGAGTTGAAGATCTCCTCTACAGCTGCCATTTACCTCGTCTCCTCTTCGTCAGTGCTTTGGTCGGAGGCGGACGCCGACGCGTCCGCCCGTGTGGGTTCGTCTGCTGCGGCCTGCGGCTCCTCGGCCGGCTCTTCTGCCGGCTCCTCGGCCGGCTCCTCCGCCGCGGGCTGCGGCGGCTCTTCGCCGCCGAGCTGCTCGATGCGGGCGTCGATCAGCCCGTACAGGTTCTGCAGCGGGGCGTTGACGAGCCCCGCGATCGCGGTCAGCGGGGCGATGATCGCGCCCAGCACCTGGCCGCGGAGCACGTCGACCGGCGGCAGCTTCGCGAGGCTCTCGACCTCGTCCGCCGTCACGGTCCGGCCCTGGAGCACGCCGCCGCGGATGGCGAGGACCTTCGAGTCCCGCGCCATGTCGGCGAGCGCCTTCGCGGCGGCGACCATGTCGCCGTCCGCGTCGAGGAACGCGATCGCGCTCGGCCCCTCGAGCAGGGTCAGCAGGGCGTCCGCCCCGGCGGCCTCGGCCGCACGCCGCGTGAGCGTGTTCTTCACGACCGTGAAGCTCGCGCCGCTTGCGATCAGGCGGCTCCGCAGCTCGTCGATCTGCGGCATCGTCAGGCCGCGGTAGTCGGCGACGAGCAGCGTCTCGGAGGCGCGCAGCCGCTCCGTCAGCTTGCCGACGATCTGCTCCTTGTCCTCTTTCTTCACCGGATCACCTCCTTGAACGTCTCGAGCCCGCACGGTGGCGGGCTCGAGAAGAGGCGATGCGAAAATCCTCTGCCGAACACCGCCTGGGCTGGGCTTCCGCCCCGCGAGGGGGCCGCCAGCTGTCTTCGGCGATTGGGCTTGTATCAGGCTGTTACTAGGCCGGAACGGCCTCCTGGGCCTCGTCCAGCTCCTCCACGATACCGCGGGTCTTCGCCGGGTCGACGTGGATGCCCGGGCCCATGGTGCTCGTGAGCGTGACCTGCCGGATGTAGCGGCCCTTCGCCGCCGCCGGCTTCGCGCGGACGATCTCGTCGACGACCGCCGCGTAGTTCTCGACGAGCGCCCGCTCGTCGAAGCTCTTCTTGCCGATCGAGAGGTGGACGTTCGCCCCGCGGTCGGTGCGGTACTCGAGCTTGCCCGCCTTCGCGTCGCGGACCGCCTTGCCGACGTCGAAGGTCACGGTGCCCGTCTTCGGGTTCGGCATCAGCCCGCGAGGGCCGAGCACGCGGCCGAGGCGGCCCACGTTGCCCATCTGGTCCGGCGTCGCGATCGCGACGTCGAAGTCGGTGAAGCCCTCCTCGATGCGCTTCGCGAGGTCGGCCGAGCCGACGACGTCGGCGCCGGCCTCCTCCGCCTCGCGGGCCTTGTCGCCCTCGGCGAAGACGGCGACGCGCGTCTCGCGGCCGGTGCCGTGCGGCAGCATCAGCGTGCCGCGCAGCTGCTCGTCGGCGTGGCGGACGTTCAGCCCGAGCCGGAAGTGCACCTCGACGGTCTCGTCGAACTTCGCCCCCGGGAACTCCTTGAGCATCCGCACCGCCTCGACCGGCGAGTACGTCGACTCGCGGTCGATCCGGCCGCGGGACTCCACGTAGCGCTTGCCGTGCTGTGCCATCAGAGATCCACCTCCACGCCCATGCTCCGGGCCGTGCCCGCGATGATGAGCGCGGCCTGGTCGAGGTCGCGCGCGTTCAGGTCGGGCATCTTCGTCTCCGCGATCTGGCGCACCTGGGCGCGGGAGAGCCGCCCCACCTTGGTCCGGTTCGGCTCGGCCGAGCCCTTGTCGAGCCGCAGCGCCTCCTTGATCAGGACGGCCGCCGGCGGCGTCTTCGTGATGAACGAGAACGACCGATCCTCGAAGACCGTGATCTCGACCGGGGTGATCCGGCCGTTCTGATCGGCGGTCTGCGCGTTGAACGCCTTGCAGAACTCCATGATGTTGACCCCGTGCTGGCCGAGCGCAGGGCCGACCGGCGGCGCAGGGTTCGCCTGCCCGCCCGGGATCTGGAGCTTGATGAGTGTCAGTACCTTCTTCGCCATTGACAGGTTCCTCTAGTCGAGCTTCTTCACGTTGTCGAATCCGACCTCGACCGGCACCTGCCGCTCGAAGATGTTCACCATGACCTGGAGCTTCTGGCCGTCGGCGTTCACGTCGGTGATCTCGCCGTCGAAGTCCGCGAGCGGGCCCGAGGTGATCTTCACCGACTCGCCGAGCGTGAACTCCACCTGCGCGCGCGTCGGCGCGGCGCCGCCGGTGCCGGTGTGGAGGATCCGGTCGACCTCGGGCTGCGAGAGCGGCACGGGCTTCGCCCCGGCGCCGACGAACCCGGTGACGCCGGGCGTGTTCTTCACGACCGTCCACGCGTCGTCGTTCAGGTCCATGTTCACGAGCACGTAGCCCGGGAGCACGCGCTTCTCCGCCTGCACCTTCTGGCCGTCCTTCGTCTCGATGACCTGCTCGGTCGGGACGACGACGCGGCGGAAGCGCGGGCGCTGGTTCATGGACTCGATCCGGTGCTCGAGATTGGCCTTCACCTTGTTCTCGTGCCCGGAGTAGGTGTTGATCACATACCAGCGAAACATTCGTTCCTCTCTATCGCAGCAACACGTGCTGCACGACGTACTTCCAGACCTCGTCGTTCAGCCAGAGGTAGGCGCCGACGATGACGCAGGCGATCAGGACGACCGCGGTGCCGCTGACAACCGCCTTCTGATCCGGCCACTCGACCTTCTTGAGCTCCGCGATCGACTCCTGGATGAAGTGGATCGGGCCCGAGCCACGGCGCTCGTCGGTCGCCGCCGCCCGCGGCTTGCCGCCGCCGGACCGGCGCGGCTCCGAGCCGCCGTTCGCGGTGGGCGGGGCGGGCGGACGCGAAGGCGGCCCCCCTGCGAGGGCCGGTTCCTGCTGCGCGCGCCGCGCGCGCCGCTCTTGACGCGTCTGCTTGGCCATCCACGAAGGGCTAGCGGGTCTCCCGATGCGGGGTGTGCCGGCCGCACCAGCGGCAGTACTTCTTGAACTCGACCCGGTCGGGCGAGTTCCGCTTGGACTTCTGCGTCTGATAGTTCCGCCGCTTGCACTCCGTGCAGGCGAGCGTGATTGCGACTCTGACTCCGGTGGCCATTTTCCTTTACCTACCTCGAGGTGAACGCGGTCTCTAGTAGCGCCGGGTGGGCTCGAACCACCGACCTCTGCATTATGAGTGCAGCGCTCTAACCAGCTGAGCTACGGCGCCCCGCGCGCCGGGGGAGTGTAGCGGAACTTCTCCGGGCCTCCCGCACCCTCGGAGCCGTTTTTCGCGTTGTTCTCCTGGAAAAGGAGACCGCCTCTCAACCGAAGGAGGATCGACGTGAGCGCGAGCGCCGCGAGTGGTTCGCTGGGAGTGACCGGGGGCACCGGCAAGACCATCACGACGGACATCCCGTCGAGACTCGACCGGCTCCCCTGGAGCCGCTGGCACTGGCTCGTCATCGTCTCGCTCGGGATCACGTGGATCCTCGACGGGCTCGAGGTGACCCTCGTCGGCTCGATCTCGGGCGTCCTGACCGACAAGGGGACGCT
This sequence comes from uncultured Actinomycetes bacterium, assembly GCA_963831405.1. Taxonomy (GTDB): domain Bacteria; phylum Actinomycetota; class Thermoleophilia; order Gaiellales; family Gaiellaceae; genus Palsa-739. The sequence goes on from CAWHPX010000015.1 coordinate 79,429, forward strand.
CCATCTCTCCACGGCGCAGGCGACCGCGGCGGGCAGCTTCTATCTCGCGGGCGCCGTGGGCGGGGCGCTCCTCTTCGGGTACCTGACCGACCGCTTCGGGCGCAAGAAGCTCTTCATGATCACGCTCGGCGTCTATCTCGTCTTCACGGTGGCGACGGCTCTCGCCTGGAACTTCTGGTCGTTCATGCTCTTCCGGGTGCTCGCGGGATCGGGCATCGGCGGCGAGTACTCCGCGATCAACTCGGCGATCGACGAGCTCGTGCCCGCCCGTGTGCGCGGCCGGATCGCACTCGCGATCAACAGCTCGTGGTGGATCGGCACGGCGGCGGCGGCCGGCCTGACCGTCGTCCTGCTGAACTCGTTCGCGGTCAACGTCGGGTGGCGGCTCGGCTTCGGCCTCGGCGCGATCCTCGCGATCGGCATCCTCTTCGTGCGGCACCTCGTGCCGGAGAGCCCGCGCTGGCTCCTCACCCACGGCCGGGCCGACGAGGCCGAGGAGGTCGTGCGCGAGATCGAGGAGAAGGTGCGGCAGACGCATCCCGACCTGCCGGAGCCGAAGGGCGAGCCGCTCGAGATCGAGCAGCGGCGCTCGATCGGCTTCGTCGCGATCGCGCGGCACGTGATGCAGGAGTACCCGGGCCGCGGCGTCCTCGGGTTCTCGCTCATGGCCTCGCAGGCCGTGCTCTACAACGCGACGCTCTTCGGGATGGTCTCGATCATGACCACCTTCTTCCACGCCTCGAAGGCGAACGCCCCGCTCTACATCATCCCGTTCGCGATCGGCAACCTGCTCGGCCCGTGGCTGCTCGGGCCGCTCTTCGACACGGTCGGGCGGAAGGTCATGATCTCCGCGACGTATCTGCTCGCGGCGCCTCGCTCCTCGTCACGGCGTACCTCTTCCACCAGCAGGTGCTGTCGGCGACGACGCTCACCGTCTGCTGGGCGATCTGCTTCTTCTTCGCCTCGGCCGGCGCGTCGGCCGCGTACCTGACGGTCAGCGAGATCTTCCCGATGGAGACGCGCGCGATGGCGATCGCCCTCTTCTACGCCTGCGGCACCGGGGTCGCGATCGCGGCGCCGTGGACGTTCGGGAAGCTGATCGAGACCGGCTCCGTCGGCAACGTGACGATCGCGTTCGTGATCGGCGGCGTGATCATGGCGATCGGCGGCGTCGTCGAGATCCTGCTCGGGGTCGACGCGGAAGGGAAGTCGCTCGAGTCGGTCGCGAGGCCGATCAACGCCGTCGGCAGGGGCCCGCAGGCCGCGCCGGCGCGCGCCCGCTAGCTCCGGCTAGTCGCGAGAGGCCGGCGCCGCGGCGCGCCGGCCCTCGCGCAGCCACGCGGCCGCGAAGAGCGCGAGGAGCATCGCGGCGAGCGGGACGAGGCCGCCCGCGAGGAGAAGGATCTGCGCCACCCTCCTACCCTCGCGCCCGCGGGGTCGGCGCGCAATGGGCCGTTCGGCCCATCGCTCCGCCGGGTCTGACCAGCGGGCTGCGCTGCGGGGCTCTGACCCCAGCGGGGTCAGACCCCGCTCTTGCCATGCTCCGCTTCGACGAGCTGCCGCAGCCGGGCAATCGAGCCGCCGCAGACGGCGACGACGAGCGCCGGGTCTGCATACGCGAAACGAGTTCCCCGGCCGATTGCAGCGGGATAGCTGCTCCAGATCCACTCGTGCGGAACCGCGCAGAGCCCTGCCTCGATCGGGTTGCGGGCGAGGTAGCGATACACGACGGCGAGTTGTTCATCGGTCAGGACGGGGACGCCGAGATAGCGATCCGCGAATGCGTGGCCACGCCTGCCGTAGCGCGCGTTGTACGAGGCGGCGTAGCCCTGGTTCAGCTGTTTCATCAGACGCGGCAGGACTCCGTCGCTCGTCGTCTCGAGCAGGACGTGGTAGTGCGTCGAGAGCGCGCAGGCGGCGATGCAGCGGGAATTCCACGCTTCGAGCGACGCACGGAGCTCCATCTCGAAGCGCAGGTAGTCGTGGTCGTCTCGGAAGAGCCGCTCGCCCTGAGAGCCTCGCGCAGCGACGTGATAGACGCCTGCGGACGTCTGCCGGGGCTTTCGGGGCATCCCGCCACCATCGCCATCGGCAGGCTCCGGCGCAAGATGACCGATTCGAACAGGCCGGCGGAGCAAACCAGCGGGGTCAGACCCCGACGAGCGGGGTCAGACCCCTGGCGGAGGGGCCGGCGGAGCAAACAGCGGGGTCAGACCCCGAAACGAGCGGGGTCAGACCCCTGGCGGGGCCGGCGGAGCCAGCGGAGGTCAGACCCCGACAGCGGGGTCAGACCCCTGGCGGAGGGCCGGCGGAGCCAGACAGCGGGGTCAGACCCCCGGCAATGCCTTGCGCAGGCGGTCGGCGATGCCGGCGAGCCGCTCGAGGGCCTTGTCCTCTTCCTTGCGGTTCTCGGCGAGCAGGTCGGCGCTCTCGCCGAGGCCGAGCGCCCCGGCGAGGCCGAGGAGGGCCTCGTAGACGGCGAGCTCGAGATGCTCGACGCGGATCGCGGCCGTCGCGGTCTGCACGTCGCGAAGGGTGGGTTCCTTCACCTCCTGCGACTCGTGCTGCGCCTGCAGGCCCGCGAGGCCCGCGCTCCGCGCGGCGACCGGGTCGGCGCCCGCCGCCCGGAACGCCGACTCGACCCGCGCGACGTGGTACCGCGTCTCCTCGAGATGCGCCGCGAGCGCCTCCCGCAGCTCCTCGTCCCGCGTCGCCTCGACCGCCCGGGGCAGCACCTCGAAGACGAGGGTGCGCTCGATCCAGAGGAGCTCGGCGAGCTCGGCGAGGAACGCGTCGCGGGGATTCGTCAGCGTCGCTATGCCGCCGCCTCCACGCGCTTGTCGGCGAGCAGTCGCGCAAGGCGGTCGGAGAGCGCCATGATCGCGAGCGCCGGGTTCGCCGAGCCCTGGGTGGGACACACGCTGCCGTCGGCGACGAAGAGGTTCGGGACCTCCCAGGCACGATGCGACGAGTCGACGACCGAGTCCTGCGGGCCGAAGCCCATGCGGCAGCCGCCGACGAGATGGGCGTAGCGGTCGATCTTCAGCGTGTCCTGCGCGCCGGCCTCGTGCCAGACCTCCTCCATCACCTTCGTCGCGAAGGCGATGTTCGCCTTGTCGTTCTCGCAGAGGCTGTAACTGGAACGTCGCGACGGGTACGCCGTAGCGATCCGTTTCGCCGGAGAGCGTGACGCGGTTCTCGGCCTGCGGCAGCAGCTCGCACAGCGAGCCGAGCACCGACCAGTGGTTGTAGTCGCGCATGTACTCGCGGAGCGCGTGGCCCCAGTGGCCCTCTGCGGTCACGTGCTCGGCCCAGCCGATCGGCAGCGGCGAGATCGTCTGGATCGAGAAGCCGCGCGCGAAGCCGCGCGCGTCGTCCGTCTCGTAGAACTGCTCGCTCGAGATCTCCGGCGGCGGCGCCTTGTACATCCGGAGCATCTCCGGGAAGCGCGCGGCGACCTGGGTCGCGCCCTGCACCATCACGTACCGCCCGACCTGGTCGTCGTTGTTGGCGAGCCCGTGCGGGAAGCGTGCGCTCGTCGAGTTGAGCAGCAGGCGCGGCGTCTCGATCGCGTAGCCGCAGACGGCGACGGCGTCCGCCGGCTGGAAGCACTCCTGCCCGTCGCGGACGTAGACGACGCCCCGCGCGCGGCCGCGCCTCGTCGACCTCGATGCGCGTCGCCATCGAGTCGGCCCGCACCTCCACGCCGTGCGCGATCGCGTCGGGCAGATGCGTGATGAGCGGCGACGCCTTCGCGTTCACCTTGCAGCCCTGCAGGCAGAAGCCGCGATAGATGCAGTGAGGCCGGTTGCCGAAGCTGCCGTTCGTGATCGAGACCGGGCCGACCCGCATCTCGATGCCGCACGCCCGCGCTCCCTCCCACGCCTTCAGCGCCGCGCCGCACACCGGATGCGGCGCATGCGGATAGTCGTGCGGGTCGCCCCAGGGCCAGTGCTCGCCGGCGACCGGCAGCTCGCGCTCGACCCGCTCGAACGACTCCTTCAGCTCCCGGTACGAGATCGGCCAGTCGGCGGCGACGCCGTCGCGCGTGCGGACCTCGAAGTCGGACGGGTGGAACCGCGGCACGTAACCGGCGAAGTGGGTCATCGAGCCGCCGACGCCGACGCCCGAGTTGTTCTTGCCCATCTGGATCGGGTCGGTGCCGCCGATGATCCGGTTCTCGTTCCAGTAGAGCCCTGCGGAGCCCTTCTCGTCGGAGACCCAGTCGCGATCCGGATCCCAGAACGGGCCCTTCTCGAGGACGACGATCCGCCAGCCCTTTCGCGCGAGCCGCTGCGCGAGCGTGACGCCGCCGGCGCCCGCTCCGACGACGACGAGGTCGACCGGCGCGCTCTCGGAGTGGCGCGCCATCGTGTGCAGGTTCGGCAGGCCCCGCCGGTGCGGGTCGAGCAGGAACGGCGAGTCGTTGTCCTCCGGCATGGCGAACGACCCCTTGCGCAGACGAGACGGCACTCAGTCCAACCCCTTCCGGCGCACGTCCGGCACCGGGTCGCGCTCGAACGCCTCCACACCCTCCCAGTGCTCGCGCTCGCCGAGCTCCGGGTTGCCGAACGCCGCGTAGCCGCGCGGATACGCCGGGCCGCCGAAGCCGATCTCGTTCCACGCCCACGGATGCGAGTAGAAGGCCTCGCACGTGTCGCGCATGACGATGCCGAACGCGCGCGCGACGTTGAGCGTCGCCCACGCGCCGCCCACGAGCTCGGCCTGGGCGAACCGGTGGCAGACGACGTCGTCGATGATGAAGCGAGAGCTCGTCGAAGGTGCCGACGCCGAGCGCGCGCGCCTCGTCGTCGAGGCCGCGCGCGACCGTGCGCCAGACGTCCCGGTCGGAGGGCATGTCGAAGTAGCGGTAGCCGTCGCCGCGGTTCTCGTGGAGCTTCTCGTCGACGAAGGCGAGCACCGGGATCCGCGGCTCGGCGTCCTGCGCGGTGAGGCAGTCGCAGCAGGCGCGTCGAGCGTCGCCTGCTCGCGCTCGTCGAAGAAGCGGAAGGGCGGCACCCTGTCGACGCGGTCGCGAACGACGCGCCGCGTGACCTCGTCCCAGTGCGCCGTCTGCGCGAGCACGTCGTACTCGGGATAGCGGCCGTGCAGCTGCGGCGTCGTGCCGCTGCGCTGCCGCGGCAGCTTCTCCGGGCTCGGCTTGCCGCGGCTCGGCAGGTGGTGAGGAGCGCGAAAGTCCACGCTACTTCTCGCGCTTCATCACCGCAGCGAGCACGGCCATGCCGCCGACGAGCGCGAGCGAGCCCGGTGCGAGGAGCGGCGGCCCCATCACGAGGTTGTAGTGCGCCTCGCGAAAGCCGCCCGGCCGCTTCTGGACGCCGCGCAGGTGCGTGTACACGCCGACGAGCCCGTCGAGCGAGTAGAGGATGCCCACGGCCGGCAGGACGGTGCGGGCCGCCTTCGGCGAGACGAAGCCCGCGATGCCCGCCGCCGTCAGCGGCGGCGTGAGCAGGATCGGCGTCCACATCCACTTGTCGCCGAACGACGCCTTGTAGTGCTCGAGGTAGATCTCGAACGCGAGCGGCGGCGCGGACAGGGCGGTGGCAGCCGCGAGAAACCGCTGCATCCGGCCGGCGCGCACGTTCGCGAGGACGCGTCCGATCACGCCGCCCATCGCTCGACCTCGTTTCGCTTCAGCTCGAGGCCGTTGCCGGCACGCGAACGGTCGGGGCGCAGCACGCCGCCGTCCGGCTCGAGCACGCCGTCGAAGAGCAGCGACTCGACGCGGACGTGATCGTGGAAGTACTCGAGGTGCCGCCGCCGTTCGACGGCGCAGAACGCATGGGCCGAGATCGCGGGCGCGCAGTGTGCGGAGACGTCGAGCGCGTGCGCGTTTGCAAAGCCGGACACGGAGAGGAGCCCGGTGATCCCCCCGCAGCGCGTGACGTCGGCCTGCAGGCAGTCGACGCATCCGAGGAGGTTGCGGAAGTCGGCCGCCACGTAGGCGTACTCGCCGGCCGCGATCTCGAGACCCGCAGGGCCGCGCTCGCGGACGAAGCGCAGGCCGTCGAGGTCGCCCGACGACACCGGCTCCTCGAACCACGTCACGCCCCAGTCGTGTACGAGCCGCTCCGCCCAGCCGAGCGCGAGCTTCGGCGTGAACGCGCCGTTCGCGTCGACGAAGAGCTCGACGTCCTCGCCGATCGCCGCGCGCGCCGCGTCGAGACGGGCCGGGTCGCGCTCCGGCTCGCGCCCGAGCTTCATCTTCACGCGCGGGATCCCGGCTGCCGCCCAGTCGCCGAGCTGCTCCTGCAGCCGCGCGTCGGAGTACGAGCAGAAGCCGCCGCTGCCGTAGATCGGCACCGCGTCGTGCGCGGCGCCGAGGAGCGACACGAGCGGGACGCCGAGCAAGCGGGCCTTCACGTCCCAGAGCGCCTGGTCGATCGCCGAGACGGCACAGAACGCGATGCCCGGACGCCCGACGTTGCGGATCCGCCGCGTCAGCGCGAGCCAGGTCGCCCGCACGTCGAGGGCGTCGCTGCCGCAGGCGACGTCCTCGAGCGTCGTTCGGATCAGCTCGGCCGCGGCGGTGTCGCAATACGTGTAGCCGAGCCCCGTCTCGCCACCCGCGTGCGCCTCGACGACGACGATCGTCGTCGAGCCCCATGCGAGCGTCCCGTCCGACTCGGGAGCGTCGGTCGGGACCGTGCACGCATGCACGTCGAGGCTCTCGACGACGGCTTCGGTCCGGGACGTCGCCGCGCTCAACCCTTCAGGAACTCGACGAGCTTGCCGCGCATCGACTTCTCCATCACGTCCGCCCGCTGCGGATCCTTCCGCATCGCCTTCGCCATCTTCTTTGCCTGCTCGAACGTGATGTGCGGGGGCAGCGGCGGCACGTCCGGGTCGGTCTTCACCTCGAGGACGACCGGGCGGTCGGCGGCGAAGGCGCGCTCCCACGCGCCGCGCATGTCGTCGCCGGAGTCGCACATGATCCCCTCGAGGCCGCACAGCCGGCCGTAGGCGGCGTAGTCGAGGTCGGGCAGCCACTGCGTTCCCGGGTACTTCGGGTCGCCTTCCATCACGCGCTGCTCCCAGGTGACCTGATTCAGATCCTGGTTGTTGAAGACGCAGAAGATGAGGCGCTTGTCCGACCAGCGATCCATGTAGCGCTTCACGGTCAGCATCTCGTTCATCCCGAGCATCTGGAACGCGCCGTCGCCGACGAAGCAGACGACCGGCCTGTCGGGATGGGCGAACTTCGCGGCGATCGCATACGGCACGCCGGGAACCATCGTGGCGAGCGTTCCGCTGAGTGACGCGAGATTGCCCTGCTTGAGCTTCACCTGGCGCGCGTACCAGTTCGTCGACGAGCCGGAGTCCGCGGTGACGATCGCGTCGTCGGGCAAGACCTCGGAGAGCTCGTGCGCGACGCGCTGTGGGTTCATCGGGCTCGCGTCCTGCAGGGCGCGCTCTTCGACGACCTTCCACCAGGACTCGACGCCCGCTTCGATCTTCTGCCTCCAGCCGCGGTCGGCCTTGCGGATGAGATGCGGGATCAACGCCTGCAGCGACTCCTTCGCGTCGCCGACGAGCATGACCTCCGACGCGTAGCGGATGCCGATCATGCTCGCGTCGATGTTGATCTCGACGCACCGCGCCTGACCCTCCTTCGGCAGGAACTCCGCGTAGGGGAACGTCGTCCCGACCATGAGAAGCGTGTCGCAGCCCTCCATCATGTCGTGACTCGGAATCGTCCCGAGCAGGCCGATCGACCCGGTGACGTACGGCAGGTGGTCCGCGAGCACGTCCTTGCCGAGCAGCGCCTTCGCAATGCCCGCGCCGAGGAGGTCGGCCACCTGCTCCAGCTCGGTCGCCGCCCCGCGCGCGCCCTGGCCGATGAGGATCGCGACCTTCTCGCCCTCGTTCAGGATCTCGGCCGCGTGCTGCACGTCGTTCTCCTGCGGCACGATGCGCGGCCGGCGGTAGCCGACGGCGGAGTAGACGGAGCCGTGCTTGCGCGGCGGCGACTCGACGGCGGGCTCCTCGGCCACGTCGTTCGGGACGATCAGCGTGCAGACGGTGCGCCGGTCGAGCGCGATGCGGATCGCACGGTCGATCAGATGGCGCGCCTGCTCCGGGACCATGCACGTCTCGACGAACTCCGAGACGTCGCCGAAGAGCGTCTGCAGGTCGATCTCCTGCTGGTAGTGCGAGCCGAGGGACGAGCGCTTCTGCTGGCCGACGATCGCGAGCACCGGCACGTGGTCGAGCTTCGCGTCGTAGAGCCCGTTCAGGAGGTGAACGGCTCCCGGCCCGGAGGTCGCCATGCAGACGCCGATCCGATCCGGCCCGGCGAACTTCGCGTGCCCGCACGCCATGAACGCGGCCATCTCCTCGTGGCGCGCCTGGATGAACTCGGGCCCGCCCGCCTCCTCGGCCCGGTCGAGCGCGCCGAGAAAGGCGTTGATGCCGTCGCCCGGATACCCGTAGATCCGCTCGACGCCCCACTCGCGCAGGCGCTTCAGGACGTAGTCGGCGACGAGCTCGGCCATCGTGTGAGCCTCCAATCAGAGCGGATTACGATGTACTTCTTCTCACTCATCTGTGCCCGAAACGGCGCTCAGGAACCCTTGAGCGCCGGCAGGACCGAGTCGGCGTAGAAGCGGAGCGCCGCGTGCGGATCCGCGCCCGAGACGTTCATCAGGACGACCGTCGTCGCGCCGAGCTGCTCGAGCTCCCTGATCCGCCGGACGTGGGTGGCGGCGTCGGACGAGCAGATCACCTGCTGCGCGAGGGCGTCGTCGGAGATCTCCTCCTCGCCGCGACGGTAGATCTCCGCCGGGTCGTGAACGTCGTCCGTGTAGTGCGCGTCGACCATCGTCCCCTTCCACTCCCGCGCCGCCTGGAGCGCCTGCCCGTCGGACGCCGCGTACGAGAACATGCCCTGGATCAGGATCTCGCCGGGCTCGCGGCCGGCCGCCTCGGCCGCCTGCCGGTAGGTCTGCACGAGCGCCGGGGCCTTCTCCGGGTCGCCGAGCGTCCAGAGCCCGTCGGCGAGCCGCCCGGCGAGCTCGGCCGCCCCGTCGTGAAACGCGGAGAGGTAGACGGGCGGCCGCCGCTCCGGCCGCGAGTAGAGGACGGCCCCCTTCGCCCGGAAGAAGCGGCCGTCGAAGTCGACGGTCTCGCCGTCGAGGAGCCGCGCGATGATCGCGAGCGCCTCCTCGGTGCGGGCGAGCTGCTCGGCGGGCGACGGCCACTCCATGCCCGCCGGCACCTCGTTCAACGCCTCGCCGGAGCCGACGCCGAGGAAGGCTCGCCCCGGAGCGAGCAGCTCGAGCGTCGCGATCTGCTGCGCGACGACGACGGGGTTGTAGCGGTGGACGACCGCCGTCACGGCCGGGCCGACGAGCGCGCGCCTCGTCGCCTGCGCGGCCGCACCGAGCCAGACCCAGGCGTTGCCCGACGCGGTCGGCGCGGTCGAGTCCGTCCACCACGGCGCGAGATGGTCGCTGCAGGCGATGCCGTCGAAGCCGGCCTGCTCGGCCTCGACCGCCTGCTTCAGGAGATCGTCGGGCTGGAAGCGCTCGTGCGCGAGCGCCGCGAAGTGCTTGACGGCCATGCGCTACGCATACCGCTCCAGGAACCGGGTTACACGTGCCCAGGCGTCGTCCGACGCGTCGGCGAACTCTGCCTGCTTGCGGTCGAAGAAGCTGTGCGGCGCGCCGTCGTAGGTGACGACGTCGTGCTCGACGCCGGCGCGCCGTGAGCGCTGCGTCGAACTGCGGCGTTGTCCTCGGCCGTGATGTTCTGGTCGTCGCCGGCCTGCAGCGCGAGGATGGGCGCGCCGATGTCGGCGGCGCGCTGCGTCGGCCCGGTCGCGCCGTTCCGCTCGCCGGGGTGGCCGTAGAAGCCGATCGCGCCCTTCAGCCCGTGGTTCGCGGCCGCGGCGAGCCACGAGTGGCGGCCGCCGAGGCAGAAGCCGACGGTGAAGATCGACGTGCAGCCGAGCGAGGCCAGGTGGCGGACGCAGGCGCCGACGTCCTCCTGGACGAGACCGGGCTGTCGTCTGCTGCACGTGCTCCTTGTAGTCGAAGTCGTCGTCGCGCTTCGCGACGCCCGCGGTGCGGCCGAAGTAGTCGAGGGCGACCGCGGCGTACCCGCGCTCGGCGAAGCGCAGCGCCAGCTCCTCGTAGAAGCGGTAGAGGCCGCGCACGTCGGGAAGGATGACGACGCCGACCGGGGCCGGCTCGTCCGGCAGCGCGAGGAAGGCGGCGAAGCGGTTGCCGTCGGCCGCCTCGAGCACGAGATCGTCGTGCGCCACCGAGGCGCCGGAGATGACCGGGATCGGCGGCTCGGAATCGAGCTCGAAGCACATGCGCCGAGCAGATTACGGCAGGAGGCAGCGCCCCGGCGCCGTAGATGTCCCGGCGATGGCGGAGCAGTCGCACCGCGACGAGATGAGCGCCGCGATCCGGGCGCAGCGCGAACGGAACGCGGCGCCGAGGACGATCGCGCCCGAGCCGGCGCGACCCGCGGTGCACGAGCCGGAGCAGCCGGTCGAGGCGCCGCCGCGCGGAGCGGGCTTCCTGCGCCGGCTCCGCGGCAAGTCCTCCTAGCGGAGGCTCCCGAGCGCCGCCGCGACGTCCGCGGCCTTGAACGGCCAGAGGAAGAGCGCGCGCTCGTGACCGCTCGCGTCGACGAGGTACGCGGCCTCGGTGTGGCCGATGTCGCCGGCGGCCGGCACGACCTGGATGTGGTACGCCGCCCACACCGGGTCGAGCTGCGACGCGCTTCCCGCCGCCCAGCGCCATTGCGGCAGCCACTTGAACCGGCGCGCCTCCTTGCGCAGCACCGCGGGCGACCGCGTCTTCGGATCGACGCTCACGGCGACGACCGCGGGCCGCTCGGCCTGCGGGAACGTGCGGAGCGCGTCGTTCAGGACGAGCGACTCGCGCGGGCAGAACGTCGTGCAGTGCGGGTCGACGAAGGTGACGATCACGCGCCTGCCTCGGAGCCCGGACATCGTGACGGGCTTTCCGTGCTCGTCGGTCAGCCGGAAGTCCGGCGCGCGCTTCTCGCCTGCCGCCCAGGTCGCGGCGGGCGCACCGGCAGCGGCAGCCGCAGCGGCGGTCGTGGGCTCGGAGGACGGGCGGAGTGCGAGCGCCGCGGCGACGCCGCCGAGGAGCACGATCGCTGCGACGAAGGCCCAGCGCAGCCGCCGCAGCAGGCTCGTCGCCGGCGCCGGGCCGTGCTCGCGCGTCGCGGGCTCGCTCGCGGCGGGCTCGTTTGCGGCCACGGCTCGAGGATAGCGAAGCGCCGATGTGCTATACATCTGTACAACTGTTTAGTTGATTGGAGGAACCTTGGCACTGCCCCACCCGCTTCCGGACGACCTCGCGGCGTTGATCGCCCGGCGGTTCCGCGTCATCGGCGAGCCGATGCGCATCCGCCTCCTCGACCGGCTCCGCGACGGCGAGGCGACGGTCTCGGCTCTCGCCGCCGAGCTCGGCGCGTCGCAGCAGAACATCTCGAAGCACCTCGCGCTCCTGGCCGACGTCGGGATCGTCGGCCGCCGCAAGGCCGGCAACCACGTCTACTACCGCATCGTCGACGAGGGCGTCTTCGCCCTCTGCGACGAGGTCTGCGGGTCGGTGCAGCAGCAGCTGCAGACGCTGAACGAGCTCGTCGAAGGCGTGAGCGGCTGATGCGCAGGCCGAGCGCCGTCGCGGAGCCGCCCGTCGTCTCGCCGGCCGGGCCGGCGGTCGAGCATCCGGAGGCGGTCGGCCCGGTGGGCCGGCTCGGGCGCTGGACGGCGGACCACATCCGCGCCGTCGCCGTCTTCTGGGCGCTCGTCGCGGTCGCGCTCGGCGTCTTCGCACCGAGCGTCGAGCGGGCGCTCTCCGGCGCCGGCTGGCAGGCGAACGGCTCCGAGTCGGTGCAGACGAGAGAGCTCGTCCAGCGCAACTTCGCGGGGCTCTCGAGCTCCGCGCTGATGGTCGTCGTCCACTCGGCCGGCCTGACCGCCTCCGATCCCGCGTTTCGCACGACGGTCGCCCGCGTGGAGCAGCTCCTCCGGTCGGCGAGCTCCGTTCGGACGGTCGTTCCGCCGCGGGCCGGGGCGACGCTCTCGGCCGACGGGCACACGGCGATCGTCACCGCGGGCGCCAAGGGCGACCCGACCGCGATGGTCGCCGCGGCCGACGCGCTGAAGTCGAAGCTGCACGCCGCGGGCGCCGGCAGGGTCGACGTCTCGCTCACCGGCGCGTCCGGGATGTGGAGCGACTTCAACACCGCCAACCGCACGGCGATGATGAAGTCGGAGCTCTACTCGTGGCCGGTGACGCTCGTGATCCTCACGCTCGCGTTCGGGTCGCTCGCGGCCGCAGGCCTGCCGCTGATGCTGACGATCATCGGGCTCGTCGCCTCCGCAGGCCTGCTGTCGGTGCTCACGCACGGCTTCGAGATCTCGATCTGGGCGATGAACTTCGCGCTCATGTTCGCGCTCGCGCTCGGCATCGACTACGCCCTCTTCATCGTGCACCGCTTCCGTGCCGCGTTCTTCGGCTCCAGGCTGCCGGCGCGCGACGCGGTCGCCGTCACGATGGACACCGCGGGCAAGGCGGTGCTCTTCTCGGGCGCGACCGTGCTGATCTCGCTCTCGGCGGTGATGCTCGTGCCGAGCCCGGCCTTCCGCTCGATGGCGCTCGGGATCATGCTGAGCGTCCTCTTCGTGCTCGCGGCGACGTTGACGCTGCTGCCCGCGGTGCTCGCGAAGCTCGGCCCGCGGGTCGACGCGCTGCCGCTCCGCTGGGTGCACTCCGGCGAGCACCGGTCCGCGCGGTTCGCCCGCTGGGGCGAGCGGCTGTGGCGCAGGCCGCACCTCTACGGTCCCGCCGCCACGCTTCTCCTCGTGCTGCTGGCGCTGCCGATCTTCGGCCTGAAGACGGGCATGCCGTCGATCAAGGTCGTACCCGCAACGGACGGCTCGCGGGTGGGCTACGCGCAGGTGCAGCAGGCATTCGGCACGGGAGCGCCGGGCGCGCTCCAGATCGTCGTTCCCCGGCGGGCCGCGTCGGCGACGGTGGCCGTCGCGCGCCGCGACCCGGGTATCGCCCGCGTCGGCCGGCCCGAGGCCGGAGGCAGCGGGCTCGCGCTCATCCAGGCGATCCCGACGAGCGATCCGTCGAGCCCGCGTCACGGGACGGACGATCGACCGGCTGCGATCCGACGCTTCCGCCCGCCGCACTCGTCGGCGGCGCCGCAGCCGAGAACCACGATCTCGAGCGGGCGCTCGCGGCGAGGACGCCGCTCGTCATCGGCGTCGTTCTCGTCCTCGGCTTCCTCCTCCTGCTCGTCGCTCTCCGGGCGCCGCTCGTCGCCGCGCTCGGCGTCGCGACGAACCTCCTCGCGACCGGCGCCGCGTTCGGCGTCGCACGCGTGATCTTCCAGGGCGGGCACGGCGCGGGGCTGCTCGGGTTCCAGCCGCAGGGCTTCCTCGACGCCTGGGGGCCCGTGTTCTTCTTCGCGATGATCTTCGCGATCTCGATGGACTACACGGTGTTCCTGCTCTCGTCGGCCAAGGAGCACTACGACCGCTCCGGCGACGCGCGCGAGGCGGCGATCGGCGGCCTCGCCCACTCCGGCCGCGTCATCTTCGCCGCCGCGGCCGTCATGGTCGCCGTCTTCTTCACCTTTGCACTCTCCGGCCCGCTGCCGCCGAAGGAGATGGGCGTGATTCTCGGCATCGCGGTCCTGCTCGACGCGATGCTCGTCCGGCTCGTCTTGATCCCGACGCTCCTTCGCGTCTTCGGTCACGCATCCTGGGCGCTGCCCCGCTGGCTCGACCGCATCCTCCCGGACGTGAAGTTCGGACACTCGTGATGCTCGAGCTCTGGCAAGCCGAGTGGTGCCCCGCGTCGAGCCGCGTCCGCGAGCGCCTCACCGAGCTCGGCGTCGACTACGTCGTCCGGCAGGTGCCGGTCGAGAAGGCCGAACGCACGGCCCTCATGCGCGGCGGCAGGGTCGGACACGATCCCCGCACTCGTGCCGGACGACGGCCCGGCGATCGTCGGCGAGGGCGCGATTCACCGGTATCTCGAAAGCCGTCTCCGCGAGCCTTCCGAGGCCGCGGCTCACCGCGTCAAGGCGGAGAAAGCACGCCGCCGCTACCTCCAGGAGGAATGCGAATGCCTGCAACTGCATACACCCTGAGCACGACGACGACGTCCTCGTTCGACGACGCCGTGGCACGCGTCCGCGAGGAGCTGGCGGCCGAGGGCTTCGGCGTCCTCTGCGAGATCGACGTGCAGGCGACGCTGCACGAGAAGCTCGGCGTCGACCAGGAGCCGTATCTCATCCTCGGCGCCTGCAACCCGCCGCTCGCACACCGGGCGCTCACGGCCGAGCCCGATCTCGGCACGCTCCTGCCGTGCAACGTCGTCGTCTACCGGCGTGACGACGAGACCCACATCTCGGCCGTCGACGCCGAGCGCATGCTGTCCGATCGTCGGCAGCGCCGAGCTCGCACCGATCGCCGCGGAGGTGCGCGACCGGCTTGCGAACGTCGTCGAGCGTGCCGCGGGCGCCGCGTCGTAGCGGGGGCGCAGCGCAGCCGGGCGCGTATGCTCGGCACCCGGTCTTCCCGTGAGCTTCTCCCCGACAGTCGCCGTCCTTCTCGCGCTCCTCGGCGTCGGCGTCGGCGCTTTCGGGACGATCGTCGGCTCGGGCGGCGGCTTCATCCTCACCCCGATCCTGCTGCTCCTCTATCCGCACGACCGGGCCGGCGACGGTCACCGCGATCAGCCTCACGGCCGTCTTCTTCAACGCCGCCTCGGGCTCGGCGGCCTACGCGCACCAGCGGCGCATCGACTTCCGCAGCGGCCTCGCGTTCGCCGCGGCCGCGCTGCCGGGATCGATCGCGGGCGCGCTCGTCGTCGGATCGGTGTCGCGATCGGTGTTCGACATCCTGATGGCCGTCGTCCTCCTCGGCCTGGCCGGCTGGCTCCTGACCGGCGAGCCGGGAAGCCCGCGCCGCCCGCGCGGCCGGCTCAGCCCGCGGCTCCTGACCGACCGCTACGGCACGACCTTCCGCTACGACGTCCCGTTGCGTCGCGGCGTCGCCTACAGCACCGTCGTCGGGTTTGCGTCGAGCTTCCTCGGCATCGGCGGCGGCGTCATCCACGTCCCGCTGCTCGTCCGCGCACTCGGCTTTCCGACGCATCTCGCAACCGCGACGTCCCACTTCGTGCTCGCGATCATCGCCGGAAGCGGAGCGGCGACGCACGCGATCACGGGGAGCTTCGCCCACGGCCACGGGCTCAGGCGGGCGGCCGCGCTGTCGGCCGGCGTCGTCGCGGGCGCCCAGCTCGGCGCCCGGCTCTCGTTGCGCGCGAGCGGGCGCGTCGTCGAGGGCCTCCTCGGCGTCGCGCTTCTCGCACTCGCGGTACGGCTTCTCGTCGCGGCGCTCTAGTCGCGCCGAATCGACGTAGGCATGCTGGACCCCGATGGTGGACAGTCCACGTGAGCCGGCGGGTGCGCTCGACTTCGAGCGGGCCGTTCAGGACGCCCTCGAGCGCCTGCCGGCCGAGCTTCGCGACGCGATGTCGAACGTGACGGTCGTCGTCGAGGAGGAGCCGCCCGACGGGGCGCCGCTCCTCGGTCTCTACCAGGGCGTTCCGCTGACGCGGCGCGACAGCCGGTACGGGGGCGTCCTGCCGGACAAGATCACGATCTACCGCGGGCCGCTGCAACGGCTCTACGGCGCCGACCCGGGCCTCCTGCGCGAGCAGATCCGGCGCGTCGTCCTGCACGAGGTCGCCCACCACTTCGGCATCAGCGACGAGCGCCTGCTCGACCTCGGCCGGTACTAGACGCGAACGCGCACGCGCGCGCTACTTCACGAGCGTCAGCATCTTGAACATCGGCATGTACATCGAGATGATGATGATGCCGACCATGACGCCCACGCCGATCATCATGATCGGCTCGACGATCGAGGTCAGCGACTGCACCGACGCGTCGACCTCGTCCTCGTAGAAGTCTGCGATCTTCGAGAGCATCTTCTCGAGCTCTCCCGTCTCCTCGCCGATCTTCACCATCTGGGCGACCATCGGCGGGAAGATCTCGTTCTCGAGGAGCGGCTGCGCGATCGGCACGCCTTCGTGCACCTTCGCGCGCACGCCCGAGAGCGCCTCCTCGATCACCCAGTTGCCGGCCGTCTGGCCCGTGATCTCGAGCGCCTTGATGATGTCGACGCCGGCGGCGACGAGCGTCGAGAGCGTGCGCGAGAAGCGCGCCATCGTCACCTTCAGCACCGTGTCGCCGATGCGCATCGGCAGCTTCAGCTTGAAGCGGTCCCACTTCTGGCGTCCGCCTTCGGTCTTCTTCCACCGGAAGAAGATCCAGACCGACAGCGGAATCAGGAGGATGAGGTACGGCCTGCTGCGCAGGAGGTTCGAGACGCGCGACGACGTATGCGGTCAGGGTCGGCAGCTGCCCGTTCAGCGACGCGAAGATCTTCACGAAGATCGGGACGAGGAACATGAGCATGCCGATGAGGACGAGCGTCGCGAAGATGAGGACCATCGTCGGATAGACCATGGCGCTCTTGATGCGCCGCCTGATCGCCTCCTGCTTCTCGATCTGGAACGCGACGCGGTCGAGCACGATGTCGAGGATGCCCGCCGCCTCGCCGGCCTCCACCATCGAGATGTAGAGGCGCGAGAAGACCTTCGGGTGCTTCGCCATCGCCTCCGAGAGGAGGAGGCCGCCCTCGACGTCCTTCCGGAGCTCGACGATGACGAGCCCGAGCGCGTCGTCGTCGGTCTGCTCCTCGAGGATCACGAGAGCCGCGACGACGTTCAGCCCTGCCTCGATCATCGTCGCGAACTGGCGGGAGAAGATCTGGAGCGACTTCGCCTTGACCTTCTTGTTGCCGATCGACGTCTGGCCGAGGCCGGAGCCCGCCTCGGCGAGCTCCTTGATCGACTGGGCGAGCAGGCCCTTGACCCGCAGCTGCTCGCGCGCCGCGTTCAGGTCGGATGCGTGGATCTCTCCCGAAAGCTCGACGCCCTGCGCATTGATTGCCGAATAGGCGAACGAGGCCACGGGATCCGTATCGGCAGGGGGACGGGGGGCCTTGAGAGGACGGGCGCCGCTGCCGATACGACCCCTGTGCGGCTGCGTGCGCGTGAGGAGGAGGGCTTCGGGCTGATCGAGCTCGTCTTCGCCATGGTGATGCTGAACGTCGGCATCCTGGCGCTCGTCGCGACGTTCCAGTCGGGCGCCCTCGCGATCGGGCGGTCCGCATCGGCGTCGAACGGGACGGCGGTGGCGGACAAGACGATGGAGGTCTTTCGCGCCCTCCAGAACAAGGCGATCTACCTGAGCGCGCCGAGCGGCGGCGGCGGCGACGTCTCCGGCTACCCGAACGGGATCCCGAGCAGCGCGTCGACGTGGTACTCGAAGTACCAGGGCGACACGCCCGCCTACGGGGCGGTCACGTACTACAACTACTCGACGCCGGCGTCGTCGCCGCTCTGGGTGACGCAGGCGACGACGGGCACCGGCTACTCCCCGATCCCGGCCTCGAACTCGGCGTACCTGCCGAGCGGCCTCTCACCCGACCCGACGAAGGCCGTGCAGATGGTGACAGGCCCCGACGGCCAGTCGTATCCGGTCTTCATCTACATCATCCTGGTGCAGCCGAACGCGTCCTCGAGCGGGTACGTGAAGCAGGTGACGGTCGTCGTACGCGACCCCAAGGACCCGACGAAGGCGCTCGCCCGCGAGAGCTCGCTGTTCGATCCGAACGCAGCTCCGTAGCACCCGCACGGGCCCGTGAGATAGGAGCGCGACCGCAACCCGGTCGAGCCGGGCTGCGATCGCGAGGTGCGTTCCCCTACGGCGTCGTGGTCGTCGTCGCCGGCGGCGCCGCAGAGGCGGCGGGCGGCGTCGCGACGGTGCCCTGCGGCTCGAGCGTCAGCGTGTAGCGCGTGCCGTCGGCGGTGTTCACGAGCGTCACCGCCCGGCTCACCTTGAGCGTCAGCGTCTGGGCGCCGCTCGCATAGGAGCCGCCCGACACCGCGACGCGCGCACTCGAGCTCGTGAGCGAGACGAGCTGGAACATCGGGCTCGCCGCCGGGAAGCTCGAGCCGGTCGTGACCGACTCGGCGACGCCGTTCACCGAGATGACGGCCGAGGTCGGCGGCGCAGCCGGCGGCGCCGGCGGGGTCTTCGGCGGCTTGCTCGAGCCGGAGCCGGACGACGACGAGCCCCCGGACGACGACGGAGAAGCCGACGCAGCCGGGGAGCCGGGCCCGCTCGCGTTGAACGGATCCTTGCTCTCGAAGAGCGAGAACGACTGCAGCTGGCCGGCGCCGGCAGACGGTTGCACCGCATTCACGAGCTGCGTCGAGACGGCGCCCGACGCCGTGGAACCGGTCGGCGCGACCGCGCCGCTCAGGGACGGCGCGCTCGGAAGCGCGGACGGCGTCGGCGCCGCAACGGGCGCCGTGGGCGACGACGGCGTCGTCGTCGCCGCGACCTGCGGCTTCGATCCCGCACCGCCCTTGCTCATGCCCATCATCGTGTGCACCGCGTACGCCATCGCGAGCGCGAGCACACAGCCGAGCGCGATCACGATCTTCTTCTGCTTTTCCGCCTTCGCTTTGGCCGCGTCGGCAACATTTTTCCGTGCCACGTCTTCTCCTCTCCTGCCGACTAGGGCTGCCCGATGGCGGAGTCCGCCGACGCGCTCGTCGTCGTGGTCGTCGCGCCCGTCGACGTCCCACTCGTGTCTGTCGGCGCGGGCGCCGCCGCCGCCGGCACCGCAGCCGCGGCGCCGTTGAAGGTGAAGGTGTTGAGAGCGATGTTCGCGTCGAGCGACCGGCTCTGGCCGCTCGGCGTGAAGCCCACCGACTTCACCGAGAAGAGCCGGCCCGACACGTCGAGCGCGCCGTCGCGGACCGCCACGAGGCTGCGCAGCCGGTACAGCAGATCGGTGAGCGAGTAGAAGTCGCCCGACACCGAGAGGTTGATCGAGGTGATCCCCGTCGCCGGATCGGTCGCGGAGGGTGCGATCGAGCTCAGCGAGACGCCCGACGCGCGGACGAGCTGACTCAGCTCGAGCAAGAGATTCGGCATGTCCGTCGTCATCGGCATCGCCTTCGAGAGCTTGTAGAGGTAGGCGGTGCGGATCTCCGGCTGCTTCGGCTGGGTCAGCGGAGTCGCGGGCTTTGCAGCCGGCGCCTTCACCTCCTGGATCTGCACCTCGGTCGCCTGCGCGGAGCGCGCGATGCTCTGAGCCGTCGACCGCTGCGGCGACACGAGCATGAACCACCCGAGGACGAGCAGCAGCAGGTCGCCGCCGACGATCATCGCGACGGCGGTGCTCCGGGAGATGCGCTTCCCCCTCACGAGCTCACTCCGGTCGTCGTCGACGCGTCGCCGGGAGCCGGCACGACCGGCGCCGGCGCGGCGGCGACGGGCGCACCCTTGATCGCCGCGCTGATGTTGAACTGCACGGTGCTCGACGGCGTCGCGCCCGGGCCGGCCGAGCCGAGCCCCGCGCCGGGAGCCGCTCCGGAGCCGGTGCTCGTGAGCGTCACGCCGCTCAGGTCCGGCACGAGCGAGAGCCGCGAGAGCAGCCGGGCCACGCTGTCGTAGGAGAAGGCCGTCCCGGAGATGACGAAGCCCTGCGTCGCCGCGGGCGGCGGCACACCCGGAACCGGAGCGGCCGTCTCCGGCGCCGCCATCGTCATCGACGTCAGCGTGATGTCGTCGGGCACGACGAGTGAGACGTCGCGCAGGACACGGTCGAACGCGACGCGCTGCGAGAGGTTCGTGCCGACGGCGGAAAGCCACGTCGCCTCCTGGCCGGTGACGGACGGCGGCGGCACGATCGGCGTGATCGGCTCGCTCGGCTTCACGGGCTTCGGGGCGGTCGGGTGCTGGTGCTGCGAGAGCGCCGCGAGCTCGAGCTGGTCGCGCGTGAGCCGCGCCTGCTGGGAGCCCGCCTTGCCGTGCGCGACGTAGAACGCGGAGCCGAGCGCGATGATCACGATGACGCCGAGCGCCGACCCGACGACGACTGCCGGATCTTCTTCGCGGAAGCTCTTGCTCTGCCGAAACTCGCGTGGGAGGAGGTTGACGGCGCGCATCAGTCCTCGATCCCCAGTCCGATCGCGACCGCGAGCGATCCGATCTGGTCGGTGCCTGCCAGGCGCTTCGGCACCTTGAGGCGCGCCAGCGGGTTGCCGATGCGCACGTGCACGCCGATCAGCCGCTCGAGCTCCTCTGCGAGGCCCGGCAGCTGCGCGGTGCCGCCCGTGATCACGATCTCGCCGATGCCGAGACTGCCGGGCTGGTTCTGGTAGAACTGGAGCGACGAGACGAGCTCGCGCGCGAACGACTGAATCTGGCGCCGAACGGCGTCGAGCGCGACAGAGGCCTGCTCGGGCGTCAGCTCCTCCGGAGAGGTGGTGCCGTCGAGCGACAGCTCGCGCTTGATCTGCTCGACCTCCGACGGTGTGCTGTCGAATGCGCGTGCGAGCGCGATGTTGAGCGCCGAGCCGCCCCATTCGACGACGCGCGTGAACTCGCAGATCCTGCCGTCGGAGACGGCGAACGTCGAGCGGTCGTGGCCGATCGCGACGGCGACGAGCGCCGAGCCCTCGCGGTCCGCCGGCGCGCCGAGCGCGCGAAGCAACGCGAATGCCTCGAGGTCGATCCCTTCCAGGGCGATGCCGGCCTTCCGGCACGCGCTGACGTAGCGGTCGATGAGCTCGCGGTAGGCGACGACGAGGAGCACGCGCTTGACCGTCTGCCCGTCCGCGTCGACCGTCTCGCCGAGGACGCGGTAGTCGAGCACCGCCTCGTCGAGCGGGATCGGGAGCGCCTCCTGGGCACGGAACTGCACGGCGTTCGCGAGCTGCTTCTCCTCTTCGACCCCGACGATGTCGAGGATGCGCACGCCGATGCGGTTGCTCGCGATGCCGAGCCGGACGCCCTTCTTCGGCAGCTTGTGCCGGGCGAAGAACACCTTCAGCGCATCGCCGAGGGCCTCGGGGTCGCGGAGCTCGCCCGCGACGACGACGCCGTTCGCGAGCGGCTCGCGCGCGACCTGCTGCAGCTCCGCGACCCCGTTGTTGGAGATGCGGGCAGCCGCGAGCTGGGACGCGCCGACCTTGAGGCCTACGAGCTTCTGAACCTTGTGCGGGCCGCCCTTCGCGCGCCGCGCGGGGAGGCTCGGGCGTCCCGGCTTCGGGAGCGAGACGCTGCGCTTCCAGAACGGCTCGCCCTTCGCCGCCGGAAGCTGCTCGGTTACCGCCTCCGCCGTGCTCGGGCGCTTGCGGCCGAACGAGAGCTCCTTCTTCCAGAACGGGGCGCCGGCCGGCGACTCGGGGCGCGGAGCCTTCGGCGCTTTCGGCGCCTTCGATTCCCGCGGCCGCCGGGAGAGCGAGAGCTCCTTCTTCCAGAAGGGCGCCGCCTTCGGCGCGGTCCCGGCAATCGGCGGCAGGTCGGCTTCCGGGACGGGCGGATGCACCGTCACGGCCTCGGGCGCGGCGGGCGCCGGCGGCAGCTCGGGCTCCGCGACCCAGGTCTCTGCTGCGCCGGGCTCTGCGTCCGGCTCGGGCCATTCGACCGAAGCCGCCTCGGCGGGGACCATCTCGGGCGCAAGGCCGAGCACAGCCGGGTCGAACGGCGCGGGCGCCTCCGACACGAGCCCGAACGAGGCCGTCTCGTCCGGGGCGACGCTGCTCGGAGCGAGCGCGAACGGGATCGGGCTCGTGCGGCGGAGCCGCGTCCGGGTCGGGCATCGCCGCGAGCACGGCCTCCGCGAGCTCCGTCGGCTGGACGGCGAGAAACGGCGCCGACTCCGCCTCGATCGCCTGCGCCGCGGCCTGCGCGAGCCGCTCGACCTCACGATCGACCTTGCCGCCGCCGCGCGAGAGCGAGAGATCCTTCTTCCAGATCGACTGCTTCGACCCCTCGGGCTCGGCGGCAGGCTTCGACTTGCGCGAGAGCGAGATCTCCTTCTTCAGGAACGACTTCTTCTCCGGCTCCGGCGCGCCGGCCTTCGGCTTGCGCTTGAACGAGATCTCCTTCTTCAGCACCGACTGCTTCGGCTCGAAGGCGTCGGGCTGCGCCGCCGGCTTCGGCTTGCGCTTGAACGAGATCTCCTTCTTCAGGAGCGACTGCTTCGGCGTCTCGAACGCATCGGGGTCGGCGTCCTCCTTCGGCTTGCGCTTGAAGGAGATCTCCTTCTTCCACATCGAGTCGCTCAACGTCAGCTCCCGGCCATTCGCAGCGCGGGTGCCGCCGGCTGATGCGGAGCCTGCTGCTGCGCCGCGGCCCCGGCCTGGGCGAGGGCGCCCTGGACGTCGAAGCCCGAGCGCTCGAGGATGCCGATCAGCTGGTCGGGCCGGCTCGACCGCGTGAGCGCGTCCTCGAGCGAGACGACGCGGCGCGACGCGAGATCGGCGAGCGCCTGCTCCATCGTCTGCATGCCGCGCGCGGTGTTCGTCTGCATGACCGAGTAGACCTGCTCGATCTTCGCCTGGCGGATCAGGTTCCGGACCGCGTCGTCGGGCAGAAGGATCTCGAGCGCCGCGACGCGGCCGCCGCCGTCGACGGTCGGGAGCAGCGCCTGCGTGACGACCGCCTGCAGCGAGCCGGCGATCATGATGCGCACCTGCTCCTGCTGCTCCGGCGGGAAGACGTCGATGATGCGGTCGATCGTCGACGGCGCGCTCTGCGTGTGCAGCGTGCCGAAGACGAGGTGGCCGGTCTCCGCCGCGGTGAGCGCGGTCGAGATCGTCTCGAGGTCGCGCATCTCGCCGACGAGGATCACGTCCGGGTCCTGGCGGAGCGCAGCCTTCAGCGCGTTCGCGAAGCTCGTCGCGTCGGGGCCGATCTCGCGCTGGTTGACGATGCAGCGCTTGTGACGGTGCACGAACTCGATCGGGTCCTCGACCGTGAGGATGTGCTCTGCCCGTGTGCGGTTGATCTCGTCGATGATCGCTGCGAGCGTCGTCGACTTACCGGAGCCGGTCGGGCCGGTCACGAGCACGAGCCCGCGCGGGTACTCCGCGAGGCTGTGCAGGATGTGCGGCAGGTTGAGCTCCTCGAGGGACTTGATCTCCTGCGGGATCAGGCGGAACGCTGCGCCGACGGCTTCGCGCTGGTAGTAGACGTTGACGCGGAAGCGGGCGAGGCCCGGCATCGCGTAGGCGAAGTCGAGCTGGCGGTTCAGCTCGAAGTGCTTCTGCTGCTCGCTCGAGAGGACGCGATAGAGGAGCGCGCGCGTGTCGTCGGGCGTGAACGGCTCGAGGCCGTCCATCCGGGCGATGTGGCCGCGCACACGGAACGCGGGCGGGCTGCCGACCGTGACGTGAAGGTCGGAAGCGCCGAGCGCGACCATCTGCTCGAGCAGGTCGTCGATGGAGGTGAGCTGGTCCATGTGTCCCTCGACCGAGCTATCGGCACCGCTCTGCGGCGCCTTGAGTCCCGCCGCGCATCCCCCGTCACGGGTGATCGGGTGGGGTCACGACTCCCCCGGACGGGTGGGACCGGCTGCCGCGGGGACTGCCGATAGCACCCGTACCGCCGCTCCATCCCCGATGTGAAGGAGACCTGCTCTCAATGATTGCTCGCATGAAGACACGGCTCGGCTCGGAGCAGGGTTTCACCCTGATCGAGCTCCTGGTCGTCATCATCATCCTCGGCATCCTGCTCGCGATCGCGGTGCCGTCGTACCTGAGCTTCAAGGATCGCGCCAACAAGTCGGCCGCGCAGGCCAACGTCCGCGCGGTGCTCCCCGACGTCGAGTCGTACAACGCCGACAACACCGTCGGCAACACGACGAACGACCCGGACGGCGCGACCGATACGACCCACTCGAACAGCGGCTACCAGGGCATGACGGCTGCGCTGCTGAAGAGCGACTACGACCAGGCGTTCCCGCCGTCGGTGTGGATCATCGGCGCCGTCGACGCGACGGGCGCCGCCGCTCCGACCGGCACGGCGATCACCGCCCTCGGCACCACGCCGACGACGACCGACTACTGCCTCGTCGCGCAGAACGGCAACTACTACGCCTGGAAGCACGGCCCCGGCGGCACGATCAAGGTCGACACGGTCAAGAACAACATCTGCACCTGAGCCACCCCCACCTGGCGATCGAACGAGGGGGCGCGCAAGCGCCCCCTCGTCGTTGGGGGACAGGAATCCCCCGTTCGGGGCTACCTCGATCGGGGTGCGATGGCCGATGAAGGGTGAGCCATCCGCCACTCTCTGGAAGGAGACGTTCGTCCAATGATTGCTCGCCTGAAGACACGCCTCGGCTCCGAGCAGGGTTTCACCCTGATCGAGCTCCTGGTCGTCATCATCATCCTCGGCATCCTGCTCGCGATCGCGGTGCCGTCGTACCTGAGCTTCAAGGATCGCGCCAACAAGTCGGCCGCGCAGGCCAACGTCCGCGCGGTGCTCCCCGACGTCGAGTCGTACAACGCCGACAACACCGTCGGCAACACGACGAACGACCCGGACGGCGCGACCGACACCACGCATGCCAACAGCGGCTACACCGGCATGACGGCTGCCCTGCTGAAGAGCGACTACGACCAGGCGTTCCCGCCGTCGGTGTGGATCATCGGCGCCGCGGATGCCACGGGCGCCGCCGCTCCGACCGGCACGGCGATCACGGCCCTCGGCACCACGCCGACCGCGACCGACTACTGCCTCGTCGCGCAGAACGGCAACTACTACGCCTGGAAGCACGGCCCCGGCGGCACGATCAAGGTCGACACGGTCGCCAACAACATCTGCAGCTAAGCGAGCCCGCAGGTGCAATCGAGAGAGGGGGCGCAAGCGCGCCCCCTCTCTTTTCTCAGGAGCTAAAGCCCGTGTGCCCTCATTCCGATAAGACAGCTGTGAGCATCGTGAGACGGATCCGCGCCACTGCGGCTGCGGTGCGGCGTCGGCTCGAGGGCGAGGACGGCTTCACCCTCGTCGAGCTGACGATCGTGCTGCTCGTCCTCAGCGTCCTCATGACGATCGCCGTGCCGAGCTATCTGTCCTTCAAAGATCGGGCGGGCAAGACCGCCGCCAAGGCCGACGTCGCGGAGGCGATGCGCGCCGTCGTCGCGTACGGCGCCGACAACTTCCCGAACGGCGCGAACGACCCTAACGCCGACAACACGGACAGCGGCTATACGGGCATCACGCTGCCGCTGCTCGCGACGAAGTACGACGCATCGATCTCGACCGTCGCCGGCGCGCCGTTCGTGATCAACCCCGCCGGCTTCACCGGCTCCTCCACCGACTTCTGCCTCACCGCGTCCGTCGGACGCTGGGTCGCCGTCCAGCACGGCCCCGGCAACGGGATCACCGTGGGCACGCTCTTCACCCCGGGAACCTGCACCGTCAGCTGACGGCGGGAACAAGGGGAGACGCCATGACCGTGACGATCAGCCCGCAGATCCGCATCATCGCGCTCGTCGGCCTGCTCGCCGCGCTCGGTCTCGGGGCGAGCATGTTCACCCTGAACCGCGGCGGCTCGAAGAGCGAGACGGTTGCCTCCTCCACCCCCGCGGCCACGACGCCCGCGAAGACGCACACGACGCCGGTCGCGCCCGCGTCGGCGAAGCCGCAGGCGCCGGCGAGGCACGTGACGAAGCCCGCCGCACACCCCGTCGCCAAGCCCGCGACGAAGCCGCACGCCGCCGTTCGCCCTCACGCCCACAAGGCGTCGAAGCCCGCCGGCTTCAGGGGCAACCCGGTCTACGCGCAGCTGCCCGCGCCGCTCCAGTGGCAGCTCGCCCACCACAAGATCGTCGTCGTCAGCATCTACAACCCCCGCTCGGACGTCGACGCGATCTCGGTCGCCGAGGCTCATGCCGGGGCGGTGGAAGCCGGTTCCGGGTTCCTCCTCGTGAGCGTCCTCGACAACAAGGTCGCGGGCATCCTCACGGCGCTCCTGCCGGGCGGCGGCCTGCTGCCCGACCCCGGCGTCCTCGTCTACCGCGCGCCCGGCGAGGTCGCACTGCGCATCGACGGCTTCGCCGACCGCGCATCGGTCGCGCAGGCGGCGACGAACGCGGCCGCCGGCGAGACGGGCCCCGCGCCCGCGGCGAGCCTCGCCTCCACGCCCGTGACGCCCGCCCCGGCCGCCGTCGCGCCGACCACGACGACGCCGTGACCATGTCCGAGACCGAGGGGCGCCAGCTCTTCGTCCGGCACGCGAAGAAGGACGGGCGCTCCGTCACGATCCTGCGTGCGGTCGACTACGGCATGTCGTGCGTCGTCGAGGCCGAGGTCTTCCCCGCCGGCTCGCACGAGGCCGTGCGTCCCGGCCCGTACACGTTCGGCGATGCCGCCCAGGCCACCGCGTTCGTGACCGAAGCGGTCGAGTCGCTCATGTATCTCGGCTGCGACGTCTACGCCGAGTAGCGGCGCAGGCAACAGGGTCAAGGCCGTCTGACCGACGGCCGATGCTTACGGATATGGACGCCGCCTCCGTTCGCTCCTCCGCCTCGGCGCTGCCCCGCGTCCGGGTCGGCGCCGTCTTCCTCGCGCTCGCCGCCGCCTTCGGGGCCCGGCTCTGCCTCGCCTGGCTGCACGCGACGCCGAACTACTTCCCCGACGAGTACCTCTACGCCGCGCTCGGGCGGTCGCTCGGATCGCTCGACGGCGCAAGCGTGCGCGGCGGCGCCGCGCACTTCCCCGCCCTCCTGCAGCCCTTGCTGACGAGCCTTCCCTGGCGGATCGGCAGCGTCGAGACCGCGTATCGCCTCGTGCAGGCCGTGCACGCCGCGGCCTTCACGCTCGCCGCGCTGCCGGCGTACGCGATCGCTCGACGCGTCGGCGTCGCCCATCGGCCCGCGCTCGCCGTCGGCGCGCTCGCGCTCGTCGTCCCCGACGCCCTCTACTCGGGCTTCGTGCTCGCGGAGCCGATCGCCTATCCCCTCGCGCTCGCCGCAATCTGGGCCGGGATCCGCGCGCTCGCCGAGCCCCGGCCCCGGACGCAGCTGATCTTCCTCGCCTTCGCCGGGCTCGCGACGTTCGCGCGCCTGCAGCTCGGCGTCCTCTTGCTCTGCTTCGCCGTCGCGGCCGTCGCGATCGGGCTCCGCGAGCGCGGGCTGCGCCGCCTCCTGCGCGAGCAGCGTCTGCTCCTCGTGGCCGGCGGTCTCGCCGTGGCCGCGATCGGCGCGTTCGCGGCCGTGCGCGGCCTCGGCTACTACGCGGGGGCACGCCATCTGCACTTCGCACCCGCGGCGTTCGGCCGCAACGCGACGGTGCTGCTCTACGCCGGCGGCTGGGCGATCATGCCCGGTGCGCTCGTCGGCGTCTGGTGCGCCGCGATGCGCCCGCGCACCCGTGCCGAGGCGGCGTTCGGCTGGCTCACCGGCCACGTTCGTGCTCGCGCTCGAGGTCGAGGCCTCCGTCTGGGGCGACACGTCGCTCGTGCAGGAGCGCTACCTCTTCTACGTGCTCCCGCTCGCGGCGGTCGCGTTCTGCGTGCAGGCGACGCGCGGCTGGCCGCACGCGAGAGCGCAGGCGCTCTTCGCCGCCGGCCTGCTGCTTCTCTCGGTCCGCGTGCCGCTCTCGGGCTGGGCGGCGCCGGGCTCCGACGACCACTCCCCGTTCCTGCTCGCCGTCGAGCGGCTGCAGATGGATCTCGGAACCTCCTCCGCCGGGTTCGTCGTCGCAGCCGCCGCAGCTCTTCTCGCGCTCGCCGCGGCGCTCGGTGCGTGGCGCCCGCGGCGCGCGCTGCCCGTGCTCCTCGGCCTGGCCCTCGCGGCGAGCGCCGCGTCGCTCGCAGGTGCCACGGCACTCGACCGTCTGAACTCGAACCTCCTCGCGCAGCGCTACCTGCCGGCGGAGCGGTCGTGGGTCGACGCCGCGAAGGTCGGCCCCGCCACCCTGCTCGAGGCGGCCGGCAACCGGCCGAGCGACGGCGAGGAGCAGCTCTTCTGGAACCGCACGCTGCAGCACGTCGCCGTGCTCCCCGGCGGCAGCCCGCCCGACCGGCTCGCCGCGGCGAACCTCGCGATCGACCCGCACGGCGTGCTGCGCCACCGCGGCCGGCCGCTCCGCGGCCCCCTCGTCGTCGACGGGTACGCCAGCACCGTCGAGCTCCGCGACGCGCGCGTCGTCGCGCGGGCGCCCCGCGACCGCCTGGTCGTCCCGAACGGGGTCGCGCGCCTGCGGCTCTACATCCCCGGCCGCTCCGGGGACGGCGCGATCATCGGCTCACGCGGGGCGATCCTCTTCTGGACCACGAAGCCGGGCGTGCTCGTCGTCCAGGTGCGCGGAAGCGACGTCGAGATCGACGGGCATGCGGTGCACGGAGCGGCGACGGTGCGGCTTGCCGTCTGCCGGGCAGGGCGCTACGCGAGCAACTTCTCCGCGACGATCGACCGCGTCGCGGCGGGCCGCCCGACCGGCGGGCGCATGTCGCTGCCGCGGTTCGTGCCCGGGCCCTGCCGGCCCTGACGCCGCGTCAGGGCGTCCGCCGCCGGAGCGTCACCGACCCGAGGAGGAGCGCGAGCACGATGCTCCCGCCGACGACGCCGACGTCGAGCCACAGCCTCGCGCCGCCCTCGTCCCGCGCGACCCGCGCGAGCGCCTCGTAGGCGTAGGTGAACGGCAGGAAGTCCGAGACGTGCCGGAGCGCGGCCGGCATCCGCGCCCGCGGCACGAAGAGCCCCGCGAGCAGCAGCTGCGGGATGATCACCGCCGGCATGAACTGCACGGCCTGGAACTCGCTCGTCGCGAAGGCGCTGAGAAAGAGCCCGAGCGCCATCCCGAGGAGCGCGTTGCCGACGGCGAGCAGCACGACCGCCCACACCGGGCCCGCGCTGTCGACTCCGAGCAGGCCGAACGCCACCGCGGCCGCGACCCCGGCCTGCGCCGCGGCGAGGCCCGCGAACGCGAGGCCGTAGCCGACGAGCAGGTCGAGCTTCGCGAGCGGCGTCGACATCAGGCGCTCGAGCGTCCCCGACGTGCGCTCGCGCAGCATCGCGATCGACGTGATCAGGAACATGATGGTGAGCGGAAAGAGCCCGACGAGCGGCGCGCCGATCCGGCCGAAGGTCTGCGGCTGCCCGTCGAAGACGTACTTGAAGAGCGTCAGGAGCGCAGGCGGGACGACGAAGACGAGCGCGAGCGTGCGCCGGTCGCGGCGGAGCTGCTGCGCCACGCGAATCGCGGTGGCGACGGCGACGCGCGGATTCACGATCCCTCAGCGAGCGCGAGGAACGCCGCCTCCATCGTGTCGGTGCCCGTCCGGCGGAGAAGCGCCTCCGGCGTCGCCGCGGCGACGACGCGACCGGCGCGGAGGAGCACGAGCTCGTCACAGCGGTCGGCCTCGTCCATCACGTGCGTCGAGACGAGCACGGTCCTGCCCTCGCCGGCGAGCGCGTGGAACTGGCGCCAGAGGTCTCGGCGGAGCACCGGGTCGAGGCCGACCGTCGGCTCGTCGAGGACGAGCAGGTCAGGGTCGCCGAGGAGCGCGGCGGCGAGCGAGACGCGCGAGCTCTCGCCGCCCGAGAGGGTTCGCACTTCCTGGCCGGCGTGCGCCGTCGAGGCCGGTCGCTTCGATCGTCTCCCCCACCCGTGCGGCGGCCACTCCGAGCACGCGTGCGAAGTAGCGGAGGTTCTCGGTCACCGTGAGGTCGCCGTAGACCGACGGCGCCTGCGTCATGTACGCGACCCGGCGGCGAAGCGTCGGCGTCCCCGCGGCTTCGCCGAGCACGGAGACCAGACCGCTCTCGACGATCTGCACGCCGACGATCGCGCGCAGGAGCGTCGTCTTGCCCGAGCCGCTCGGGCCGAGGACGCCGGTGACGGCGCCGCTCCTGATCGAGAGCGAGATGCCCGGCAGCACGAGGCGGCCGCCACGTCGGACGGCGAGCTCCTCGATCGTGACGGCGGGGGAAGGCGCGAGGCCCTGCACCGCCCCATTCTGGACATGTGGCGCCGTTCTCTCCCGCCCGGGCCGTCAGCTCCCCCAGAGCGGCCTCACCTCGATCGTGCCGAGCGCCGCGACGGGATGCGCGGCCGCGATCTCGACGGCCTCCTCGAGGCTGCCGCACTCGACGATGTCGAAGCCGCCGACCGCCTCCTTCGTCTCCGCGAACGGCCCGTCGGTGACGAGCTTTCTCCCCTCGCGAACGCGCACCGTGCGGGCGCGCCGCGGCGGGGCCAGCTGGTCGCCGGTGACCCACATCCCCCGCGCCTGGAGGTCGTCCAGCCAGGGGAAGCCCTCGTCCTCCTCTTCCTGTCTCTCCGCGGGGTCGGGCTCGGTCTGGGCATCCATCCGCTCGGCGTCCCAGCAAACGAGCAGCAGGTACTTCATGGTCGTCTCCTCTCGTCGTTTCGTCAGGCCATGTCTAACGAACGACGACCGCGGGCGGTCGAAATCGACATTTCCGCACGGCCCTTCCCGGTGGGACGGCTCAGACGGTGATGCGGGCGAGCTCTTCGATGCTCGTGAGGCCGGCCGCGACCTTCGCGAGCCCGTCGTCCCAGAGCGTCCGCATGCCCGACGCGATCGCCGCCCGCTCGATGTCCTCGCGCGAGGCCTTCGAGGCGGCGAGCGTCGCGAGGTCCTCGGTCATCGCGAGCAGCTGGTAGACCCCGATCCGGCCCTTGTAGCCCGTCTGGTTGCAGCGCGGGCAGCCCTTCTTGCGGTAGAACGCCATGCCGTCGCTCGCAGCCGCGACGTCCGGCGAGACGCGCGCCGCGATCATCTCCTCCGCCGACGGCTGGTACATCTCGCAGCAGTGCGTGCAGAGCTTCCGCGCGAGGCGCTGCGCGAGCACGCCGGTGACCGCCGCGCCGGTGAGGAACGGCTCGACGCCCATCTCGTTCAGGCGCGTGAGCGCGCTCGGCGCGTCGTTCGTGTGCAGCGTCGAGAGGACGAGGTGACCGGTGAGGGCGGCCTCGATCGAGATCTTCGCCGTCTCGCCGTCGCGGACCTCGCCGACCATCACCACGTCCGGGTCGGAACGCAGGATCGAGCGCAGCGCAGCCGCGAACGTCAGCCCCGCCCGCGCGTTGATCTGCACCTGGTTGATGCCCGGAAGCCGGTACTCGACCGGGTCCTCGACGGTGATGATGTTGATCTCGGGCCGGCTGATCTGGTTCAGCGCGGCGAAGAGCGTCGTCGACTTACCGGAACCGGTCGGGCCGGTGACGAGAAGCGCGCCGGTCGGGCGCGAGACGATGTCGGAGAGCGTCGCGCGCATGTCGTCGGAGAGGCCGAGCTCTTCGAGGGTCGGCGGCCGCTTCGACTTGTCGAGCAGACGCATGACGAGCGACTCGCCCTCGACGGTCGGCAGGGTCGCGACGCGGACGTCGAGCATGCGGCCGGCGGCCGCGGCGTTCAGCGAGATGCGGCCGTCCTGCGGCTTGCGGCGCTCGGCGATGTCGAGCTTCGCGAGCACCTTGAGGCGGGTCGTCACCCCGGGCATGAGGCGCTTCGGGATGCGCTGCATCTCCTGGAGCACGCCGTCGATGCGGAACCGGACGACGAGCGCGTCCTCCTGCGGCTCGAAGTGCACGTCGGACGCGCCGTCCTCCGCCGCCTGGAACAGGATCGAGTTGACGAGGCGCACGAGCGGGACGTCGGAGACGCCGTCCTCGGCCTCGAGGTCGGTGAGGTCTTCCTCCTGCTCGGCGAGGAACTCCTCCTCCTCGACGACCGCGCGCGCGCCGAGCGCCTCCGAGGCGCGCGCGAGCTTGCGAATCGCGATGAAGATGTCCTCGCGAGAGGCGACGCCGAGCTCGAGCGAGTGCCGCGTCGCGAGCCGCAGCTCGTCGATGCCGTGGAGGTTCGACGGGTCGGCGACGGCGATGCGCAGGATCCCGTCCTCGAGGGCGTACGGCATCGCCGCGACGCGCTCGAGGACGTGCAGGGCGATCGTCTTCGCGGCTTCCTCGTCGACGCCCGTGAGGGCGAGGTCGACGAGTGGCAGCTGGTGCCGCGCCGCGAGCATGCGGGCGATCCCCTCCGGCGAGGCGACGCCCTCCTCGACGAGGGCGGACGCGAGCGAGCGGGTCTGCTGCGCGCGGCCGCGCGCGAGCGCGAGCTTGTCCTCGGGGACGAGCTTCGTCGCCGCGAGCAGGTCGGCCACGAGCTCGACCGACTCGCTCACCCCGAAGGGCGTCGAGAGCGGCTCGCCGGCGTGGCCCGTCTCGGCGGCGCCGGTGCGGAGCGACGGAAGCGGGCTGTTGTCGTCGGTGCTCAACGGCTAGGGGAGGTAGCTGACGTCACGATCGATCCCTCGAACGAGGTATCGGCATCCGGGGGCCGGAGCCTTAGGGAGAAGGACCGTTCGGCGGCACCGCTCCGGCGCCTCCCGGAATCCCTCGATCGAGGGCCGTACTAGAGGCCGGAGACCGAGAAGTACGCGTCGAGGAGCCACGGCCCGGCGAAGAGCGCGACGACGGAGCCGAGGGCGAGGAACGGCCCGAACGGGATGCCCATCTTCCGGGCGGCGCCGCCGTGGCGGAGGAGGAGGACGACGCTCGGGACGAGCGCGGCGACCATGCCGACGAAGAGGGCGACCGGGACCGTGCGGCCGAGGGCCGCGCCCATCAGGAACGCGAGCTTCACGTCGCCCATCCCCATCCCCGCCGGGTACGCGAGCGCGGCCGCGAGGAGGAAGCCGGAGGCGCCGACGGCGCCGATCGCCCAGGCGGGCCTCGGATGCAGCGCCGTCGAGGCGGCCAGCACGAGGAGGCCGGCGGGCACGACGATCCGGTTCGGGATGATCCGGTGCTCGAGGTCGGTCGCCGAGACCGCGACGAGCGTGAGGCAGAAGAACGCCGCCACGACGGCGTCGCCGCTCAGGCCGAACTTCCAGAAGCAGGCCGCGAAGAGGAGGCCGGCGACGAGCTCGACGGCGGGGTAGCGGATCGGGATGTGGGCGCTGCACGAGCGGCAGCGGCCGCGCAGCACCGCATACGAGACGATCGGGACGTTGTCGTACCAGGCGATCTCGTGGCCGCAGGCCATGCACGCCGAGCCGGGGCTGACGAGCGACCGCCGAAGCGGCACCCGTGCCGCGACGACGTTCAGGAACGAGCCGATCGCGAGCCCGGGTGCGAATGCGAGTGCGGCGAGACCCATCTCGATTGTCCTATCGGCAGGCGCGCCCGGGCGGCTTAGCCGCTCGTGATCACCGGCGGGCTGATCGTCGCCGGCGCGTTCGGCGGCACCGGCGCTCCCGGCGGCAGGTTCGTGATCGTCGGCAGCGGATACAGCTTGGTCTGCGTGAACCACTTGAGCTTCCCGCAGATGATGGGACCTTCGATCGTGGTCTGCGTGCCGGACATGTCGATCGTCGAGGTCGAGTCACAGAGGACGCCGCCCTGGAACTCGGCCTGCGTGGGCGAGAAGTCGACGGCCGTCGCGTTCTTCTTGTTGACGATGAAGAGGATGTTGTCCTTGTTCGGGTCCCACGCGCCCGACGTGCTCGAGAAGGCGCACTGTGCGGTGGGAGTTGCGGGCGACGCCGGGCAGCCGGCACGGAGCGAGGGCTTCGTGCCCGTCATGGAAAGCGTGCCGTTGACGTAGATCGTTCCGAGCCCGTGATACATCGCGTTCGTGTCCGAGATCGACAGGTTGCCGTCGATGAAGATCGTCCCCGAGATCGAGAGCAGATTCGTGCTCGAGTTCCAGCTGAGGGCGCCGGTAGACGTGACGCAGCTGTAGCTCGAGCCGGTCAGGTCCCAGCTCGGCGTCGTGCCGTTCATCGTCGAGTCGCTGTCGAGCTTCGAGTTCGCAAGCTGCGGCAGGCCGCTGAGGGCGGAGG
Organism: uncultured Actinomycetes bacterium; assembly: GCA_963831405.1. Classification (GTDB taxonomy): domain Bacteria; phylum Actinomycetota; class Thermoleophilia; order Gaiellales; family Gaiellaceae; genus Palsa-739. The sequence goes on from CAWHPX010000015.1 coordinate 113,217, forward strand.
TGCACCCGTGGCTCGGGCCGGGGCTCGCGTTTGCATACCAGGACGTGAAATCCACCGTCGGCGGCGTCGCCGTGATCGGCGAGTCGGTCGCGTTGACAAACCACTTGTCGGCCGTCGTGCACGGATGCGGGTTCGGGTTGCCGCCGGTGCACCCGCCCTCGATGAGCCCGCTCGTCAGCTTCGCCGCGGCCGTCCCGACGGTGGAGTTCGTGCCGCCCATCGTCAGCGTCCCCTTGACCCGGACGTCGACGGCCTGGCCGCCGTTCGCCTTGTTCTCGATGATCTGGGCATTCGTGCCGCTGAGGCAGAGGTCGCCCGTGACGTAGAGCGGCGTGTCGACCACCGCGTTCGTCCCGGTGATGTCCACCTCGCAGCCGGCTCCCTGGGGAGCGGTCGAGTAGACGTAGTTCCAGACGGAGATGTTGTTCGACTGGCCGCCGCCGGTGATCGTCATGCTCGCGGTCATCGTCTTCGTCAGGTTGCCCGTGCCGGTCGGGTTGACGACCGCTCCGTCGGCCGTGATCGCCCAGGTGCCGGTGTTCGAGTTCTGGGTGTACATCCCGCGCACGGTCGCCGTCCCGCCGGGCAGCGACACCGAGATACCGGTGCAGGGCAGCGCGCTGTCGACGCCGCCGGCTGCCGACGAGCAGCCGAGGATCGTCGGGTCGGAGGCGTTCGAGGCCTTGTTGATGATCGACGCCGCCGCGGAGATCCCGCCCTCGGCGATGCTCTGCGCGGTGACGCGCGAGCGACTCAGGTTCGAGTTGCGCGAGCTCTCGCTCGTGTAGCTGATCATCGACGCGACGAAGATGATCAGCACGACCGTGATGCCGAGCGCCATCACGAGCGCGATGCCCTCCTCCTGCCGGAGGCGCTTGCGAAGAGCCGAGATCGTTGTGGAAGGCATACGGTGTCCTATCGACGGGTGCGACGCCGCGGCTGAGCCGCTCGCCGGCACGGATGGTTGACGGTCATGGCACTGCAGTGATCGCGCAGGTCGCGCCCGCGGTGCAGCGGGTCGAGTTCCGCGCGACGATCGAGTCCTTGAGCTCGTAGGAGTTCTTCGTCGCCGTCTTCGCGTTGACGCCGACCTTGAGGTCGATGTCGACCTTCTGCAGCGAGTACTGCGGGATCGCCGCCGTCGTGAACACGCTGCTGCTCGTCAGGTAGTCGGCGATGAGGACGCGTGTCGCGTCGCTCGACGTGCAGTCGGTCGCCCCGCTTCCGGTCGCCCGGTAGAGCTGGTAGCGCGGGGGCGTCGTCGTCACCTGCACGGCGCACCAGGAGACCGTCGGCGTCGACGCGTAGCAGTTCGCGACCGCGAGCTTGATGCCGGGGAACGTGTTGATCGTCTGCGCCTGCGCTGCGGAGGCGCAGTGGATGTCGGTGCGCACGCGGTCGAGCGCGAGCCGCGCGTTCTGCTGCGCCTGGAAGCGCTCGTTCAGGTTGACCTGTGCGGTGGAGCCGCTGACGAAGACCGTCGTCAGGCTGCCGACCACGATCGTGAGAATGACCATGGTCACGAGCAGCTCGATGAGCGTGAACCCCTTCTCCTCCTCCGCGCGCTGGACGACCTTCTTCACTTCGACCTCGACTGCACCTCGCTCAGAGCTGCCTCCGCGAGGAGGGCGCTCTTGCCTCCCACGCCCCAGAGCTTCTGGGCGTGGCGGTCGACGGCGATGAGCGTGGTGAGGGCCTCGGCCCCGCGCCACCAGCCGAGCTTGGCGCCGGCGACGATCCACGCGTTCTGGTAGAGCCAGTGCGAGACGTTGCGGTTCGTCTTTCTCGGATGCGCGTCGAGCCAGCTGCGGAGCTCGAGCGCGCGGTTCGTGAGCGGCATCTCGTCGAGCGGCTCGGCCCGGGCGCCGCGCACGGTGAACGCCGGCGGGCGGCTCTGGGGCCACGCGGGCTTCGCAGCCGACGCCGTCTGCCGCGGCGCTGCCGTCGCGGGCGCCGTCGCGGGAGCCGTCGTCGTGGGAGCCGTCGTCGTGGGGGCCGTCGTCGTGGGGGGCGCCGCCGTCGTCGCGGTCGCGTCCGTCGCGGGATGCGCGGGCCCGATCGCGGAGGCGAGCGCCGCCGGCTGGAGCACGGTCGCAGCGTAGGGCGACGCGTCCTCGGCCTCGCCCGACTGCGGGTATGACCCGTTCCGCTTCAGGGTCAGGGTGATGAGCGGCGCGCCCGTGTCGATCACGCGCGTGCCCGGAGCCGGCGACTGCGAGGCGACGGTGTTCGCCGAGAAGCCGCGCACCGAGCCGGTCACGCGCCAGGCAAAGCCCGCGTCCTCGAGGGCGCCCTTCGCGAAGACGAACGCCTGGCCCTGCACGTCCGGCACGACGAGCGGCGGCGTCGGCGCGGCAAGGGTGGCCGCGCCCGGCGCGGAGCCGAGCCGGCGCCCGGCCGCGTAGGTCAGAGTCGCCGTTCCGGCGAGCCCGGCCAGCACGAGGACCGCGACGAGAGAAAGATGGGCGCGCAGCCTTTCGGCCATCCCTTCTCTTGTCGGCATCTCCGGCCCGGAACCTGAGGGTTTCAGCGGCTGAAGTAGACGACGGGCGCCGCGGCGTCTGGACCGGAAAGCACCTGGAAAACGGGCCCCTGGGGCGCGGCGGGCGCGGGCGCTGCCGCGAAGGCGAGCGAACGGACAGGCTGCGCCCCGCCGTCCGACCAGGTGAAAGCCCGCCCTGCGAACGCCTGGAACCACGCCTCCTGCTGCGGCCACGCGCCGGCCGGTTGCAGCTGGAGGTGGAGGTGCGGGCCCGTGGCGTCGCCGGTCGCCCCGACGAGGCCGACCGGCTCGCCGGCCGTGAGCGTCGCGCCGGGCACGACGTTCGCGTCGAGCACCGACAGGTGGCAGTAGGTCCACACCTGGCCGTCGAAGGCCCTGAGCGTGAGGCCGATCCCACAGCGCGGGTCGGGGACGTCCCACGACCGGATCACCGTCGAGTCGGCGAGGGCGTAGAGCGGCGAGCCGAGCGGAGCGGCGATGTCGGCCGCCGGGTAGTCGTGATGCAGGTGCGACACGGAGACGGCACTCGGGCCTCCGCCGACGGGGAACACGTAGCCGCCGGAGTACGACGGCCCGGAGAGGAGCTGCGACGCGGTCGGGTCGAAGGACGACGACTGCGACGCCTCCTGGGCGCGGGCGACGCGCTGCTGCGCGGCGTCGAGCGCCCGCCGGCGCTCTGCGAGAGCCGCTGCGGCGGTGTCGCGCCTGCCCCGCTCGAGGCCTGCCTGCTGCTCGAGCGCGAGCCGGTCGGAGAGGAGCGCAGCCCTGTCGGCGCGCGCCTGCCAGCGGGCCGCGATCCGGGTCTCGCGGCGGACGACCTTCTGCAGCGCGATCACACGCTCACCCGCCGCGGCCGCTGCGCGGCGGGCCGCGTCGAGGTCGGCCTGCATGCGGTCGAGCGAGAACGCGATCGTGGAGTCGCCGCCGTAGAGATTCGCGAGCGAGAGCACTTCGTTCACGTACCAGTCGGCGTGGTTGTACGCGTAGACGCCTCGATAGAGATCGCTCGTCCCGCCGGCCGCCGCGAGGTACCGCGCGGCCGAGAACACCGCGTCCGTCGGGTTCCACGGGTCGGCGACACCGTCGCCGTTCGCGTCGACGCCCCACCGAAGCCACGTGCTCGGCATGAACTGCATCCAGCCGATTGCGCCCGCCGAGCTCGGCCCCATGTTGCGGCCGAAGTTCGACTCGATCTTGTTGATCGCGCCGAGCACCTGCCACGGGATGCCGTAGGCCGCGCCCGCGCGCTGCCAGAGGCCGAGGAGCTCCGACGACGACATGCTGACCGGCACCGCAGGCGGGGTCGAGAGCTCCTGCGGCACGCTGAGCGTGACGTTCGGCGCCAGCGTGCCGGCGGCGGTGAACGGCGCTGCCGGGACGACGGCGAACGTGTCGGCGCGCGCGGAGCCGCCGGCGATGGCGAGCGAGAGCAGGGCTCCGAGGAGCGCGAGTCGGCGCACGACCGCTACCCCGCCGGGACGATGCGCAGGCCGAGGCCCTCTTCGGGCGCGGCGGGCTGGAGCACGGGGGCCGACACGGCCTCGGGCGCAGCCCCCTGCGGCTCGGGAGCATCGGCCGCCGCCGCGTCGGCGGCGCGCTTGCGCTTCATCGCCTGCTCGAGCGTGACGAGGAAGTCGTGGCGGTTCGTCGCCGCGTTCGCCGCGGTCTCGCTGTCGACCCGGCCCGAGAGCACGTGCTCGATCAGCGCCTGCGTGAACGTCTGCATGTCGAAGAAGTCGCCCTCCGCGATCGCGTCGGTGATCTCGTCGGCGCGTCCCTCGCGGATCAGGTCGGAGATGCGCGCGTTCATGACCATCACCTCGACGGCGGCGACGCGTCCTCCGTCGACCCTCGGCAGGAGCCGCTGGCTGATGACGCCGCGCAGGACGCCCGCCATGATCGCGCGGATCACCTCCTGCTTCTCCGGCGGGAAGAACTCGATCATGCGGCCGACCGTCTCGGCCGCGTCGATCGTGTGCAGCGTCGAGAGGACGAGGTGGCCCGACTCGGCCGCCTGCAGCGCCGTCTGCGCCGTCTCCGCGTCGCGGAGCTCGCCGATCAGGATCGTGTCGGGATCCTGGCGGAGCGCGCGCCGGAGCGCCTGGCCGAAAGACTCGGTGTCGAGCCCGACCTCGCGCTGGTTGACGATGCAGTTGTGATCCGGATGCAGGATCTCGATCGGATCCTCGATCGTGATGATGTGCTGCTTCCGGTTGCGGTTCATGTAGTCGATCATCGCGGCGAGGGTCGTCGTCTTTCCGGAGCCCGTCGCACCCGTGACGAGGATCAGCCCTCGATGCTCGTGCGCGAGCTTCTGCACGCCGACCGGGAGGTTCAGCTCCTCGAAGCTCGGGACGGTCTTCGGGATGACGCGAAAGGCGAACGACGTCGCGCTTCGCTGCCGGTACGCGTTGACGCGGAAGCGCGGGAGATCTCCGTCCTGGTAGGCGATGTCGAGGTCGCCCGCGTCGGCGAAGTGCTGCAGCTTCTCGGGCGCGCGGCGGCCGACCGTCTCGAGCACCGCCGCGAGGCCGGCCTCGTCGAAGGGCGCGACGCCGGCCATCGGCGTCAGGTCGCCGTCGACGCGGCAGATCGGCGGCTGGCCGATCTTCAGGTGGATGTCGGTGGCGCCGAGCTCGACGGCGCGCATGAGAAGTCCATTGAGGTCCATGCCGCTCGAACGAGGGATCGGCGGCCGGGGCGGATTCCTTTAGGCCGTGGCGCGCTTCGCGACGCCGTAGACGAGGCGGATCGCCCGCTTCTCGAGGCCCCGGGCGGCGGCCGGGTAGGGCAGGTCCCCCTGCAGGAGCTGCTCGAGCGCGCGGAACGTGACCGGGAGCCGGGCGATCGCGAACGTCGTGCGCGGGAAGCGGTCGAACGCCGCCTTCGCACCCCAGCCCGCCGCGGCGAGCGGCCCGATCCGCCGGTCGACCGCCTCGGCATAGCCCTCGAGGCCGTCGGCCTCGCCCGCGAGCACGGCGAGGGCGGCGTCGGCGACGAGCCGGGCCGAGAGGAACGCCTCGTACATGCCGTCGCCGGAGAACGGGTCGACGAGGCCGGCCGCGTCGCCGATCACGGCCGCGGTACCGCACGCGAGCTTGGTGCGCGAGCTCCGCATCGGCAGGCGGTAGCCGCGCATCTCGGACGCGGCCGCCGGGTCGACTCCGTACGCCTCGCAGAGACGAAGCAGCTGCTCGCGCAGGCGCGGCGCCTCGCTCTCGTCGCCGCCGACGCCGAGGTTCACGTGGTCGCCCTTCGGGAAGATCCAGCCGTAGCCGCCGCGCACGACGGCGATCTCGACGAACATCACGCCTGCGAACCGCGCCTCGTACGGATAGTTCGCCTCGAGGGCGACGCCGTACGCGACCTCGCCGCCGAGCCCGAGCTGGCGCGCCGCCGTGCCGTTGCAGCCGTCGGCCCCGATCACGACCCGAGCGCGCACCTCGCGCCCGTCGACCGCGAGCGCGTCCTGCCGGACATCTGTCACCTTCACGCCGTCCCGGACGTCGGCTCCGGCATCGGCGGCCTTGTCGACGAGGAAGTGGTCGAGGCGCCGCCGCTGCGTCATGTAGGCGAGCGGGCGGCGCGAGCGGCGCGCGACGCGCGGCCCGTAGCGGAGGCGGCACTCGAGCCGGTCGACGACGTCCTCCACGACGGGCTCGATCGAGAACGGCAGGAGCCGCTCGGCGCGCGCCGTCACCCCGCCGCCGCACGGCTTGTCGCGCGGAAAGACCGCACGGTCGACGAGCAGCACCCGCGTCCCCGCGGACGCGAGCCGGTGCGCGGCCACCGAGCCGGCCGGCCCGGCGCCGACGATCGCGACGTCGAAATCGTTCACGGCCCGGAAAGCTACCCGCGCTCCCCGGGCCTGCCGCGCGGGCGGGCTACAATCGCCGCTCCCGGGGGTGTGCCCGAGCGGCCAAAGGGAACGGGCTGTAAACCCGTCGGCTCAGCCTACGGAGGTTCGAATCCTCCCGCCCCCATTGAACGGGCGCGCCGCCTGCGGCGGCTCGCCCTGCGCCACTCGCACCGCTTCGCTTTCCTGCTCGTGGCGCCGAGGGCCGTTCGTGGGTGGGCCGGCGGCGGCAGAGCCGCCACCGGCGACGGCTTTCCGACCGGCGGTTCAAGGATGGCCTGTCGCGCGACTTAGCGCTGCACGTCGCTGCCGGGCCAGGTGTCGCTCAGGAGATAGCCCTCGGGGAACGGGTCCGTGGGGTCGAGCAGCACCTGCGTGATGCCGGTGATCCAGGCGCTGCCGCGGATTGCGGGGACGATCGCGGGCTTCCCGCCCACCGTCGTCTCCTCGACGATGCGGCCGTCGAAGGTCGAGCCGAGCACCGACGCGTGCGTCATTGCGTCGCCGACCTGCATCCGGCCGCGCGCATGGAGGGTCGCCATGCGGGCGGAGAGGCCCGTGCCCGTTGCCGAGCGGTCGAGGCGGCCGGGCGCGACGACGACCGCGTTCCTCGTGACCTCCCCCACGCCGCGCCAGGGCTCGGCGATCTGCACGATGCTGACACCCGCGATCTCCGGGTTCTCCGGATGCGCGCACGGCAGCTGCTCGCGCGCCGCCCGCCGGATCGCCTCGCCCGCCGCCGACAGGTCGCGCGCCTCGGACGGCTCGAGCGCGAAGCCGAGCGCCTGCGCGTCGGCGATCGCGTACCACATGCCGCCGAAGGCGACGTCGACCGTCAGCGTGCCGATCCCCTCCACCTCGAGCCGTGCGTCGAGCCCGTCGGCGAAGCACGCGACGTTCGTGAGCTCGACGCTCTCGCATCTGCCGTCCTTGCAGCGTGCGATCACCTCGACGACGCCGGCCGGGGCCTCGAGCCGGAGCGTCGTCTCCGGCTCCTCCATCGCGACCATCCCGGTCTCGAGCAGCACCGTCGCGACGCAGATCGTGTTCGAGCCCGACATCGCGGGATACTCGGTCGGCTCCATGATGATGAAGCCTGCGGCGCAGTCCTCACGGGTCGGCGGCACGATCAGGTTCGCGTGCACGGCGACGCTCCCGCGGGGCTCCCGCAGCAGAAGGCGGCGGAGCGAGTCGTCGCGCGCGAGCGACTGCATCTGCTCGAAGACCGTCTCGCCCGGCGGCGGCAGGACGCCGCCGACGACGACGTTTCCGACTTCGCCGCCGGCGTGACAGCCGACGACGTGGATGACGCGCTGGGCCCGCACACCGCGACTCTACGACGCACATGGGGGCCGCGCGAACGCGGCCCCCATGGCGGAATCAGGTCGCGGGTCAGGGTGTGACGGTGAACGACCCGACCATGCCGCGGTCGGCGTGGAACGGGACGTCGCACTGGTACTCGTAGGTGCCCGCCGGCAGCGCGACCGTGTACGTCTCGGTCTGCCCCGGCGAGATGATCTTCCCCGACTTCACGCCGTTGATCGAGAAGTTGTGGGTCTCCTGGCCCTTGTTCGTGATCACGAAGGTGACCTGACCGGACGGGACCGACGATGCCGAGAGCTCGTAGCGGTACTCGAACATCCCGACCTGCACGGTCGTCGCCGTGTTGCCGACGGTTGCGGTCGACGTCGTGGTCGTCGGCGTCGTGGTCGTCGTGGTCGTCGTCGTCGTGACCGGCGGCTTCGGCTTCGCCACCTTGACGCCCACGCCGAACGTGCCCTTCATGCCGAGCTTCGCGTGACCGAGGATCGTGCAGAAGTAGGCGAACTTGCCCTTCTTCTTGAACACGACCTTCAGCGTCTGCGACTGGCCGGGGTTCAGGTTCTTCGTCAGCTTCCCGGAGATCAGGAAGTTGTGCGTGACCTGGCCCTTGTTCACGACCTTGAAGAGCACCGTGCCCACGGGGACGTACTGCTTCGACAGGGCGAAGCGATACTCCGTGGCGACGACGGTGACCTTCGTCGTGACCGTCTTCTTCTTCGGTGTCGCCCCGGGGGTCGCATCGCCACGAGCCGTGAAGATTCCGGCTGCGGTCCCCACCACGAGCAACGCTGCCAGGATCGACAGCACAAACGCCTTACGCATGCGGAATCCTCCTCGGAAAAAACTGCCTTTCGATCAGGGTACCAGCGGTCTGCCGGACTGCGATCCAACGTGGGCGGCGGCCTCGAGACGAGGCCGCCGCCCACGCGCAGGTCGATCGACTACGGCAGTTGGTAGGTGTAGATCGCGTCGTCGCGGAGCCGCGCGGGGTTCGTGAGCCCCTTCGGTCGCGAGACGTCGTTGTGGCTCTCGCCGCCGACCGCGACGGACACGTACTGCTTGCCGCCCACCGTGTACGTGACGGGCGCGGCACCAACCGGCGCCGACAGGAGCGGCGACTTCCAGAGCGACGCACCGGTCTTCGTGTCGACCGCCTCGAGGTAGCCGTGGCCGTCCTGGGCGTTCCCGACGCCGAGGTGGCCGATGAACGTGAGGCCGGAGGCCGTGTTCATCGAGCCGCTGTAGCAGGGAGCCTCCCAGTGCTGGTGCCAGGCCAGCTTCGAGTTCGTCACGTCGAGCGACGAGAAGTTGCCCGAGTTCGCCGTCGACGTGTCGCCGACGCCGAGGCGGCCCGCGCCGATGCCGCCGGCGGAGCCGGCAACCTGCGAAGCCCTCGGGATCTGCTCGAACGAGCCGGCACGGTCGGTCACGCCGCAGGTGATGAACGTGTGGTTCTCCGGGCTGTACGAGCTCGCCGGCCAGTCCATCATCTCGAACGGCATCACGACGTACTGCGACGTGTCGTACGGGTCGTACACGCAACCGATCTTGAACGGCTTGCCGTCCGGTGCGGTCGCCTGCGCGTAGGGGACGTACGCGTTCGTCTGCGAGATGTTGCCGTCCGTGCACGGGCGGCCCGACGCGTCGAGCTTGTTGAACAGGACGTTGTCGCCCTGCGGGATCGGCTGCGTCGGCCAGGTGTTCACGTCAGGCGAGTGGTTCTGCGGAACCGCCACTTCCTTGATCGGGATCAGCGGCTTGCCGGTCTCGGCGTCGAGGGTGAACGTCATCCCGTACTTCGAGACGAAGCTCACCGCGGGCCGGACCTTCGGGACGACCTTCGTCACCTTGTGCGTCCGCGTCACCGTCTTGACCTTGCCGTGCACCTTGACCTTGACCTTCTTCTTCACGGTCGTGACGGTCGGCACCTTGAACGTGGCGTTGTAGAGGACGCCGTTGTTCGGGAGGTCCGAGTCCCACAGGTCGTGGTGGGTCGTCTGGTACGCCCACACGAGCTGGCCCGTGTAGACGTTCAGCGCGACGATCGAGTCGGTGTAGAGGTTCTTGCCCGGGCCGCGCGAGTTCCACGGCACCGGGTTGCCCGTGCCGAAGATCGCGAGGTTGAGCTTCGGGTCGATCACCGGGGACTCCCACATCGCGCCGCCGCCGTAGTGGGTGTCCGTGGCAGCCCACGTGTTGCTGCCCGGCGCGCCCGGCTGCGGGATGATGCTCCACGTCCAGAGCGGGCGGCCGTTCGACGCGTCGTAGGCGTGCATGCCGTTCGACACGCTGCCGCCGTCACCACCGCTGTCGCCGGTGATGACCATGCCGTTGAAGTAGATCGGTGCGTCCGAGACGCGACCGCCCTTTCTCCACGGGAGGACCTCCGTCTTCCAGACGACGCCGCCGAGCATCTGGTCGAGCGCGACGATGAACCCGTCACGGGTCGGAACGAAGACCTTGCCCTCGCCGATCGCGACGCCCGGCTGCCGGCCGCCCGTCCCGACGTTGAACGCCGGGTCGTAGTCGGGCACCCAGTGCCAGATCTGCTTACCCGTCGCCGCGTCGAGCGCGAAGACGTCGCTCTTCGGGGTCTGGATGTAGTAGACGCCGTCGGCGACGGCCGCGTTCGCCTCGAGCGAGCCGCACTGCGCGTCCTTGGTCGGACACGTACCGAGGTTGATGTGCCAGGCCTCTTTCAGCGTGGCGACATTGGCGGGCGTGATCTGCTTCAACGACGAGTAGCGGTTGCCGTTGAGGCTGCCCATGTTCGTCAGCCAGTTGTCGCCCGCCGGGGCGGACAGCTGGTCGGCGGTATACGCCGGCGAAGGTGTGATGAGCGTCGTCGAATGCGCGGAGCGGCCGGCCGGCGAGGCTCCGGCTCCGATGACGAGCACGACGAAAGCAAAGAGCGGTACGAGTGCGAGGCGACGCATGCGGTTACCCTCCCAGGCAGATGGCGACGTTTCACTATCTCACGCGCAAAGGGTGTTTGCAAATAGCACCTGATCAAATCGACGCGCTACAATCCGCGGCGTGCTGCGCACCGCCCTCGCTCTCGTCGCCGCGTCGCTCGCCCTCGCGATCCCGGTCGCCGCGGGCGCCGCGGGAGGCGACACCGCGGCCGTCAACGGCGCCATCACCCTGCGCGCGAAGTTCCACCAGGGCCCGTGGAAGAAGTCGCTCTACCTGAAGCTCGTGAAGCTCAGGCTCGACAGCTTCTCGCTCTGCGCGATCTGGAACCACAAGAACGGCGACCCCTTCGACTGCGACGCCGCCGCCGCCAACTCGCTGCCCGAGGGCACCATCCTCCGGCTCGAGCAGAGCCCGATCGCGCGGGCGCTCAAGCGGTCGGACAGCCCGGGCTGGGGCATGCTCGGCGCCTCGCAGGACGGTGCCCTCGGAGCCGTCCTCAGCAATCTGCTGACGGGGAACAAGCGCGGCACGTTCCACTACCGCGTCACGCTGCGCGACCGCTCCGGTCAGGTGCTCGTGACGTCGAACACCTTCACGCTCGTCTGGCACTGAGCGCGCGCTCAGCCTAGGCCGAACGCGACGAGCTCGGGCACCGAGCCCTTTGCCGTGGGCACACCGGCACCGACGAGGAGCAGGTCGCCCGCGATCGACGGGCACGCATTCACGCCGGCCCGCATGCGCGCCGTCCAGAGCGTCGACCCGTCGCCGACGGAGAGCCCGTAGAGAGAGCCGTCGTAGGCGGAGGTGAAGACGACGTCGTTCGAGACCGTCGCGCAGCCGAAGTTCGGCGCGGGCAGCCGGCGCTGCCAGAGCGTTCGGCCGCTCGCGGCGTCGAGCGCGACGAGGCGGCCGCGGCCCTCGCTGGGATCGATCTTCGCCACGTCCTGCCGGGTGACGGCGCTGCCCCTGCCGCACAGATCGACGACGGGGACGAAGAGCCGACCGTCGTCGTAGGCCATCGGCGTCTCGACCCCGCCGAGGAGGCCGGGGCACACGGTCACGGGGCGCGCCGGCAGCGGGCCGAGGTCGTTCCGGTGGAGCCCGACGGCCGAGCTCCACACGCGCCGCCGCGCATCCCGGTCCCACGCGATCACCCGTCCGCCCTTTCCTCCGCCGAGCACGAGGTTCGGGCGCCGCCGACCGTCGCGAGGATCGGCGTCGCCTCGAAGTCGTAGTCGCGCACGTCGTGGGCGGTGACCTGGTCGTGCCAGACGAGGCGGCCCGTCCGGGCGTCGAGAACGAGGAGCGAGTCCGTGTACGGCACCGGCCCGGGAAACGCCGCGCCGTTCGGGCGCGCCGGCGTGCCGCCCCACGGGGTCGGGTTCGAGTTGCCGGCGTAGAGGAGCCCGTGCGCGTCGATCGAGACGGGGTACCAGAGGCCGCCGCCGCCCGCTTCGAGCGGATGCTTCCACGGCTCCTTGATCGTCACGAACTTCCAGCGCACCGCTCCGCTCGCGGCGTCGAGCGCATAGATCGTGCCGCGCCCGAAGGGCGCGTACCCGATCGTGCTCGTGAAGACGAGGCCCTTCCAGACGACGGGCGCGACGTCGACGAACTGCTCGGACTTCCCGGTGAGGTGGCGGCGCCACAGCACCTTGCCGGTCGAGAGGTCGAGGGCGAAGGCGTCCGCGTCGGTCGCCCCGTAGACGCGCTTGCCGTCGACCGCGAGGCCGTTCGGGCCGTCGTTCCGCGCACCGAATCGCCGCTCCCAGCGAACGGCGCCCGTGGCGCGGTCGAGCGCGAAGACGTTGCTCCGCAGGTCCTGGACGAAGACGGTGTCGGCGTCGGCGACGGGCGTCGACGCGAAGAGGCCGGCGAAGCTCGGCTGGGCCGTGAAGCGAAACCGCCAGCGCACGCGCAGATGCGACACGGTGCGGCGGTCGATTGCCGACCCGGAGGCCGCCCGGGCGCCGGAGAGGTCTGCGTTCGGCAGCGGCCACGCGCCCGCCGTGCTGCGCCGAACCGCACCCGCCGAGAACGCACGCGAGCGCAGCCGCGACGGCGGCGCCCACCGTTACGGGAAGGCTCCGTGCAGGTGGAAACGCCAAGACCCTTGCTACCCTACCGGGCGTGAAGTTGCGTCTTTTCGCGCCGGCCGAGCGTGCCGTCAGGCTGGAGCGGTCACGTGCCGTTCTCAGCGCGGGCAGCAGGGGCAGCACTCGCGCAAGGTGCGACAGGGTCGGCGCGCCCGCAGACGACGGCGCCGCCTCCGGTTGTCGACATCAAGGTCACGATCACGGACAGCGGCATCACCATGCGCCCGAAGAAGGCGTTCCGCGGCGACTACGCGCGCTTCATCCTCGTCAACACCGGCAACAAGCCGCACACGTTCTCGTTCGGCGCGAAGAAGCGCGGCGCGGGTGTGCAGACCGGGTTCGTCAAGCCGTTGAAGCCGAAAGAGCAGAAGATCCTGCTCCTCTTCCTCGACTATCGCGGGCCGGTCTCGTACTCGAGCATCCTCGCCGCAGACCGTGCGAAGGCGGCCATGAAGGGCGTCTTCACCATCGGCTGAGCGGTGAAGCGGCTCGGCGCGGCAGCCGTCCTCGTCCTCGCCGTCTCGGTTCCGAGCGCCGTCGCGGACACGAGCCCGTACGCCGGATTCCCCGTGCCGCCGCGCGGCGCGACCGTCTTCAGCCGGCAGTTCGGCGCGAACGCGCTCGCGCTCGGCGTCGTCCCGCGCGCACACTCCCTTCTCGTGCAGGCGTCCGTGCTCGGCAACCAGGGCAACGGCGTGCGCGGGCTCGTCGTCTCCTTCACGTCGGGAGCGACGAGTCGCGCGGCCGCCGTGTGCGGCGCGGGTTGCTACCGCGCCACGCTGCCGCGGACGTCTGCCGTCCGCGTCGACGTTCGCGGCGGCGGTCGCGGCGGCGGCCGTGCGACGAGCTGGCGCGTCTCGCTGCCGGCCGTGCCGCAGGATGCGACGGCGCTCCTCGCGCGGGCCGGGCGCGTGTGGCGATCGCTCCACTCACTGAGCTTCCGCGAGCGGCTCGCATCCGATCCGCGCCACGTCAGCCACAGCACCTGGCGGATCGAGGCGCCGGACCGCGTCGCGTACCAGGTGCAGGGCGGCTGGGCGGGCGTGATCGTGGGCTCGCGCCGCTGGGACCGGACGCCGGGCGGCGCGGGCTGGGCGGCGTCCGCGCAGACCCCGCTGACGCAACCGGAGCCGCCGTGGGCCTCGGTTCGCGACGCGCGCGTGCTCGCGCGCACCGCGGCGACCTGGCGCATCTCCTTCTGGGACCCGGCGTCGCATGCGTGGTTCGACGTGTGGCTCGACCGGGCGACGCTGCGCACGCTCGAGACCGACATGGTCGCGACCGCGCACTTCATGCACGACGTCTACGGCTCGTTCGACACGACCCCGGCGATCGTGCCGCCGAGCCCGACGCCCTAGGGCTGCCAGGCCGGCGGTGCGGTGCCGGACACGACGAGCGCGCCGGAGACGATCGGCCGCACGCCGGCGCCGGCCGCGTTCGAGATCTCGAGGCCGCCGTGCGAGGCGAAGACGAGGCTCTTGCCGTCGGGCGACCAGCCTGCGGGGCCGGTGTCCTTCGCAATGCGCCTGGGCTTGCCCGAGAGGCCGGCGACGTACAGCGCGTAGGCCGGGCACATCGACTCGCCGCAGTCGGGCGGCCCGGTCGGCTCGCGCTTGGAGACGAACGCGACCTTCGTGCTCCCCGGCGAGAGCGTCGCACCTTGTGAGATCGTCGGGTCGAGCGTCACGGAGTAGATCTTCTGCACCTTCCCCGTGCGCGAGTCGACCCTCGCGAGGCTGCCCTCGGCCGGGATGATGAGCGACTTGCTGTCCGCGGTCCACGAGGGGCGCCCGGCAGGCGGCGACGGGTTGAGGCGCTTCTGCTTGCCGCCGGACGCGGCCACGACGTAGACGCGCCACTGCTGCTTGAAGGGGCGGATGAACGCGATGCGCTTGCCGTCGCGCGACCAGACCGGGTACGTGTCGCGCGTGCCGGAGGTCAGCCGCTTCAGCCCGCTTCCGTCGAGGTTGACCCGGAAGATCCCCGAGCCGAGGCGGGCGAAGACGACACGGTTGCCGTCCGGCGAGAACGCGGGGTCGGTTGCCGGCTTGCTGCCGGTCGTGATCTGCTGCAACCCGGCGCCCGTGGTCTGGACGCGGTAGAGCTGCTCGGGGACGCCGCCGCCCGTGGAGGCGGCGAAGACGACCCAGTGCGCGTCGGCGGCCGCGCTTCGCGCGACGTGCGCGAGCGCCCCCGAGAGGGCGACCACCACGAGAAGGATCGCTGCGCGGACGGCCGTCAGGCGGGAGCCGGTCACGCCGACAGAAATAGCACACCGGATTGCCGGTCTCAGCGCGGGACTGCGAGCGTCGCGACGCCGAGCGGCGTCGTCGGGCCGAGCGCCGAGGGCCACGAAGACAGATCGACCGGGCCGCCCGGCCGCGCGGCGAAGCGCGAGAAGAACTGACGCCGGTTCTCCCAGAAGTGCAGTGTCTTGCCGCGGGTCGACGCCGGCAGCACCATCGAGAACGCGCCCCGGCCGTCGGTCCAGCGCTCCGATACCGGCTTCACGACGCGCCCGCCGACGGTGACGCCGACGACGAGCCCCTCGTAGACGGCGCCCGCGTACGCGGCAGGAGTCGCATCGGGCAGCGGCCTCGGGGGCGTCGACGGCAGCTGCACGTTCAGCGTCGAGCTGCGCAGGCGCTTGAAGTTGAAGTTGGTGCCGGTCGCGCCGCCGTACGACACGGGCCCGACGGCGACCTGCACCGCCAGGGGCACCGGGTCGGAGCCCTGCTCGTCCGAGGCCGAGAAGAACGAGGAGTAGTGGCCCTGCGCGTCGGACGGCGACGAGAAGGTCCAGAAGTCGCGGTCGGCCGTGCGCGTCACGACGATCGCTCCCTGCACGGGCTTCCCGCCGGCATCGGTGACCGTGCCCCGCAGCTGGTACGTGTAGAGCACCACCGGCGGCGGCGCCGAGCCGCCCGCGTCGTGGACGCGCCCGGTGACGAGGACCGTCCCGTTCGACTGCTTGCGCGCCTTGAGCCCGTCGATGCGATACGCGACGCTGAAGCCGGACTGGATGCCCTGGAGCGCCTTGCGCTCGACGGCATTCGCGGCCCGGCCGCCGATGCGGGCCCCGGACGTCCCGGTGACGGTGACGACGTGCCGGCGGGCCGACGTGATGTCGACCGGGTAGTGGAAGGTGCCGTCCTTCGCGGTCGCCTGCGGCAGCGTGTAGCCGTCGACCGTGACCCGCGCGCCCGCGACCGGCCGCGAGCCGTAGAGAACCCGCCCGGCCGCGCTCTGCGTGTTGTCCGAGTTCGCGTTCCACCTGCGCACGACGAGGCCGGTCTGCGTCGCGAGCCGGCCCGCACCCCTCGCGCGGCCGGCCGTGGGGCGCGCGGTCGCCGCCGGCCGCGC
Organism: uncultured Actinomycetes bacterium; assembly: GCA_963831405.1. GTDB lineage: Bacteria > Actinomycetota > Thermoleophilia > Gaiellales > Gaiellaceae > Palsa-739. Next base: position 129,274 of record CAWHPX010000015.1, read on the forward strand.
GGGTCGGAGTCGCGCGCACGACCGGCGCCGTCGCGGCCGACGCGAGCCGGCGCAGCGGCGGCTTCGACTCCGACTTCGAGCCGCCGAGCGCGAAGATCTGCAGCTCGCTCGCGATGCCGCCGCTCGACGAGGTCGGCGTGCCGCCCGACGTGATCGCGATGTACTCCTTGCCGTCGACGGAGTAGATCGCCGGTCCGGCCGCGATCTGGTGGCCGGTCTGGAACGTCCACAGGACCTTGCCCGACTTCAGGTCGAACGCGCGCAGCACTCCGTCGCCGCCGCCGGCGAAGCCGAGCCCGCTGTCGGTCGTCGAGACGCCGCCGCGCTCCGGCTCCGGCGTCCGGAACTTCCACACCTGCTTGCCGGTGTTCACGTCGATCGCGCTGATCGAGCCGTGATCGTGCCAGCCGGGCAGGAGCGAGCCGAAGTTCCCGTTCGCGAGACCGAGGAAGATGTCGCCGAGCAGGCGCTTGCGCTTCTTCTGGGTCGGCGTGAGCTTGACCTGCTGCTCGACGCCCGCCGTCTCCGACGCGGCGTTGAAGATGTAGTTCGTGTTCTCGTCGTACGACGCCGGCGAGTAGTTCAGGCCGCCGATCGACGACGGGTAGACGGCGACCGGCTTGCCGGGCTGCAGCGGCGGGTGCTCGGTGCGGTCGATCACCTTGACGCGCTGGTAGATCGGGCTGCCGGACGACGCGTCGTAGGCGAACCAGACGCCCTCCATCGTCCCGACCGAGACGATGTGCCGCTTCTTGCCTCCGACCCTGGCGTCGTAGACGAGCGGGGGCTGCGCCGTGTCGTAGGACCACTCGTTGAACGCCATCTGCTGCTGCCACCACTTCATGTGCCCGTTCGCGAGGTTGACCGCGATGAGCGAGTCGGTGCGCGGGTTCGGGCCGGGACGGAGGGCCGGGTAGTAGAGCGGCGTCGCCGAGCCGGTGCCGAAGTACAGCGTGTTCGTGCTCGTGTCGATCGTCGTCGGCGTCCAGACGACGCCGCCGCCGGCGAGGCGTGCGAAGCGCCGCCAGCTCGTGCCGTCGGGCGGGATCGTCCAGAACGGATTGGCCCAGGCCGGCGTGAGGTCTGTGTGGTAGGCCATCACGAAGCCGCGCACGCCGTACTCGGAGCCGGCGGCGCCGACGACGAGCCGGTGGTTCGCGCAGATCGGAGCGCTCGTCTCGGAGTAGCCGTAGTTCGACGCTGCGCCCGGCACCGCCTGGGCGATTGCGACCTGCTTCAGCAGGTGCCCGTTCGCCGGGTTGAGCGAGACGATCCTCATGTCGAGCGTGAGCAGGAAGATCTTGCCGTCGCACAGGGCGATGCCGCGGTTCGCGACGATGCCGAAGTTCTTGAACACGCCGCCGTTGTCGGGCTGCCAGCGCCACTTGACCTTGCCGTCCGTCGCGTCGAGCGCCCAGACGTTGTCGTCGTTCGTCGTGACGTACATCGTCCCACCCGCGACGACGGGGTAGGACTGCTCGCCCCGGCGCACGCCCGCGTCGATCGCGTGAAAGTCGACGGTGACGACCCGCCCGAGGTTGTCGACGTTGCTCTTCGTGATCAGCGTCAGCGGCGAATGCCGGAGCTCGTTCGGCGTGTTGCCGAAACCGCCCCAGCCGACGTTCGCATTCGACGCGTTCGTGCCCGCGGACGCGGAGGCCAGCACGATTCCGACGGACAGTGCGGCGACGGCGAGAACGAGCGCCTTCGGGCTCCGAGGGGCGCGTGCCATGAGCCGACCATGCTATGCCAACGGCTCAGCTCGAGCGAAGCCGTGCAAGGAGGACGAGCGGCAGGAGCGCGGCAAGCGCGAGGAACGGCGCGAGCGTCGTCTCCTGACGCTCGCGCGCGGTGGCCGAGGTCGTCGGTCCCGTGCCCGCGAGCGTGCGGAGCTGCGCGGACGCAGCGGCCGCGCCGGTCGAGACGCCGGCCGCCCGTCGCAGACGCGAGCGACGCGAGCAGGGCGGGCGCGGCCGGGTCCGGCCGGTAGTGCGTCTCCGCCCTGCCGTTCGCTCCGTACACGCGATCGTTCGCGCCCTCGACGGAGACGACGAGGAGCCTCTCGTGCTCGAGCGCCCGGCCGAGCGCACCCGCGTCGAAGGGGCCGCTCTCGCCGTCGGTCAGGAGGACGACGATCCGGCGCGTTGCCGACGGCGCGAAGAACCCGCTGCCCGTGATCGCCGTCAGCGCCGAGAACGTGGTTGCCCGCACGGCCGTCGAGCGCGGCGGCGGCGACTCGATCGCGACCGCCCGCGCGACCGTCGCATCGAACGACGGCACGTCGGCCACCGGGAGGAGATCGGGAAGCACGCGGTCGGTGAGCGTCGCGACCCCGGACTCGACGTCGGGGATCGCGGCGCGAATCCGCACGGCCAGCGCTTTCGCACGCGCGAGGCGCGTGGGTGCCGAAGGCGCGGCCGACGCCGCCATCGAGCGCGAGGTGTCGAGCACGAAGAGCGCCTGCACGTCACGCCGCACGTGCAAGGTCGTCGTGTGCGACACGGCAGGCTGCGCCGCCGCGAGCGCGAGCAGCACGAAGGCCGTGACGATCGCGGCGATCGCGGCCGCATCCGTGCCGCGTCCCGGCGCGCGCAGCAGGAGCGCGGCGCGGACCGCACGCAGGCGCCGGGCCGACAGCGCAACCGCGGCGAGCGGCAAGCCGACCGCGAGCACGAGGAGCGCGCCGAGCGGGGTGAGGAAGCTCATCAGTAGCCGCTCCCGGGGCTGCCGCTGCCGGCGCCCCGCCGCCCGGTCGAGCCCGTGCCGTTGCCGGCGTTCGGGCCGGTGCGGACGCCGCGCGCGGCGAGCGAGCGGAGCAGAAGCTCGAGATCGAACTTCGCGCTCTCGTCGGTCTGGTCGGCGCGGACTGCGGCGTCGAAGTCTGCGATTGCGGTCTCTGCCTGGCTCGCATTGCGTCCTCCTCCGCGCGCGAGGTCGCCGAAGGCGAGGATCCCGAGCAGCGTCCCGGCCTGCGAGGCGCGGCGGCCACCGCCCTCCGCGACGGCCGCGAGCGCCGCCTCGGCGCGCGCCCGCTCGGCGGTGACCGCGAGCGCGTCGTCGAGGCGGCCGTGCGTCGATGCGGCCTGCTTGAAGAGCGCGACCGCGCGCCGCGCCTCGACGTCGTCGCCGACCGCGAGCAGGCGGCCCGCGGGGTCCCACGGAAGCCGCTCGGCGGGAGCCGCCCCGTTGACGTCGTGCGCAAGCGTGCGCTGCCAGCTCCGCACGTCGGCGGCCAGAATCGCCGCCGCCGCCGCGACGACCACGAGGAAGAGCGCGGCCGCGAGCCGCAGCGGCCTCATCGCACGGGCTCCCACTCGAGCCGCGCCGCCCAGAGCTCGTGGGCCGCGAGCAAGAACGCCGCCGCGAGCGCGAGCGCGACGAACGGCCACGGGAACGGCGTGAGGTTGTGCGGCTGCGGCCCCGGCGCCGCCGCACCGGCCTGCACGATCGGAGTCGAGGGCCCGAGCAGCCGCCGGAAGAACGCCGCGTCCTGCGACGACGGATTGAGACCGACGAGGCGAAGGGGGATCCCGTCGCGGCGGTACGCGAGCGCAATCGAGACGAGACGCGGCAGGTCGGCAGGGTCGTCGTCGAGATCGCTTACGAGCACGACCGCCGGCCGGCGCCCACCGCCCGCGGTCGCGATCGAGTGCGCGAGCTCGAGACCGGAAGAGATGCGCGTCCCCGCGCTGAACGTGTCCGACCACGGGTTGCGCGGATACGTCGCCGCGAACCCCGGCGCGCCCTGCTGCGGCACGAAGAACCGGACGAGCGGAGCGAGATCGGCTGCAGGCGTGCCGGGCGGCAGCGCCTCGTACGCCTCACCCGAGAAGACGACGAGCCCGTAGCGGCCGCGGCTGCGGGCGAGCTGCGACAGCGTCGCGCCGATGCGGGAGTACGTGTCCGACCCGATGCTCGCCGAGAGATCGAGCACGACGATCGTGTCGGCGTGCCGCGGCAGCGGGACGACCGTTGCGGTGCGCGGGTCACGCGCCTCGAACGCCGCCGTGGCAACGGCGGCGACGACGAGCGCGGCGAGCGCGGCCCGCACGAAGAGCGTCCGGCGTGCGTCGGGGGCGAATGCGGGCGCATCGGCGAGCGGGATCGAGCTCACGTGCCCACCCGGTCCGCGAGCTCCGCCATCCGCTCCGGCGCGGGCTCCGGCTCGGACCAGGCGAGATCCGCCGCCGCTGCCGAGAGCGGCTCGTCGCGCCTGCGCAGGACGCGTGCGAGAAGGCCGAGCGCGCGGCGCCGGTCGGGCGGCGGCCGCGAGAGCGCCTCCCGCACGAAGTCGAGCGCGCGCTCGAGCTCGGTGCGCGTGTCGAGCGCGCGTCTGCGGCGCACGATGCCGCGGACCTGCAAGGCCGCGAGCGCCGCCCCGGCGAGCGCAAGAACGATCGCGACGGCGTCGAGTGCCCGCGCGAGCGGGTGCGGCGCGAAGCGATAGGTGACCGCGGGCGGCGAGGTGTCGCGCCGGAAGCGCGGCGTCGACGGCTGCAGATCTGCGGCCGTCACTCTGCCCCGCACCGCGAGCGTGGGCCACGAGGCGGCGCGCCGGAGGACGCCGCCTCCGCGCCTGGGCGCCTCGACCCGTGCGCGCGGCAGGTGCACGAGCGCCGGCCCGCGCGCCGACAGGCACGCCTCGGCGAGGCAGGCGACCGGCAGCTCGTAGGTCACGGTGACGACTGTCGCCGTGCGAGCTGCGGCTCACGCGCGGAGCGCCGAGCTGTGCAAGAGGCGCGACGTCTTCGGCCACGCGGAGGGCGCCGGCGTCGACCGCGCGCCCGTCGGCGACGACGTCGACGCGGGCGAGAATGCGATCGCCGAACCGGGCCGTCGCCGGCTCGAACGACGTGCGGACCGAGAGCACCGCACCCTGCGCCGGCGCGGCGGCGCACGCCGCAACGACGCAGAGGCCGAGCGCGGCGCGTCTCAGCGCGCCCATCGCCTCTGCTTCCGCAGCTCCGCCCAGGCGATCGAGCTCCCGGTCGATCGCGTCGGGGTCGCTCGTGCCGACGACGACCGGGTCGAGACCGAGCGCGGCGAAGTCGTCGAGCGTGCGCCGGAGCCGTTCCTCGTGCGCGGCACGCCGGCGGGCTGCGGCGCGCACGCCGAGCCGCACGACGGAGACCGCACCGGTGCCGCGGGTCCTCGATCGGCAGCCCGACGCCGCCGACCGCGGGGAAGCTCTGCTCCCACACCGGGTCCTGGATCACGACGGGCACGACGTCCCATCCGTGCGCGAGCGCCTCGACCCACACCTCCGCGGGCGGCGAGACGATGAAGTCGGAGAGGACGAACACGAACGTCCCGGGAGGAAGGTCGGCGCGCAGGCCGCCGAGGTGTGTGAGCGCGCGCTCGACGTTGTCGTCGGGAGCGTCGAACGGAGCGTGCTCGCCGAGACGCTCGGACACGAGCCAGAGACGGTCGCGGCGCCCCGGCGGCAGCCAGTTCGCCTCGCCGCCGGCGAGGTCGAAGGCGGCGACGTCGCTGCGCGCAGCCGTCGCGCTCGCGACGATCGAGACGGACGTCTCGAGGAGCGCGCGCGGCTTGTCGAGCCACGGGAGCGAGGGCGGAAAGAGGCGCATCGCGGGCCGGCGGTCGCAGACGACGGCGACGCGCGGCGCCTCGTCGGCGGAGCGGTCGCGGACGACGAACGCGTCGCGGCCGGAGGCGGCGGAGAGCCGGGCGGTGGCGAACCAGTCGATCGTCGAGACGGGATCGCCCGCCTCGTACGGGCGCGCTCCGATCACGTCGCCGCCGTGGCCGCGGCGGCGGCTCGGCAGGTCGCCGAACGGCAGGCCGACGAGGCGGCGGCGCCTCGGGACGAGCGGGAAGGTCTGCCGCTCCCGGACCGGCACGCTGCCTACCGCGGCGAGGTGGGCGGCGACGTCGCGCCGACCCAGTCGGGCGCGGGCGCCGGCGCGACGGCGAGGCAGCGGTCCTTGATGCGCGCGAGCGCCTCGTCGCGGCCGAGGCCGCGGGTCTCGGCGACGAACGAGGCGGAGAGCAGGATGCGATGCCCGAGCACGGGCAGGAAGAGCGCGTCGACGTCCTCGGGCAGCACGTGGTCGCGGCTGTGCAGGTAGGCCCACGCCCGCGCGGTGCGCTCGAGCGCGAGGCTCCCGCGGACGGAGGCGCCGAGCACGACGCCCTCGACGACGCGCGTCGCGCGCACGAGCTCGACGATCCAGCGGAGCAGCAGCTCGTCGACGTAGACGTCCTCGACGGCCTGCTGCAGGTCGCGGACGTCGGCCGCGGCGAGACACGGCTCGAGCTCGGCGAGCGGATGCCCGTGCCGCTGCGCCTGCACGATCTCGACCTCCGTCGCCTCGTCGGGGTAGCCGAGCGACGCGCGGAGGGCGAAGCGGTCGAGCTGGGCCTCCGGGAGCGGGAACGTGCCCTCCTGCTCGATCGGGTTCTCGGTCGCGATGACGAGGAACGGGTCGGGCAGCCGCCGCGTCACGCCGTCGACGGTGACCTGCCGCTCGGCCATCGCCTCGAGGAGCGCCGACTGCGTCTTCGGCATCGCCCGGTTGATCTCGTCGACGAGCACGACGTTCGCGAAGATCGGCCCCGGCCGGAACTCGAACTCGCGCGTCTTCTGGTCGTAGACGGAGAGCCCGGTCACGTCGGTCGGCTGGAGATCCGGCGTGCACTGGATCCGCGCGACCGTCGCGCCGTCGAGCGACTGCGCGATCGCGCGCGCGAGGATCGTCTTCGCCGTTCCGGGGACGTCCTCGAGCAGGACGTGGCCCTGGGCCGCGAGCGCCGAGAGGACGAGCGCGATCTCCTCGCGCTTGCCGAGGACGACCCGCTCGATGCTCGCGAGCAGGCGGTCGCCCGTATCGAGATGCTCGCGGCCGGACACGAGGGAAACCGTACCGCGTCCACTCGGTCGGCCACGGCGCTGGTATCTTGGGCCGCCGCAATGAGAGTGTCCCGGCTCCTGCTCGCGGCCGCGCTTCTCGGGGTCGTCGTCAGCGCCGCCGGCTGCGGCGGCTCGAAGAGCTCGTCGAACCGCGTTCCCTCCTCCGCCGCCGCGACGGTCGGCGACGCGACGATCTCCAAGGCTTCGCTCGCCGAGCTGATGGCCGCCTCGAAGCTGCACGCGGAGGCGAAGGGATCCACGTACCCGTCGCCCGGGACGGCGAAGTACAAGCTTCTCCAGGGCAATGCGCTCCTCTACCTCGTCAACGAGTCCGAGCTCGAGCAGAAGCTCGCGTCGCTCGGCGGCGCGCCCGTGACCGAGGCGCAGGTGAACGCCCGGCTCGCGCAGGTGAAGGTGCAGCTCTTCGGCGCGCAGCCGAGCCATTACAAGAAGGAGCTGAAGCTCGAAGGCGTCACGGAGAAGCAGCTGAAGGAGGAGCTGCACGACGAGCTCGTCCGCGACCACCTCTACGCGAGGGTGACCCGGGACACGCAGGTCACGGATGCGGAGCTCCAGGAGGCGTACAAGAAGAACGAATCGGTCTACACGAAGCCCGCCACGCGCACGGTCAGGCAGATCCTCGTCTCGTCGAAGTCGCTCGCCGACGACCTCGAGGCGAAGCTGCGCGGCGGCGCCGACTTCGCCGCGCTCGCGAAGAGGTACTCGAAGGACACCGCGTCCGCGGCGATCGGCGGCAGGGTGACGATCACGCAGGGCTACTCCGTCCCGGAGTTCGAGGAGGTCGCCTTCAAGCTGAAGACGCACGAGATCTCCTCGCCGGTGCAGACCCGCTACGGCTGGCACATCATCGAGGCGGTGTCGCCGACGGTCGCCGGCGACAGCACGCCGCTCGCGGCGGTGAAGACGCAGCTGCGCAGCTCGCTGCTGAAGACGAAGAAGCAGACCGACTGGAAGCGCTTTCTCAGCACGATGAAGACGGAGTTCGCGCCGACCGTCCACTACCAGGACGGCTACAAGCCGCCGCCCGGCTCGAGCGCGACGGCGTCCTAGCGCTCCTCCGCGGTGGGCGGCACCTCTTCGAGCACGATCCGCTCGCTCGGCTTGCCCGGCAGCTCGGACTCGACGTAGGAGCGCGCCGCCTCGTCGATACCGACGTCCTTGCCCGCCCGCTCCGAGAGGAACCAGCGGTGCTCGAGCACCTGGTGGAACACCTCCGCGGCGGGGAGCCGGCCCCAGAGCTCCTCGGGGACCGCTGCGACCGTCGGCTCGAACACCTCGTCGCGCCAGCGTGACGCGGCGACCGACTCCGGCACGGTGCGGCCCTCGCGGCGCTCGACCGCCTCGCGGAAGCGGGCGATGTCGTTCAGCATCCGCCGCGCCTGGTTCTCCTGCGCGTCGAGCCCCGTCAGCCGCAGGAGCCGGTGGCGGTGGTGGCCGGGCTCGACGACGTGCGGGTCGAGGCGGAGCCGGTAGCCGTCGGCGGCGCCCTCGAGCTGGAGCTCGTCGACGTCGAAGCCGAGGCTGTTGAGCCGCTCCAGCCGCTCGGTGAGCTTGTACCGCTCGTCCGGGCCGAACGTCTCGTCGCGCGTCAGCTCGCTCCAGAGCGCGTGGTAGCGGGCGACGACCTCGTCGCCGACCTCGTCGGGGTCGACGTCCGCCGGCAGCCCGACCTCGGCGTCGACGTCGAGCAGCTCGCCGATCACGTTCGTCCGCGCGATGTCGACGTCGTACTCGCGCTGGCCGTCGGAGAGCTCCGGGTGCAGCTCGCCGGTCTCCGCGTCGACGAGGTAGGCGGAGAGCGCGCCGGCGTCGCGCCGGAAGAGCGTGTTCGAGAGCGAGCAGTCGCCCCAGAAGAAGCCGCCGAGATGGAGGCGCGCGAGGAGCTCGGCGAACGCGTTCAGGAGATGCGTGCGCAGGTCGGGCACGGCGTGGCCCGCGAAGAGGGCGCGGTACGGCAGCGAGTACTCGAGGTGGCGCGTGATGAGGACGGCGTCGAGGTCGCGCTCCCTGCCGGTCACGAGCCCGACCGCCTCGACGACGGGGAAGCCCTGCCGCTGGAGGCGGCGCAGCACCGTGTACTCGCGGCGGGCGGGCCGCTCCGGCAGCTCTTTCAGCGCGTAGAGCCTGCCTTCGTAGTCGACGAAGCGCACGACGTGCCGCGAGATGCCGCGGATGAGGTTCACGAGCCGCGGCGTTCGCCACTCCTCGAGCGGGAGCTCCCACGGCAGGTCGAGGAACGTCGGATGCCCCGTCCGCGCGACGAGCTGGAAGCGGGGCGGCATCAGCGGTCGGCGAGCGTGGAGTGGTCGTACGCGCGGATGCCGCCCGGGCTCGCGACGACCGAGTTCTTGCCGAGCGTCGCGTGTGCGTAGTAGTGCGCCTCGATCGCGACGCCCGCGCGCGTCGGGTCGCCGCCGCGGTCGCGGCGCGTCCCGGCGACGGTGTTCCCGTCGATCTCGCACTCCGAGTGGTCGACGCAGAAGATCCCCACGCCCATCGCGCCCGCGACGACGTTGTCCGTCACCGCGCCCATCGACATCTCGCCGATCGTGATCGCGCGGAGCGCGGTGCCCGCGACGTGGTTGTCGCGGACGTCGACCTGCGAGAAGTGCGTGACGATCCCTTCGCGCACGCCCGAGATCGTGCACCCCTCGACCATGCTCATCTCCTGGTCGGCCGAGAACGAGATGTCGATGCCCTGCACCCACGGGCCCGACGGCGACGACACGGAGCAGTCCTTCACCATCACGGCGCTGTGCCGCACGTGGATGCCGTCGAGCTCCGAGCCGACGACGCGGACGCCGTCGAGCATGACGTGCGTCGCGTTCTCGATGTCGATCCCGTTCTCGCCGCCCATCACCGAGACGTCGCGCAGCGTGACGTGGTCGGCCCGGATGACGATGCCGCCGCGCACCATCCCGCCGACGATCGTCTGCGCGTGGCGGACGACGAGCGGCCCCTGCACGACGCCGTGCAGGTGCACGACGGGCGGCCGCACCGCGTACGCGGCACCGAGCCCGGCGACGAGGATCGCCACGACCGCCGCCGTCGTGGGCGGGCCGAAGCGCCGCAGCTCGCCGCCGTCCTCGGCGTACGACAGCTCGAGCCGCGGGAAGACGGCGTGTGAGAAGACCTGGGCTCCGAGCCAGGCCGCTGCGTAGAGCAGGAGCGCGGGCCGGAGCGGAGCGGCGATGCCGAGCCCGCGCATGCCGCCGTAGACGAGGGCGAGCTCGAGCAGGCCGAGCGGCACGGCAGCCCAGCCCGGCTGGTACGGGAGCGCGCGGTCGTAGAGCGCGATGTCGAGGAGGACGCCGACCGCGAGCATGAGCGCGACGAGCTCGATGGCCCACCAGCGGTGCAGCGCAAGCGCGAGCGCGAGGCCGGGCAGGGCGCCCGCGAGGCGCGACTGCAGGCGTCCGGTCAGCGTGTACGACATACCCTGCGCAGGAAGGCGCGGCCCGCGTACTTCGCGCCCGCGATCGTGTCGGCGGCGGGGAAGGCCCATTGCGCCGCGACGCCCGCGAGCGCGAGCGTGCGCGTGTCGTCGGTGAGCTGCGGGACGGTCGAGTCGTCCGCGAGCACGAGCCAGCGGTCGTGCACGCGAAGCTCGTGGTCGCGCGCGAGCCGGGCGAGCAGCGGGTCGTGCGCGAAGCCGCGCCGGAAGCCGGTCGCGCAGATCACCTGCGCGGCGCCGTTGACGCTCGCCTCGACGCGGAAGCGGCCCTCGCGGGCTGCGGCGAGCAGGGGCTCGTCCCAGTCGCGCGACGCGGGATACGAGGGAGCGGAGAGCTCGCGCAGGAGCCCGGCGCGCCGCTCGTCGGACGACGCGTGGAACGACGCGAGACCGCGCTTCGAGAAGAGCGGCCGCGGCACGTTGAGCGGCCGCCGCAGGGGCTCGCGCCGCCGGACCGAGACGACCTCCGCACCGGCCGCGAGCGCGTTCCGCCACTCGGTCGCCGCGGCCATCCCGGCACCGACGACGGCGACGGTCGCCGCGTAGTCGTGCGGCTCGTACGCGTGGACGACCCGTGCGTCACCGGCGAGCGGCTCGGGGATCGCGAGGCCGGGGTGCCCCGTCGCGACGAGGACGTGCGCGAAGTGGCCCGTCGCCGTCGACCTGGAAGCCGCCGTCGACGGCGTCGATCCGCTCGACCCGCCGGCTGCGGAAGCTGCCGTCCCACCCGCTCCGCGCGCGCACCGCGTCGGCATGCGCGAGGAAGTCGTCGACCGTCGGGTTGTACCGGTTGGCGACGGTTGCGAGGAGCGGCCGTGGGTCGCGCTCGCGGATCGCGGCCCGGACCGCGAGCCCGGGAAAGGACGGCGCAGCGAGGTGGCCGTCCGACTCGGAGCGCATGCGCTGCTGGCGGATCGCCGCGGCGCGTGTGCGCCACGGCTCCGTCGGGTCCGTCGTGCGTCCCGAAGACCGTTATCTCGGCGGCCGGGATGCCGCCGTGGCGGAGCGTCGCGTACGCAGCGAGCGCCGCTAGGCCGCTACCGACGATCGCGCAGCGCTCGGGCATGGGCTCATTTCACCGATCCCGCGAGCAGGCCCTGCACGAAGTAGCGCTGGAACGCGAAGAAGACGCCGAGCGGGATGATGAGCGACATGAACGAGGCGGGCGCGATGATGTCGATGTTCGACCCGAACTGGCGCAGCTGGCTGAAGATGCTCGACGGTGATCGGCTGCGTGTTCCGCGCCATCACGAGCGCGACGAGCAGGTCGTTCCACGTCCAGAGGAACTGGAAGATCGCGAGCGACGCGATCGCCGGCAGTCCGAGCGGCAGGATGAGCCGCAGGAAGATGCGGATCTCGGACGCGCCGTCGATGCGCGCCGACTCGAGGATGTCCCGCGGGATCCCGATGAAGAAGTTGCGCAGCAGGAAGATCGCGAACGGCAGGCCGAACGCCGTGTGGAAGAGGATGAGGCCGAAGACGGTGTCGTAGAGGCCGAGATGGTTGTAGAGGGTGAAGATCGGGATCAGCGCCATCTGCAGCGGCACGACGAGGAGCGCGATCACGAGGACGAAGAGCCAGTCGCGGCCGGGGAAGTCGATCCACGCGAACGCGTACCCCGCGCTCGCGGCGACGATGATCGGCAGGGCCGTCCCGCCGATCGCGATCTCGGCGGTGAGCACGAGCGCGTGCGGGATGTCGGTGTTGTGCCAGACGTTCGAGTAGTTCGCCCACGTCGCGAGATGCGGGTGCGCGAGGACCTTCCACCAGCCGTTGGCGTTGAAGTTCTCCGGCGAGAGGAGCGAGGTGAGGAAGAGGCCGAGCGCCGGCATGAGCCAGAGCACGCCGACGGCGAGCAGGAAGATCTGCAGCGGCAGCTTCGCGGCGGCGCGTCCGATGCGCGCGGCGGGCGCGTTGGCCGGGTCGCGGACGACGAGCGGTGCGGCTTCGGCCTCGATCGTCGCCATGCCTAGACCTCCCTCCTGAAGCGCCGGATGTTGAGCATGAGCACGGGCACCACGAGCACGAAGAGGAAGACGGCGATCGCCGAGCCGAGCCCGAAGTCGTTGACGCCGCCGAAGCTCTGCCGCCACATCTGCACGGCGATCACGGCCGCGTCGGACTGCGTCGACCCGGGTGCGATCGAGATGACGATGTCGAAGACCTTGAGGACGTTGATCAGCATCGTGATGAAGACGACGGAGAGAACCGGTGCGAGGAGCGGCACCGTGACGCGGCGGAAGACCTGCCACTCGCTCGCGCCGTCGGTGCGCGCAGCTTCGAGGACGTCACGCGAGATCGCCGCGAGACCGGCGCCGATCACGACCATCGCGAATCCGGCCCACACCCAGATGTACGCGATGATGATCGACGGCGTGATGAGCTTCGAGCCGAGCCACGACACGCCTCCGTACGGCGCCGCAAAGGTCGACGACGCGATGCCGACCTTGTACCCGGAGCCGGACACGCCGTCGAACGCGAACGTGCCGTCGTCGCCGGCCTTCGCGCTCTGCACCTTCTTGCCCGCCTTGTCGTAGAGGGCGACCGTCACGCCCGGCAGGCCGAGCTCCTGCTTCTCGACCTTGCCCGCGGTGCCGCCGCCCGGCGAGAAGTCGCGCCAGACGACGCCCGTGATCGCGCCCTGCTTCGTCTGCGGCACGACCGCCTGCTTCGCGGCGGCCGGCACCGCGTCCGGCGGGATGCCGGTCAGCCCGAGCTCGGCGACGCCGCCCGCGGCGAGCGGCTTCTGCAGCACGAAGCCCTTCTGGATCGAGCCGGTGATCGACGGCGTCGACGGCGCGCCGTCCTGGAGGACGCCGGAGGACGTGAACCAGCTGCGCACGGCGCCGATGCCCGCGTTCACCGCTCCCTGGTTCGGATCCTTGATGTACATGACGTGCCAGATCACGCCGGTCGGCGAAGAGCGAGATCGCCATCGGCATGAAGACGACCGTCTTGAACGCGACCGCCCAGCGGATGCGCTCGGTGAGGACGGCGAAGACGAGGCCGATGGCGGTGACGACGGCGGGCGCGACCGCGATCCAGATCGCGCTGTTCTTGATCGCCGTCAGCAGGAGATGCGTCGTGAAGATCGCCTTGTAGTTGTCGATCCCCTTGAACTGGCCGAACCCGTCCGGGCCGAAGAACGACCGGACGATCGTGAAGACCGTCGGGTAGACGATCCAGACGCCCAGGAGAATCGCGGCCGGCCCGAGGAAGGCGAGCGCCACCGCATGCCGCCGGAAGATGCTCTCCGACGGAGGTGCCGGTGGAGCCGCCGCCGGGGGCGGCTCCACCGCGATTCCACCTGAGCTTCCGCTCACTTGCCGCTGGCGTAGGCCTTGGCCGCCGCCGACTCGAGGCTCTGGGCGATCCCCGTCGCGTTCGACGGGCTCTTCAGGAAGTCCTGGAAGATCTTGAACTCGCCCTGGCCGACCGTGCCGCCGAACGACGCCGGCTGGAGGTCGGAGAGGTCGAACCGGAACGTCGTCGCCTTGCCGATCGCGGTCGCCGTCGTGCGGGTGATCGCGTCGGGATACGCGCTCGCGGGCACCGTCTTCGCCGGGGCCGAGTAGCCGCCGAGCTTCGCCCAGATCGTCTGCGCCTCGCCGGTGGCGAGGTAGCCGACGAGCGCCCGGATGGCCGGCGTGTCGCGGAACATCATCAGCTCGTCGCCGCCGCCCTCGACGACGTTCGAGCCGCCGCTGCCGATCGACGGGAACGGGAAGACGTTGTAGCCGCGTCACGCGGCTTCAACGGGTTCGACGACGCGACGACGCCGGGGACGAAGTCGCCCTCGATCACCATGCGCCGCCTTCGGCTTCGTCGCGAAGACGTTCGACACCGAGGTCGGGAAGTCGGTCTGCAGCGCGCCCGACGTGCCGCCGGCGATGTTCGAGCTGTCGCCGAGCACCTGCGCCCATCGTCTTCAGCGCGGTGATGACCGACGGGTCGGTCCACTTGATCTGGTGCTTCGAGAGCTGGTCGTACTTCGCCGGGCCGGCCTGCCGGAGGTAGATGTTCTCGAACAGGTCGGTGAGCGTCCAGCCGTCGGCGCCGCCGATCGAGTACGCGGGCGTGCCGGACGCCTTCAGCGTGCCGGCGTCCTTGACGAGCTCGTCCCACGTCTTCGGCGGCTTCACGCCGGCGTCGTTGAACGCCTTGACGTTGTACCAGATGGTCGATTTGTTGGCGCCCTTGATGATCAGGCCGTACAGATGGCCGCCGATCTCACCGAGCTTCTCGATGTCGGCGGGGTAGTTCGCGAGCACGGTCTTGCGCGCGAAGTCCATCGGCTTCAGTGCGCCCTTCTTCTGGAAGTCGGTCACGAGCCCCGGCTGCGACACGGACGCGAGGTCGGGCGGGTTGCCGCCCTGCACCGCCGTCGAGAGGACGGTCGGCGTGTTGTCGCCCGTCGAGCGGTACGTCACCTTGACGTTCGGGTACTTCTTCTTGAACCCGTTCAGCACCGCCTGGAAGTGCTTCTGCTCGTCGCCCGTCCAGACGCCGACGATCGAGATCTTCCCCTTCACGTCGGTCGAGCCGGCGGCAGTCGTGCCGCCGCCCGAGGTGCTCGACTTCTTGCTGCTGCCTCCGCACGCTGCAACTGCCAGCACCGAAACGGCGACGAGCGCAAGGAACGCCAACCGATGTCGCTTCACGAGGTTGCTCCTTTCGAAGAATTACCGTCGTAGATCCCGATGCCGCTCTCGGGGTCGAAGAAATGGAGAGCCCGGGTGTCGACGACCGCCGTCACCTCGTCACCTTCCTTGATGCGCGAGCGTGCGCCGAAGCGCCCGACGACGACGGTCTCGTCTTCGCGGACGCCGATCTGCTGTTCCGTTCCCTCCGCGCCCGCGTCGCGCGCGAGCTCGCGCGTCTCGTCGGTCTCGACGTGGCCGCCCTTGATCGCGAAGTGCGCCATGATCTCGGAGCCGAGGGCCTCGCGGAGCTCGAGGCGGCCCTTGATGCGGCTCGCCGCCGGCGCGTCGGGCTCGAGCGCCGCGTCCTCGAGGTCCTCGGGGCGGATGCCGAGGATGACGCGCTTGCCGTCGTAGGCGCGGAGCGCCGGCCGGTGCTCGAGCGTCTCGAGGCCGAGCGCGATCGTCTGGTCGCCGACCTTCGCCGCGAGGCTGCCGTCCTGCGCGAGGATCTCGGCGTCGAGCATGTTCATCGCCGGGCTGCCGATGAAGCCGCCGACGAAGAGGTTGACCGGCTGGTCGTAGAGCGTCTGCGGGTCGTCGACCTGCTGCAGCTCGCCCTTGCGCATCACGGCGACCCGGTCGCCCATCGTCATCGCCTCGACCTGGTCGTGCGTGACGTAGATCGTCGTCACGCCGAGGTCGGACTGCAGCTTCGCGATCTCGGCGCGCGTCTGGACGCGGAGCTTCGCGTCGAGGTTCGAGAGCGGCTCGTCCATGAGGAACGCCGCCGGCTCGCGCACGATCGCGCGCCCCATGGCGACGCGCTGCCGCTGCCCGCCGGAGAGCGCGCGCGGCTTGCGCTTGAGGTACTCCTCGAGCCCGAGGAGCTTCGCGGCCCGGTGCACCCGCTCGTCGAGCTCCTGCTTCGACATCTTCCGCAGGCGCAGGCCGAAGGCGATGTTCTCGTAGACCGAGAGGTGCGGGTAGAGCGCGTAGCTCTGGAAGACCATCGCGATGTCGCGATCGCGGGAGGGGACGTGGTTGACGATCCGGTCGCCGATCTTCAGGGCGCCCTCGGAGATCTCCTCGAGCCCGGCGACCATGCGGAGGGCCGTCGTCTTGCCGCACCCCGACGGCCCGACGAGCACCATGAACTCCCCGTCCTGGATCTCGAGGTTGATGTCGTTCACGGCGCGCGTGCCGTCCGGATAGATCTTGCTGACCCGCTCGAACGCGACCTGCGCCATGACGCCCTCCCCACCCCCGGAAGCTGGACGCCTGGATACTACGACGACAAAGGTGCGCGGCGCCATGCGGATCCGGCCGCGGCTGGGCCCGGGCGCCGCCCTGGGGCCGGGCTACAATCCGGCGGCCTGCCCTCTTAGCTCAGTTGGTAGAGCACCTCCATGGTAAGGAGGGGGTCGACGGTTCGAGTCCGTCAGAGGGCTTCGCGAAAGCGCCTGCTATTCGGGCGCTTTCTTCGTTCGGCGTTTAAGGCGCTCCGCGCGGGACGTCCACTCAGCGTCCATCCGCCCAGAAACGCGCGATTCGATGCGGCTCACGGCCGTCGCTGCGGACGACGTACAGGCCGTCAGCCTTGCCGCCGGTCGATTGCGAGTACGCAATCCAGCGTCCGTCCGGTGACCATGCGTCGGCGTCCCGCCCGTAGCTAGAAGCAGCGCGTAGCCGTGATGCGTGTCGACGACGATCTCCCGGCCGTCTGCCGACCATGCGGGCCAGTATGGAAAGGACGTCGTCAGAGCGTGGCGCTCCGTCCCGCTCCGGGGCCGCCGTCGTCGCACGACCACCAATGCGCGAGACGACTCGGGCCGCGAAGGGCGGAGCTGTCAAGGCTCCGCCCCTTCACGTTCAGCTATGCGACGGCTCGAAGCCGAGGCTCGGTCGCGTCTGCGGCGTTCAGGAGCGCAATCGCGTGAACGCGCGAATCGCGCGCGAAGTGCCCGTAGTGCTTGTCGATCATCTTCATGCTCGTTCCCAGGTATCGCGCGACGTCGAAGGTCGAGAGGCCCGCACGCAACGCCATGGTCGCGAACGTATGGCGGAGCGCGTACGGCGTAGGCGAACCCGCCCCGCGCTTGAATCCGACGCAGTCGCATCGGGATTCAACGCAGAGTTCCTGAGGCGTCCGACCGTGGTCGACGCAGCGGTGGCCGCATTGGCAGACGGCGAGGCCCGCGCTCTCGACGGCAGGGTTCCAATAGCGATGCCGGAAGGCGTGAAGCTCGATCGGATTCCCGCGCGTGGTCGTGAAGACGAGGCGCGAGTTGAGGTCAGGCTTGTTGACGCGATCGAGCGCGTCGAGCGCGCGGTCGGAAAGAGGCACCGCACGACGACTCCCCGCCGTCTTCGTCTTCGTCCGTTCCCCGTCGACCATTGCGTGGTCGACGTACGCGACTCGAGCGTCACGGTCGATGTTCCGCCACTCGAGGCCGATCCATTCGGCTGGCCGCATCCCCGTCGCTGCCGCGAAGAGGGCCGCAGGCCCGTAGTGGTCGCCGAGTTCATCGGCGACGAGCTCGACCTCTTCCCATGATCCGAACGGCTCGACCGCCCGGGCGCGCGGCGCGGGGTTCTCGACCCGCTTCGCGGCGTTGGCCCGCGCGAAGCCATGCTCGACGCCCCACGCGAATGCCTGCCGAAGCGCCTGCGTCGCCTCGAACCGGTGTCCCTCGGGGATCGCTGCCCGCCACGCCTCGACCTCAGCCGAGCGAAGCTCGTCGAGCCGTCGGTCGCCCCATGATGCGACTGCCTTTGCGAGCAGCCACCGGAGCTTTTCGACCGTCGCCGGTCGCACGTTCGCTGCGTGGGCCTCGAGATAACGGTCGACGAGTTCGCGCAGCGTGATCGGCTCGACGTCGAGGATCTCGCCGCGCTTGATCTTCCCGAGCTTGTCAAGCGCGGCGCGCAGCGCGGCGTTTGCGTCCGCCTTCGTCTTGAAGCCGCCGACCTGCGGACGAACCGGCTTCCGTCCCGGCAGGTTTCGATAGCGATACGCCCATGTCCCGTTGTCGAGCTTGAAGACCTGGCCCGTCTGCGCGAGCGCCATGGCTAGCGAACCTCGCGCGTCGTCGAGTCGTACATTCCAGGGTGCATCCGACGGCAAGGCTTCGTCGAGGTCGAGCGGGTGACCCCGGTGGACGTGACGTACGCGTCCGGATGCTCCGGCCTTGAACGGCTTCGGGGTAGGGGGCTTCGGATCTGCGCGAAGCGGCGGATGACCCCGCGTGCATGGCTCCAAATACACCCGCGAAATTCAAAAGTCATGTCGGCCGTCGGGGATCCCGGAGGTGACCAACGTCCACTCGGCGTCCGTTCGCGCGGACGCCGGTGGTCCACGATGACCCTTCTTGCCTGACCACGCCTCGGCGAACACTGGAAAAACACGCACCGTCGATCCACCGTGTCCAAGCACAGGATCAGGCGAGTCCCATGGTAAGGAGGGTGTCGACGGTTCGAGTCCGTCAGAGGGCTTCGGATTATTTCCTGCTCAGAGCCGGATTCGGTTGCTGTGATCGGTGTGGAGCCACATCGGCTTCGCAGTCGCTGACGGGCGCCCGAAGATCATTGCGGTCGAGAGCGGTATCGCCTCGCTGTTTGTCGTCGTCGCCGCAGCGGCCATCACCGGCTCACCGTGGCTGCTCGTCGCAGGTCTCGTCGCCCACGGGATCAAGGATCTGTAGCAGCACCGCCGTCAGTTCGTCGCCAACACTCGTTGGTGGCCACCGTTCTGCCTCGTCGTCGACGTGGTCGCGGCAACGATCATCGCTGTCGAGATCGTCGCAGGCGTGCAGTTCCACCACTAGGCTGATTTGGGAGGCTCAACGGCATGAGCGTCAATACGTCAGAGCGTTACGAGGTTGCCGTCATCGGCGCCGGTCAGGCGGGCCTGGCAATCGGACACTTTCTCCGTCTCCAGGGTCGCCGCTTCGTGATCCTGGAAGCCGAGGATTCTGTTGCAGCGGGGTGGCGCACTCGCTGGGACTCGCTCGTTCTTTTTACGCCGCGCCGCTACGACAGCCTGCCCGGGCGGGCTTTCCCTGGTGACCCCGACGGCTACCCGACCCGTGACGAGGTCATCGCCTATCTTGACGACTACGCCGAGGAGCTGGCGCTACCCATCCAACGTGAAAGTGCGGTTCGGTCGCTGAAGAAGAAGGGTGACACCTTCGAGCTTGTACTCGACGACCGGACACTCGAGGCGAACCAGGTCGTTGTCGCCACCGGGCCCTTCCAGAGGCCCCGACTTCCCCCAGTTCGCCAACGACCTCGCCCCCGACGTGTTTCAGATGCACAGCGCCAACTACCGCGTGCCGGAAGATGTCCCGCAAGGGACTGTGTTGGTCGTCGGCGGCGGTAACACCGGCTACCAGATCGCGCGCGAGCTCTCGACAACACACAAGGTCGTGCTCGCAGTCGGCGGCCGCCAGACGCCGCTGCCGCAGAAGCTTCTCGGCCGGGACCTCTTCTGGTGGCTTGTGAAAACGAAGCTGCTTAAGACCACTGTCGAATCGCGCCTCGGCAAGAAACTGAGTACGCGCGACACACTGATTGGCTCGAGCCCGCGCGCGCTCAAGCATGAGGGAGTCGAGATGCGACCGCGCGCAACCGGGGCCTCCGAGCGCACCATCAGGTTCACAGATGGGAGCGACCTCTCGGTGGATGCCGTCATCTGGGCGACCGGGTTCGAGTTCGATCAGTCCTGGATCGAGCTAGCGGTCAAGAACGAGAACGGCGTGGTCCAACATCGGCGAGGAGTCACGACCGTCGAGGGCCTCTATTTCCTCGGATTGCCCTGGCAGCACACCCGCGGGTCGGCGCTTCTCGGCTGGGTCAAGGACGATGCTGAGTACATCGCCGAGCAAATCGCAAACGTCGGCCGACAGACCGTCAATCCGGCTCCCGATTCCATCCCTGATGCTGCCGAGGCGCCGGAGTGACATCCAGATCGTTGAGTTTGGAGCTTCACCAGGTCGCTCTAGTGGCCGGCAGCAATGGCCGGCAGACTTTGCAACAGGAGGAGGGTTACTGATGACGGACACCCATGATGCCGCCGTGTCGGGGTCGGCCGCGTTTTCGACTGCGACTGAAGGTCTTCGACAGTGCGGTCCTCCCCAGGTGGTCGAGCTAGCCGACGGTGACGCCCTCGAACTTGACATCGGAGCCGTGTCGAAGCGGCTGCAAGACGCGACCGTCCGGATGCTGGCATACAACGGTTCGATCCCGGGTCCGACCCTGAAGGTGCGCCAAGGGTCGCGGGTGGTCGTCAACGTGAGAAACAACGGTGACCACGACGACACCGTGCACTGGCATGGGCTGCGGCTCGCCAATCGCTACGACGGCACGCACGAGACGCAGGCGCCGATTCCGGTCGGCGGCAGCTTCTCCTATGAGCTCGAATTTCCTGATCCGGGTGTCTACTGGTACCACCCGCACGTCCGTGAGGACTACGGCCAGGAGTTGGGCCTGTACGGCAACATCCTCGTCGTCCCGGCCGAGCCAGGCTACTGGCCGCCCGTCAACCGCGAGCTCCTGCTGACCCTGGACGACATCCTGATCGAGGATGGGAAGGTTGCGCCGTTCAGCCGCTCGGAAACGACGTACGTCGCCATGGGCCGGTTCGGCAACGTTCTGCTCATAGGCGGTGAGGCGGCGCTCTCGCTGACTGCGAACCTCGGCGAGGTCGTCCGCCTGTACCTCACGAACACCGCCAACACTCGCGTCTTCAACGTCGGGATCCAGGGCGCGAGGATGAAGCTCGTCGGAGCAGACAGCGGCCGCTACGAGCACGAGGAGTTCGTGGAACGGGTGGTCCTAGCGCCGTCCGAGCGCGCTGTCATCGACGTGATCTTCGGCAAGCCCGGGCGCGTGACGCTCGAACATCACACACCACAGCAAACCTACACGCTCGCCGCGATCGCCGTCAGTGACGAACGGGCCGTGCCGTCCCTCGACGACCAGTTCGAACTCATTCGCAGCAACGCGGAAATGGTCGCCGAGCGAACTCGGATTGCCCCCTACCTCGACGCCGCACCAGAGAAGACGCTGGCGTTCGTCGCGGAGATGGATATGGGCGCCCCTGAAGGCGCCGTCGTCTACAGCTGCCCGATGCATCCAGAGGTCGTCAGCGCCGGGGAAGGGCGCTGCCCCGAGTGCGGCATGAAGCTGATCGCGACAGCGGCCGCGCTCACGTACACGTGCCCGATGCACCCAGAGGTCGTCAGCACAGAGGAAGGGCGCTGCCCCGAGTGTGGGATGAAGCTCCTGGCCGCTGGGCTCACTTACGGCTGCCCGATGCACCCCGAGGTCGTCAGCAACACCCCAGACCATTGTCCGCAGTGCGGAATGAAGCTACTGCCATCGCAGTTCCTCTCGCAGTCGGACGACGGCCCCGCCGCGAGTCACGGCCACGCCCACGCCCACGAGAGTGGGGAACACGGTCACGCCGAGTCCGGAGGCATCGAGTGGGAAGACGACATGGTCGAGGTCAACCGGATCACGACCCCAGCCAACATGCGCTGGAAGCTGATTGACCGGGCAACAGGAGCCGAGAACGGTGCCATCGAGTGGCGCTTCAAGGTCGGCGACCAAGTCAAGATCCGCCTGCTCAACGAGATGGACTCCGATCACCCGATGCACCACCCCTTCCACATTCACGGAGCCGGCCGCTTCCTCATACTCGCCCGCGGCGACAACGTCGAGCCCAACCTAGCCTGGAAGGACACAGTGCTCGTGCGCACCGGCGAAACCGTTGACATCCTGCTCGACGTCACCAACCCCGGAATCTGGATGGCCCACTGCCACATCGCCGAACACCACGAAAGCGGCATGATGTTCAACTTCCAGGTCGATCCCGAATGAGAGACGTGGTCTAGTTCAGCAGGCGCGAGCAGATCGTTCTGGCCAGGGCTCTCGGGGCGAGGCGCCGGCTTGGTGACTCGTCGGCGTGCCTGTCCCCGCCACCTGACCGCGAAACCACCGAACTGAGGGGCCTCCATGCGCCAGCCACGACCCACCGATCCGATTGGATCCATTGGATGGACCGAACGCACCGGGGGAGTGCTGACCGCTCGGGAATGCCTAACACTTGCCCGGCCCCTGCTGCGGGGGGAGCTCAGCATTCTTGCCGGCCGTCTCGCGATGGTGCTCCGAATGCACTCGGGACGCCGGAGTTCCATCGATCCGACGAGCCTGGTACCTCCCGACTCCCCTCTCGCAAAAGATGCCCAGGTCGCCGCGAAGGACCTCTTGACACCGGTACTCCTCAACCATTCCAGTCGTGCCTACACGTGGGCCGCGGCCATCGCCGCACTTCACGGGATCAAGTTCGACCGTGAGCTCCTGTACCTCGCTGCAATGTTCCACGACACCGGGATTCCGAGCCCGGTGCCCGACGTCGACTTCACGGTCCGCAGCGCCGCGGTGGCACGCGAGTTCACCGACAGCCACCACGTGCCTGCCGATATCCGCGAGCTCGTTGCAAACGCGATCGCCATGCACCACACCCCCGGCGTTGGCCTCGAATCCGGTGCCGAGGCCTACCTCCTATCTGCCGGCGCGTCCGTCGATGTGTTCGGCCTACGCAGCAACGAGATACCCGATGCAGTCCGCCAGAGCGTCATCGAGGAGTACCCGCGGTTGGGCTTCAAGCGCGAGTTCGCCAGGCTTCTCCGCGCCGAGGCCAAGCAAGTCCCTCGTGGCCGCGCCTGGTACCTGCACCGCTTCGCCATGAGCGACCTAAGCATTCGGCTCGCGCCCTTCCGTGGTTGATGTGACGGCAACCGGCAAGCGGTACGGGCCCGCAGTCCGCAGTCTGTCGTGAACTAAGACCGCTGGCTTCCTGGCGATCGGGCCTGTGCGTTTCCTCTCAGCGCCTTCTCG
>CAWHPX010000016.1:0-200445 GCA_963831405.1 uncultured Actinomycetes bacterium
CATCCTAGGTGTGGCGCGGCCGTTGGTCGTGTCGGCCTCGACCGCCGCCGGGAGAGGGCCTGTAGCGCTTGCCCCATTCGAGGGCCAGTTTGAGACCTGCCCCTCCCGGCGGGGCGGGGTGCCGCAAGCGGCAACAGGACGTAGCCCCGTGTGAGGGCCAGTCAATAAGCATCCGCAACGGTACCTCCTGGTCGCGGCGTTGTGAAGTGATCTGACCGACAAGGAGTACTAATGAGAAGTTACGCAGGCGTCGATTGGGCGTCTGAGAAGCACGACGTCCTGATTGAGGACGAGACGGGCCAGGAGCTGTTCGCTGGCAGCTTCGCGCACGACGAGGCCGGGTTGCGAGCGTTGTGCCGCACACTGGCGCGGATGAAGGTGGCGCTGGTCGCGATCGAGCGGCCGGACGGGCTGCTGGTCGAACGGTTGTTAGACACGGGGTTGCGGTTGCTGGCGCTGCACCCCAATCAGGTCGCGGCGGCGCGGCCGCGGTTTCGCGTCTCGGGCGGCAAGTCTGATCGCTTTGACGCGTTCGTGCTGTGCGAGCTGGCGCGTACCGATCATCATCGCTTCCGGGTGCTCGAGCCCGACAGCGATCAGACCAAGGCGCTGCGGGCGCTGACCCGCGCGCGGGAGGATCTCGTGCAGACACGCACGGCGCTCAGCAACCAGTTGCGCGCCGAGCTCGAGCGCTTCTGGCCGGGACCGATCGGACTGTTCACGGACCTCGACAGCCCGATCTCGCTCGCGTTCCTGAAGCGCTATCCCAGCCCCAAGGACGCCAAATCGCTTACAGAGAAGCGGATGCAAGGGTTCCTGGCCGGCCAGCATTACAGCGGCGGCAAGCAACCCGCCGAGCTGTTGGCGAAGCTCCGTCGAGCGCCCGAGGGCCGTGCCGGCGAGCTTGAATGCCAGGCCCGCCGCGAGGTCGTGCTCTCGCTCCTCGCGGCGCTTGAGCCGATCGTGGCATCGATCAAGCAACTCGAGCGCCAGATCGCGCTCGCCGTCCACACGCACCCCGACGGCGAGATCTTCACCTCGCTGTTCAAGCGCCCCGAGAGCGTGATCACCGCCGCCACCCTGGTGGCCGAGATCGGCGACTGCCGCGCGCGCTACCCAACCCGCGACGCGCTCGCCGGCGACGCCGGCCAAGCCGCCGTCGCCCTCGAATCCGGTAAGCGCAAGGTCGCATGCTTCCGGTGGGCGTGCAACAAGCGGCTGCGCGACGCGTTCTGCACGCTCGCCGACAGCACCCGCCACTGGCACCCCTGGGCCGCCGACCACTACGCCCGCTCGATCCAGCGCGGCCACGACCACCAGCGCGCGATCCGCACCCTCGGCCGCGCCTGGTGCCGCGTCGTCTGGCAGTGCTGGCAAACCCGGACCCCGTATGACCCCGCACGCCACCGCGCCCTACAACGACACATCACCGTAACCATCCCCACGTCCTCGGGCCCCGTGGTCGATCTCGCCGCCACTAAGCGCATCAGCGCCAGCGCCTTCGCTCCCAACGCCGAGCAAACCCCGCCCGCCACCAAGAAGGTGACCGCCGCACAGTAGCTTCCTCACACTCCACCCCGCCTTCGGGCCGTGTCGGGCACGCCGCGCCCGACCCACGGCTTCGAATATCTCACGCGTTGTCGTTGACGTTGACGCTCTCAGCCGCACGGCGGCTGCTGGGGCGGCCGGCGCGTGCCGTTTTGCGCCGACCGAGCCGCCGGGCGGGCTCTGATCCTTGCCGTTTGCGCAGCGCGCCATCTGCGTGAGGGGGTCGCCAGGGGGCTCCCGGGGGAACGTGCCCCCGGTCTACATGCGGGCTCTGCCCGCCGGTTACTGGCCAACCTGGTGGCCGTGCCGCCGAAGCCATTCTCATCCCAGGGGTTGACACAGGACGTCTCAAGCTGGCCGTTCGGACGTGGACACGCGCGCCGGGACGCTGCGGATCCGCGACTCGAAAAACGGTGCGGGCAGGACCATCCCGATCACCGGTCGGCTTGCCGAGACCCTGGACGCGTACCTCACGGCCGCGCACCCGACCGCCGGGACCGCGACTACGTCTTCTACAGCAGGGGGCCGGACAGGCAGATCAACCAGGCGACCGTCTACATGCGGTTTCGTGGCTACCTGGCTGATGCCGGCATCCCGCACTTCACCGGTGGCCCGCATCCACACTCGCTGCGTCACGGCTTCGCGGTCGCGAACTTGAGGCGCTGGGCTCAGACCGGCCAGGACCTCGCCGTGATGCTGCCCTACCTGGCCTGCTACATGGGCCACGCCGACCTTCGCGGCACCCAGTACTACCTGAGGCTGACCGCGGACGCCTACCCGGACGTGATCGAGAAGGCCCAGATCCGGTTCGGGTACGTCATCCCCGCCGCGCCGGAGGACGAGCGATGAGCTCCCGGCCGACGCCGCCATCAGAGCTCGCCGGACGGTGGCTGACCAGGTTCTTCACCAGCTACCTGGCCGGGGAACGCGCGGCCTCACCGAGGACCATCGTCGCCTACCGGGACGCGATCAAGCTGCTGCTGACCTGGTTCAAAGACACCGAGCGGATACCGCCCGAGAAACTCCGTCTGGCTGACATCGACCGGCCCGCGGGTCCTGCGGTTCCTGGACTGGCTGGAAACGGAGCGCAACTGCGGGGCAGCGACCCGCAACCAGCGTCTCGCGGTGATCAAGTCGTTCTGCCGCTACACCGCCGTCGAGCAGCCCGACAATCTCGACCAGGTCACCCAAATCCTCGCGATCCGGCAGAAGAGACACTCCGGCCCCGCACCTCGGACACCTGACGGCAGACGAGGTCAAGGCACTACTCGCCGCACCCGGCACGGCCAGCACCCGCGCGGTCAGGGACACCGTCCTGCTCGCCGTGGCCTACGACACCGCCGCCCGCGTCCAAGAACTCTGTGACCTCAACGTCGCAGACATCCGTCGCGCCAACCCGATCACGGTCACGATCCGCGGGAAGGGATCCAAAACCCGGTACGTGCCGCTGATGGAGCCGACCGCCGAGCTGCTCGTCGACTACCTGGAGCACCTCGACCCGCACCCCGGTCTCGCCGCCGACACGAGCCCGCTGTTCCACGGACCGAACCACTCCAGGCTGACCCGGTCCGGGATCGCGAAGCTCCTGGCCCGCCACGTGCGAGCCGTCCGAGCGCGCGACCCGAGCTGGGCTCCGGGCCTGCCGATCACATCGCACACGCTCCGACGCACCCGGGCGATGCACCTGATCCAGGCCGGCGTCAACCTGATCTACATCCGCGACCTGCTCGGCCACGTCGACGTCGCCACCACCGAGATCTACGCCCGCGCCGACGCGGAGACCAAACGCAAAGCGATCGAGAACGCCTACGAGCCACTCACCCCGGACGCACTACCGGACTGGACCCAGGACCCGTCCCTAAATCGGCTGGCTCGACGCGCTCGGGCGCTGACCCCAACCCGCCGCGTTATGCGGACAAGAGGACCACCCAACAGACCGCCGATACCAGCGAAAACGATCAGACAGGGCGCATAACCCTGGAGTCCGCCAAATGCCTGAGGTCGTGTGGCCTCGGGCGCACCCGCTCGCCTGCTCCCTCCAGCCCGACCTGCCGGATGAGCTTCGCGAACTGCGGATAGAACTCGTCGTTGGCGAGTCTTGAGCCGCGCGTGCCCAGGAAGAACGCCGACGGGGGCGGCGCGTGCCAGCGACGATCCCTGAGGCGGGCGTAGTCTCGCAGCGCCCGGGTCGTGCTCGGGTGCAGCGGCACCTCCCGCTGCTTGTGCTCGCGCGCGCGGACGTGCAATGCGCCGTCGGCGAGGTCGACGTCTTGACGGTCGAGCGCGAGCGCCTCGCCGAGCCGCAGTCCGGTCGTGGCCATCAGTCCGATCACCGTTCTGAGGGCGGCCGCCCGCAACGGTGGCGTCAACGAACCAGCCGCGTCCATCAGCGCGCTGATCTCGGCGGGCGAGTAGATATACGGCGTCACCCTCCGGCGACGGGCGGGCAAAAGATCCTCAGAGGGGACCTCGCTCAAGGGATCGAGCGTTGCCACATACCGGGCGAACCCGCGCACGATCCCAAGCCGCTGACGCCACCGGTGCGGATGCGCGCCTTCCGGCAGCCTGGCCCATATCAGCGCCAGCTCGGTCGTGATCCTCTCCGCACCTGCTCCTTCAAGGAAGGCGACGAAGCTCTCCAGGATCCGCTGGTCGCCCTTGAGCTTGAACCCGAGCCGGCGACGGATCCGCAGATAATCAGCAAGCGCCTGACGCAGCGGTGTCATGCCGCACCGCCTTCCGGCCACGGCCGCGCGAGCGGTCGCAGCGCCCGACGGTCGACCTTGGCGTAGATCGCTGTCGTCTTCTGTTCGCGATGCCTGAGCACCTCGCCGATCTCCGGCAGCGACGCGCCGCGCTCGAGCATCTCGGTCGCGGCCGTGTGCCGGAGCGCGTGCGAGCCGACCGCCGGCAGCTCCGCCCGCTTGCACGCCGAGCGCACGATCCCTGACACGGCACCCGAGCTGATCGCGCCCGCAGGCGCGAGCACCCGCAAGAACAACGCCCTGCTGTCGATCCGCGGGCGGTGGCGCAGATAGCGAGACGATCGCCTCGCCGACATCGACCGCCAGCGGCAGCCGGTCATGCCGGCCTCCCTTGCCAGCGAACAAGCAGCTCACCTGAGCGACCAGTCGAGATCCTCGAGCGTGAGCGCGGCGACCTCCCCGGCACGCAACCCCAGCCGCGAGAGCAACAGCAGGACCGCGTAATCGCGCCGGCCGACCAGCGTGCGGTGGTCGCAGCTCGCCAGAAGCCGCTTGACCGCGGCCGGCTCAAGACCGCGCGGCAGCGACCGATCGCGCAGATCGGCGACCCCGGGCACCGCCCACTGAAGCGGCGCCCGAATCAACCCCGCGACATGTAGGTAACGAAGGAACGGGCGCAGCGCCCACACCAACCCCCTCGCGCCCGCTACGCTGCGCCGCGGGCACTCGACGACGACGCCCTCCGCGCGCTCGTCGACACGGGCCGCCGGATCGAGGCGTACTTCGGCTCGCACCAGGACGTCGAGTGGGCGCTCGCGCGCGACGGCGCGCTCTTCATCCTCCAGTCCCGCCCGGTGACCGCGCTCCCGCACAGGGAGAAGCCGAAGGCCGCGTCGGCGCTCGACCTCGTGATGAGCGCGTTCGGGGCGAAGAGGTAGCGGTGGCGCTCGACGACGACGACGTCCGCGAGATCCTGCGGCTCATCGACGAGTCCGACCTCGAGGAGCTCCGCGTCGAGACCGAGGGGCTGTCGCTCCACGTCGTGCGCGCGGGCGCCGCGGCGCCGCCCGAGCGGGAGCCGGTGCTCGAGCGGACCGCCGAGGGGCTGACGATCGAGGCGCCGATGGTCGGCACCTTCTACCGCGCGCCCGCGCCCGGCGAGCCGCCGTTCGTCGAGGTCGGCAGCCGCGTCGAGCCGCAGACGATCGTCTGCATCATCGAGGTGATGAAGATGATGAACTCGGTGCACGCGGGCGTCGCCGGCACGGTGCTCGAGGTCTGCTCAGAGAACGGCGCCCTCGTCGAGTACGGCGCGCCGCTCTTCCGGGTCGAGGCGTGAGCGGCGCCGTCGAAATCGTCGACACGACGACGCGCGACGGCAACCAGAGCCTCTGGGGCGCGACCGGTCTCACCGCGCACGACATCCTCTCGGTCGCGCCGACCCTCGAACGGGTCGGCTTCCATGCGCTCGACTTCACGTCGAGCACGCACATGGCGGTCTCCGTCCGCTTCCACCGCGAGGACCCGTGGGAGCTGATCCGGCTGATGCGCGCGGCGACGCCGGCGACGCTCCTCAACTTCATCACGACGGGCATGCGCTTCATCGCCTGGCAGCCCTGCGACGAGGACGTGATGCGGCTCGCGTTCCGCTGCGTCGTCCGCAACGGCATCCGCCGCTTCCAGCTCGCCGAGCCGACGAACGACCCGCAGGCGCTCCGCCGCGTCGCGCGCATGGCGCGCGAGGAGGGCGTCGAGGAGATCGTCGTCGGGCTGACGTACTCGATCAGCCCCGTCCACACGCACGCGTACTACGCCGAGCGGGTCGCCGCGCTCGCCGGCTGCGGCGACATCGACCGCTTCTACCTCAAGGACCCGGGCGGCCTGCTCACGGCCGACGCGGTTCGCGAGCTCGCGCCGCACTTCGTCGCGACAGGCCGCACCGTCGAGCTGCACAGCCACTGCACGATCGGGCTCGCGCCGCTCGTCTATGTCGAGGGCCTGAAGGCGGGCTTCACCGTGCTGCACACGGCCGTCGGCCCGGCGGGCAGCGGAACCTCGCAGCCGACCGTCGAGTCGACGCTCGCGGAACCTGACGGCTGAGGGCTACACGCACCGGCTCGACACGAATGCGCTCGCCGAGGCTCGCGCGTACCTCGACGAGCTCGTGCGCGCCAAGCGTCTGCCGCCGGGCCGGCCGCGCGAGTACGACGCCGCGTACTACCACCACCAGCTGCCGGGCGGGATGGTGACGACGACGACGCGCATGCTCGACGAGATCGGCCGCCCCGAGCTCTTCCCCGCCGTCCTCGAGGAGATCGTGCGCGTGCGCGCGGACATGGGCTACCCGATTCTCGTCACGCCCGTCTCGCAGCTCATGGCGACGCAGGCGTTCCGGAACGTCGTCGACGCCGAGCGCTGGACGACGGTCTCCGACGAGACGATCCGCTACTTCCTCGGCCACTACGGCGAGGCCCCCGCGCCGCCGGACGCCGACGTCGCCGACAGGGTGCTCTCGCTGCCCCAGGTCGAGAGCCTTCGCGATGCCGAGCCCGTCAACCTCGAGGGCGCCCGGCAGCGCTTCGGCGCGTCGATCTCCGACGAGGAGCTTCTGCTGCGCCTGACGATGCCGCAGCAGCAGGTCGACGCGATGCGCGCCGCGCCGCCGATCGCCGAGCGGCGGCCGCCCGTGAGCGGGAGCCCGCTCGTCCGCCTGCTGCGCGAGGTCGGGCGGCGCGAGTCGGTGCAGTACCTCCGTGTGCAGAAGGGCGACGACCTGGTGGTGTGGCGCCGTGCGTCTTGACGAGATCCGCGCCTTCGTCTTCGACATCGACGGGACGCTCGTCCACCGTGCCGGCGCGGAGATCCACGTCATCCCCGGTGCGACCGAGGTGCTCGAGCGGATCCGCGCGTCCGGGAGGCCGTACGTCTTCTTCACGAACGGGAGCCACATGGAGCCGTCCGCGTTCGCGCGCGAGCTGCGAGGCGCGGGCCTGCCGGTCGAGGACGACCAGGTGCTCACGCCGCTCTGCTCCGTCCAGACGTATCTCGAGCGCTTCCGGCGCGACGCGAGCCTCCTCCCGTTCGTCACCGACGCCGCCCGCGCCTACCTCGAGCAGGTCGGCGTGCACCTCGTCGACGGCACGAACGGCACGCGCATCGACGCCGTCTTCGTCGCGCACGCCGACGCGACCGACTTCGAGGAGCTCGAGCGCGCGGCCCGTGCCGTCATCGCCGGCGCGCGCCTCCTCACCGGCAGCTACGTGCCCGCGTACGCGGGTGCGCACGGGCCGATCCTCAGCCGCGGCGCGATGATCACCGCCGCGATCGCCAAGGCGAGCGGCGGCCGCCCGGTCGTCGTCGGGAAGCCGTCACAGGCGGCGGTGCGCGAGCTGGAGCGGCGCCTCGGCGTCCGCTCCGAGGAGATGGCGATGATCGGCGACGACGTGCGCCTCGACGTCGCCCTCGGCCTGCTCGGCCGCTCGCTGACGATCCTCGTCCGCAGCGGGATCAGCGCCGCGGTCGACCTCGGGCGTCTGCCCGAGAAGCGCCGGCCGCACCGTTCGGTCGAGACCGTCGCGGAGCTCGTCGAGTGGCTGTGACGCGCGCGGTCGGCATCGTCGAGCCCGGAGGGCCGGAGGTGCTGCGGGTGGTCGAGCGCGAGGTGCGCGAGCCGGGGGAGGGCGAGGTGCGGATCCGCGTCCACGCAGCCGCGGTCAACCCGACCGACATCGGCCTGCGCGAGCGCGGCGCCGACGGAGTCGAGCCGCCCTGGGTGCCGGGCATGGACGCAGCCGGGACGGTCGAGTCGGTCGGCGCGGGCGTCGACCGGCTCGAAGCCGGCGACGCGGTCGTCGCGGCCGTCCTGCCGCGCCGGCCGGAGGGCGGAGCGCAGGCGGAGCTCCTCGTCGTGCCCGCCGCGTCGGTCGTTCCCGCTCCGGCCGGTGCCACGCTCGAGCAGGCATCGACGCTGCCGATGAACGGGCTCACCGCGTTGCACGGCCTCGACCTGCTCGGGCTCGCCGAGGGCGAGACGCTCCTCGTGACGGGCGGCGCCGGCCTCCTCGCCTCCTACGTCATCCCACTCGCGAAGCGGCAGGGGCTCCGCGTGCTCGCCGACGCGAAGCCGGCCGACGAGGAGCTCGTTCGCAGCTTCGGCGCCGACGAGGTGCTGCCGCGGGGCGACGGTCTCGCCGCGGCGGCGGGGCCGGTCGACGGCGTCTTCGACACCGCGCTCCTCGGCCGCCGCATCCTGCCGGCCGTGCGCGAGGGCGGCGGGCTCGCCTACGTGCGCACCTGGGACGGCGACGACGTCGAGCACGGCGTGCGCATCCATCGCGTCCAGGTCTGGACGGTG
This sequence comes from uncultured Actinomycetes bacterium, assembly GCA_963831405.1. Classification (GTDB taxonomy): domain Bacteria; phylum Actinomycetota; class Thermoleophilia; order Gaiellales; family Gaiellaceae; genus Palsa-739. Next base: position 8,608 of record CAWHPX010000016.1, read on the forward strand.
CTCGACCGCACGGACTGGCTCGAGGAGCTCCGCGCGCTCGCGGCGGACGGCGTGCTCGCGCTGCGCGTCGCGGCGACGTTCCCGCCGGAGCGCGCAGCCGAGGCGCACCGGCTGCTCGAGGCGGGCGGGCTCCGTGGCCGCGCCGTGATCGTGTTCGGGGGGCTTAGCGGGTGATCGTGATCGGCGTGCCGAGCGGCAGGAGGTGCGCGAGCCTCGTGATGCCGGCGTTGCTGATTCGGATGCATCCGTGGCTGACGTCCGTGCCGAGCGCCCCGGGCGCGTTCGTGCCGTGCAGCCCGATCTGCCCGGGGCCGCCCCCGAAGCTGTAGAGGGCGTCCGAGAACGCCGACGTCCCGAAGGCGTACGGGCCGTAGAGCCCGGAGGAGTCGCTCTGCTTGAAGAGCTCGACGAGGAAGTACGTGCCGGTCGGCGTCGGCGTGACCGTCCGCCCGACGCCGACGGGCTCCTCGTGGATCAACCGGCCGCCTCGCCAGACCCGGATCGTGTGCGCCGTGAGCGACACGACGACGCGGTAGGGATCCCGCAGGAGCGTCACGGACGAGTCGCGGACCCAGCCGGTCGATCCGTTCGGCCGCATCGGCAGGTAGACGCGTTCCCAGCCGGGCCGGCGCTCCTTGACGAGGAACGTCAAGGGCACGCCGTCGGCGGTGGGGTTGGCGAGCGTCAGGCGCGGCTTCGAGGCCCCCGGAAACCGATAGACGGCGACGCGTGCGGCGCTTCCCTGGGCGACGACCGACCCGCCCGCGGGCGCCGCCTGTGCGGGAGCGCCCGCGCAGCAGACCGCAACGGCTGCGACGACCGCCGCGCAGAGTGCGGGCCTGCGGCGGCTCGGAGCGGAGCCGCCGCAGGCCGGACCGGTTCCCGGGCCCGTCGTCACCCGGTGAACTTGGCGGCGCGCACGACGGCCTTCGCCGGCTTCGCGCGCTTCTTGACCCGCTTCACCTTCTTCGCCTTGACCTTCTTGTGCGCCTTCTTGTGCACGATCGTCTTGTGCACGCCTGCGACGCCCGAGGTCACGGGCGGTGCCGCCGGCGGCGCGACGACCGGCTGAGCCGGCTGAATCGGCTGCACGACGGGCGCCGTCTGCTGGACGGGCGCCGGCTGCTCGACAGGCGGCTGCTGCTGCACGGGCTGCTGCACGGGCGGCTGCTCGACCGGCGGCGGGGTGGTGCACGCGCTCGTGCCTCCGGTCAGGCTCTCGATCATGCGCCCCTGCTTGTAGTAGTACTCCGAGCCGCCGAAGGTCGTGATCGGCAGGCCGTACACGAAGTCGACCTGGTAGTAGCAGCTCGGCACCTCCACGGACAGCGTATGCGTGCCCCCCGAGACCGTGGCGGTCACGAACTTGTAGAGCGTCTGCTGCGGTGCGGACTCGTCGGTGTACGCGGCGCTCGGCGCCTTGTAGCTGACGAGCGAGACCTCGACGTCCGAGCAGCCTGCGCCGACGGTGAACGTGACCGTCGCCGTGTCGCCCGTGACGCCGATCGGTGCTGCGTCCGTCACTGCGCCGGTCGACGGGCAGCTCGGCGGCGGCGGCGACTGGCACGAGGCACTGCCGCCGTTCGCAGCGTCGACGAGCCTCCCCTGGGCGCCGTAGAAGTTGTCGGAGCCGGACGGGCCGAGCTTCTCGATCGGCGCTCCGGTCACGAGATCGACCTGGAAGTAGCAACTCGGGACATCGACTGCGAGCGTGTGCCGGCCCGCGTCGAAGTGCCCGGTCACTTCCCTGTAGCGCACCTGCTGGTCGGCCTTGCTCTCGTCGAACGAGCTCTCGGGCGCCTGATAGCTGACGAGCGAGACCGCGACATCGGTGCACCCGGCGGCGACGGTGAACGACCCGGTCGCGGTGCCTCCGCTGACGGAGATCGAGCCGGCCACGGCGTCGGACGAGGAGCAGTCGCTCGCGCGCGACGGCGTCGCCCGCGCAATCGACGTGTAGGCACCTGCCGCGCCCAGGACCAGTACCACCATGAGGAGCAATCGGCGTTTCACGTTCAGTCTCCCTCGTTTCGATGGGCTGAGCCGGGCGACGAGCGCGGAGCGCCGTTCTCCCGAGCCTTGACGACCCGACAACGTTCGAGGTTGCAAATCGGATACGCCCTCCTTGCGAGCGAGGTGCGGCGGCCGTGCGGAAAAGCCGCAGCGAACTCTGCGGGCTTCCCGCGCGCGAAATGCGGGCGATCGAGGAGGGCTCCCCGCCCGCAGCCCCATACGGTCGGGGAGATCCCGATTCGACAAAGGAGTCATCCATGAGCCCGTACGTTCCGAGACGGTCCCGCTCCGGCGAGACGACCTCCTACAAGGACGCTCTCTTCGGCGTCACCGCGCTCCTGCTCGGGCTCCTCGTCTCCGTGATCGGGTTCTTCGCCCTCCTGATGTGGCTCGATGCGCGGAACGCTCGCGACGACGCGAGCTCGGCCAAGGCCGGCACGCAGGCGGCGACGACGATGCCGGGCATGAGCGCGACCGGCTCGACCGGCCTCGGCGCGCTGACGAGCTTCGCGGACGCCGCGCCCGCCGACGCCGCCGACCTTGCGATGGCGCACCGTGCCTACCCGGCCGCGCTTCCCGCGGCGCCCGCAGGGCCGCTCGCCGACGTGCACCTCGTCCTCACCGACCGGACGGTCGAGATCGCGCCGGGCGTCAAGTACGCCGCCTGGGCGTGGGCCGGCGGCGCGCCGGGGCCGATCATCCACGTGCGCCAGGGGCAGATGGTCAAGATCACCCTGACGAACAACGGCGCGATCCCGCACTCGGTCGACTTCCACGCGGCCCGCATCGCGCCGAACAGGGCCTTCGCCGACGTCCTGCCGGGCAAGTCGGTCAGCTACACCTTCCGCGCGAACGACGCCGGCGTCTTCATGTACCACTGCGGCACGAAGCCCGTGCTGATGCACATCGCCAACGGCATGTACGGCGCGATCGTCGTCGAGCCCGCTGCGGGAGTGCTGCCGAAGGCCGACAAGAACTACGTGCTCGTCGCGAGCGAGTGGTATCTCGACTCGGACGGCCTCTCGAAGCCCGCGCAGTTCAACATGGCGAAGGCGCACGCGCGCCAGCCCGACTGGATGACCTTCAACGGCTACGCCGGCCAGTACGTCACGCATCCCCTGACGGCGAAGCCGGGCGAGCTCGTGCGGTTCTGGGTCGTCGACGCCGGGCCGTCGCTCGACACCGACTTCCACATCGTCGGCACGATCCTCAACACCGCCTACGCGTTCGGCGACATGAACCCGGCCGACGCGCTCCACAACGTCCAGACGGTCACCGTGCCGGCCGGAGGCGGCGGCGTCTTCGACGTCAAGATCGACGAGCCGGGCCTCTACCCGTTCGTGTCCCACGCCTTCGCAGCCGTCGACCAGGGCCAGGTCGGCCTCCTGAACGTCGGCAACGTCAAGGGCACCATGAGCCACTAGCGACGCTGCAACACTGCCCGTCGATGGGCGGTGTGCTCGACGCCTTCCAGGCGTTCTTCGACCACGTTCGGGCCGTCTCCTTCGAGCCGGTGCTCTTCGCCCTGCTCTGCCAGATCGCGAAGCTCGGCGCCCGGAGCCGCGCCTGGCGGAACGTGCTGGCCGCGGCCTGGCCGGAGAGCGCCGTCCGCTGGCGGACGGTGTTCGGCGCGTACGCCGCCGGCGCCGGCGTGAACGCGGTCATCCCCGTTCGCGCCGGCGACCTCGTCAAGCTCTTCCTCGTCAAGCGCCGTGTCGAGGAGGCGCGCTATCCCACGCTCGCGGCCTCGCTCTTCGTCGAGACGATCGTCGACGTGGCGCTCTCCGGTGCGCTCCTCGCCTGGGCGTTCTACGAGGGGATCCTGCCCGGCGTGTCGATCCTCCACCGCATGCCCGCCGTCGACTGGTTCTGGCTCTTCCGGCATCCGCGCGCCGCGATCGCGACCGCCGTGGCGATGCTCGTCGCGGGCTTCGTGCTGGGGCTCTGGGTCTCGTCGCGGTTCGCGGTCTTTCGCCGCCGCATCGGGCAGGGCTTCGCGATCCTGCGCACCCCCGGCGCGTACCTCCGCGGGGTCGTCTTCTGGCAGCTCGTCGACTGGGGGCTGCGGCTCGCGACGATCTTCTTCTTCCTGCGCGCGTTCCACGTGCCCGCGACCGCCGACAACGTCCTGCGCGTACAGGTGACGCAGAGCCTCTCGACGATCGTGCCGCTCACGCCGGCCGGCATCGGCACCGCGCAGGTGCTGCTCGTCTACGTGCTCTCCGGACAGGCGCCGAGAAGCGCGCTCCTCAGCCTGAGCGTCGGGATGAAGACGATCCTCTCGGCCGTCGACGTCGTCCTCGGCGCGACGGCGCTCGTGCTCATGCTGCGCACGCTTCGCTGGCGGCGGGCCCTCGAGGAAGACAGGCTGGGCGCCGGGCCGACGGACGTCTCGTAGGCGACGCGCGACTCGGTATTTCGCACGGATCCTTGCTCCGGGCGCCGGGGAGATCGAGCGCGCGAAGGGAGGTGACGCACATGTTCAAGTATGTCGGGCTGATCCAGCTCACGCCCGAGGGCCGCGAGACCCTCGAGAAGGCGCCGGAGTATCTGCAGAAGTTCAGCGACATCATCAAGGAGGAGAAAGGCCTCCTCGAGGATGTCTACGCGGTGATGGGACCGTGGGACTTCGTCGCCCTCGTCCAGTATCCGGACAACGAGGCCGCGTTCCGCGCCCTTGCGAAGATCGGCAAGCTCGAGGTCATCAAGACCGAGACGTTCCCGATCGAGAAGGTCGACGTCTTCTTCAAGACGCTCGTCTAGGAGTCGAGAGGGCCGCCCCTGCGCGGCCCTCCACTCTCTGCAGCGCCTCCCGGAACGCGTCCGACTCCGGCTCGGTCAGCACCTCGGGGCCGTGGAGGAGCGACCAGGTCTTCACGAACTTCAGCTTCGCGGCCGCCGTGATGGCACCCTTCATCCGGTTCGAGAGGAGCCAGAGCTCGTCGAAGACGAGCTCAGCGTCGGCGAACGAGAGAGCGACCTTCTCGCCGTGCGAGAGGCGGACCGTGACGCTGTCTGAGTGCGGCGGCTCGTTCATCCGGCATCAAGTAGACGCCGGCCGCCGTCGAAACCGACGGTGGAATTTCGTGCCTAGGAGCTCGAAGCGGCGCGGCGCTCGCGGTGCAGCCGCCAGAGGCGGCGCAGCACGAGGGCGGCGAGGAGGCGCCGGAGGCCGAGGAAGCGGAGCAGCAGGAACATCACCGCTCTAACGCCCGGGCGGAGCCGTCGGTTACGAGGCGCCGCGCAGAGCCCGCGCCGCCTCAGTCCGTCCGGCTGCGCGCGAGGGCCTCGTTCGGGCGCCCGAGCCGGAACCAGCGGTAGCCGTACGGCTCGAGCTGGACGGGGTGGCGCGCGCCGCGGCGCACCTCGACGTCGCCGGCGCCGAGCAGGTCGGAGAGAAGGCCGCCGCCGGCGTCGATCGCGACCTCTCGCGGTGAGGCCCCGAGGTTGTGCACGGCAAGGACGGCGCCCCCGCGCCAGTCGTACCGGATCGCGAGCACGGCGGAGGTGCGCGTGGGAAGGATCCGCCACTCGCCCCAGCCGATCTCGGGGCACTGCTTGCGCAGCCGGATCATGCGCGTCGTCCAGCGCAGCAGCGAATCGGGGTCTCGCCGCTGCGACTCGACGTTGACCGTCTCGTAGCCGTACGGGCCGCCGTCGACGAGCGGCCGGACGACGTGCTCGGAGGACGAGAAGCCGCCGTTTCGCTCCGCCGACCACTGCATCGGCGTGCGGATCGCCGAGCGCTCCCGCAACCGGAGGTTCTCGCCCATGCCGATCTCGTCGCCGTAGCGCAGCACCGGCGTACCCGGGAAGGAGAGGACGAGGCTGTACGCGAGCTCGAGCCGGCGGCGGTCGCCGAGCATCGGCGCCGGCCGCCGCCTGATGCCGCGGCCGTAGAGGCGCATCGACTCGTCCCTCGCGAACGCGTCGAACACGAGCTCGCGGTCGGCGGCGGCGAGCCGTCCGAGGTCGAGCTCGTCGTGGTTTCGCAGGAAGTTGGCCCATTGCGCGGACGGGGGCAGCTTCCTCGTGGCGCGGAGCGCGGCCGCGAGCGGCCGGACGTCTCCCGACGCGAGCGAGAGGAAGAGATGCTGGTTCACCCAGAAGTTGAACATCATGTGCAGCCCGTCGCCGCCCGCGAAGTACTGCTGCGACTCCTGCGGCGGGACGTTCGCCTCGCCGAGCAGCACCGCGTCGCCGACCCGCCACTGCAGGAAGTCCCGGAACTCCCGGAGGTACTCGAAATGCAGCCGGCGCCGCCCGCGCCCGCGCGGCGGCTTCTCGATCAGGAATGGGACCGCGTCGACGCGGAACCCGGCCACTCCGAGCTGCAGCCAGAAGCCCATGACGCGCCGCACCTCCTCGCGGACGCGCGGGTTGTCCATGTTCAGGTCCGGCTGGAAGTCGTAGAAGCGGTGGAAGAAGTACTCGCCCGCCTCGCGGTCGAACGTCCAGGTCGACTGCTGGTCGCCCGGGAAGACGACGCCGCTGCGCCAGTTCGACGGCCGCTTCTTCGACCATACGTACCAGTCGTGCAACGGCGATGCGCGGTCGCGCGCGCGGCGGAACCACGCATGCCTGTCCGACGTATGGTTGACGACGAGGTCGATCATCACGCGCATCCCGCGGCTGCCGGCCTGGTGCACGAACTCGACGAAGTCGCCGGACGTGCCGAACCGCGAGTCGACGCCGAAGTAGTCGGTGATGTCGTAGCCGTCGTCGCGCCGTGGCGACGGCTGGAAGGGCGCGAGCCAGAGCGCGTCGACGCCGAGGCTCTCGAGATGGTCGAGGCGGCGGCTCAGGCCCTCGAAGTCGCCGCAGCCGTCGCCGTTCGAGTCCATGAACGTCTCGACGTCGAGGCTGTAGACGATCGCGTTCTTGTACCAGAGGTCGCCGATCATGCTCGCCCGCGAGGCTACTGGACCTCGACGAGCTGCGACCGTCCGGACACCGCCGCGGCGACGAGGATCGGCGCGCCGAGCGCGAGCAGGAAGAGGAGCGGGGCGGTCCAGCCGCCGGTCGCGCTGTGCAGGATGCCGACGAGGAGCGGCGCGAGCGCGGCGATCGAGTAGCCGCCCGCCTGGGCCATCGCCGACAGCTCCGCGGCGCGCCGCGCGTCGGGTGAGCGGAGCACGACGACCGTGAGCGCGAGAGCGAACGCGCCGCCCTGGCCGAGCGCGTAGACGACGACCCACGCCGCCGCCGCGCCGGGTGCGACGAGGAGGCCGGCGATGCCGACGAGCTCGAGCGACGCGAAACACGAGAGCAGCAGCCGCTGGTCGCGGGCCCGCGCGGCGAGCATCGGCGCGGCGAGCGACGCCGGCACGCCGACGAGCGCGTAGACCGAGAGGAGCGCGCCGGCCGCCGCATCGCCGAAGCCGTCGTCGTGGAGGATCGACGGCAGCCACGTGAGGCCGCTGTAGAAGAGCGCCGATTGCAGGCCGAAGAAGAGCGTGACCGCCCAGGCCAGCCGGTTGCGGAGCAGCCTGCGCCCGCCCGCGGGCGCACCGCGCATGCCCGCGCCGGGCGCCCGGTCGCGAACGAGGGCGGCGAGGCCGGCGAGCGCGGCCAGGGCCGCCGGGACCGCCCAGATCGCGAGCGAGCCGCGCCGCGAGAGCGCGTGCGCAAACGGCACCGCGAGCCCGCCGGCGAGGGCGGCGCCGAACCCCATGCTCGCGGTGTAGATGCCCATCAACGAGCCGATGCGATGGGCGAGTCGCCCGCGGATGACGGCAGGGACGACGACGTTGCCGATCGCGATCCCGCAGCCCGCGACGACCGTTCCCGCGAAGAGCGCGACCGTCGAGCCCGCGGCGCGAAGAAGCGTGCCGGCGGCGATGACCGTGAGCGCGACGACGAGCGCCGCCTCGCCGCCGAGGCGCCTGCGCGGCCGCCGGCGCGGCGACGGCGCCGAGGCCGAAGCAGGCGACGGGGATGCTCGTCAGCGCGCCCGCCGCGGCGGGGGAGAGGTGCAGGCCGTCGAGGAGCGGCGGCACGCTCGCCACCGCGATGCGGAGGTTGAACCCGGCGAGGAAGATGGCGACGACGAGGAGCGAGACTCGCCGCAGCTCAACCCCAGATCTCGTCGGCCACCTCGACGATCATCCGGAGCTTCGCGACCTGCTGCTCGTAGCTCAGGTCGTTCCCCTCGAAGGTCGACGAGAAGCCGCACTGCGGCGACAGGCAGAGCTGGTCGATGTCGACGAACTTCGACGCTTCCTCGACCCGGCGCTTGATCTCGTCCTTGCTCTCGAGCTCCCCGTGCTTCGTCGTCACGAGGCCGAGCACGACCTGCTTGCCCTTCGGCACGAGGCGGAGCGGCTCGAAGCCGCCGGAGCGCTCGTCGTCCCATTCCATGAAGAAGCCGTCGACCTCGAGCTCGCCGAAGAGCGCCTCCGCCACGAAGTCGTAGCTGCCCGAGGCGGCCCACGACGAGCGGAAGTTGCCGCGGCACATGTGCGTCGTCACCGACATCCCCTCCGGCCTCCCTGCGAGCGCCTCGTTGATGTGATGGATGTACTCGACGTGCTGCCGCTCGTGGTCGCCGCCGATCGACGCGATGTAGTCGCGCTGGTGCGGATCGTTCATGTAGGCGAGGCTCGTGTCGTCGAACTGGAGATACGTGCACCCGAGCTCGCCGAGCCGTCGCACCTCTTCCGCGTACGCCCTCGTCAGGTCGGCCCAGAACGAGTCGAGGTCGGGGTAGACGCTCTCGTCGATCGAGGCCTTGCCGCCGCGGTAGTGCACCATGCTCGGCGAGGGAATCGTCAGCTTCGGGACGTTCGACGTCACCGTCTCCTGGAGAAACGCGAAGTCGTCGCCGAAGATCGTCTTCGAGACACCGAGCTTGCCGTCGATGTGCAGCGCCGCCGGCGTGAACTCGATCTCGCCGTCCTCGTTGAAGAACTTGACTGCGATCTCGCCGGCCTCCTTCGTGATGCCGTCGAGCTGGTAGATGAAGTCCATGTGCCACGACGAGCGGCGGAACTCGCCGTCGGTCGCGGACTGCAGTCCCACGTCCTCCTGCATCTTCACGATGCCCCGGATCGCCTCGTCCTCGAGCGCACGCAGCTCCGCCGCGTCGATCTTGCCGTCCGCATGATCCGTGCGCGCCTGCAGAAGGTGCTTCGGGCGGAGCAGGCTGCCGACGTGGTCGGCGCGGAACGGGGGGCTGGTGCGATGGGCCATGTGAGGTCTCCTCAGGCAGTGGTCGGGGCGGTCTCGTCTTCGCGTTCGCGTTTGATCAGCTCGTGCACGTGCCCGCGGATGTCGACGAACTCGGGCAGGGCCTTCGTGGCGATCTGGTCGCGCGGCCGCGGCAGCTGGACGCCGACGACCTCCTTCACGACGGTCGGCGAGTGGGTGAGCACGATCACGCGGTCGGCGAGGTACACGGACTCGTCGATGTCGTGCGTGACGAAGAGGATCGTGACCTCGTACTCGTGGCGGACGCGGAGCACGAGATCCTCGAGGTCGCCGCGCGTCTGCGCGTCGACCGACGCGAACGGCTCGTCCATCAGCAGGATCGACGGCTGGTAGGCGAGCGCGCGTGCGATCGCGACGCGCTGCTGCATGCCGCCGGAGAGCTGCCACGGATAGTGGTCGAGGAACCGTGTGAGGCCGACCGAGCCGACCGCGTGCTCGACGAGCCGCGCCCGCTCGGCGTCCGGAAGCTTCTTGTGGCGGAGCGGCAGCAGCACGTTGTTGCGCACCGACGTCCACGGCATGAGCGAGCGGCCGTACTCCTGGAAGACGAGCGCCATGGCCTCGGGCGGCTCCGTCACCGGCTTGCCTGCGAGCAGAACCTCACCGCTCGTGGGTGCGAGCAGGCCGGCGATGCACTTGAGGAGCGTCGTCTTGCCGCACCCGGAGGGCCCGACGACGCAGGCGAACTCGCCCGGCGCGATCTCGAACGAGACGTCGCCGACGGCGTGCGTCGCGCGCTCGCCGGTCCCGTACGTCTTCGAGAGGTGGCGGATCTGGAGCAGGGAGGCGCTCTCCGTCATTCGGCCGCCGCCGCGCGCCAGCCGCGGTGCCAGGCGAGGGCGCGCCGCTCGAAGAGGAGGAAGAGGGCGTTCAGCAGGTAGCCGAGCAGCCCGATCAGGACGATGGCGGCCCACATGGGCACGAGCTGGAACGTGTTCTTCGAGATGAGCAGCACGTACCCGACGCCGCTCGTCGCCGCGAAGTACTCGCTCAGGACCATCATGATCACCGCCAGGGCAAGGCTGTTGCGCATGCCGGCGACGATCTGCGGCAGCGCGGCCGGGAGCACGAGCCGGCGGATGCGGTCGGCGACGGGCACGCGGAACGAGCGCGCCGTGTCGAGCAGCGTCGGGTCGATGCTCCGCACCCCGTCGACCGTGTTGAGCAGCACCGGGAAGAGGCAGAAGAAGGCGATGAACGACACCTTCTGCGAGTTGCCGATCGAATGGAGGAGGACGACGGAGATCGGCAGCAGGGCGGGCGGGGGCATCGCCCGCCAGTACTCGATGTGAGGCATCGCGAGGCGGCGCAGCACCGGCGAGAGCCCGAGCGGCACGCCGAGCAGCACGCCGACGAGGGTGCCGATCGCAAAGCCGAGGCCGATGCGCTCGAGGCTCGGCACGACCTCGCTGCCGAACTGCGAGAAGAGCCACATGTGCCGGAACTCGACCATGATCGTCGAGAGCCGCGGGAACTTGATCGAGTGCGCGCTCGCGGTCCACAGCTGCCACGCGAGCAGGATCGCGAGCGGCACGGCGATCTCGGCGGCCGTCGCGACGATCCGGTAGGTGCGGCGGCTCATGCGGCCACCTGACGCTGCGACGGATGCCAGTGCAGGACCCGCCGCTCGAGCCCGGCGACGACGAGATGGACGGCGACTCCGAGGAAGCCGACGGCGATGGCGAGCGCGAAGAGCTGGTCCGTGAGGCCGTACGCCTGCGCGATGTTCACCTTCTGGCCGAGCCCCGGCGTTCCCATGAAGAGCTCGGCGGTGAAGGCGAGGATGAGCGAGACCGTCGACGAGATGCGCACGCCCGTCGCGATGTACGGGACCGAGCTCGGCAGCGTGACGCGGACGAGGCGCTCGAGCCGCCCGAGGCCGAACGAGCGGGCCGTGTCGAGCGCGATCGGGTCGACGTCCCGGACGCCGTACATCGTCTGCACGAGGAGCGGCCAGAACGCCCCGAAGGTGGCGAGGAAGACCTCGCTCTTCAGGTTCGTGCCGAGCGTCAGGAAGAGGAGCGGGATCAGCACGGCGGACGGGATCGGCCGCAGGAACTCGATCGGCACGCGGAACGCCCGCGAGAGGAACTCGCTCGAGCCGAGCACGATGCCGATGGGCACCGCGAGGGCGATCGCGATGCCGAGCCCGAGCGCCCAGCCGCGGACGGTGTGCAGGAACGCGCTCCAGAAGGCGCCGGTCTGGAGCATCGTCCAGAGCGCCCGGAAGCTCGTGCTCATCGCCGGCAGGTCCTTCTGGGAGATGGTGTTCGTCCGCGAGACGAGCTCCCACAGCGCGAGCGCGGCGGCGACCGAGAGCACGGGGAGGAGCACGGAGGCGACGCCCGCGGCACGCGCGCGCGACGCCCCCGCCGGTTCGGGCTCCGCCGGGGCGACCATGGCGGGATGTATAACGCATCTCTGCCCGTGATCCACTATTCGAACGTCCGTTTCGATGGCTGAACAGCGGTGAGCGACGCCGCCGACCTCGGGGTGGCCGAGTGCGCCGAGCTCCTCTCGAGCCGGCGGCTCTCCGCGCGCGAGCTCGCCGCCGCCTGCCTCGCCCGCATCCGCGAGCGCGACGGGACGAGGAGCTTCGACGGCGACGCGGGCTCGATCAACGCGTGGGTGCGCGTCTACGAGGAACAGGCGCTCGCGTCGGCCGATCGCGCCGACGCGCGCCTCGCCGAGGGAGGAGCGCCGCCGCTCTGCGGCGTGCCGATCGGCCTCAAGGATCTGTACGCGGTCGCGGGGCTGCCGCTCACGGCGTCGAGCCGGGTGCTCGACGACGTGCCGGCCCGCGACTGCGACGTGTGGGCGCGCCTGCGGGAGCACGGGCTCGTGCTGCTCGGCCATCTGCACACGCACGAGTTCGCCGCGGGCGGGACGACCGACCAGGTCGGGAACCCGTGGTCGCTCGACCGTTCGGCGGGCGGCTCGAGCGGCGGCTCGGCGGCCGCGCTCGCCGCGCGCATGACGCCTGCCGCGACCGGCACCGACACGGCGGGCTCGCTGCGCATCCCCTCGGCGCTCGCGGGGACGTCGGCGATCAAGCCGACGCACGGCCTGCTTCCGCTCCGCGGCATCGTGCCGCTCGGGCCGACACTCGACACCGCGGGGCCGATGGCGCGCACCGTCGCCGACTGCGGCCTGCTGCTCGCGGCGATGGCAGCCACGCGTCCCCCGGAGGTGCGCCCGCGCCGCCGCCGCATCGCCGTCTCGCCGCGCGTTCCGCTCGTCGAGCTCGACCCCGAGGTCGCCGACGGCTTCGACGCCGCGTGCCGCGCCATCGGTGCGGAGCTCGTCCCGGCGCCGCCGCCCGACGTCGAGCTCGACCTGGGCCTCACGTTCCTCGACGTCATCTGCACGGGAATGCTCGTCTACCACCGACGCTTCGACGACCGCCGCGACGCGTACCGGCCCTCCATTCGCGGCTTCCTCGAGTACGGCGAGGCGCGTCGGCTCACCGCGGAGGAGTACGTCGCCGCGCAGGAGCGCCGGCTCGAGCTCGCGGCGGTCTGGGCGGACTGGTTCGCCGAGCACCGGATCGACGCGCTCGTCGAGCCGACGGTCCCGATCGTCGCGCGGCCGCGCGGGGAGGGCTACGCCGAGGCGTTCACCGACGTCGCGGAGATCTCGCTCACGCACTACTGGAACTGGACGGGCTTCCCGGTCGTCGCGCTGCCGTCCGGCGTGGGCGCGCGCAGCGGCCTGCCGGTGGGCGTCTCGCTCGTCGGCCCGCCGCACGCGGAGTGGGATCTGCTCGCCGCGGGCACGGCGCTGCAGGCCGAGCTCGGGACGTTCGCCCCCTCAGCGTGAGGCGAGGCGCACCGGCAGCTCGCCCTCGAGCGCGCGGCCGCAGTGAGCGAGCGCGCTGCGGAGGCTTGCGATCTCCGTCGCGTCGAGGTCGGCCAGCATCTCGCGCTCGACCTCGTCGACGGCGCGGTCGCAGCGGTCGAGCGCACGGCCGCCGGCCCTCGTGAGCTCGGTGCGGATGATGCGCCCGTGGCCGGGATCGGCGCGTCGCCGCACGTAGCCCAGGTCGACAAGCCGGGTGAGCGCCTCGCTCATCGACTGGGGCGTGACGAGCGAGCGGCGCGCGAGCTGCGCGTTCGAGAGGCCGTCCTGCGCCCGCAGCACCGAGAGGGCGACGTACGCGGGCAGCGTCAGGCCGACCGGCTCGACCGCCGCCGCGAGGCGCCGCCGCAAGACGCGGTCGAGGCGGCCGATCAGGTAGCTGAGCCGCGGCTCCATGCTCAGGTCGCGGGCGGCCGCTCGTACGCCTGCAGGCCGGGCTTGATGCGCTTCTCGTCGAGGAACTGCTCGAGCCCCTGCTCGCGCCCGCGCTCGGCGTCGAGGAACTGCGACTGCTCGAGCTTCGCGTACAGGTAGTCCTCGGCCTGGTCCCAGCTCATCGCGGCACAGTGCTTGTACCCGAGCTTTGCCGCGCGCACGACGACGGGGTTCTTCTCGAGCAGCTCACGTGCGAGCGACTCGACCTCCGCGCGCAGCTGCGCGCGCGGGACGCTCGCGTTGACGAGGCCCATCTCGGCGGCCTTGCGCCCGTCGAAGGTGCGGCCGGTCATCACGTAGAGGAGGCCGGCCCGCGAGCCGACCGTCTCGGTCAGCGCCTTGCTGACGACGCTGCCCGGCGGGATCCCCCAGTTGATCTCGGAGAGGCCGAACGTCGCCTCGTCGGCTGCGACGGCGAGGTCGCAGGCGACGAGCGGCGTGAACGCGCCGCCGAAGCACCAGCCGTTGACCATCGCGATGGTCGGCTTCGCGTAGGTGCGCAGCAGGCGCCACTGCCAGAGCGCCGCGTCGCGGCGCACCTTGCGCTGCACGTGCTCGGGCGCCGCGTCGACCTCGCGGAAGTACTCCTTCAGGTCCATGCCCGCCGAGAAGGCGTCGCCCGCGCCGGTGAGCACGAGGACGCCGCAGGCGTCGTCGGCGTCGAGCGCCTCGAGCACCTCGACCATCTCCGCGTTCAAGGTCGGGCTCATCGCGTTGCGCTTCTCGGGCCGGTTCAGCTCGACCCAGGCGATGCCGTCCGCCACCTCGACCCGGACGGTCGTCCAGCGATCCGCGTCTGCCACGCCGCCGACCATATCAGGCAGCCTGAGATTATGCGAGCCGTTTGCCGGCGCCGTGATGGTCGCGCCCGAGGAACGCGTTCGCCCAGGCGCTCGTCCGTGCGAGTGCGTTGTCCTTGACGACCGGCGGGCCGGCGAGCATCGACTCCTCCTCGCCGTACGCCTTCAGCCGTTCGTAGGCCTCCGACCAGATGCACTCCGTGTCGTAGACCTCGCAGAGGCCGTCGCGCGTGCCGCCGCACGGCCCGTTGCGCTGGTTCTTCGCGCACTGCGACTCGGGGCAGACGTACGCGATGTCGGGTAGCGAGCAGTCGCCGCAGTCGCGGCAGTGAAAGAGCGGCACCTTCGCGGCCTGCTCGACGGCGTGGGCGGCCTTCGCGAGCGGCGGCGCCTTCTCGACCGCGCGGTAGAACGCCTCGCCTGCGGGCCGGAGCGGGGCGTCGGGCTCGAACGCCGCGGCGTGGAGGCGCCGGCTGAAGCGGTACGTGAGCGGGACGCGGAGCTCGGTCGCGCGGCGCCGCTTCGAGTCGAGGTACGCGGCGTTCACCTCTCCGGACGAGAGCCCGGTCTCCGCGTCGGGCTCGAAGAAGTAGAACTCGTCGGCCGCCGGGTACTGGATCTCGCGCGCGAACGCGCGCCAGTCGTCGGCTGCGAACGAGCCGGCCCGGTCGAGGATGTCGCCGAAGGTCGACGCCGGCATGTGGCCGCCGAGATACACGCCGTCGAAGCCGAGCCCGCGCGCCACCGCGACGTGCTTCGCCGCGAGCTCGACGAAGAAGGCACGGCCCCGGTCCGGGCTCGCGCCGCGGCGCTCGACGAGCTCGAGCAGCTCGTCGGTGACGACGACACCGGGGATCCTCCCCTCGTGGAAGGCGCGGGCCGCGGTGCGCGAGAGGAGATACACGTTCGCGAGCACCGACACCGGCAGGCCGTCGCGCCGGATCCAGCGCAGCAGCTCGTCGTCCTTGCGCGTGTTCCAGCCGATCTGGTTGATGACGAAGCGCGCGCCCGCCTCGACCTTCTTCCGCAGCTTGAAGTACTGCGGCATCACCTCGCGCTCGCGGCGCTTGTGGTTCGTCACGACGCAGCCGAGGAAGAAGTTCGTCCGGCCGAGCTCCGCGTCGGGTCGCCGCTCGTCGTGGAGCCCCTCGTTCATCTCCGAGAAGAGGCTCAGCAGGCCGACCGAGTCGATGTCGAAGACCGGTGCTGCGAGGCCCTTGTGCCCCGTCACCGGATAGTCGCCGGAGAGTGCGAGCACGTTGTCGAACCCCTCCGAGCCGAGCTTCCAGCCGCGGCTCTCGAGGGCGTTGCGATTCCAGTCCTTGCAGGAGAGATGGATGACCACCTCCTGGCCGCGCGAGACGAGATCGGTGCCGAGCGTGTCGGGGGAGAGCATCGCGTGCCCGCCCGGGTTGTCGGTGATCGAGAGCACGTCGACCCGCGGGTCGGCGGCGAGGTCGCGCGCAACCTCGAGGGCGCGGCGGCTCGTGTCCGCCGTGACGAGGCCGCGGCTCGTGACGAGCTCGGCGGCGACGACGAACGCGCCGGGCCGTGCGAGCTGTTCGCGGAGAGCGGTCATTCGGGCCTGCGTTTCCGGTATCAGTCTGCCTGACTTATCATCGCCGCATGGGCGAGCTCCGCGTGCTCGACGTCGAGACGGCTCGGACGGTCGAGAGGATCTGCGACGAGATCGTCCCGGGCTCCGCGCGCGTGCGGCCCGCCGTGTACGTCGATGCGCTCCTCGCGCTGATGGACGAGGGCGCGAGGGCGGCCACGCTCGCCGCGTTCGCGAAGGTCGCCGACGGCGACCTCGGCGGGCATGCGGGAACCCCGGAGTTCCTCCAGGTGCGCGCGCTCGCGATCGAGGCGTTCTACAGCGACTTCGTCGCGCCCGGCGTCGACGCCACCGGTGCCTGGGCGGAGATCGACTTCAACAGCCCGCTCGCGACACGGCTCGCGAAGGACTGGTCGTACCTGGGGATCTCGGGTGCGTAGCTCGACGGAGCGGAGATGAGCGAGCGGTTCGACGTCGTCGTCGTCGGCTCGGGGGCCGGCGGCGGCGTCGTCGCGGGCGAGCTCGCGGATCGCGGCCGGGACGTGCTGCTGCTCGAGGCCGGCCCGCACCGGACGGCCGCGGACTTCACGCGCTGGGAGGCGAAGGCCGCCCACGACCTGTGGTGGCCGCTCCGCTTCGCGCTCGTCGACGGCGGCGCGGGCGGCGCGGTCGCCCTGATCGGCGGCCGCTGCGTCGGCGGCAGCACGACGATCAACACGAAGGTGGCGCTCCGCGCGCATGCGAACGACCACGCGAAGTGGCGGGAGGCGAGCGGGCTCGAGGTCGATCTCGACCCGCACTACGACCGCGTCGAGCAGCGGCTCGGCGTTCGCGAGCGCAGCGACTGGCGCAAGAGCGTGCGCACCGTGGAGCCGGGCTTCCGTGCGCTCGGCTCGTCACTCGAGCCCGTCAGGTCGTATACCGACGCGAACTGCATGAGCTGCGGCTCGTGCCTGCAGGGCTGTCCCACGAACGCCGGCAAGTCGACGCTCAACACGTACATCCACGACGCCTGGGCGGCCGGGCGCCTCGACCTGCGCGCCGGGTCGCACGTCGAGCGGGTCGTCGTCGAGAACGGCGAGGCGTGCGGCGTCGAGTATGTCGCCGCCGACGGGACGCCCACGCGCGTCGACGCAGGCGCCGTCGTCGTCGCCGCGGGCACGCTGAACACGCCGCAGCTCCTCATGCGCTCCGGCCTGCCCGACACCGCGAGCACGCGCCTCGTCGGACGCAACCTCGGCTTCCACCCGGCCCGGCTCATGTTCGGGCTCTTCGACGAGCCGCAGGACGCGCACATGGTCTACCCGATCACGGCGCACGCGATGGACCACCAGCACGACGAGGACGGCGGCTTCGTCGTCGAGGCGTCGACGCTCATGGATCCCATCGGCTTCGCCTCGACGGTCGAGGACGAGAACGGCCCGCTGTGGGGCGAGCCGCTCGTCGAGCACATGCGGGCGTTCCGCCGCTGGGTCGGGATGCTCGTGATGGTGAACGACAACAACAACGGCTCGGTCGAGCTCGACGAGAACGGCAACGAGTCGTTCACCGCCGCCTTCGACGACGACGAGCGCCGCCGGATGGACGGCGCATTCGAGTTCACCCGCGCGGTGTTCGAAGCCTCCGGAGCGTCGAAGGTGCGCTGGACGGGGCTCGTCACGACCCACGTGCAGGGGACGTGCCGGATGGGCAGCGACCCGCAGCGGTCGGTCGTCGACTCCGACGCGCAGTCGTGGGACGTGAAGCGGCTCTACGTCGGCGACGGCTCGCTCGTGCCGCGGACGCTCTCGGTCAATCCGTCGCTCACGATCATGGCGCTCGCCGACCGCCTCGCAGCCCACCTTCATGCCGACCCGCACGGATACCTCGCGTGACGGAGCCGATCCGCGACCTCGCGCACCTCTCGCACGTCGAGCTCCTGACGCCGAAGCCGGACGAGAGCCTCCACTACTTCCGCGAGATCCTCGGCATGGAGGTCGCCGGCACGGAGGGCGACTCCGTCTACCTGCGCGCCTTCGGCGACTACGAGCGCTCGTCGCTGAAGCTGACCGCGAGCGGGGCGGCGGGGGTCGGCCACCTCGCCTACCGGACGGCGAGCCCGGAGGCGCTCGCGCGGCGGGTCGAGGCGCTCGAGGCGTCGGGCGCCGGCGGCGCCTGGCTCGACGGCGACCTCGGCCACGGCCCGGCCTACGGGTTCGCCGATCCGGACGGCCACCGGTTCGAGCTCTTCTACGAGTCCGAGCGCTACGAGGCTCCTCCCGCGCTTCGTCCGGCGTTGAAGAACCAGCCGCAGCGGTATCCGGGGCGCGGCGTCGGCGTGCGGCACCTCGACCATGTCAACTTCCTCGCGGTCGACCCGGGCGAGAACCGCGTCTTCCTCGAGGCGAACCTCGGCCTGCGGCTGACCGAGCAGATCGTCCTCGACGACGGCACCGAAGCGGGCGTCTGGCTCGCCTCGAACCAGAAGTCGTACGACGTCACGTACACGCGCGACCTGACGCGCACGCGCGGCAGGCTGCATCACGTCGCGTACTTCGTCGACCAGCGCGAGGACGTGCTGCGCGGCGCCGACATCTTCCTCGAGCACGGGATCGTGATGGAGTCGGGGCCGCACAAGCACGCGATCCAGCAGACGTTCTTCCTCTACACGTGGGAGCCGGGAGGGAACCGGATCGAGATCTGCTCGGGCGGCTTCCTGATCTTCGCGCCCGATCACGAGCCCGTCGTCTGGTCGCAGGCGGAGCGCGCAAAGGGGCAGGCCTGGGGCATGCAGACCGTCCCGAGCTTCCACATCAAGGGGACGCCGCCCGTGCCCGAGGAGGAAGCGCTTCTTGCCGGGCACTGAGGCCGCGCGCGCGAGCTGGTGCGCGGCGCGTACGACCTCCACGTCCACGTCGAGCCGGATCTCGCGAAGCGACGCATCGACGATCTCGCACTCGCGCGGCGGTTCGAAGTGCTCGGGCTCGCGGGCTTCGTCCTCAAGTCGCACTACGCGCCGACGGCGGAGCGCGCAGCAGTGGTGCGCGCGGCCGTCCCCGGCGTCGACGCCCTCGGCGCGATCGTCCTGAACCACGGCGTCGGCGGCCTGAACGCGCAGGCGGTGGAGATCGCGGCGCGGTCGGGTGCCCGGATCGTCTGGCTGCCGACCGTCGACGCGGAGAACGAGGCAGTGCCGCACGAGGGCAAGCAGCCGGTCTGGCGCACGATCCAGCATGAGTTCGAGGCGGCCGGGATCTCCGACGGTCCTGTCCCTCTCGACGAACGCCGCGCTCGACCGGGTCTTCGAGGTCGTCGCGCGGCACGGGCTCGTGCTCGCGACCGGCCACCTCTCGCGTCTCCAGATCATGGTGGTCGTCGAGCGCGCCCTTGCCGCCGGCGTCGCGTCGGTCGTCGTCACGCATCCGGACTACCCGACGCAGGACGTCTCGATCGCCGAGCAGGTCGAGCTCGCGCGGAAGGGCGCGCTCCTCGAGCGCTGCTTCGCGCCGATCCACACCGGCAAGGTCTCGTGGGAGCAGACCTTCGAGGCGATCCGCGCCACGGGGCCCGAGCACAACGTCCTCTCGACCGATCTCGGCCAGCCGGCGAACCCGCCGGTCGAGGACGGGCTCGCGCTCATGGCCGAGCAGCTGTTGGCGGCGGGCTTCTCGGCGGACGAGGTTCGTACGATGGCGGTCGTGAACACGAGGAGGCTCGCAGGTGCCGGCTAGGACGCTGCTCGTCGTCAGCGCGCACTCCGCCGACTTCGTCTGGCGTGCCGCCGGTGCGATCGCGACGTTCGTCGAGGGCGGCGGCCGGGCGCACGTCGTCTCGCTCTCGTTCGGCGAGCGCGGCGAGTCGGGCGAGCTCTGGAAGGAGCCGGGCCAGACGGAGGAGCGCGTGAAAGAGCTTCGCCGCGGCGAGGCCGAGAAGGCTGCGTCGATCCTCGGCGCCCGGTTCTCGAGCCTCGACCTCGGCGACTATCCGCTCGTCGTCGACCGCGACGCCGTCGACCGGCTGACGCAGGCGATCCGCGACGCCGCGCCGCAGGTGATCCTCACGCACGCGGCGCGCGACCCCTTCAACCCGGATCACGGCGTCGCGCACGAGGCGACCGTGCAGGCGCGCGTGTTCGCGAGCGGTGCAGGGGTCGCGAGCGCGTTCGAGACGATCGCCCCTTCGGAGCTCCTGAGCTTCGAGCCGCACCAGCCCGAGCTGTGCGGCTTCGTGCCGACGACGTTCCTCGACATCACGCCCGTCTGGCAGAAGAAGGTCGCCGCCATGGAGGCGATGGGCGCGCAGGCGTACCTCAGGCAGTACTACGCGGAGCGCGCCGAGCACCGAGCCAATCACGCGCGGCGCATCTCGGGCCGGAGCGGGATCCGCTATGCGGAGGCGTTCCAGCGCGAGCTTCCCGTCGTGGTCGACGCGCTGTGACCGACTACGCGGCGCTCGCGCAACTCGGCGTCGCCACCGTGCACGAGGCCGCCGGCCGCACGGGCATCGTCGACCTCGCGCTCGTCCAGGTGGTTCCGGGCTCGCGCGTCGCGGGCCCCGCGCGCACGGCGCTCTGCGTGACCGGCGACAACTCGATGGTGCACGCGGCGATCGCGCATGCGAGCCCGGGTGACGTGCTCGTCCTGACGAGCCGCGAGCCGGCGCCGGTCGCGCTCCTCGGCGAGCTGCTCGCGACACAGGCGCAGGTGCGCGGCGTGGCGGGGATCCTCGTCGACGGCGCCGTGCGCGACCTCGACGAGCTCGCCGAGATCGGGCTGCCGGTGTGGGCGCGCTTCGTGCGCGCGCAGGGCGCCGCGAAGGGCGCCCCGGGAGAGCTCGACGCGCCCGTCGTCGTCGGCGGCGCCGAGATCCGCGCGGGCGACGCCGTCGTCATGGACTGCGACGGCGCGATGGTGCTCGCGCGCGAGCGCGTCGACGAGGTGCTGCCGCTCGCGCTCGAGCGCGCAGAGCGCGAGCGCGCCATGCGCGAGCGCTACGCGGCGGGAGAGCTCTCGTACGACCTGAACGGCCTGCGGGAGATCCTGGAAGGTTGACGGAGTTCGCAGTCCTCGGCCTCGGCGAGGCCGGCGGCAGGCTCGCCGCGGATCTCGCTGCGGCGGGCTGCACGGTGAGAGGCTGGGATCCCGCGCGGCGGCCGGCGGGGGTGGAGAATGCCGGCAGCGCGCTCGAGGCTGTCGCCGGCGCGCGCGTCGTGCTGAGCGTCAACGCGGCGGCCGTTGCGCTCGATGTCGCGGCGGGCGTGGCGCACGCGCTCGACGCCGACGCGCTGTACGCCGACCTCAACACCGCCTCGCCGCAGCTGAAGCGGGACCTGGCGGCGACGCTCTCCGTGCAGTTCGCCGACGTCGCGCTCGTCGGCGTCGTGCCGAGCACCGGCCTTCGCACGCCGGCGCTCGCGTCCGGTACGGGCGCCGCGCGCTTCGCCGGGCTCTTCGAGCCGCTCGGGATGCCCGTCGAGGTCGTCGGGCCGGAGGCCGGCGACGCCGCGGGGCTGAAGCTCCTCCGCAGCGTCTTCGTGAAGGGCGTCGCCGTTGCGGCGCTCGAGAGCCTCGCCGCGGCGCGTGCCGCCGGCGCCGAGGAGCGCGTCCGCGCCGACATCGCCGCGGTGATCGGCGAGCCGCTGCTCGAGCGGTTCGTCTCCGGGTCGCACGCCCATGCCGCGCGCCGCGCCGACGAGATGCGCGCCGCCGCCGCGTACCTCGAGGAGCTCGGCGTGCGGCCGCACGTGGCGACCGCGGCGGCCGAGGTGCTGGCCGGCCTCGACGCGGACGAAGCGGTGCGCCTCGAGCGCGCCGAGTAGCCCGGCTAGCGTCAGTCGAGACCGAGCAGCCGCACGGCGTTCTCCTTCAGGATCAACGGCCGCACCTCGGGCTTGATGTCGAGCGTGTCGAAGTCGGCGAGCCACCGCTCGGGCGTGATGAACGGGTAGTCGGTGCCGAAGAGCACCCGCTCGCGCAGGAGCGTGTTCGCGTGGTGCACGAGCTGCGGCGGGAAGTACTTCGGCGACCATCCCGACAGGTCGATGTACACCTGCGGCTTGTGCAGCGCCACCGAGATCGCCTCGTCCTGCCAGGGGAACGACGGATGCGCGAGGACGATCGCGAGCTCGGGGAAGTCGACGGCGACGTCGTCGACGTACATCGGGTTCGAGTACTTGAGACGGACGCCGCCGCCGCCGGGAAGGCCGGAGCCCACGCCCGAGTGGCCGGTGTGGAAGAGCGCCGGCAGGCCCGCCTCCTCGATCACCTCGTAGAACGGGTATGCCAGCCGGTCGTTCGGGAAGAAGCCCTGCACGTTCGGGTGGAACTTGAAGCCGCGCACCCCGTGCTCGGCGATCAGGCGCCGCGCCTCGTCGACGCCGCGCCGCCCCTTGTGCGGATCGATGCTCGCAAACGGGATCAGCACGTCGCTGTTCGCATGCGCCACCGCGGCGATCTCCTCGTTCGGCACGCGCGTCTGGCCGGTGAACGACTCGGAGTCGACGGTGAAGACGACGGCCATCATGCGCCGCTCGCGGTAGTACTGCGCAAGCTCGGAGGCCGTCGGGCGGGCCGACTCGCCGCGGAAGTGAGCGATCGCCGCGTCGCGCAGCTCGTCGGGGAGCGAGTCGCCGCCGGCCTCCGACATCTCGACGTGCGTGTGCATGTCGATCGCGACGACGTCGTCGAGCGTCAGGCGCGCGCTCTCGGTCACCGTCGCGCTCCCGCGATCTCCACGAACAGGTCGAGCGCCGCCGGGTCGAGCAGCGAGTCGCGGCTCGCCGCGGAGTGGGGCGGCGCCCCGCGGAGGATGCGCTTGACGGGCGCCTCGAGCTTCTTGCCGGTCAGCGTGCGCGGGATGGCGGGCACCGAGACGATCGCGTCCGGCGCGTGGCGCGGCGAGAGCTGCGACCTCAGCCCGCCGCTGATGCGAGCGCGCAGCTCGTCGTCGAGCTCGACGCCCCGGGCGAGCACGACGAAGAGGAGGAGCTCGCCGGGGCCGCCCTCGTCGTCCTCGAGATGGACGACGAGGCTGTCGGCGATCTCGGGCAGCTCCTCGACGACGCTGTAGAACTCGCTCGTGCCGAGGCGCACGCCGCCGCGGTTCAAGGTCGCGTCGGAGCGGCCCGTGACGACGCAGCTGCCGCGCTCCGAGAACATGATCCAGTCGCCCTGGCGCCAGATCCCGGGGTAGAGCTCGAAGTACGAGCTGCGGTAGAGCGAGCCGTCGGCGTCGCCCCACAGCTCGACCGGCATCGACGGCATCGGCCGCGTGATCACGAGCTCGCCCAGCTCGCCGACGAGCGGCCGGCCCTGCGGGTCGAAGGCGTCGGCCGCGACGCCGAGCAGGCGTCCCGAGATCTCTCCCTCGTAGACCGGCAGAAGCGGCGAGCCGCCGACGACGCCGCTGCAGACGTCGGTGCCGCCGCTGCCGTTCACGAGCAGCACCTCCGGCCCGAGCTGGTCGTAGATCCAGCGGTACGCCTCGGCGGGCAACGGCGAGCCGGCCGTGCCGAAGACGCGGATCGACGAGAGGTCGTGCTCGCGTCCCGGCTCGAGCCCCGTCTTGCGGCAGGCGGCGACGAACGCGGGGCTCGCGCCCATGAAGCTCGGGCGCGTCTCCTCGGCGACCTGCCACTGCCAGTCCGCGTCGGGCCACGTCGGGTCGCCGTCGAGCATCACGATCGACGAGCGCACGAGGAGGGCCGCGACGAGCGCGTTCCACATCATCCAGGAGGTGGTGCTGAACCAGAGCAGGCGGCCGCCCGGCTTCAGGTCCCAGCTGAACGCGTGCGCCTTGAGGTACTCGAGGAGGATGCCGCCGTGCCCGTGGACGATCGCCTTCGGCGGGCCGGTCGTCCCGGACGAGAAGAGGACGAAGAGCGGATGGTCGAACGCGACGGGCTCGAAGGCGAGCGGACCAGGCTCGGCGAGGAGCTCGTCCCAGGGGACCGCGTCGTCGACCGTGTGCTCGCCGTAGGGGACGTGCACGACGTGGCGGAGCGTGGGGAGGGCGGCGCGGATCGTCGCGACCTCCTCGCGACGGTCGATCGACCGGTCGCGGAAGCCGTAGCCGCCGACGGTCACGAGCACCGCCGGCTCGAGCTGCACGAGGCGATCGACGACGCTGCGGACGCCGA
The DNA here is from genome assembly GCA_963831405.1 of uncultured Actinomycetes bacterium. Taxonomy (GTDB): domain Bacteria; phylum Actinomycetota; class Thermoleophilia; order Gaiellales; family Gaiellaceae; genus Palsa-739. The sequence goes on from CAWHPX010000016.1 coordinate 32,594, forward strand.
GCTCGGGCGCGCAGCTCGCCCAGACGGCACCGAGGCTCGCCGTCGCCGCGAATGCGACGAGCGTCTCGGGGATGTTCGGGAGATACGCGACGACGCGGTCGCCCGGGCAGACGCCGAGACGCGCGAGGCCGGCGCGCGCCCGCGCCACCTGCTCGCGGAAGCCGGCGAACGTGAGCTCGGCGGGAGCGCGCGTCTGCGACCGCGAGAGGATCGCCACCCGCTCGCTGTCCTCGGCCTCGCCCATCAGGTGCTCGGCGAAGTTGAGCCGCGCGCCGGGGAACCAGGTCGCGCCCGGCATCGCGTCATTCGCGAGGACGGTGTCGTACGGCGCGTGCGCCTTCACCTCGAAGAACTCCCAGATCGAGGACCAGAAGCCGGCGAGGTCGTCGACCGACCACCGCTGCAGGTCCTCGTAGCGTCGGAACGCGAGCCCGCGCTCGCGCTCGAGCCAGGCGAGGTAGCGCCCGATCTCCGTCGTCTCCCGCACGTCCGCCGGCGGTGTCCAGAGGACGCCGCCGCCGTCGCGACCGGGCGCGGGCATCAGGCGGGCGCCTCCCGGTGCCCCATGCCGGCCGAGATGTCGTGCGCGGACTGCGCGACGACCGGGCCGTAGCGTGCGATCAGCTCGTCCATCGACACCATCGTCCGGTGGACGGCGAGGTTGAGCGCGGCGAGCACCTCGCCGGAGTGCGAGTGGATCGGCGCGGCGATCGACCGCAGCCCGTACGCGAGCTCCTCGTCGTTCACGGCGATGCCGAGCTCGCGGATCCTGAGCAGCTCGTCGCGGAACGCGGCTGCATCCGTGAGCGTGTTCGGCCCGCGCGGCGCGAACTCGATGCGCTCGATGATCTCGTCGAGCCGGTCGTCGGGGAAGAAGGCGAGGATCGCCTTCCCCATCGCCGTGCAGTAGGCAGGGAGGCGCGCGCCGACGTGGAGGTTGAGGTCGATCTCACGCTGGCCCGGCCGGGCCGACCGGCAGCGCTCGATGTAGACGACGTCGGTGCCGTCGAGGATCGCGAGGTTGACGGTGTACCCCGTCTCGTCGCTCAGCTGGCGCAGGTGCGGGGCCGAGATCTCGCGGACGTCCATCGAGTTGATCGCCGAGAAGCCGAGGTCGAGCACCTTCGGGCCGAGCCGGTAGCGCTTCGAGTCGGGATCCTGCTGGAGGTAGCCGAGCTTCGCGAGCGTCGCGACGTAGCGGTGCGCGGTGCTCCGGCTCAGGTCGAGCTCGCGCGAGAGCTCGCTGACGCCGATCAGCGGGCGGTCGGATGCGAAGGAGGAGAGAATGGCCAGGCCGCGTTCGAGCGACTGCGACGTGGCAGTGCTTCCCTCTACGGGCGGCATCGCCGCATCCTAGCGCTCTGTTCCGGCAATTGGAACACCGTCTTGACAAGCGGGCAAGCTGCGTGAGAATCTCGAATCCGTGTGAGCTCCCAAAGCTTGGAGTCCTTGCTACAGGCCGTCGGCAATCCGGTGACGCTCGCCCGGAACTCGCAGATCGGCCCGTACGTGTACCCGAAGGTTCCGAGCGAGTTCTCGAACTGGCGCGACGAGCAGCACGCGTGGCGCGAGACCTGCTGCCTCTTCGACCAGTCGCATCACATGACGGACCTGACGATCAAGGGCCCCGACGCGCTGAAGCTGCTCTCGGCCACCGGCGTGAACAGCTTCGCGACCTTCGCGGTGAACAAGGCGAAGCAGTTCGTCGCGTGCAACCACGACGGCTACGTGATCGGCGACGCGATCCTCTTCTACCTCGACGACGACGTGTTCAGCCTCGTCGGCCGTCCGTCCGCGCACAACTGGGTGCAGTACCACGGCGAGACGGGCGACTACGACGTGAGCTTCGAGCGCGACGAGCGCTCGGCGGTCAACCCGACGGGGCGGCGGCTCTACCGCTTCCAGGTGCAGGGCCCGACCGCGCTCGAGGTGCTCGAGAAGGTCACCGGCGGCCCGCTGCCCGAGATCAGGTTCTTCAACATGGGCGAGCTCACGATCGCCGGCCACACGGTGCGGGCGCTCCACCACGGGATGTCGGGCGTCCCCGGGCTCGAGCTCTTCGGCCCGTGGGCCGAGGGCGACGACGTGAGGGCCGCGATCGTCGAGGCCGGCAAGGACTTCGGCCTCGCACAGGTCGGATCGCGCGTCTACGCCACGAACACGCTCGAGTCGGGCTGGATCCCGTGCCCGCTTCCCGCCGTCTTCACCGGCGACGACCTGAAGGCATATCGCGAATGGCTGCCCGCGAACGGGTACGAGGGCACCGGCTCGCTCGGCGGCAGCTTCTACTCGGATTCGATCGAGGACTACTACCTGACCCCGCACGAGCTCGGGTACGGGTCGTTCGTCAAGTTCGACCACGACTTCACGGGCCGCGAGGCGCTCGAGAAGATGAGCGAGCCGAGGCGCACGAAGGTCACGCTCGCCTGGAACGGCGAGGACGTCACGCGCGCGATGGGGACGATGTTCCAGAAGGAGGGCAGGGCGAAGTACATCGACCTACCGCTCTCCAACTACTCCACGTGGCCGAACGACAAGGTGCTGAAAGACGGCGAGATGGTCGGCGTGTCGACGTTCTCCGGCTATAGCTCGAACGAGAGCTCGATGCTCTCGCTCGCGATCGTCGACGTCGACCAGAGCGAGCCGGGCACCGAGGTCGTCCTCGTCTGGGGCGAGGAGGGCGGCGGCTCGTCGAAGCCCGTGGTGGAGCGGCACGTGCAGACGGAGATCCGGGCGACGGTGTCGCCGGTCCCGTACGCCGAGGTCGTCCGCACCTCGTACCGGCCCCACTAGTGGGCGACGGGGTCGAGCTCGTCGGCCTGTACTGGACCGTCTCCGGCCCGGTCGAGGTGCACGTCGGCCGCGAGTGGAGCCTCTTCGACTGGCCCGACCGCTGCGAAGAGGCGCGCAAGGTCGGCTTCAGCGGGCTCGGGATCTGGCACGCCGACCTGCAGCACGTGCTCGAGAGCTCGAGTCTCCGGGAGATGAAGTCGGCCTTCGACGACAACGGCCTGCGCCATCTCGAGCTCGAGTTCCTCATGGACTGGTTCCTCGACCCGGGCGACGAGCGCCGCCGCGCCTCCGACGAGATCCGGGAGCTGCTCTTCGACGCCGCGAACGCGCTCGACGCGCACCACATCAAGGTGGGGAACATCCCCGGCGTCCCGGTCGAGATCTCGCAGCTCACCGAGCGCTTCGGCGAGCTCTGCGCCGATGCGGCGCAGCACACGGATGCGACAATCGCCTACGAGCTCATGCCCTTCGACGTGAATGTCAGGAGCATCGACGCCGCGCTCGCGGTGGTCGAGGGCGCGGGCGCGAGAAACGGCGGCATCGCGATCGACACCTGGCACATGACGAAGCTCGACATCCAGCCGGAAGAGCTGAGCCGCATCCCCCTCGAGTACCTCGCATGGGTCGAGCTGAGCGACGGCAGGCTCGACGACATGGACGACCTCGTCGACGAGACGGTCAACCATCGCGAGCTGCCCGGCGAGGGCGAGTTCGACCTGCGCTCCTACATCGAGGCCTGCCGGGAGCACGGCTACCCGGGCCCGTGGGGCGTCGAGGTGCTCTCCGACGAGCTGCGCTCGAATCCGATCGACGTCATCTTCCGGCGTGCGTACGAGGCGACCGCCGCCCAATTCGAGCAAGAGAGGAGCTCCGCGTGAGCGCAGCGAACGGAGTGCCGGCCCTCGACCGCGACCGGCTCGTCTGGATGTACGAGCAGATGCTCCGCATCCGCGAGTTCGAGGAGCGCGTGAAGCGAACCTTCGTCGAGCATCCGGGTGTCATCCGCGGCCACACCCATCTCGCCGACGGCGCCGAGGCGTCGATCGTCGGATCGCTCGCGGCGATCGGCCCCGACGACCAGTTCTTCGCGACCTACCGGTGCCACGGCTACCCGCTCGCGCGCGGCACCGACCCGAAGGCGATGATGGCCGAGATCTACGGGCGCAAGGACGGCCTCTGCAAGGGCATCGGCGGCTCGATGCACCTCACCGACGTCTCGAACGGCTTCCTCGGCACCTCGGGCATCGTCGCGGCCGGCATCCCGCACGCAACCGGCGCGGCCTGGGCTGCGCAGATCCGCAAGCAGGGCCAGGTCGTCCTCTGCTTCTTCGGAGACGGCGCGTCGAAGCAGGGCGCGTTCTCGGAGTCGCTGAACATCGCCTCCCTGTGGAAGCTCCCGATCGTCTACGTGATGGAGAACAACGGCTACAACGTCCACACGCGGAGCGAGCAGGAGGATGCGAACCGCGCGAACGGCGAGGATCTCTCCGTGAAGGCCAGGGCGTTCAGCATGCCGGGCGTCACGATCGACGGCCGCGACCCGGTCGAGGTGTACGAGACCGTCGGCGCCGCCGTCGCTCGTGCACGTGCGGGCGACGGCCCGACGCTCGTCGAGTCGAAGCTGTACCGCCTCTCGGCGCACGGCAACATCATCGCGCCGCCGGGCGTGCCCCTTCACTTCCCCGAGCACGAGGCGATCGAGAAGTTCGGCGCGCCCGAGGAGTACGAGGCAGCGCTGCGCGGCGATCCGAACCCGGCGTTCCGAGGTCGGCTCGTCGCCGACGGCACGCTCACGGCGGACGACGCGGACCGCCTCGCGCAGGCCGTCCGCGACGAGATGCAGGCTGCGGTGACCTTCGGCCTCGACAGCCCCTTCCCGGACGTCGAGTCGGCCCTCGAGTACGTCTACGCCTAGGAGGCGAGGGATTCATGGCACACGAACTGCCCTTCATCGCCGCCATCGACGAGGCGATTCGCCTCGAGATGGAGCGCGACGACACCGTCCTCTACTTCGGCCAGAACATGGCGACGACCGAGAACGAGCCGTACGTCGACGCGTTCGGCAAGGACCGCGTGCGCGTCACGCCCATCTCCGAGACCGCGGAGATCGGCATGGCGATCGGCGCGGCGCTCGCCGGCTTCCGGCCCGTCGTCGAGCTCTACATGGCCGAGTTCATGCTCGTCGCGATGGATCAGGTCCTGAACGAGGCGCCTCGCTTCCGCGCGATGAGCGGCGGCCAGGTGAAGGTCCCGCTCGTGCTCAAGGCCGGCTTCGGGTTCACCGCCGGCTGGGCGGGCCAGCACACCGGCACGATCGGCGCGCTCTTCATGGGCGTGCCCGGCCTCAAGGTTGCGATGCCGTCGACGGCCGCCGACGCGAAGGGGCTGATGGCGACCGCGATCCGCGACGACAACCCGGTCGTCTACCTGCACCACTACCTGCTGACGCTCGAGCACGGCGACGTGCCGGACGGCGAGTACCTCGTGCCCTTCGGGCAGGCGGCGGTGCGGCGCGAGGGCGGCGACGTGACGATCGTCGCCACGGGATGGACGGTCGACCGTGCGCTCGGCGCCGCGGAGCGGCTCGCGGCGGAGGGCGTCGAGGCGGAGGTGATCGACCCGCGCACGCTCGCGCCCCTCGACACGCAGACGATCCTCGAGTCCGTGGACAAGACGGGCCACCTCGTGCTCGTCGACCAGGCCACACGGCACGCGTCGGTCTCGACCGTGATCGCGGGCGAGGTGGCCGAGCACGGCTTCTCGTCGCTCAAGGCGCCGATCGTGCAGGTCACGGCGCTCGACGCGACGATCCCGTACAGCGAGCCGCTCGAGGCGTTCGTGCTGCCGAACGAGGACAAGATCGTCGCCGCCGTGGGGCAGGTGCTCGGGTCGTCCCGCGTCACGGCGTAACGGTGTCGCCGCTCGACGGCGGGCAGGCGCTGCGCCTGCTCGCGACGATGCGGCGGATCCGGGCCTTCGAGGAGCACGTCGCCGCGCTCGCGCGCGCGGGCGAGGTCGACGGGCTCGTCCACCTGAGCGTGGGGCAGGAGGCGGTCGCCGCCGGCGTGTGCATGCAGCTCCGCGACGACGACGCGATGTACTCCGGGCACCGCGCGCACGGGCATGCGATCGCGAAGGGCGCTCCGCTCGGACGGCTGCTCGCGGAGCTGATGGGGCGCGACACCGGGCTCTGCCGCGGGCTCGGCGGCTCGATGCACATCGTCGACGTCGAGCACGGCTTCATGGGGGCGACGGGCGTCGTCGGCGGCAACGTCCCGATCGCGCTCGGCAGCGCGCTCGCCGCACGGCTGCGCGGCGACGACGCGGTCGCGGTCGTCTTCTTCGGCGACGGCGCCGTGCAGGCCGGCCACTTCAACGAGACCGTGAACCTCGCGTCGCTCTGGAAGCTGCCGCTCGTCCTCGTCTGCGAGAACAACGGCTTCGCCGAGTTCACCCCGCGGTCGGCGCACACGACGATCGAGCGTGTGAGCGACGTGGTCGCGCCCTACGAGATCGAGCGCGAGACGGTCGACGGCAACGACGCCGCAGCGGTGTGGGACGCCTTCGGGCGCTTTCTCCGCGCCGCGCGCGCGGGGGACGGCCCGTTCCTGCTCGAGTGCCTGACACATCGCCTGCGCGGCCACTACGAGGGCGACCCCGCTCGCTACCGCGAAGCGCTCGGCGCGGCCGAGTGGCAGGAGAAGGACCCGATCCTCCGGCTCGAGCGGCGCGCGCTCGCGGAGGGCTGGCTCACCGAGGACGTGACGGCGGCGCTCGCGGCGGAAGCGGCCGACGCGGTCGAGCAGGCGGTGCGCTTTGCGCGCGAGAGCGCGTTCCCGCCCGCCGGGCTGACCGAGGCGATGGTCTACGCGGATGCCTGAGACGACCTACATCAAGGCGATCACCGGGACGCTCGCGGCCGCGATGCGCGCCGACGAGCGCGTGTTCGTGATCGGAGAGGACGTCGCCGAAGGCGGGCCGTACACGGCGACCGCCGGGCTTGCCGACGAGTTCGGCGTCGGGCGGGTGATCAACACGCCGATCAGCGAGGCCGCGATCACCGGGGTCGCGATCGGTGCGGCGCAGTCGGGGATGCGCCCGGTGCTCGAGATCATGTTCGTCGACTTCATCACGCTCGCCCTCGACCAGCTCGTCAACGCGGCGGCGAAGGCGCACTTCATGTCGGGCGGCCAGCTCGACGTGCCGCTCGTCCTGCGCACGCAGGGCGGCGCGGGGCACCGCGGCGCGGCGCAGCACTCGCAGAGCCTCGAAGGCTGGCTCGCACATGTCCCCGGCCTGAAGGTCGTGATGCCGAGCCGCGCCGTCGACGCGGCGGGCCTGCTCGCCGCCGCGATCGCCGACCCGAACCCGGTCGTCTTCGTCGAGTCGAAGACGCTCTATTTCCGCAGGGAAATGGTCCCCGACACGCCGGAGCCCGTGACGATCGGAGAGGCCGTCGACTCTCCGCGAAGGAGGCGACGTCACGATCGTCGCGCTGTCCCGGCTCGTGCACGACGCGCTCGGCGCGGCCGACCGGCTTGCGGCCGAGGACGGGATCGACGCCGAGGTGATCGACCCCCGCACGCTCGTGCCGCTCGATCTCGACACGATCGTCCGGTCGGTCCGGCGCACGGGCCGGCTCGTCGTCGTGCACGAGGCCGTCGAGCGGGGCGGCTTCGGCGCCGAGATCGCCGCGCAGGTCCAGCGGGCGGCCTTCGACTACCTCGACGCGCCGGTCGAGCGCGTCGGCGCGCCCTTCGCGCCGGTGCCGTTCAGCGCGCCGCTCGAGGACGCCTATCTGCCGGGCGTGGACGAGATCGTCGCCGCCGTCCGGGCGGCGGCGGCATGACCGGCCCCGTTCTTGAACTGCCCGTCCCCGATGCCGTAGTATCAGGCGGCCTGACAATGAAGGAGGCGTCGTGTACGACTACGTGATCGTCGGCGCAGGATCCGCGGGCTGCGTGCTCGCCGCGCGCCTCAGCGAGGATCCCGACGTGAAGGTCGCGGTGCTCGAGGCCGGCGGCCCCGACACGCGGCCGGAGATCGCCATGCCGATCGCGTTTCCGATGCTGCTGAAGTCGAGCGTCGACTGGGACCTCTACGGCGAGATGGAGCCGGGGCTCGGCGGCCGGCGGCTCTACCTGCCGCGCGGCAAGGTCGTCGGCGGCTCCGGCTCGATCAACGCGATGATCTACGTCCGCGGCAACCGGGCCGACTACGACGAGTGGGAGGCAGGCGGGGCCGACGGGTGGGGCTACGACGACGTGCTGCCCTACTTCCGCCGCTCGGAGTCGAACGAGCGCGGCGAGAACGAGTTCCACGGCGCCGGCGGCCCGCTCGCGGTCTCCGACAGCCGCGCGATGAGCCCCCTGATCGAGACCATGATCGAGGCGAGCCGGCTCGCCGGCCACGAGCTGAACGACGACTTCAACGGCGCCCGGCAGGACGGCGTCGGCCGCTTCCAGCTCACGCAGCGCGACGGGCGGCGCTGCTCGACCGCGACGGCGTTCCTCCATCCGGCCGCGCAGCGGCCGAACCTCGACGTCATCACCGACGCGATGGCGCTGCGGATTCTCTTCGACGGTGCGCGCGCGGTCGGCGTCGAGGTCGCGCGCGGCGGCACGGTGGAGCAGATCCGTGCGGACCGCGAGGTGATCCTCTCCGCGGGCGCGTACCAGTCGCCCGTGCTGCTCATGATCTCGGGCATCGGGCCGGCCGACGACCTCCGGCTCTTCGGCATCGACGTCCGCGAGGACCTGCCGGTCGGCCACGACCTCCAGGACCACTGCATGGCGCAGCTCAACTACGAGACGGACGAGCAGTCTCTCTTCGGTGCGTTCACGCCGGACAACTTCGCGCTGCTCGAGAAGGGCCTCGGGCCGCTGACGTCCAACATCCCCGAGGCCGGTGCGTTCTTCCGCACGCGGCCCGAGCTCGACGCGCCGGACATCGAGTTCCACTACGCGCCGTCGATGTTCTACGACGAAGGGCTGACCGCGCCGCACGGCAGCGGGTACTGCTTCGGCCCGGTCGTGATCAAGCCGTCGAGCCGCGGGCGCGTGATGCTGCGCGCGCCGCTTGCCGACTCCAAGCCCCGCGTGCTCTGCAACTTCCTCACGACCGACGAGGACCGCGAGTCGATGATCGCGGGAATCAGGATCGCGCTCGAGATCGCCGAGCAGGAGCCGTTGAAGAAGGTGCTGCGCGCGCCGTTCGGCGTTCCGGACGGCGAGTCGGACGACGAGATCATGGCGTTCGTCCGGCGCGCGGCCCAGTCGGTCTACCACCCGACCTCGACGTGCGCGATCGGGTCGGTCGTCGACCCGCAGCTGCGCGTCTACGGCATCGACGGCCTGCGCGTGGCCGACGCGTCGGTGATGCCGACGATCACGCGCGCGAACACGAACGCCGCGACGATCATGATCGCCGAGAAGGCCGCGGACATGATCAAGGAACGCAGTCCCGAGATCACCTATGTAGAGGAGAGCGTCTCATGAGCACGACCGAGCAGATCGCAGGAGAGCTCCTCAGCGAGCAGGACTGGACGGGCAAGATCTTCAGCGACGGGTGGGTCGACGCGCCGGAGACGATCGAGACGGTCGAGCCGGCCACGGGCGAGGTGCTCGGAACCGCAGGCGTCGCAAATGCAGCGTCGGTCGCCGCGGCGGCGAAGTCCGCTGCGCGCGCCCAGCGCGAGTGGGCCGCGGTGCCGCTGACCGAGCGCGCCGCCGTCGTGCGGCGCGCGGGCGAGCTCCTCGAGCAGCACCGGGCGGAGATCTCCGAGTGGATGGTGCGCGAGTCGGGCTGCATCCCGGGGAAGGCCGCGGTGGAGATCAGCGCGTCGATCGGCCAGCTCGACCAGGCGGCGTCGCTCATCTCGCATCCGCTCGGCTACGTGCTGCCCTCCCTGACGCCGGGCCGGACGTCGACCGCGCGCCGTGTGCCGATCGGCGTCGTCGGCGTGATCACGCCGTGGAACTTCCCGATCGTCCTCGCGATGCGGTCGGTCGGCCCCGCGCTCGCGCTCGGCAACACCGTCGTCCTGAAGAGCGACCCGAACACGCCGGTGAGCGGCGGCGTGATCATCGCGCGCGTCTTCGAGGAAGCGGGGCTTCCCGAAGGCGTGCTGCACGTGCTCGGCGGCGGCGCCGAGGTCGGCCAGGCGATCGTCGAGGACCCGAACATCCGGATGATCTCGTTCACCGGCTCGACGAAGACCGGCCGCCTCGTCGGCGAGGCCGCGGGCCGCGGTCTGAAGCGCATCGTGCTCGAGCTCGGCGGCAACAGCCCGCTCATCGTGCTCGAGGACGCCGACATCCAGGCGGCGTCGTCGGCCGGCGCGTGGGGCTCGTTCCTCCACCAGGGCCAGATCTGCCTGGCGGTGAGCCGGCATCTCGTGCACGAGTCGATCGCGGAGGACTACCTCGCCGCGCTCGCGGAGCGTGCGGCGCGGCTTCCGATCGGCAACCCCGCGACGACGGAGGTCGCGCTCGGCCCGATCATCAACGAGAAGCAGGTCGAGCGCGTGCAGCGGATCGTCGACGAGACGGTCGCGGCCGGCGCCTCGGCGCTCGTCGGAGGCTCGCACGACGGCCTCTTCTATCCCGCGACGGTCCTGCGCGACGTGCGCCCGGACATGGCCGCCTTCAAGGAGGAGATCTTCGGCCCGGTCGCACCCGTGACGACGTTCGGCTCCGACGCCGAGGCCGTGGAGCTCGCGAACGCGACCGAGTACGGGCTGTCGGCGGCGGTGCAGTCGGGGAGCCAGGCTCGTGCCGCCGAGGTGGCGGAGGGCCTGCAGGCCGGCATGGTGCACATCAACGACCAGACGGTGAACGAGGAGCCGCCGGCGCCGTTCGGAGGCTTCAAGGCGTCGTCGAACGGCGGCCACTTCGGCGGCGTCGGCCAGCTCGAGCTCTGGACCGAGTGGCAGTGGCAGACCTCGCGCGAGAAGGCGGAGCCGTTCCCGTTCTAGACCGTCGCGACGAAAACTTGCGGATAGGTTCCCGACGTGGCTAGCCGTTCGGTGCGCGACGCGACGTTCGACGTCCTGCGGGAGCACGAGCTCACGACGCTCTTCGCGAACCCGGGCTCGACCGAGATCATGCTGCTCGCCGACCTGCCGGACGATCTCCACTTCGTCCTCGGCCTGCACGAGAGCTCGGTCGTCGGCATGGCGACGGGCTTCGCCCTCGGCCGCGGCAGGCCGGCGCTCGCGATCCTGCACACGACGGCGGGCCTCGGCAACGGCGTCTCGGCGCTCGCCACTGCGCGCGTCAACCGGGCGCCGCTCGTCGTCGTCGTCGGCCAGCAGGACCGGCGGCACCTCGCGACGCAGCCCTTCCTCGCGGGCAGGCTGCGCGGCCTCGCGGGCGACTATCCGGTGTGGGTCGACGAGCCGGTCCGCGCGCAGGACGTACCGGGCGCGGTCGCACGTGCGTACCACGAGGCGGTGACCGGGCGGGGCCCGGCGCTCGTGATCGTGCCGATGGACGACTGGGTCGCCGACGCGGGGCCGGACGAGGAGCGGATCGCGCCGCGGCGCGTGCTTCGCGCCGAAGGAGCCGACGCCGCCGTCGTGGCGGAGCTCGCCGCGTTTCTCGCCGCCGCCGAGCGACCCGGCGCTCGTGGCCGGCTCGGGTGCGGACGAGCCCAGCACGTGGCCCGCGCTCGTCGCGCTCGCGGAGCGACTCGGCTGCCCCGTCTGGCAGGAGTCCTTCGGCGGCAGCGCCGGCTTCCCGCAGGACCATCCCCGGTTCGCCGGCCACCTGCCGGGCGACCGCACGCGCCTGCGCGAGGCGCTCGCGACGCTACGACGCGCTCCTCGTCGTCGGCGCGCCCGCGTTCCGCCAGTACCCGTTTGCGCCCGGGCCGTTCGTCGAGGCGGGGACGCGCGTCGCGGTCGTCAGCCGCGACCCCGCGGAGGTGCACCGCAGCACGGCGGACCTCGCCGTGCTCGGCCATCCCGCGCCGGTCGTCGCCGAGCTCGCGCGGCTCGTTCCGGCGCGCGAGGCGCCTGCCGACGTGACGCCCGCGGCACCGCCGCCGCCGGCGCCGCCTGCCGCGGGCGAGGCGATGCGCGCCGGCCACGTCGTCGCCGCGCTCGCCGAGCGGCTGCCCGCCGACGCGATCGTGATCGAGGAGTCGCCCTCGAGCCGCTCGGAGCTCCTCGCGCGGCTGCCGGCGCGCGCGCCGCTCGGCTCGTTGAGCCCGGCGATGGGCGGCCTCGGCTTCGCGCTCCCCGCCGCGACCGGCCTGCGTATGGCGCTGCCCGGGCGCGCGGTCGTCGCGGTCGTCGGCGACGGCTCGTCGCTCTACTCGATCCAGGCGCTCTGGAGCGCGGCGCAGTACCGCGCGGGCGCGCTCTTCGTGATCCTCTCGAACGGCGGCTACGCGATCATGGACCGCCTCGCCGAGATCCACGGCGGCTCGGGCCCGTGGCCGGCGGTGAACGTCGACGTCGCAGCGCTTGCGGAGGCGTTCGGCTGCCCGGCGCGCACCGTGCGCACGCACGACGAGCTGCTCGAGGCCCTCGACGAGATCGCTCCCGGCCTCGGCGCGCGGCAGGAGCCGCTCCTCCTCGAGGTCGTCGTCGCTCCCGACGAGACGTTCACGCCGTGAAGGCCGCCGTCATGCGCGCGTACCACCGGCCGCTCGAGCTCGTCGAGCGACCGAGGCCCGAGGTCTCGCAGCCGAACGACGTGGTCGTCCGCATCGGCGGCGCGGGCGTCTGCGCCACCGACCTGCACGCGCTGGAGGGCCTGATGGAGCCTGCGGGCGTGACGCTGCCGCGCGTGCTCGGGCACGAGAACGCGGGCTGGGTCGAGGAGGTCGGCGACGGTGTCTCGACGGTTGCGAGAGGCGACGCCGTGCTCGTGTACCCGCCGTGGAGCTGCGGCCTCTGCGTCGCCTGCCGGCGCGGCAACGACATGCACTGCGACCGGCACGAGTTCACGGGCCTCTCGGTCGACGGCGGCTTCGCGGAGCACGTGCTCGTGCGCGAGCGGTCGCTGCTGCGGCTGCCCGACGGCGTCGAGCCGGCCGCCGTCGCGCCCCATGCGGACGCGGGCCTCACCGCCTACCACGCGGTCCGGCGGCTCGCGCACCTCGCCGTCCCCGGCTCGACGGCGGTCGTTCTCGGCGTCGGCGGCGTCGGCCACATCGCGCTCCAGCTCGTGCGCGAGCTCGGCGCCGGGTCCGTGATCGCGGTCGACACGGACGAGCGGCGGCGGCGGCTCGCGGCCGAGCTCGGCGCCGACGAGGTCGTGGGCGACGCAGGCGCCGTCCGCGAGCTGACCGGCGGCCGCGGCGCCGATCTCGTGTTCGACTTCGTCGGCACCGACCGGACGCATGCCGACTCGGCCGCGATGCTCGCCCGCGGCGGCACGTACTCGGTGATCGGCTACGGCGGAACGATCGCGATCCCGTCGCCGGCGCTCGTCGTGAACGAGCAGTCGGTCGTCGGCAACCTGGTCGGCTCCTGGATCGACCTGTGGGAGCTCCTGCAGCTCCATGCGGCCGGACGCGTCACGCTGAAGACCGAGATGCACCCGCTCGACGAGGTGAACGACGTGCTCGGCAAGCTCCGCGACGGCGAGATCACCGGCCGCGCGGTGCTCGTTCCCTGATGATGCGGCCGTGGGCGCACCGAAGATGCATGCCGACGAGGTCGACACCGACGTAGCGCTCGTGCGCCGGTTGCTCGCCGGCCAGTTCCCGGAGTGGGCCGACCTGCCGATCGAGCCGGTCGTGTCGTACGGGACCGATCACGACATCTATCGCCTCGGCGACCGTCTCGCCGCCCGGCTGCCGCGCATCGGGTGGGCCGCCGCGCAGGCGGCGAAGGAGAAGGAGTGGCTGCCGAGGCTCGCGCCGCAGCTGCCGCTCGCCGTTCCGGTGCAGCTGGCCATGGGGCAGCCGGCCGAGGGATATCCCTTCGCCTGGTCCGTCTACGAGTGGCTGCCGGGCGAGAACGCGAACGGTGCGATCGACGATCTCGAGCAGGCGGCCGTCGACCTCGCCGCGTTCGTCGAGGCGCTTCGCCGGGTCGACGCGACCGATGCGCATCCGCGTCCGCGGGGAGCCCGCGGCGCACCGCTCGCGGAGCTCGACGGCGCGGTCCGCCGGTCGATCGCAGAGCTCGGCGACCGGATCGACGGCGCTGCCGCCCGCCGCTCGTGGGACGAGTCGCTCGACGCGGCCGGCTGGGACGGCGAAGAGGCGTGGGTGCACGGCGACCTGCTGCCGGGCAACCTGCTCGTCGTCGACGGCCGCCTGTCGGCGGTGATCGACTTCGGCTGCCTCAACGTCGGCGATCCCGCGTGCGACCTGCAGCCCGCCTGGAATGTCTTCGCGGGCGAGAGCCGAATGCGGTACCGGGACGAGCTCCGGGTGGACGATGCGTCGTGGCTGCGCGGCCGGGGCTGGGCGCTCTTCCAGGCCGTGCTGGCGCTGCCGTACTACTGGGAGACGAACCCCGGCATGATCCGGCAGGCCTCACACGCGCTGGCGCAAGTCCTGGCCGACCGCTAGCGCGCCGACGACTCGACGAGCGCGCGCTCTCTCGCCTCCTCCGTCCGTCGCTCCCTCGGCAGGTAGTCCCGCTCGCCCGCGCCGGTGTAGATCTGGCGCGGCCGCGCGATCTTCTGCTCCGGGTCGGCGATCCCCTCGAGCCACTGCGCGAGCCACCCCGCCGTCCGCGGGATCGCGAAGAGGACGGGGAACATCGCGGTCGGCAGCCCGAGCGCCTGGTAGATCAGGCCCGAGTAGAAGTCCACGTTCGGGTAGAGCTTGCGGGAGACGAAGTACTCGTCCTGGAGTGCGATCTTCTCGAGCTCCAGCGCGATGTCGAGCAGCGGGTTTCGTCCCGTCAGCTCGAACACCGAGTCAGCGGTCTCCTTGATGATCCTCGCCCGCGGGTCGTAGTTCTTGTACACGCGGTGGCCGAAGCCCATCAGGCGTCCTTCGCCCCCCTTCACGCGCGCGACGAAGTCCGGCACGTTCTTCACGGAGCCGATCTCGCCGAGCATCCGCAGCACGGCCTCGTTCGCGCCGCCGTGCAGCGGGCCGTAGAGCGCAGCCGCGGCGCCGGCCATCGCGCTGTACGGATCGACCTTGCTCGAACCGATCGCGCGCATCGCGTTCGCCGAGCAGTTCTGCTCGTGGTCGGCATGCAGGATGAAGAGCACCTCCAGGGCGCGCACGAGCGCCGGCTCGGCGGCATAGGCCGGCTCGCCCATCTTGAACATCATCGAGAGAAAGTTCTCCGCGAAGCCCAGATCGTTGTCCGGATACACGTAGGGCAGGCCCTTGCTGTGCCGGAACGACCACGCGGCGATCGTCGGCACCTTGGCGATCAGGCGCACGACCTGCTGAAGGCGAACATCGGGGTCGTCGACGCGCGCGGCCTCCGGGTACAACGTCCCGAGCGCCGCGACGACGCTGACGAACATGCCCATCGGATGGGCGTCGTACCGGAAGCCCTCCATCAGGCCCTTCATGTTCTCGTGGAGGAACGTGTGATACGTGATCTCGTGCTCGAACCGCGCAAGCTCGTCCGCGGACGGCAACTCCCCGAAGAGGAGGAGATACGCCGTCTCGAGATACGTGCTCTCGACCGCGAGCTGCTCGATCGGATACCCGCGATACCGCAGGATGCCGACGTCACCGTCGATGTACGTGATCGCGCTTCGCACCGAAGCGGTGTTCAGGAACGCCGGGTCGTACGACATCAGGCCGAGCTCGCCGAGCGCGGTGGCGCGAATCGTGCCCTCGTCGATCGGAACCTCGCGCTCGACGCCCGACCGGTTATCGATGATCGTGATCGTGTCGGGCATCGGAATCGGACCTCCCTGGAAGGATGAACTGACCCGTCAGGTATGCCCGTCCCGGCGGCCGGTGCGCATCCGAGGGAAACCGGATCCCGGCTACGGAGAACTACGCCCCGCGACAGCCCGAGCGGCGGGCTACGTCGGGTCGATGCTCGGGACGCGGTCGCGCAGGAGGTACGCCGACTGCAGGAGCTCCGGCTCGTCCTTCAGCTTCTGGGCGGGGCCGTGGTAGTGGATCCGGCCGCCCTCGAGGACGTACGCCGTCTCGGCGAGCCCGAGCGCGACGTGCGCGAACTGCTCGATCAGGAGGACGCCGACGCCGCTCGCGGCCACGGCTTCGAGCGTCGGGACGAGGCGCTTGACGATCACGGGTGCGAGCCCGAGCGACAGCTCGTCGACGAGCACGATCTTCGGCTCGGAGACGAGCGCCTGCGCGAGCACGACCATCTGCTGCTCCCCGCCCGAGAGAAGGCGCGCCGTGGCGCTCCAGCGCTTCTCGAGCTCGGGGAAGAGCTCGAGCGCGTACTCGATGCCGCGCTTCGCCTGCGCGCGGCCGAGGGCGTAGGTGGCGACCCGGAGGTTGTCCTCCACGGTGAGGCCCGGCAGGAGCCGCCGTCCCTCCGGCACGACCGCGACGCCCGCGGAGCGCACCTGCTCCGGCCGCCGGCCCGTCAGCTCGAGCTCGTCCAGGAGGACGCGGCCGCCCGACGTGCGCAGGAGGCCCGCGATCGCGAGGACGAGGGTCGACTTGCCGGCGCCGTTCGCGCCGAGTAGCGCCGTCACCTGGCCGGGCGGGATCTCGAGCGAGACCTCCTTCACGACCGGACGGCCGGCGCGGGCGACCGTGAGCTCCTCGACGTGGAGCGTGCTCACAGCTCCTCCTCCGTGCCGAGGTAGGCGCGCATCACGTGCTCGTTCCGCAGCACCTCGGCCGTCGGGCCCGACGCGATCAGCTTGCCGAAGTCGAGCACGGCCGTCGTCTCGCAGCAGGCCGAGACGAGCTCCATGTCGTGGTCGACGAGGATGACGAGCGCCCCGAACTCCTGCGGGATCCTCTGGATGATCGCGCCCATCTGCTCGGTCTCCGCGGACGGCAGGCCGGCCGCCGGCTCGTCGAGCAGCACGACCCGGGGCTTGCCGACGACGGCGCGCGCGAGCTCGACGAGCCGCCGGTCGCGGGCGCCGAGGCCGCCGACCTTCGTCTTCGGCGGCACATCCAGCCCGACGAACTCGATCGCGCTCAGGACGTCGGCCCGGCGCGACGCGCGCTTCGCGCCCGAATGCTCGTGGATCATCGCGACGTTGTCGAAGAGCGAAAGCCCCTCGATCGCCATCTCGGTCTGGAACGTCCGCCGGAGGCCCCAGCGCGCGCGGCGGAAGTCGGCCATCGCGAGCAGGTCCTCGCCGAAGCCGCGAATGGCGCCGCGCGCGGGGCGCACGAAGCCGCTCAGGACGTTGAAGAACGTCGTCTTGCCGGCGCCGTTCGGCCCGATGAGCCCGCAGGTGCCGCCGGGAAAGACGACACTGACGTCGTCGATCGGCGTCACGCCGGCGAAGCGCACGGTGAGGCCCTGCACCTCGATCACGGCGCCGGCCTCTCGCCGGATGCGAGCATGCCCGCGCGGTAGCGGGCGAGCCGGAAGAGCCGTGCAAGGTCCTTCGGCAGCTGCTGCGCGAGCCCGCCGGGCGCGGTGAGCAGCACCTGCAGCAGGCCGACGCCGAAGAGGATCAGCACGAGGTTCGAGTTCCACCCCCACTGCGCCTGGAAGAGGAACGGCACGAGCTGCTGGAAGATGCCGGCGACCACGGCGCCCCAGAGGCTGAAGACCCCGCCGATCAGCGTCGCAGCCGCGAGCGTGAGCGAGTCCTGCGTCTGGAACGTGATCGCGCGCGGGACGCCCACCTGCGCCGCGAGCAGGCACCCGGCGACGCCGGTGATGAACGACGCGAGCGCGAACGCCCAGAGCTTGTAGAGCGTGATGTTGACGCCCGCGGCGAGCGCGGCCGGCTCGCTCTCCCTGATCGACGCCCAGGCGCGGCCGGGCTTGCCCGCGACGTGCAGGAGCGTGAGCAGGAAGAGGACCGCGCAGGCGATGACGGTGTAGCGGTAGTAGGCGACGTCGCCCGTCGCCCAGGACGGTCTCCGGACCGGCGGCGTGCTCGTCGTGAGCGCGCCGGTCCCCGAGCGGCCCTTGAACCCGCTGCCGCCGTTCGGGAAGTCGGTCACGGCGAGCACCACCGTCGTCGCGCCCGCGAACATCAGCGTCACGAGGGCCAGGTAGAGACCGGAGAGCCGGAGCGCCGGCAGCCCGACGAGCACACCGATCGCGCAGGTGATCGCGCCGGAGGCGAGCAGGAGCAGCGGGAACGGGAGCGACGTCGCGTAGGCGAGCCTCGCTCCGATCCAGCAGCCGATCGTGAGCAGGGCGATCTGGCCGAGCGAGATCAGGCCGACGCGGCCGTAGAGGATCCCGAAGCCGAGTGCGGCGACCGCGTAGATCGCAACGCTCGTGAACGTCGTTATCCAGTCGGCGCCGGCGAAATGCGGCAGCGCGAAGATCACGAATACGATCAGGACGACGACCGTCGCACCCCGCGCGAAGCCCGTGCGGTCGATGTCGAGCGCCCTGCGTCCGACCTCGCTCGGGGCCGCTTTAGCCGGCGTCGTCGTCATCGGCTCAGGCGGCAGCCCGCGAGATCGTGACGACGCGGCGGCGCGAGAGATAGAGCAGCGCGACGATCGCGAGGACGAAGGGGGCCGACGAGCGGTAGGCGGACACGGAGGCGTACGGGGAGAGGACCGACTGCGCGAGGCCGACGACGAGGCCGCCGACCATCGTCGCCCAGAGCGATCGCAGCCGGCCGATCAGCGCAGCCGCGAGCGAGGAGATGACGAGGAAGGTCAAGGCCGAGTAGTCGAGCGAGGTGAGGAGGTCCGGCAGCAGCAGTCCCGCGGCGCCGCACGCGAGCCCCGATCCGAACCAGGCTGCGGCCTCGACCCGCCGCACCGGCACGCCGAGCGTGGCCGTGATCTCGCGATCGTCGGCGAGCGCACGCATCGCGGTGCCGAGCTTCGTCACGCGGAGGAAGATGCTGACGGCGGCCGTCAGGGCGAGCGCGAGCCCGATCGAGATGATCTGCGTCAGGCTGACGCTCGTCCCGAAGATCGTGTAACGGTGCTGCGAGCTCGGCAGCGGCAGGAAGCGGGCGAACGCGCCGCCCGCCGGCGCCATCCACGCCATCACGCCGAGGAGGATCAGCGCGAGGCCGAGCGTGCCCATCATCTTGACGAGCGGATCGCGCCGCGCGAAGGCGGGGCCGAACACCATCCCGTACAGGAGGTTGACGACCCCGCCGAACGCGACGCAGATCGAGAAGGCGAGCCACTCGGGGCACCCCGTGTGGTTCAGGAGGTAGTAGGCGATCAGGGCGCCCGCGGCTCCGATGGCGCCGAACGCGACGTTCAGCACTCCGGTCGCCCGGTACAACACGACGAGCCCGACGCCGGAGAGCGCGTACACGCCTCCGAAGGCGAGCCCGATCACGATGAACGGCTTGATGAACTGCCACTCGACGCCGAACACGCTGAAGCCGAGCACGTGGCTCATTCGAAGCCTCCGGGCACCCTGATCCGCATCGTTCGCCTCAGCCCTGCAGGTGGAACTTCTTCTCCCAGATCCGCGTCTGGGCGATCGACTTGTCGACGGCCTGGATCGCGAAGCACTTGTTCTTAACGACCACGTTGCCATTCTTGTAGTCGACGGTGATGTTCGTGTTGTTCGGGATGTGGTACGCGAGATTGCCCGACGTAGTACGGCTTGCAGAGGATGTCGGTCTTCTGGTTCTTCAGCGCCTTGACTGCGGCGTTGTACGACTTCGCGGTGATCGCGCCCTTGATGCTCAGCAGCGCGTTGACGGCGAACTTGCCGTCGAGGAAGCCCATCTGGGCGAACGCCTGCGGCGCGATCTTCGGGGCGTACTTCTTCAGCACCTGGAACATCAACGCTGAGTCGGGCCCGACTTTCGGGTCGACGTTCGAGAACTCGTTGTCGATCCAGAGATGCCCGTCGAACGCCGGCGAGAACTGCCCGGCCATGAACGTGTTCGCGATCGGGGTCGACGAGCCCCACTTCACCTTGTCGACGATGCCCTGCGCCTCTGCGGCCTTCATGAACGCCGGCGCGGTGTCGGGGGTGAAGTCGAGGAGGATCCCGCCGCCGTCGCCGGCGAACTGGTACATCTGGATGAGCTGCGAGGTCGCATCGGTGACCGGCAGGTGGGTCGGGAAGATCTTGACCGGGATGCCGGCCTTCTTCGCGACGAGGGCAGGCCCGCCGTCCGCATACGCCGAGATCGTGTCCGGCGAGGCGATGGCGAGCTTCTTGACGCCGGCCTTGACGAGCGCCTGCGCCGCGCCGATGTTGCTGTAACGCGGCCCCGCGTTCACCTCGGCGAATGCCGGAGTGCTGTAGCACTCGGCCTGTACGCCTGCACCGATGACGACGAAGCCCTTGCTCGCGTAGTACTTCGCGTTCGTCCCGCACTCGGCGAAGCTCGTGTTGCCGACGACGCCGACGACCTTGTCGCTCTGGATCAGCTTGCGCGCGAGCGAGGCCTCCTGCGCGGGGTTGAGCTGCTCGTTGTAGAGGATGTACTTGATCGGGTGGCCGTTGATGCCGCCGTTGTCGTTGACGCACTGGAAGTACGCGTTCGCGGTCTTGCCGATCGTCGTGAAGTCGACGCCCGGGATGAGCATGTCGATCCCACCGAGCTTGATCGGCGTTCCCGTCGCCTTCTTGCCCGTGCCCTTGCCGCAGACAGATTTCGTTGCGGACGCCGTGCCCGAGCCCACTGCCGAGGCCGTCGTCGCGCCGGTGGCCCATGCGGCCAGCAGAAGCGCCAGAAGGCTGCTGGCCGCGAACGCAAGACCGATCCTGATCTTCGTCGATCTCATTCGGTATCTCCTTCGAGTCTCTCGCTTCGTTGGGATGCACCATCTGGCGGTCGACTGGGCGGACGACGCGCGCAACGATCAGGTTCTCGTCAAGTGCGTCCTCCTCGGATCGGATGCATCCTGGAAACGGATCCGGTGCGCAAGGGGGGCGGCGGGACCGCGGCCGGAGACCGTGTTCCGGTCCACGAAGGCGAGTCACGCAAGGCCGGGCGCGCAGCGCGGGATCCGAGCACGTCCCGGATACTAGACCACTGTCTTGACGAATGGAACACTCCGAGCGTAAGGTCACGTGCGTCGACCCGGGCTCCGAGCTGGGGGAGAGCACGATCGCCTCGTACGATCTTCGATTGCACCGCAGCGAGCCTCGGCAGGCTCCGGCGTGCAGCGGCGTCCAATCCGTCCGCTTCCGCAACGAGCGGGCAAAAGCGAAGGAGAGACTATGAGCACTGAGGTCCGGGAGAGCACCGTGAAGCAGCTCTTCGTCGGCGGTGCGTGGGCCGACGCAGGAGACGGCCGCACCTTCGAGGATCGCGATCCCTTCACCGGCGACGTCGTCGCCGAGGTCGCCGCCGGCTCGCGCGACGACGCGCGCCGCGCGATCGAGGCCGCCGCTGCCGCGGCTCCCGGCTGGGCGCAGGCGCCGCCGGCGGTGCGGCAGGCCGTCTTCCTCAAGGCGGCGGACGTGCTCGAGAGCCGCCAGGACGAGGTCGTCTCGCTGCTCGCGCGCGAGACGGGCGCCACGTTCGGCTTCGGCATGTTCCAGATGCACTTCGTCCCGGGTCTCTTCCGCCAGGCGGCGGCGCTCGCGTACGCGCCGCTCGGCGAGGTGCTTCCCTCGGACACGGGCGCGTTCGCGATGGGCATCCGCCGCCCGGTCGGCGTCGTGGCGGCGATCGCCCCGTGGAACGCCGCGCTCATCCTGTCGGCCCGGTCGATCGCCGCGCCGCTCGCGCTCGGCAACGCCGTCGTCCTCAAGCCGTCCGAATGGTCGCCCGTCGTCGGCGGCCTTCTCTGGGGCGAGATCTTCGCCGAGGCGGGCCTGCCGGACGGCGTCCTCAACGTCGTCACGCACGCGCCGGGCGAGGCGGCCGACATCGGCGACGAGCTCGTGACGCATCCGGCCGTGCGCCGGATCAACTTCACGGGCTCGACGAACGTCGGCCGACAGCTCGCCGAGGCCGCCGGGCGCAACCTGAAGCGCGTCGTGCTCGAGCTCGGCGGCTACAACCCGCTGATCGTCCTCGAGGACGCGGATCTCGAGTACGCGGTGAACGCGACGGCGTTCGGCGCCTTCCTTCACCAGGGGCAGATCTGCATGTCGGCGCGCAAGGTGATCGTCGAGCGGAGCATCGCCGACGAGTTCACGAAGCGGCTCGCCGAGAAGACGCAGGGCCTGAAGGCCGGCGACCCGAAGGAGCACGACACGATCATCGGGCCCCTCATCAACGAGGACGCGCTCGCGATGGTGCAGGGGCGCGTCGACGAGGCCGTCAAGAAGGGGGCGAAGGTGCTCGCGGGCGGCGAGGCGGCGGGCTCGAACGTCTACCAGGCGACGCTGCTCGCCGACGTGCCCGAGGACTCCGAGTTCGCACAGAAGGAGACCTTCGGCCCGGTGCTCGCGGTCGAGGTCGTCGCCGATGCCGACGAGGCGATCGAGCGCGCGAACGCGACGACCTACGGGCTCAGCGCCGGGATCATGACGACGAACGCCGACCGCGGCCTCGCGCTCGCCGCCCGGCTCGAGTCGGGGATCGTGCACGTCAACGACCAGCCCGTCGGCGACGAGCCCCAGATGCCCTTCGGCGGCGTCAAGGACTCGGGCTGGGGCCGGTTCGGCGGACAGGCGGTCGTCGACGAGTTCACCGAGCTCCGGTGGGTCACGGTCCAGAGCGGCTCGCATCCGTATCCGTTCTAGTGCCGGTCTCCTCCCTGAGAGAAGCGGTCGAGGCCCTCGTGCGCGACGGAGACACCGTCGCGCTCGAGGGCTTCACGCACCTGATCCCGCACGCCGCCGGCCACGAGCTCATCCGGCAGGGGCGGCGCGACCTGACGCTCGTCCGCATGACGCCGGACGTCGTGTACGACCAGATGATCGGGATGGGCTGTGCGGCGAAGCTCGTCTTCTCGTGGGGCGGCAACCCGGGTGTCGGGTCGCTGCACCGTCTGCGCGACGCGGTCGAGCACGACTGGCCGCGCCCGCTCGCGCTCGAAGAGCATTCGCATGCGGGCATGGCCGCCGCCTACGCCGCCGGCGCCGCGAGCCTCCCGTTCGGCGTGCTGCGGGGCTACAGCGGCGGCGACCTCCCGGCGCGGACGCGCGTCGCGCACGTGACCTGCCCGTTCACCGGCGAGGAGCTCGCCGCGGTGCCGGCGCACAGGCCCGACGTCGGCATCGTGCACGCGCAGCGTGCCGACAAGAAGGGCAACGTCCAGCTCTGGGGCATCCTCGGCGTGCAGAAGGAGACGGTGCTCGCGTCCGCGCGCTCGATCGTGACGGTCGAGGAGATCGTCGACGAGCTCGACCCCGTGCCGAACGCGATCGTTCTCCCGTCGTGGACGATCGACGCGGTCGCGGTTGCGCCGGCCGGCGCGCACCCGTCGTACGCGCACGGCTACTACGACCGCGACAACGACTTCTACGTCGCATGGGACGAGGTGAGCCGCGACCGCGACCGCTTTCAGGACTGGATGCAGCGGCACGTCGTCGATACGGCCGACGTGCACGAGTACCACGCGAGCCTCGCGAGCTCGAAGGTCGCCGCAGCGTGAGCGCCGCCTTCACGACCGACGAGATGATGGCGGTCGAGGCGTCGAGGCTCCTCGCGGACGGCGTCGTGTGCTTCGTCGGCATCGGGCTGCCGAGCACCGCGGCGAATCTCGCGCGCCGCACGCACGCGCCCGACTGCGTGCTCATCTACGAGAGCGGGACGATCGGCGCGAAGCCGACCGAGCTTCCGCTCTCGATCGGCGACGGCGAGCTCGCGGACACCGCCGACTCGGTCGTGTCGGTGCCGGAGATGTTCGCGTACTGGCTCCAGGGTGGGCGCGTGGACGTCGGCTTCCTCGGCGCGGCGCAGATCGACCGGCACGGGAACCTCAACAGCACGGTGATCGGCGACTACGACCGGCCGAAGGTGCGCCTGCCGGGCGGCGGGGGCGCGCCGGAGATCGCGACCGGTGTGAAGGACGTCTTCGTGATGTTGCGGCAGACGCCGCGGGCGTTCGTCGAGAAGCTCGACTTCACGACGAGCATCGGCGACAACGTGCGCGTCGTCGTCACCGATCTCGGCACGCTCGAGCCCGTCGACGGCGAGCTGACCCTGACGCACGTGCATCCCGGCGTGTCCGCCGACGACGTGCGGGCGGCGACCGGCTGGGAGCTGCGGGTCTCGGACGAGCTCGCAACCTCGCCGGCGCCGACCGCGGACGAGCTCGACGCCCTGCGCAGTCTCAGGACGAGGGGGAGCTGATGGCCGCCGGCGAGAGCCCGATCGTCCTGCCCGACGACCCGTCGTTCGGGACCGAGGTTCAGGTCGACTATCCCGGCTACCGCTCGACGCGCTGGCGCGCCCCCGACCGCCCGCTCGTGACGCTGCCGGAGGACGCGCACGACCCCCGCGGGCCCGTCTTCGGCGAGGACGCCGTGCGCGAGCTCGACAACGACCTCACGCGGCAGCACTCCGGCGAGCCGCTCGGCGAGCGGATCATCGTCACCGGCCGCGTCCTCGACGAGGACGGCCGCCCGGTCCGCGGGCGCGCTCGTCGAGGTCTGGCAGGCGAACGCCGCGGGCCGCTACAAGCACGAGGTCGACCAGCACCCGGCGCCGCTCGATCCGAACTTCTCCGGCGCGGGCCGCGTGCTCACCGACGACGAGGGCGCATACCGGTTCATCACGGTGAAGCCCGGCGCGTACCCGTGGGGCAACCACGAGAACGCGTGGCGGCCCGCGCACATCCACTTCTCGGTGTTCGGCCGCGCGTTCACGCAGCGGCTCGTGACGCAGATGTACTTCCCCGGCGACCCGCTCTTCCCGTACGACCCCATCTTCAACTCCGTGCGCGACCCACGCTCACGGGCGCTCCTCGTCTCGCAGTTCGACCTGGAGACGACGCAGCCCTCGTGGGCGCTCGCCTTCCGCTGGGACATCGTCCTCGGCCGCGGCGGCTCCGGCACGACGCCGCTCGAGGACGCATGACGCAGAACGCCGTCGCAGACCGTCGGCCCGTACTACGCCATCGGCCTGTGCCGCGGCCCTCAGAACGAGCTCGTCTCCCCGGACGACCCGGCCGCCCGGCGCCTCACCGGCCGCCTGCTCGACGGCCGGGACGAGCCGATCGCCGACGGCATGGTCGAGCTCTGGGATGCCGAGAGCGGGCGCTGGGGGAGAAGCGGCACCGACGCCGGCGGCACGTTCGCGTTCGTCGTCTCCGAGCCGGCGTCGCACTTCGACGTCTACGTGTTCGCGCGCGGCCTCTTGCGGCACCAGCTGACGCGCATCTATCTCTCCGACGAGGCCACGACCGGGATGACCTTCGCTCGACGAGAAGCAGCGTGCACGCCTCGTCGCACGCAGCGAAGGGCGTGACCTGCATTTCGACATCCGCATGCAGGGCGACAACGCAACCGTGTTCTTCGTGCATTGACGGCGTTCGCGCCGATCTTCGTCCCGGCGGCGCTGCGTGACGCCGTGTCGGACACGGCGTGGCTCGAGGCCATGCTGCAGGTCGAGCGGGCGCTCGCGAATGCCGGCTCGCGCGCCGGCGTAGTACCCGCAGAGGCCGCGGGCTCGATCGCGGAGGCCTGCGTCGCGGAGCGTTTCGACTTCGCCGCCGTCGTCGAGCAGGGCGGCGCGCCCGGGAACCCGGTCGAGCCGCTCGTCCGCGCCCTGCGCGAGGCCGTCGGGGGCGACGCGGCCCGCTTCGTGCACTTCGGCGCGACGAGCCAGGACGTCGTGGACAGCGCCGCGATGCTCGTCGCGCGCGGCGCGCTCGAGCTGATCGACGAAGAGCTCGCAGGAGCAGCGCACGCGTGCGCGGCGCTCGCGGAAGCGCATCGCGACACCCCGATGGCGGGCCGCACGCTGCTGCAGCAGGCCGTGCCGACGACGTTCGGGCTGAAGGCGGCGGGCTGGCTGCTCTCGCTCGTCGAGGCGCGAGCGGCGCTCCGCGCAGTGACGCTGCCCGGCGCAGCTCGGCGGCGCCGCGGGGACCCTCGCCGCGTTCGGCGACAAGGGAGCGGAGATCCTCGAGGGCTTCGCGCAGGAGCTCGGGCTTGCGGCGCCCGTCCTCCCGTGGCACGCCGAGCGCGCACCCGTTCGCCGTCTCGCGGCCGCGCTCGCCGAGGCCGTCGCAGCGGCCGCGAAGATCGGCCTCGACGTCGTCCTGCTCGCCCAGACCGAGGTCGGCGAGGTGGCCGAGCGCGACGGGGGAGGCTCGTCCACGATGCCGCACAAGCGGAATCCCGTGCGCGCGGTCCTCGCCCGGGCGTGCGCGCACGGCGCGGCTGCAGAGCTCGCGCTGCTCGCGGGGGGCGAACACGAGCACGAGCGCGCCGCCGGCGCCTGGCATGCCGAGTGGACCGCTCTCGGCGAGGCGCTCGCGCTCACGGGCGGTGCAGCCGCCGCGATCCGCCGGTGCCTCGCAGCGCTCGAGGTCGACGCCGGCCGCATGCGCGCGAACATGAGCCCGGAGCTCCTCGCCGAGCGCGACGCATTCGTCGAGCGCGGCCTTCTGCACGCCGGAGACGACGCCTACCTCGGCTCCGCCTCGGTCTTCGTCGAGCGCGCGCTCGCGCGCTACCGGGAGGCTGGATGACCCTCGCCTACGAGCTCGACGGCCCTCCCGGCGCGCCCGTGCTCGTGCTGTCGGGGGGCCTCGGCACGACGACCGCGATGTGGGAGCCGCAGCTGCAGCCGCTGACGCGGCGTTTTCGGGTGCTTCGGCACGACCTACCCGGTCACGGGCGCTCGCCCGTGCCGGGGCGTCCCGTCTCGGTCGCCGACATCGGCCGGGCCGTCGTCGCGCTCCTCGACGAGGTCGGCGCCGAGCGCGCGTCGTTCTGCGGGATCTCGCTCGGCGGCATGATCGGCATGTGGCTCGGCGCGGAGGCGGCGCCCCGCATCGACCGGCTCGTGCTCGCGTGCACGGGCGCGTCGCTCGGGACACCCGAGCAGTACGCCGCCCGTGCCGCGCTCGTCCGGGCGGAGGGCACGCAGGTGACCGTCGAGGCGGCGCGCGAGCGGTGGTTCACGCCCGCGTTCCGTGACTCGGAGCGCGCGCGGAGCATTCTCGCCGAGCTCGCAGGCATTCCCGCCGAGGGGTACGCCGCGTGCTGCGAAGCGGTCGGGGCCTTTGCGTTCGCGGATCGGCTGCACGAGATCCACGCGCCTGTGCTCGTCGTCGTCGGCAGCGAGGACGTGATGACGCCGCCCGGCGTCGTCGAGACGCTCCGGACGGGAATCGCGGAGTCCGAGTACGTCGAGATCCGCGACGCGGCGCACCTCGCGAGCGTCGAGCAGCCCGACGCGTTCACGGCCGCCCTTCTCCGCCACGTCGACGAAAGGATCGCCGCATGACCGACGACGCGTACGAGCGCGGATTGAACGTGCGCCGCGAGGTGCTCGGCGAAGACCACGTCGCGGAGGCGACGGCCGGTGCCTCGGGTATGGCGCGGGACTTCCAGGAGCTGATCACGCGCTACGCATGGGGCGAGATCTGGGCGCGGCCCGGCCTCGACCGCAAGGTCCGCAGCTGCATCACGCTGACGTCCCTCGTCGCACTCGGGCGCTTCGACGAGCTCGCGCTGCACATCCGCGCGGCACGCACGAACGGCCTCACCGACGACGAGATCGGCGAGGTGCTCCTCCAGTGCGCCGTCTACCTCGGCGTCCCCGCGGCGAACAGCGCCTTCCACGTGTACCGGCGCGTGCTCGAGGAGGACGGCAGCTGAGAACGCAGGTCGGGATCGTGGGCGCCGGTCCCGCCGGCCTCGTGCTCGCCCGGCTGCTCGAGGTCGCAGGCATCGAGTCGGTCGTGCTCGAGGCACGGAGCCGCGAGTACTGCGAGCGCCGCATCCGCGCCGGCGTTCTCGAGCAGGGGACGGCCGAGCTTCTCCGAGCCGCAGGCGTCGGCGAGAGAATGGATCGCGAGGGGATCGAGCACGGCGGGATCCACCTGCAGTTCGACGGCGAGCGCCACCACGTGCCGATGCAGGAGCTGACCGGGCAGTCGATCCTCATCTACGGCCAGACGGAGGTCGTGAAGGACCTGATCGCAGCGCGCCTCGCGAGCAAGCTGCCGCTTCTCTTCGAGGCGGCCGACGTCAGGGTGCACGACGTCGACTCCGAACGACCGAGAGTCCGCTTCACGCACGACGGCGGCGAGCACGAGCTCGAGTGCGACGTCGTGGCCGGGTGCGACGGCTTCCACGGCATCTGCCGGCAGACGATCCCGGACGGCGTGCTCGAGACCTTCGAGCGCGAGTACCCGTTCGGCTGGCTCGGCATCCTCGCCGAGGTCGCGCCGTCGACGGACGAGCTCGTCTATGCGTACAACGAGCGCGGCTTCGCGCTCCTCTCGCTGCGCTCGCCCTCGCTCTCGCGCTACTACGTGCAGGTTCGAAGCGACGAGGACATCGCGGCGTGGCCCGACGGCCGCATCTGGGAGGAGCTTCAGCTTCGCACCGCGCTCGACGGCTGGACGCTCGCCGAGGGGCCGGTCGTCGAGAAGGGCGTCACCGGGATGCGCAGCTTCGTCGCGCAACCGATGCAGTACGGCCGGCTCTACCTCGCCGGCGACGCGGCGCACATCGTGCCGCCGACCGGTGCCAAGGGGCTGAACCTCGCGATCTCCGACGTCCGGATCCTGGCCGAGGCGCTTGCAGACTGGTACCGGAGCGGCGACGCGGGCGGCCTCGACGGCTACTCCGCCGCGTGCCTGCGCAGGGTCTGGCGGGCCGAGCACTTCTCGTGGTGGATGACCTCGATGCTCCACACCCTCGAAGGAGGCGACCCATTCGACGCCGAGCTCCAACTGTCTCAGCTGCGCTACGTCACATCTTCTGCAGCCGCGGCGACGTCGCTCGCGGAGAACTACGTCGGACTGACCACGTTGTGAACGCTCACAAGCAACAGGAGGGGAAAGGAATGAGGATGTATCGCACGCTCGGCCTCGCCGCCGTCTGCGCGCTCATGGTGCTCGCCGCCCTCGGCGGCTCGGCGTCTGGCGCGCCGGCGAAGTCGACGCTGACGACGATCACGGTCGACACGCTGCCGATCTCGAACGGGCTGCCGCTCGACCTGGGCATCTCGAAGGGCTTCTTCTCGAAGCGCGGCATCGAGATCAAGAAGCAGGTGCTCCAGAGCGGCAACGACATCGTGCTCGCGTTGGCGAATCACAACGGCGACGTCGGCTATCTCGGCTACGTGCCGATGATGATCGCTCGCACACAGGGCATCCCGCTTCAGCTCGTCGCGGCCAGCGAGGTGGAGGGGACCTCGACGGCGGACAACTGGCAGAACATCCTCGTCAAGGGGAGCTCGTCGATCCGAACGCCGGCCGACCTCGCCGGCAAGACGATCGCGGTCAACGCGCTCAAGGGCGTGGGCGAGGTCGTGATCAAGGCGGCGCTGAAGAAGGTCGGCGTCGACCCGAACTCGATCAAGCTGCTCGCGCTGCCGTTCCCGTCGATGCGCTCCGCGCTCAACAACGGGCAGGTCGACGCAATCTGGACGCCCGAGCCGTTCCTCTCGCAGGCGCTGAACCTCGACGGCGCGAGGATCGTCATGGCTCCCGGGCCGGCGATCACGAACTTCTTGCCGAACGGCGGCTACGCCGCCCTCGGCGACTGGGTCAAGTCGAACCCGGCGCTGGCGAAGAACTTCAAGGCCGCCATCGACGAGTCGCTCACCTACGCGCAGAGCCATCCCGACGAGATCCGGGCGCTCCTGCCGGCGGGCACGCAGAACGTCCGCCTCGCCGTGTGGAGCCCGGTGATCGACCGGGCGAAGCTCCTCGCGCTCGCGAAGGACGCGAAGGAGTTCGGCGTCATCAGCTCGCTGCCGAACTTCACGCAGCTCTTCCCGAGCGCCGTTCGGAGCGGCTTCCAGACCGGCCTCCTCGAGGCGTTCGTCGGCCCGAAGTCGACGATCGTCGTGAAGCAGGCCGGCGGCAAGGCCAGGCGTCTCGACCCGGGGACGTACCTCATCATCGTCAAGGACAGCTCCAAGCTCCTGAACTTCCACCTGAAGGGACCGGGGCTGAACAAGCAGACGAGCGTCAAGAAGACGGGCACGACCCGCTGGACGGTCAAGCTCCAGACGGGCACGTACACGTTCAAGTCCGACCGCGGCAAGAAGCTCCACGGCTCGTTCGTCGTGAGCTGAGCGAGCGAGCGGTGTGGGGGCGCCTGCCGTGCAGGCGTCCCCACATCTCCTCGCTCGCGCCCGGAACCGCGACCCGCCGCAACCCGAAACGGTGAGGGTCGCCGGCGCAATCCGCCGAGGGCGGCGGCACCGCTGCCGCACGACGCTCCGGGCATGCGGTCGTTCCTGCTCGCCGTCGTCGTGCTCGAGGCGGCGCTCCTCGTCGTCCGGCCCGCGCTCACGGCGCCCGCACCGGGCGGGGCCGCGGTCGAGGCGGTCTCCGGATACCGGGTCTCCGACGTCTCCTACGTCCTCGCCGTGGCGGCGCCCGGGCGCATCGCGGCCGTCTCGTTCACGTTCGCCCCGGCGGACGCGCAGACGGTCCGCGTCCGGCTCGGGTCGAGCTGGTCGACGTGCTCGGCGGAGCACGGCCGCGCCCGCTGCCGGCTCTCCGCGCCCCTGCCGCGCCTCGGCGAGCTTCGCTCGCTCGCCGTCCTCGCCGCCGGTTGACGAATACGCCGGCGGCGCCCCGAGGGGCGCCGCCGGACGTGCAAGACGGAGGAAGCCGCTACTAGGTGGTCGCGACGACCGTCAGCTGATTCGAAGGCGACACGGTTGCCTGCGTGCCGACCGTCGTGTCGCAGGAGACACTGCCGGCCGTGTTCGTGCAGTCGTACCAGGTGCCGCCGCTCAGGAGCTGGATCTTGACCGTGCCCGCACTCGTGGGCGCGATCGTGAAGTCCACGGTGTCGATGTTGTTCGGGTCGGTGGAGTTGAGGTTGTACGCCACCGCGGAGATGGTGTAGCCGCTGATCACGCCCGAGCCCGCACCGGCGTTGGTGCCGGGGACGGTGTTCGAGGCCGTGAAGACATACGCGCCCGTCGCCGCGAGAAGCACGAGGACGAGGACGAGCAGGAGACGGATGTGCAGAGAGGGCTTTGTCATATGAGGTAACTCCTTCGAGGGGGGATGTCGGTCTCGAAACAGGGTTCTTCGACCCCCGTTCGGGGGGTCACGGGTATTGCGTCTCGCACTGGTTGAACTTCTCGTTCGCGCCGCCGCCGCCGATGCAGACGTCGGTCCCGCCGCCGGCCTTGAGGAAGTCGTTGCCGCCGCCGCCGACGAGGCAGTCGTTGCCGGAGCCGCCGTTCAGCGTCTCGCCGACGGCCGTGCCGAGGACGAGGTCGTTGCCGTTGCCGCCGTTGCCGTTCGTGATCACGGTCGTCAGACCCATGCCGGCGCATTGCGGCGGTGCGATGTCCTGCGCGACGATCGGCCGTTGCGAACGCCCCGCGTGGGAGGCGGGAACGGTGTTCGCCGCGCTGAACGCCAGCGCGATGAGCGCGACGAGAGCGGCGCCCGCCGCGACGGCGAGAACGTGCCAGAGGCGGTACGTCACCGGTCGACGCTCCTGATGTGAACCGGCCGGGGCCGTAGGGCGTGTGCCGGCCGGATCTCCGTCGTCGCCTCCGCCCGACAGCCGGCGTCGTAGCGGTAGACGAGCCCGGCGTCGTCGACGAGGAACGAGTGCAGGCCGTCCCGCTCCTCGTGCAGGACGAGCCGGTCGTAGCGCTCCGCGATGCGGACGAGCGCCTCCATCGTCGCGACGCGGCGCTCAGGGGCCTGCGGCCGCGCGCCGGCGGCGACGGCCACGATCAGGTCGCCGTACCGGCGCTCGATCGCGGCGAGCTCGTCGTTGCGGCGTCGCCGCAGGAAGAAGCCGCCGCCGGCGAGCGCCGCCACGAGGCCGGCGCCGAGCGTGACGAGGGCGAGACGGCGGGCGGGCGCCACACCGATGCGGCGGCCGAAGAGGTGGAGGGTCGACGCCACCACGCGCGAGCCGGCCGTCGCGCGGGACCGCACGAGGGTGTTCGACCCCGCGCCGGCGGGGGGATGCGCGAGCTGAAGGCGGAGCGCGTCGAGGTCGTACGAGAGCGTCGGGGCGAATGTCTCGCGGACGAGCCGGCCGCCCACCACGCCGCGCACGCGGACGTGCGGCACGAGCTCGAGGTGGTAGGCCGTGTAGTGCTCGCCCGTGCCCATCTCGAACTGCCTGATCGCGTTCAGGAGCGAGGGGAGCCAGAGCGTTCCGGCCACCGTGACGTGCGAGCCGCGGAGGCGGCGGCTCGGTGCGAGCGCGAAGCGGCGCTGCCAGCCGTTGCCGTCCGAGAGCACCGCGTCGAGCGTCGCGGTGCCGGCCACCGACGAGGGCGCGGCCGAGCGGAGGCGATAGCCGAAGCGCACGTCGAGCTTGTGTACGAGCTGGAAGAAGATCGGATCGGACGCATCGAGCGACGGCCGCTGGTAGACGGCGCCGACCGGCGCCGGAGCAGAGACCGCGAAGGCGCCGCGCTGCACGTAGAGGCCGGGCTCGGCGATCGTCCGCTGCTCGGGCTGCCGGGCGGCGAGAAGGCCGACGGTCGCGCCGAGCGCGACGACAGAGAGGCCGACGACGCCGAGCACGACTGCCGCGATCGCCCCAGGCTCGTGCCCGCGGGCGCGGGGCGGCGCTACCGCCGGCGCTGCCGCGACGGGCGGCGCCGACGCGGGCAGCGCCCGCGCGACGGCCGGGCGTCTGCGCCTGCGCACCCCGGCGCCCGACCCGCCGCCGACGAGAAGGAGCATTGCGAGCCCGGCGACGATCGCCGCGTCGCGCGGAGAGCGCAGCCGCTCGAGCCAGCCGCCGACGTGCGGGAGGACGACCCACTGAGCGCCGAAGAGCTGGCCGGCGGCGGGCTGCTCCGGGTCGCGAAAGCCGTTGTTGTCGCCCTTGAACGCGAAGCGGCCGCCGCTCGCGGCGACGATCCGGTGCAGGACGTTCCGGTGCAGCTCGCGGCTCCGGTATCCCACGACCTCGCCGACCCGGTAGCCCGGCCGGCGGCGCAGGATGACGAGGTCGCCTCGATGCAGGTGCGGCTCCATGCTCGAGCCGTAGACCACGGCGTACGAGGTGCCGCCGCCCAGCTGGAGCGGAGCGAGGTAGATCCACGCGGTCGCCGCCACCGCGACGGCGGCGAGAAGCGACGCGATGCGAAGCGGACGCCGCATCCCGGGTTACTGGGCCGCGACGACCGTGAGCTGGTTGACCGTCGCCGCGGTCGCCTGCGGGGAGGTCGTCGCGCACGTCACGCTTCCCGCCGCGTTCACGCACGAGTACCACGAGCCGCCGGAGACGACCTGCACCTTGACCGTGCCGCTCGTCGGCGCGATCGTGAACGCGACCTGGTCGACGTTCTGCGGGTTCGCCGCGTTCAGGGTGTACGCGACGTTCGAGACGGTGTAGCCGCTGATCGCGCCGAGGCCGGAGCCGGCATTCGACGCAGGCACCGTGTTGGCGGCCGTGAAGGCGTACGCGGCGGGCGCGGCGACGGCCGCCACCGCGGCGGCGAGGAGATACCTATTTCGCTTTCGTCTCCAGCGCATGGACGCCCTCGTTCGCGGTACCTCGATTCAGGGATGAATGTCGGCCCGTTTCCGGGGCCGGCAGACACCCGAATGGGGGAGACCCGCTAGCGAGAGGCGCGGCGGCGCTCGAGGTGGAGCGCGAGCACGGGGCAGGCATCGACGGCCCTGCGCGCGTGCAGCTCGAGCCCGGCGGTCACCGGTGTCTCGGCGACGATCGGGTAGCCCCACTCGTCGAGCTCGATCCGCTCGGGCAGGAGCTCTGCGCAGAGGCCGTGGCCGTCGCAGACGATCGGGTTCACGCGGAGGACGAGCTCGCTCACGGGAGCGGGAGCACTCCTCGCCCGTCACCCGTGCAGCGCCGTCCGTGCAGGTGCCGCTCGAGCTCCTCCGAGAAGACGCGCAGCCCGCTCGCGACGAGGGCGACGGCACCGTCCGGATGGCGGCACGCGCCGCGCCCGGCGACCTGTGCGAGGCGGCGCCGGAGCAGGACGGTGTCAGGCGTGCGCCGGTCGCGCCGGACGAGCTCCTCGAGGCTGTCGGCGACCGCCGCGAGGCCGTGCACGCACGGGCCGCACTGGCCCGCGCTCTCTCCCGCGAGGTACCGCGCGACGCGCGCAGTCTCGGCGATGCCGCACGCACGCCGGGGGAGGACGACGATCGCCCTCGCGCCGAGCGAGGCGTGGAACGGGGCGAGGCCGGCGTTCGAGAGCACGGCGCCCGCGACGTCCTCCGCGCGGAGCCAGGTGCCGAAGTACCCGCCGACGAGGTACGCCTGCGCATCGGGGTCGGCCTGCGCGTCGTCGAGGAGCGACGCGAACGGGCTGCCGAGCTCGACCTCGAAGACGCCGGGATTGCCGACGGCGCCAGAGACCGTCACGAGTGCCGATCCGGGCTCGGCCGCCGTTCCGACCGAGCGGAACCACGCGGCGCCGAAGCGCGCAACGAGGGCGAGGTGGGCGAGCGTCTCGACGTTCAAGACCACCGTCGGCGCGCCGCCGACGCCGCGCTCGTAGGGCCGAGGCGGCGTGAAGGTCGGGAGCGCCGGGCCGCCGTTCAGGAACTGGACGAGCGCCGTCTCTTCGCCGGCGACGAACCGCTCCGGCACGACGGCCGTTCGGATCGACGTCCGCGGGGCGCGCGGCCGTTCCGCGAGCGCACGCGCGACGGCCGGGTGCGCGTCGCCGGTCGTTGCGAGGATCGCGCTCTTCGCCCCGACCGCACGGGCGGCGAGGATCGCCCCGTCGACGACGAGATGCGGTGCGTATGCGAGCAGCGCCTTGTCCTTCTGCGACGGCGGCTCGCCCTCCGTCCCGTTCGCGACGACGACGGGACGTCCCCTGCCGCCGAGGACGGACTCGAGCTTCCGTGCCGTCGGGAAGGCCGCACCGCCGCGGCCGGTGAGCCCCGAGTCGGCGACGCGCTCGCGCAGCTCCTCGGCGCGGAGCTCGAGCGGCAGCTCGCCGTACCGCGCGAGATGGGCGTCGTAGCCGCCGCGCAGGTCGCTGCCGAAGAGGCGCGGCGCGCCGGGCGGGCTGATCGTCTCGGTGGCGCTCACTGCAGGCTCGTCGGAGTGCCGTGGACCGTGCCCGTGGCCGCGCCGGTAGCAGGGTCGAGCTGGAGGTCGACGAGAAGCGACAGCCGGTTCGCGCTTCCGTTCAGCGAGAGGAGGATCCGGGTCCCGTCGAGCTCGACGATCTTGCCGACGTAGGCGTCGGGCAGGGCCTTCGGCCCGTAGCTCGCGCCGCTCGCGGTCATCGCGACGCCGCCGCCTTCGATCGGCTGGCCCTGCAGCCGGATCCAGAGCACGCCGGCGCCGGCGCCCGTCGTCCGGCCGAGGATGCTCACGAGCACGTGTCCGTCGGCCGTCTGAGGCGATTCGTGGACACGGCCCTTGAAGCTCGCGGTGAACTCCGTCTTCGGCAGGGCCGGGGTGTGCGTGCGCGCGACGGC
The DNA here is from genome assembly GCA_963831405.1 of uncultured Actinomycetes bacterium. Classification (GTDB taxonomy): domain Bacteria; phylum Actinomycetota; class Thermoleophilia; order Gaiellales; family Gaiellaceae; genus Palsa-739. The sequence continues at coordinate 67,889 of CAWHPX010000016.1, forward strand.
GACCACGGGCCGCGCGGTCGTCGTGCCCCGTGCGAGAAGGGTCTTCGGCGTGCCTGCCCGCGCCGCCCAGCCGGCCTTGCCGGGGCCGCTCAGGTACCAGCCGCCGAGTGCGAGCGGCAGCGCCAGCACCGCGACGGTCGTCGTCGTGCGCATCGTCGCCGTCGCGCGGTCGCCGGAGACGCGCCACAGGACGGCGGCGACGACACAGGCGATGCACGCGAGCGTGACGGCGCGCATCCACGTGACGCGCGCGTCGGTCCCGGTGCCGAGCCCGTGCACGAGTGCGACCGGCCACGACGCATACGCGAGCCAGTGGAGTGCGCGCCAGCGGCCGTAGCCGATGCGGGCGCGAAGCAGGCTCGTGATCGTGAGCGCGAGCAGGATGTCGAGCGCGACGGCGCCGAGGCCGAGCCACAGCGGGCGGTACGGGGAGCTGAACGGGACGACCGCGTTCAGCAGCGAGATCGGCGCGTAGCCGTCGGCGACCGTGGTGACCACGTGGATCGCGATGAAGACGAGCGCAAGAAGCGTGAGATTTCGGTGCAGACCCGCGAGGACGAAGCGCGGCCAGCGCGTGCTTCGCCATCGCGTCGCGCCGGAGATCCCGAGCACGACGACCGCAGTGAGCAGGAGAAGCGAGACGACGCCCGCTCCACGGGTCGCGAACCAGAGGGCGTGCGAGCTCACGCCGCGTCCTCCGGCCAGCCTGCGACGGTCGTGCTCTCGCCTGCGCGTGCGACGAGGCGCGCGGGAAGCCGCCGCGCTTCGAGCCACGCGGGCGCGTCGTCGACGAGGAACGAGGCGGTGCTCGCGACGTTTGCGTCGACGCAGCTCCGGGCCGCGACGCTGACCGTGCGCCACGGCGACTCGGCGGGGCGCCCGGTGCGTGGATCGACGAGATGGTGCAGCTCGGTCGAGCCGCTGCGCCAGCGCCGGACCGTCGTCGAGGACGTTGCGAGGCCGCCGCTCTCCAGGGCGATCGTCGGGCCGGCGGTGTCGAGCGGGGCCGCGTGATCGTCGGCGATCCGCACCGGCCAGCCACCCGGAGGCGTTGCTCCCGCGACTGCGATGTCGCCTCCGAGCGCGACGAGCGCTCCGCCCGCGACGGCGGCCGCTGCCGTCACGGCACGGTCGCAGGCGAGCGCTTTCGCCGTTGCGCCGAGGTCGAGCTCGACACCGGCGGGCACCCGTACGGTGCGCGCGTCGTCGTCGAGCTCGATCGTGCGCCAGCCGGGTGCGGTGCAGAACTCGGCCCTGAACGTTCGTCCGTCGCGCGCCGCGACGACGCGGAAGGTGGAGTCGTAGCCGGCGACGCGCAGCGAGCGGCCGACCGTCGGATCGACGAGCCCGCCGCTCGTGCGGGCGGCGTCGATCGCGACCCGCAGCGCTTCGACCAGCAGCCCGTCGACCTCGACGGCCCGTCCGCGGGCGCGGTTCACGCGCATGAGGTCGCTGTCGGGCCGGAAGCGGCTGCACGTGCGGTCGATCGCGGCGAGCTCGCGCTCGACGGCCGCGCACGCGTCGCCGTCCAGGCCGGGCTCGAGCGCCGCGACGACGGCGGTCGTCCCGAGCGCATTGAATGTGACGCTCACGTCCCTCCGGAGACGACGACGGGCGGCGCCTGCGTCTGCACCGGCGGCGAGGCGGGAGCCGACGGCGACTCCGAGCTCTCGGCGGGAACGAGCGGCGGCGGCGTCGCACGTGCGCGGGAGGCGGGAGCCGGCACGGTGGTCGCGGTGGTGCGCTGCCGCTGCCGCTGCCGCTGTGGCGTCCCGGCAGCGCGCGCGCCGCGAGGCCTGCGAAGGCGGCGACGAGCGCCCCCGCCACCGCGAGCGCGACGGTCGTCGTGCGGCGCAGCCGGCGCAGCGCGCTGTCGCGGTGGTGGGAGGCGCGGTCAGGGGAGGGCGTCGGCTGCACGATCGAAGTGCAGCAGCGCCAGATGAACGTCAGATGAGGGTGCGCTGAGGTTCTGCTGTGCGCGCGCGGGGCAGCGCGAGCCAGACGTCGGCGCCCCCTTCGGGCCGGTTGGCCGCCCCCGCGGAGCCGCCGTGCGCCTGCGCGATCAGCGCGACGATCGAGAGCCCGAGGCCGCTTCCTCCCTCTCCGCGTGCCTCGTCCGCACGGCTGAAGCGGTCGAATGCGCGCCCGACGAAGTCGTCCGGGAAGCCGGCGCCCGCGTCGGTGACGTGCAGCTCGACGACGTCGTCACGCTCGATCGCATAGAGGTCGATCTCGCCCGCCCCGTATGTGAGGGCGTTCTCGAGCAGGTTCGCGAGCGCCTGCTCGATGCGCGCGGGGTCGGCCTCGACGGCCGCCGTCGTGAGGCGCGCCTCGACGGCCCGGCCGTGCTCGTGTGCCCGCCGCTCGAAGCGCTCGGCAACGGTGGCGAAGAGCTCGTCGACCGGCACCCGCTCGGGCCGGATCGGCAGGCCCCCCTGGTCGGCCCGGGCGATGAGGAGGAGATCCTCGGCGAGCTGCGACAGCCGGTTCGTCTCCTGCGCGGCCGAGCGCACGGCATCGTAGAGCTGGTCGTGCGAGCGCGGCCGGCGCAGGGCGAGCTCGAGCTCGGTGCGGAGCATGGCGAGCGGCGTCCGGAGCTCGTGGCTCGCGTTCGCGACGAAGCGGCGTTCGTGCTCGAAGGCGGCTTCGAGCCGCTCGAGCATCTCGTTCAACGTCGACGCGAGGCGCGAGATCTCGTCGCGGGCGGGCGGGACCGGCAGCCGGCCCGGCGTCGCGGCCGAGACGGCCTCCGCCCGGCGGCGCATCGCCTCGACGGGGCGCAGCGATGCCGCGGCCAGGCCGTATCCGGCGAAGCACGCGAGCAAGAGCGCGAGAGGGGCCGCGAAGAGAAGCTCGCGGAACAGCCGGTGCAGCGACTCCTCGCGCGCCTCGAGCGACCGCGCGACGATGATCACGCGGCCGCCGTCGGGCACGGCGAGGTAGCGCCAGTCGCCGCTCGGCCGCGTGAGCGTGACCGAGCCGCGGGCCCGGCGGCCGCCCGCGACCGCGGCGAGCACGTGCTGCGGGACGATGAGCGGCAGGCGCGCGGGGCTCGACCGCAGCAGCGTGCCGTCGGCGGTGACGAGCTCGGCGATCGACGCGCCCTCGGGAGCATCGGGGTCGATCAGCCCACGGCCTTCGTGCGCGTGCCCGGCGGACTCACGCGCCTGCGAGCCGAGCGCCTGGTCGACGGAGCCGAGCAGCGCGTTGCCGACGCGGACGTACACGAAGAGCCCCATCGCCCCGAGCACCACGGCCATGACGACGGCGAACGCGAGCGTGAGCCGCACGCGGATCGGCAGCGCTCTCACGCGTCCTCCCGCAGGCGGTAGCCGACGCCGCGGACCGTCTCGATCGTGTCGCTGCCGAAGGGCCGGTCGATCTTCTCGCGCAGGTGTCGGATGTAGACGTCGACGATGTTCGAGCGCCGCTCGTAGGACATGTCCCACGCCCCCTCGAGCAGCTGGCCGCGCGTCAGCGTGTGGCCGCGGCGGCGCATCAGGAGCTCGAGGAGCGCGAACTCCTTGGCGGAGAGCTCGAGCTCCGTCCCGTCGCGCCAGGCCCTGTGCGCCGCCGGGTCGAGGCGCAGTGCACCGGCCTCGACGACCACGGGCCGCTCGGCGGGCGCACGGCGGGTGAGAGCGCGGAGCCGCGCGAGCAGCTCCTCGAACGAGAAGGGCTTCGTCAGGTAGTCGTCGGCGCCGGCATCGAGACCCGTGACGCGGTCGTCGACCGCGTCACGGGCCGTGAGCATGAGGACCGGCGTCCACACCTCGCTGCGACGGAGCCTGCGGCAGGTCTCGAGGCCGTCGATGCCGGGCAGCATGATGTCGAGGACGATCGCGTCGTACGCCGCCGCGGGCGCCATCCAGAGCGCGTCCTCGCCTCGACCGGCGACGTCGGCGGCATGACCCTCCTCGCGCAGGCCGCGGGCGAGCAGCGCCGCGAGCTTGGCCTGGTCCTCCACGATCAGCACGCGCATGCACGCATTGTGCTCGCGGAGGGTGAGGCGACGATGAATCAGCGCTCATCGACCGTTCATCTGCCGTTGCTGCACTCGGTCGTGGAAGCGGATCGGCTGCAGCTCGACGCCCCCGAGCGGAACACGCGTCTCACCGCGCTCACCGGCGCCGTTCTCCTCGTGCTGCTCGCGGTCGAGGGCGTCACCCTCGTCTCGCTCCAGTCGCTTCTGTCGTGGCACATCTTCGTCGGCGTGCTCGTCGTGCCGGTGGTGGCGCTGAAGCTCGGCAGCACGGGCTACCGGTTCTTCCGCTACTACACGCGGCGGCCCGACTTCGTCCGCGCGGGCCCGCCGCAGCTCCTGCTGCGCATGCTCGGCCCGCTCGTCGTCCTCTCGACCGTCGGGCTCCTCGCCACCGGGGTCGCGCTCATCGTGGTCGGCCCGGGCGGGGGTGTCATGCTCAACCTGCACAAGGCGAGCTTCGCCGTCTGGCTCGTCGCGCTCGGCGCCCACGTGCTCGCCCACATCGGCCGGCTGCTGCACGTCCTCCGCACCGACCTGACGGCGCCGCCGGCGCCCCGGCGGGTCCCGTCTGCGGTACGCCGTCGTCGCGGGAGCGGTCGTCATCGGCACGACGGCGGCGGTCGCGGTCCTCATGCACGGCACGCCCTGGCTGCACTGGGCGCGCATCGAGCACTGACCCACGCGTAGTTCCCCGCAGACGGTTCCGCGGCCGCCCCGATGGCGGGGCGCAGGGGAGAGGCGAAGCTTCTCTGCGAAGGGTTGTGACCACATGAGCCTGACCGCGACCGCCCATTCGGTACCCGGGACGCTCCGCCAGGAGGTCCTGATCGACGGGCGGCATCGACTCGTCACGGACGAGCCGGTCGCGGTCGGCGGGGGCGGCAGCGCTCCCGCCCCGCACGAGCTCTTCCCGGCGGCCCTCGCCGCGTGCGTGTCGACCACGCTCGTCATGTACGCGAGGACGAAGCGTTGGGCGCTCGACGACGTCGAGGTCGACGTCGACTACGACCATCGCTCGACACCGCGAAGGTTCGCAGTCGACATCCTCGTGCGCGGCGATCTGAGCGAGTCTCAGGTCGCGATGCTCGAGAAGGTCGCGGCCGCCTGCCCCGTGCGCCGCGCCGTCGAGGGCGGCATCGAGTTCACCGAGCGCCTCGAGCTGCGGGCTGCAGCGACGGCGGACGCCGCATGAGCACGAAGCGGATCGTCATCCTCGGCGGCGGCACCGGCGGGACGATGGTGGCGAACCGGCTCAGGCGGCGCTTCGACTCGCACGAGGCCGAGATCCACGTGATCGACCGCGACGACCGGCACGTCTATCAGCCCGGCCTCCTCTTCGTCCCCTTCGGGATGACGAGCCCCGACGAGATCACGCGGCAGCGCCGCCGGCAGCTTCGACACGGCATCGTGTTCCACCAGCAGGAGGTGCGCGAGGTCAGGAGAGATCGCAACGAGCGTCGTCCTCGACGACCGACAGCGTCCTCCCCTACGACGTGCTCGTCGTCGCGACCGGCGCGCGGCTGCAGCCCGAGGAGACGGAGGGCCTGACGGGCCCGGGATGGGGCGAGCGCGTCTTCACCTTCTATACCGCCGAGAGCGCGACGGCGCTCCACACGGCGCTCGCGCGCTTCGACAGCGGCCGCATCGTCGTGAACCTCGTCGACATGCCGATCAAGTGCCCCGTGGCACCGCTCGAGTTCGCGTTTCTCGCCGACTGGTACTTCCGCGAGCGCGGGAACCGCGGCCGCGTCGAGCTCGCGTACGCGACGCCGCTCGACGGCGCCTTCACGAAGCCGGTGGCGTCGAAGGAGCTGGCGGGGCTGCTCGGAGAGAAGGAGATCGAGCTCGTCACCGAGTTCAACGCCGCGACGGTCGACGGCGTGGGCGGCACGCTCGAGTCGTATGACGGGCGCTCGCTCGACTTCGACCTGCTCGTCACCGTGCCCTTGCACGGGGGCGCTGCGTGCATCGAGCGCTCCGCCGGCCTCGGCGACGCGCTCGGCTTCGTGCCGACCGATCCCCACACGCTGCAGACGCATGCCGACGAGAACGTCTTCGCGCTCGGCGACGCGGCCGACGTGCCGATCTCGAAGGCCGGCTCCGTCACGCACTTCGAGGCCGAGATCCTGGTCGACAACGTCGCCCGCTTCCTGGCGGGGACCGAGCTCGAGGCTGCATACGACGGGCATGCCAACTGCTTCATCGAGACCGGCTTCCGCAAGGCGCTCCTGATCGACTTCAACTACGAGACCGAGCCGCTGCCGGGCCGGTTCCCGACTGCGGCCGGCCCTCTGCCCCTGCTGCGCGAGTCGCATCTCAATCACGTCGGCAAGCTTCTGTTCCAGCCGGTCTACTGGCACGCGCTCCTGCCGGGGCGCGACCTGCCGGGGCTCGGCTCCGCGATGCCCGCTGCCGGCAAGCAGCACGCGGCCGCGGGAGTGAGCTGAAAGGAGGACACGATGACGCAGGCAACGATCGCGTCGAGAACGATCGACGTCGACGCCGAGGGCTTCCTCGTCGACCATGCGCAATGGAACGAGGAGGTCGCGGCGGAGATCGCCGCCGAGAACGGCATCGACGAGCTGACGCCGCGCCACTGGCTCGTGATCAGGTTCATGGTCGACCGCTACCTGACCACGGGGAATGCCCCGTCGGTCCGCGCGCTCGGGAAGGAGTCCGGCGTCTCCGTCAAGGAGCTCTACGAGCTCTTCCCGAAGGGGCCGGCCAAGCTCGCAGCCAAGATCGGCGGCATCCCGAAGCCGCGCGGCTGCATCTAGGAAGGAGTCGAACGATGACCGAGCTGCTCGAACAAGCCACCGCGGCGACGAAGCCCGCGACGATCGAGAAGGTGTCGATCGTCATCTCGAAGGGATCGCTCGAGGGCATCTATCCCGGGCTGATCATGGCGAACGGCGCGCGCATGGAAGGCATCGAGGCCGATCTCTTCTTCACGTTCTTCGGCCTCGACGCGATCCGCCGCGACCGGCAGTCGCACGTCAAGGTCGCGACCGTCGGGAACCCCGGCATGCACATGCCGACGGTGCTCGGCGCGCTGCCCGGATTCTCCGCGCTCGCGACCGCGATGATGCAGCGGCAGATGGAGAAGCTCGACATTCCACCGATCCCCGAGTTCCTCGAGCTCATCGCCGACTCGGGCACAGGCCTCTACGCCTGCCGCGCGTCGGTCGACATGTTCGGGCTCACGCTGCGCGACTTCATCCCGCAGGTCCGGGACATCATCTCCGTCGGCGAGTTCTACGCACAGGCCGCCGGCGGGCAGATCATCTTCACCTGAGAGGAGCGGCATGGCTGCACGCAAGGGATTCTCGGCCGAGGAGGCGCGAAGCATCGGCGAGCAGATCGGCATCGACTGGTCGGCATCTGCTTTCGACGTCGACCAGTTCCGGCGCGGCCTCGACGTCGAGCTCGAGCACGGGCTCCACGACCCCGACACGAACGTCACGGGCGACGACCCGCTCACGACCGGCAAGATCGCCCGGGCGCATCTGAACGAGTTCGCCGACTACTACACGCGGCTCGAGCAGATGGAGGAGCAGGCGAAGCGGGAGCTCGGAGCCGGCTGAGGTCAGGTTCCGAGCGAAAGCAGCGCCGCCGCCGCGCGCGCGGCGACGAGGTCCTCGCGCGCCGCGACGACGACCACCCGGACGCCGGCGCCCGCCGCGTTGACGTCGGCGTCCGGGACGGCCGAGGCGTTCGCCTCCTCGTCGAGCTCGACGCCGAGGAAGCGCAGCCGCCCGCAGACGTCCGCGGCGGACGCGTCGCCGAATGCTCGCCGATCCCGGCGGTGAAGACGAGGGCGTCGAGGCCGTCGAGCGACGCCGCCATCGCGCCGACGGCGGCGGCGACGCGATACGCGAAGACGCGCAGCGCGAGCGCGGCGGCCGGCGAGCTCGAGCGCTCGAGCTCCTCGACGCGCGCCGACTCGCCGGAGAGGCCGTAGAGCCCCGACTCCGACTCGAGCGCCTCCTCGATCGCCTCGAGCCCGAGGCGGCCGCTGCGCAGCAGGTGCAGGACGATCTCGACGTCGATCGACCCGGACCGCGTCGCCATCGGCACGCCCTCGAGGGGGCTGAACCCCATCGTCGTGTCGACCGAGCGGCCGTCGCGCACCGCGGTCACCGAGCAGCCGCCGCCGAGGTGGCAGACGACGAGACGCGGTACGCGCACCTGCTCGGACGCCCACTGCACCGAGAGGCCGTGGAAGCCGAAGCGCCGGATTCCCCACTCGTCGCGCCAGCGGGCCGGCAGCGCATAGGTCGACGCCTCGTCCGGGATCGTGCGATGGAATGCGGTGTCGAACACCGCGACGTGCGGAGGCCGCGGGAACGCCCGCCTCGCGTCGGCGATCGCTGCGAGCGCAGGCCGGTTGTGCAGGGGCGCGAGCTCGGCGAGCTCCGTCGAGCGCGTCGCGGACTGCGCCGTCGAGCACGACCGGCTCGCTGAGCCGCGAGCCTCCGTGCACGACGCGGTGGACCACCGCGTCGACGTCGCCGGCCTCGCTCGTAGGTGTCGATCGAGCGAGACGACCGCCCGTTCTCGACGATCGACAGCTTGAGGCTCGTCGAGCCCGCGTTGACGACGAGGATGCGGCTCACGCGGCGTGCGGCCAGACCCAGTCGCGAATCGCGGGGTCGTCCTCGCCGTGCTCGCGCGTGTACGCGCGTGCGCGCAGCCGCTCGTCCTCCATCGCCTGGCGGATATGGGCCGCGTCCGCCCCGAGCGAGGGCACGCGGTCGATCACGTCGATCACGAGGTGGAAGCGGTCGAGGTCGTTCAGCATGACCATGTCGAACGGCGTCGTCGTCGTTCCCTCTTCCTTGTAGCCGCGTACGTGCAGGTTGTCGTGATTCGCACGGCGATAGGTGAGCCGGTGAATCAGCCACGGATAGCCGTGATACGCGAAGATCACCGGCCGGTCGGTGGTGAAGAGCGTGTCGAACTGCGCGTCGGACATGCCGTGCGGATGCTCGCTCTCCGGCTGCAGGCGCATGAGGTCGACGACGTTCACGACCCTGACTTGCAGCTCCGGCAGATGCTCGCGGAGGATCGCCGCGGCGGCGAGCGTCTCGAGCGTCGGGACGTCGCCGCAGCAGGCGAGGACGACGTCGGGCTCGCCGTCGTGGTCGGTCGAGGCCCACTCCCACATCCCGACGCCGCGGGCGCAGTGCGCGATCGCATCGTCGACGGACAGGAAGTTCAACGCCGGCTGCTTCCCGGCCACGATCACGTTGACGTAGTGGCGGCTGCGGAGGCAGTGGTCGGCCACCGACAGGAGCGTGTTCGCATCGGGCGGGAGGTAGACGCGGATGATCTCCGCCTTCTTGTTCACGACGTGGTCGATGAAGCCGGGGTCCTGGTGCGAGAAGCCGTTGTGGTCCTGGCGCCAGACGTGGGAGGAGAGCAGGTAGTTGAGCGAGGCGATCGGCCGGCGCCAGGGGATCGTGCGCGTGACCTTCAGCCACTTCGCGTGCTGGTTGAACATCGAGTCGACGATGTGGATGAACGCCTCGTAGCAGTTGAAGAGGCCGTGCCTGCCGGTGAGGAGATAGCCCTCGAGCCAGCCCTGGCAGAGGTGCTCGGAGAGCACCTCCATCACGCGCCCGTCCGGCGCGAGGTGGTCGTCGGTCATCTCCGTCTCCGCGTCCCAGGCGCGGTCCGTGACCTCGAACACGTCGTCGAGCCGGTTCGACGCGGTCTCGTCGGGGCCGAAGAGCCGGAAGTTGTCGCCGTTCCGGGCGATCACGTCGCGCAGGAAGCCGCCGAGGACGCGCGTCGCCTCGCTCGTCGTCCGGCCCGGGTCCTCGACCGGCACCGCGTACTCGCGGAAGTCCGGCAGATCGAGCTCGTGCAGGATGACGCCGCCGTTCGCGTGCGGGTTGGCGCTCATGCGCCGGTCGCCGCGGGGCGCGAGCTCGGCGAGCTCCGGGACGAGGCGGCCGTCGCGATCGAAGAGCTCGTCGGGGCGGTAGCTGCGCAGCCAGTCCTCGAGGACGCGCAGGTGCTTCGGGTTCTCGCGCACGCCGGTGACGGGGACCTGGTGCGACCGCCAGGTTCCCTCGATCTGGACGCCGTCGACCTCCTTCGGGCCGGTCCAGCCCTTCGGCGTCCGCAGCACGATCATCGGCCACTGCGGCCGCCGGCTCGCACCGCCGGCGCGCGCGTCGCCCTGTGCCGCGGCGATCGCGTCGAGCGCGTCGTCGAGCGCGGCCGCGAACGCCTGGTGCACGAGCGCGGGATCGTCGCCCGAGACGACGATGGGCCGCCACCCGTAGCCCTCGAGGAGCGAGACGAGCTCCGACTCGGGGATGCGCGCGAGCACGGTCGGGTTCGCGATCTTGTAGCCGTTCAGATGGAGGATCGGCAGCACCGCACCGTCGGTGCGCGGGTTCAGGAACTTGTTGGCGTGCCAGCTCGCCGCGAGCGGGCCGGTCTCGGCCTCTCCGTCGCCGACGACGCACGCGACGAGCAGGTCGGGGTTGTCGAACGCCGCGCCGAAGGCGTGCGCGAGGGCATAGCCGAGCTCGCCGCCCTCGTGGATCGAGCCGGGCGTCTCGGGCGCGACGTGGCTCGGGATCCCGCCCGGGTACGAGAACTGCCGGAAGAGCGCGCGCAGCCCGTGCTCGTCGCCGCCGATCGACGAGTACACCTCGCTGTAGGTTCCCTCGAGGTAGGCGTTCGCGACGAGGCCCGGCCCACCGTGGCCGGGGCCGGTGACGTAGATCGCGCTCAGGTCGCGCGCGCGGATCGCCCGGTTCAGGTGGACGTAGACGAGGTTGAGCCCGGGCGTCGTCCCGAAGTGCCCGAGCAGGCGAGGCTTGACGTGCTCGGCCCGGAGCGGCTCGCGCAGAAGCGGGTTGTCGAGCAGGTAGATCTGACCGACCGACAGGTAGTTCGCCGCGCGCCAGTAGGCGTCGAGCAGCTCGAGCTCGCGCCCGGAGAGGGCGTCATCGGCTGTGGCCGCGACTCAGGTGCGGGTGCCGTCGCCGTTGCGAAGGCCGGGCGGGAGCAGCGAGCGGTCGATGAACGTCTCGGGGCGCGACCACGAGAAGACGTCCTCGGCGATCCGCGGCGGTCCGGCGAGATGGTCGTGCCATGCCGCTGCACTCTGCCAGAGCTCGGGCTCCTGGAGCAGCGGCTCGAGCGCGCCGGCGCCGAGCTCCGACTCGAACACGAAGATCGCCTCGGACTGCGTCAGGAACACGAAGTGGCGGTCGAGCTTCAGCACCTCCGGGTCGAACGGCGGGCCTGCGGCGAGGAGGGCGCGCACCTCGTCCTGCGCCTCGGGGCGCAGCGGCAGGACGACGGCGAGCCGGCGCCGTCCTTCGGTGCCGAGCTGGAGCGCCGCGAGGCGCTCGGCGATCTCGGCGACGATTCCCGACTGGGCGACGCTCGCGATGGCGAGCGGCTCGCCGCTCCGGGGTGCGAGCACGAGGCTCGGGCGCCCGTCGATGCGCTCTTCCGGGGAGCGGCCGATGCGCACCTCGGAGAGGAAGTCGTAGGCGATCTCGCGCGTCGTCGGCTCCGAGCCGGTCATGCCCTCGAGCCGGACGGCGCGGGCGAGCAGCTCGAGCTTCCCGCGCGCGAGCGGCTTCGCTCCCTCTCTCCAGACCACTCCGTAGCTCGTCCGCATGGGCACAGAATCGCCGTGCCCCGGCCGGACGGCATCGGGTGCCGCGCGGAGCGGGCCTGCGGGAAACCCGCAGGCCCGCCCGTCCCGCTGAGAACTAGGAGACGACAACCGTCAGGCGCAGGACGTTGTCTTCGCCGATCGTCTTCAGCCCGTTCATGCCGGGATAGTCCTCGCCGGCCTTCGTCGTGAAGCGATAGGTGCCGGGGCGCGTCAGGGTGATCGTCACCGACGCACCCATGTGGCCGAGCGTCGCGTGCGGGATGCGCACGGCCGGGCCGCCGGTGCGGAGAAACGTGTGAGGCATGACGTCGTTGTTCGTCACCGTCAGCCGGGCGCCGTGCCGGAGCTTGACGGTCTGGCTCGCCTTGAAGGCGCCGCCGTCGACCGACCACGCGTGGCAGCCGCGGACCTGGTGGCGGATCTGAACCGATGCGTTCGTGGAGCCCGCGCCGGCGGTCGCGGCACCCGCCGCGACGAGGGAGGCGGCCAGTGCGAGCAGGAGAGTCGTGCGCTTGCGGATCATTGGTGCTCCTTTCGGGTTTCACCGAGTGTCGGAGCACCGGAACCTGCGCGCATCGGGTGTTGTCCGCTTCGTCGCTGCGGAGTTTCCGCAGGAGCTACCAGCTCTTCAACGAGCGGTCGCCGCCCCGCGCGCGCACCCGGATGCGGGCGTCGACGGCGACGCAGCCGTGCGGCAGCGCGATGACCGGGTTGAGGTCGAGCTCCGCGACCTCGGGTAGGTCGACGGCGAGTGCCGACAGCCGCTCGACGAGCGCGACGAGCGCGGGCGCGTCCGCCGGTGCGGCGCCGCGGAAGCCCCGGACGAGGCGTCCGGCCTTGCCGTCCTGCACGAGCTGCTCGGCGTCGTGGTCCGATGAGCGGCGCGATGCGGAACCCGGCGCCGCCGATGAGCTCGGCGAGCACGCCGCCCGGCCCGAACGCGACGAGCGGCCCGAACACCGGGTCCTGCACGATGCCGGCCAGGAGCTCGGTGCCGCCGCGCACCATCGGCTGGACGAGCACCGGCCCGCCGATCCGCTCGGCGGCTGCGCGGACCTCGTCGTCCGTCTCGAGGTTCAGCGCGACTCCGCCGGTCTCGGTCTTGTGCGCGCCCGCCGCCGCGGTCTTCACGACGACGGGGCCGCCCAGGCTGCGCGCGGCCGCGACTGCCGCCTCGGCGTCGGCGGCGGTCTGCTCGGGGACGACGGGGACGCCGTACGCCGTGAGGAGCGCCCTCGTCGCGGCGGGCTCGAGCCACGCGTCGTCCGACGCGGCGAGCACCGTCTCGACGACCTGCCGTGCTGCTGCGCGGTCGACGCCGTCGAGCTTCGGCACCGTGCCGGCCGGCTGCCGCAGCCATTCGGCGCGTGCCGCCGCGAGCCCGAGCGCCCGGGCGGCGGACTCCGGATAGGCGAACGTCGCGACCGGCGAGCCCGCGGCGAGGAGCGACGCCGGCGTGCCGTCGGCGCTCACGACGACGGCGAGGACGGGCTTCTGCGAAGCCTCGGCCTCGAGCGCCTGCCGGATCGCCGCCGCAACCTCGTCGGCGCCGGCGACGACCGGCGGGACGAAGAGCACGATCACGGCGTCGACGCCGGGGTCGCGCAGGATCACCGGCAGCGCCTGCGCGTAGGTGGCGCCCGTCGCGGAGCCGAGCAGGTCGACGGGATTCGAGACGCTCGCCTCGCTCGGCAGGACGGCTGCGAGCGCCTGCCGCGTCTCGTCGGCGAGCGCCGGCAGCTCGAGCTCGGCGGTCTCGCACGCGTCGGCGCAGAGGATGCCGAGCCCGCCGGCGTTCGTCAGCACGGCGACGCGCCGGCCGTCCGGGAGCGGCTGGCTCGACAGGAGCGTCGCGACGTCGACGAGCTCCTCGAGGTTGTGCGCGCGCAACACGCCGGCGCTGCCGGAAGAGCGCCTCGACTGCCGCGTCCGAGCCTGCGAGCGCCGCGGTGTGCGAGCTCGCCGCGCGCGCGCCGGCGCCCGAGGTTCCCGCCTTGAGCGCGACGATCGGCTTCCTCCGCGCCAGCCGTCCGGCGACGCGCGCGAACTTCTGCGGGTTGCCGAAGGACTCGAGGTAGAGGAGGACGAGGTCGGTGTCCTCGTCCTCCTCCCACCACTCGAGCAGGTCGTTCGACGAGACGTCGGCCTTGTTGCCGATCGACACGAACGCCGAGAAGCCGAGCCCGCGCTCCGATGCCTTCTCGAGCAGCGCGAGGCCGAGCGCGCCGCTCTGCGAGGAGAACGCGATCCGCCCCGCCGGCAGCGCGCGCGGCGCGAACGTCGCGTTGAGGCCGAGCGCCGGCACCGCGATGCCGAGGCAGTTCGGCCCGACGAGGCGCGCGCCGTGCGCCCGCACGAGTGCGAGCAGCCGCTCCTGGCGCTCCACTCCCTCCGAGCCGATCTCGGCGAAGCCGGCGGAGATGACGCAGAGCGCGGAGACGCCTTCCCGGAGCACCTGCTCGGCCGCCTCGAGCACGAGCGCGCCCGGCAGGCAGATCACCGCGAGGTCGATCGGATCGGGAATCTCCTCGATCGAGCGATAGGCCCGAACGCCCGCCACCGCTTCGCCCGCGAGGTTGACCGGGTACGCGGCGCCCGCGAAGTCCGCCGCGAGAAGGTTGCGGAAGAGCTCGCCGCCGATCGAGCCGCGGCGCTTCGACGCGCCGAGCACGGCGACCGAAGCAGGCGCGAAGAACGGACGGAGCGATGCCGCGACGGCGATGTGGTCGCGCTCGTCGACGCGCGCGCGGAAGCGCTCGGTCGGCGCGATCGGGAACCGCACCTCGATCTCGCCGCCCTCGAGCGTGCGCGACTCCTCGAACCCGGCATCCCGGAAGACGGTGAGCATCGCGGCGTTCTCCGGGAGCACCTCGGCGACGAACCGCTCGACCCCGGCGTCGCCGGCGCGCAGCGCGAGCTGCTCGAGCAGCCGCGTGCCCGCGCCCTTCCCCTGGATCTCGTCGGCGACCGTGAACGCGACCTCGGCCGCGAGGGGGTCGCGGAGACGCGCGTACTCCGCGAGCGCGACGATCCGCTCGCCGCCCGCGTCGTCGGACTGCACGCCGACGAGCGCGCCCCGGTCGCTCCAGTCGGGATCGACGAAGTGCTCGACGAGCGAGGCGTCGATGTGGCGGACGCCGTGGAACCGGAGGTAGCGGCTGTGCTCGGAGAGCCGTTCGAAGAAGGAGATGAGGGCGCCCGCGTCGCCTCCGCCGGGCGCCCTCAACCGGAGCGTCGAGCCGTCCCGGAGAATCACGTCGACCGGGACGGCGGCCGCTGCTCTAGCCTGCGCCGACAAGCGACTCCTCGCGGGCGGATGCCGGGGTGCCGCCGACGGGCTCGGCCGTCAGGACGACCTTCAGCGCGTGCGTCGCCGCAGCGTCGCCGAAGGTGTCGTATGCGCTCATCGTCTCTCCGAGCGGGAAGTAGTGCGTTGCGAACGGCAGCGCGTCGAGCTTACCTTCCGCGATCAGATCGAGCAGGCGCGGCGTCGTGAACGTGTCCACGAGCCCCGTCGTGATCGTCACGTCACGGATCCACAACGTCTCGAGATGGAGCGTCGCGGAGTGCCCGTGGACGCCGACGTTCGCGACCCGGCCGCCCGGGCGGACGAGCTCGGTGCAGAGCTCGAACGTCTCCGGGACCCCGACCGCCTCGATCGCGACGTCGGCCCCGAGCCCGCCGGTCAGCTTCATGACCGACGCGAGCGCCGAGCCGTCGCCGTTGTTGATCGTCACGTCCGCGCCGAGCTCGCGAGCGCGCGCGAGCCTCGTGTCGTCGACGTCGATCGCGACGATGTGCGCCGGCGTGAAGAGACGCGCCGTGAGAACGGCCGCGAGGCCGATCGGCCCGGCGCCGACGATCGCGACCGTGTCGCCCGGCTCGACGCGCCCGTTCAGCACGCCGACCTCGTACGCGGTCGGGAGGATGTCGGCGAGGAAGAGAACCTGCTCGTCGTCGAGCTCCGACGGGATCTTGTACACCGACGTGTCGGCGAACGGCACGCGCGCGTACTCGGCCTGGAGGCCGTCGATCAGATGCCCGAAGATCCAGCCGCCGCCGCCGGTGCAGAGGCCGTAGCGGCGTTCCTTGCAGAACCGGCAGCGGCCGCAGGCGGTGATGCACGAGACGAGCACGCGGTCGCCGATCTCGAGCGTCGTGACGCCGGCGCCCTTCTCGACGATCGTGCCGACGGCCTCGTGGCCGAGGATCGTGCCCGGGCGGACCTCCGGGACGTCGCCCTTCAGGATGTGCAGGTCGGTGCCGCAGATGGTCGAGGAGTCGATCCGGACGACGACGTCCGTCGGCGCTTCGATCTTCGGCTCGGGCACCGTGTCCCAGGACCGCTGCCCGGGGCCGTGGTAGACCAGCCCTTTCATCGCGAGCCTCCTTCGCTTGGATTGTTCCTCCTCAGATCCGTGCGCGCGGGAGGCCGCAGCATCGGCACCTGTACGGAACCGTGCTGCGGCTTTCCCGCATCGACTACTTGGCGACGCTCGCCTCGAGCTCGCGCTCCGGCGCCTTGACGGGCTCGCCGGTCGGGACCGCGAGCACCGGGCAGACACCCGCGTGGAGCAGGCCCTGCGTGACGCTGCCGAGCAGCAGGCCGGCGACGCGGCCGTAGCCGTGCGTGCCGACGACGATCAGATCTGCGCCGGTCTCGTCGGCGATGTCCGCGATCGTGCGGGCGGCATGACCCGAGGTGCAGGTGCGGACGATGAACGTCGCGGTGAGCCCGGTCTCCTTCAGGTCCTTGACCTGCCGGATGATCTGCTCGCGCAGCTCGTTCTCGTCGGCGAGGACGGGATAGCCGCCGCCGCGGCCGACGAAGATCTCGCGCACGTGGACGATGACGAGGCTCGCCTCGTCCGGCTTCGCAAGCCCGAGCGCGTAGGGCAGGGCCTTCGCCGCGGTCTCGGATCCGTCCGTTGCCCAGAGGATGGTCTTGAACATGGTGTGTACTCCTTTCGTCGCCTCAACTCTCGACCCGCCGGGCGGCGCGGGCATCGGGGGGAGACCGGACGCGAGAAGTGGGTTTTCCGCACTCTTCCCGGTACCCTCGTCCCGATGGAGGTCGTTCATCCGAGCGTGAGCAAGCTGCGCGCGCTGCTCGAGGCGAGCGTCGCGATCACCTCGGAGCTCTCGCTCGACTCGCTGCTCGAGCGGCTCGTGGCGACGGCGGCGGAGCTGACGGGCGCCCGCTATGCCGCGCTCGGCGTGATCGACCGCAGCGGCGCCCAGCTCGAGCGCTTCCTGACGAGCGGCATCGACGAGGAGACGCACGCAGGCGATCGGAGAGCTCCCGCGCGGCCGCGGGATCCTCGGCGCCCTGATCGACGAGGCGACTCCGCTGCGCCTCCACGACCTCGCCGACGACCCGAGATCCGTCGGCTTCCCGCCGAACCATCCGCCGATGCGCACCTTTCTCGGCGTGCCGATCCTGCTGCGCGGCGTCGCCTACGGGAACTTCTACCTGACCGAGAAGGCAGGCGGCGAGGACTTCACCGAAGACGACGAGGAGATCGTCACGCTGCTCGCCGGGCAGGCGGCGGTCGCGATCGAGAACGCGCGCCTGTACGAGGCGACGACGCGCTGGTCGAGGCAGCTCGAGTCGCTGATCGAGGTGGGCAACGCCCTCGCCACCGAGCCCGACCTCGGCCGCCTGCTCGACCTCATCGCGCGCCGCCTGCGCGAGCTGCTCGACGCGCGGCTCGTCGCGGTGATGCTCCCGGCCGGGCGCGACGAGCTTCGCTTCGCCGCGGTCGCCGGCGAGGGAGGAGAAGGGTTCCTCGGCCGGACGATGTCCACAGGAGCACTCGAAGACGGGCAAGGTCTACGAGCGCGGGCGGAGCGAGCGAAGCGACTCCGTGCTGGACGATCCCGAGGTCGACCGGGACGTCATGCGGGGCTTCGGGGCGCGAACCGGGCTCTGGGTGCCGCTCGTCGCCCGGTCGGAGACGATCGGCGTCATCGCCGTGCACGACAAGCTCGGCCCGGATGCACGCTTCGGCGACAACGACCTTCGCCTCGCGGAGGCGTTCGCGTCGCGGGCAGCCGTCGCGGTCGACCTCTCGCAGCGGATCGCGCGCGACTCGCTGCGGCGGATCGTCGAGGCACAGGAGCTCGAACGCCGCCGCCTGGCCCGCGAGCTCCACGACGAGACGGGGCAGGCGCTGTCGTCGATCCTGCTCGGCCTGAAGGGGCTCGACGAGATGGTCGAGAGGAGCGAGGCGCACGAGGCCGTCGCAGCCGTGCGGGAGCTCGTCGTCGCGACGCTCCACGACGTGCGGCGGCTCGCGGTCGAGCTCCGGCCGAAGGTGCTCGACGACTTCGGCCTCGTCCCCGCCCTCGAGCGCCTGACCGAGATGTTCTCCTCGCAGACGGGAATCCGCGTACGCTTCGAGTCGGGTCTCGGCGACGAGCGA
This sequence comes from uncultured Actinomycetes bacterium, assembly GCA_963831405.1. Lineage (GTDB taxonomy): Bacteria > Actinomycetota > Thermoleophilia > Gaiellales > Gaiellaceae > Palsa-739. The sequence continues at coordinate 85,950 of CAWHPX010000016.1, forward strand.
CTTCCGACGGAGGTCGAGACGGCCCTCTACCGGATCGTGCAGGAGGCGATGACGAACATCGTGAAGCATTCACGCGCACACGCCATCAGCGTCGCGCTCGTGCGCAAGCCGGCCGCGGTGGCGGCGGTGATCGAGGACGACGGCGAGGGCTTCGATCCCGCCGACGTCCGCGACGGAGGCTTCGGGCTCGTGGGCATGCGCGAGCGCGTCGGCCTGCTCGACGGCCGGCTGCAGATCGAGTCGACCCCGGGGGCGGGGACGACGATCGTCGCCGAGGTGCCGCTCGCATGAGCGTACGGGTGCTGATCGTCGACGACCATGCCGTCTTCCGCGCGGGGCTCAAGCTGCTGATCGACGCCGAGGACGACCTCGAGGCGGTGGGCGAGGCCGGCACCGCGCGCGACGCGATCTTCCAGGCACGCGCGCTCCGGCCCGACGTCGTCCTCCTCGACATCGTCATGCCCGACCAGAGCGGGCTCGACGCCGTGCCGACCCTCCTCCACGAGCGACCCGAGACGAAGGTCCTCGTGCTCTCGATGCAGGACGACCCGCAGTACGTGCGGCAGGCCTTCGCGGTCGGTGCGAGCGGCTACATCCTGAAGGAGGCCGCCGACACCGAGGTCGTGGCGGCGATCAGGGAAGTGGCCGCGGGCAGCAACTACGTCCATCCCGCCGTCGGCGCGAAGCTGATCGCCGCCGAGACCGCGGAGGCGCGCCGCGCGGAGGAGGACCCGCTCTCCGACCGCGAACGCGAGGTGCTGCGACTGCTCGCCCTCGGCCACACGAACCAGGAGATCTCGGCCCAGCTCTACATCTCGGTGCGCACGGCGGAGACGCACCGTGCGCACATCATGCAGAAGCTGCGCCTCTCGAGCCGCGCCGAGCTCGTGCGCTACGCGCTCGAGCAGGGCGTCCTCGAGCACTGACCCTCGAAACGACGACGAGCCGCACGCAGGCGGCTCGTCGTGGGGAGGAGGGGTTCGCGTTACGCGGTGGGTGCGATCCGCCCCGCGCCCGTCTTCTTCGTCCGGCGGACGAAGGCGAGGGCCGTCTCGGGATTGCGGAGTGCGCCGCCGACCGCGAGGATCGCGAAGCCGATGCCGGCGAGCAGGAGCGCGACGCCGACGACGATCCCGAAGAGCGAGAGCTGCTCTGCCATGTAGCTCGTGTTGAGCGCCGTGGTCAGTGCGGTCTCGGTCACCCAGAGATTGCGGAGGCCGTTGTCGACGGGCTGCTTCGTCGCCGCGTTGATGGCTGCGTACTTCGAGTCGTTCGTGGCACCGTGCCCGTCCGTGAACTTCGCGGGCGTGCCGGGCTTCGCCGTGTAGCGGCCCATCTGCGCGTAGGTCAGGTTGCCCGTGGCCTCCAGCGTGTGGATCCGCATGTAGCCCGCAAACGCGCGGGCCCGTGCGCCGCTCGTGATCTTCTTGCCGGCCACGTCCACCGTCGGCAGCTTCACCGAGGCGGGAAGGCCGGCCTTCTGGGCCTCCGCCTTGATGGCGGCCGGGGTCATGTCGGGTGAGCCGACGATCTGCTCGAGCTTCAGGCTGTCGCGGACGGTGCTCCGCCCGTTGACGCCCATGACGATTGCGGCGACGCCGAACGCGACGAGAACTGCCGCGGCGACGATTCCGCCGATCTCCAATACCTTGCGCATCTCAAAACTCCCTTCCGTCGCGGCCGAGTCGCTTGAACGAGCTCTGACCTTGTGTGGGCAGCTTGGCCGGAGCCGCCTCGTTCCTCATCGGGGGGTCTGCTGAAGCTCGCTGCGGGGATCCCTCGCACTCGGTGCGGCTTTCCCGAAGTCGTAGGCCGCGGCCACCTCGGCCGCCCAGGCCCTGATCGCCGCCCAGTCGCGCGCGTCGCTCGCGGGCATCCGGTTGAACGGGAACCGCAGCGCGCGAGGGTCGACGACGCCGCCGAAGACGGCCACGGCGTACGGATCGACCTCCGGCACCTTGGCCAGGGCCTTCGCGAGCTGCTCGCGCGAGGCCTCGACCTCGTGCTCGGCGAGGGTGCGGGGGCCCATCCCGAAGACCGCGACCGGCATCGTGGCGAGCGCCCTGCGGTGACGCTCGAGGAAGTGGAGCGCCTCTGGGTGCCAGCGGCCGGTGTAGAGGGCGCCGCCGAGCACGACGCCGGCGTAGGGCGACAGGTCGTCCACGCTTCCCGCCGGCTCGACGTCGACGTCGAGCCCGAGCTCCCGCAGGGTCTCGGCGACGGCGCAGGCGACCTCGCGCGTCGAGCCGTGCTTCGTTCCGTATGCGGCCAGAATCGTCTCGCTCATCGTGTGCCTCCTCTTGCGCTCATCCCCCGCCGCCGCCGGGGCCGCCGTCCTCGCTCGCAAGCCGCGACGGATTCACGGCGGGCGAAGCTACGGCCCGCGGCAGGGCGGGGAATCCTTCACGTCAGCCGACCGCCGCCGCCTCCCGTCTGCGAAGCGTGGTGCCGCGTACGACGAGCACCGGACGGTGCGCGTCGTGCAGGACGGCCTGCGACACGCTGCCGAGGAGCGCGCTGCTCACGGCGCCGCGACCCCGCGAGCCCACGACGATCAGGTCGACGTCGTGGTTGTCGGCGTAGGTCACGATCTCACCGGCCGGGTCTCCGGCGACGACCTCGGAGAGCACGGGCACGCCGTGCTCCTCCGAGAGCGTCGCCGCCTCGTCGCGCGCGATCGTCCGCCGCAGCGCGAGCTCTCGCGGAATCGGGCGGATGAGCGCGCCGCGCTCGAGCGTCGACCAGTCGATCGGCGGGATCACCTGCAGCAGGATCGCCGTCGCTCCCTGCTCGGCGGCGAGCTCGAGACCGTACTCGGTCGCCTCGCGCGCCTCCGGTGAGCCGTCGGTCGCGATCAAGATCTTGGGCATCCATCCGCTCCTTCGTCCGAGCCGTCACGGCCTCTGGGCGGATGATCCGGCGCGCGCCTCGGGGCGGCATCCGTGGCGCCGCCGATCCCGGAGCGGAGAAGTACGGATCGGCGGCATACGGTCTGCGTCGATCTCCTGACCGGCGATCGGTGGCCGCCCCGATGCGTCGACGCCGCCGCGGCGGGACACTCGGTCCATGGCGCGAGACATCTTCATCAAGCTCAACCGCTGCCACTTCTGCGGCCGCCCGGGCTTCCGGATGTGGGACACCGATCTCTTCTCGTGCAATCACGAGGTCTGCCTCGCACTCGCGTTCGCCGAGGTGAAGCGCCGTAACCGGAACGGCGGCCCGGCCCCGGAGAAGCAGCTGCGGCGCGCGCTCATGAACTCGCTCGACACGTTCGAATACGAGCTGCGCCACGACCGCGACGCGGACCTGATCGACGGCGCGGAGGCGCGTCGGATGGACGAGTTCGAGCGCGAGCGCACGGCCCGCGTGCTCGCCGAGCTGCACCGGCTCGAGCAGCGCGCCGCAGGCCCGCCGGCACGCACGAAGGCCCCGCCCGTCCGCCGGCGGAAGGCGCTCACCCTCACCTGAGGCGAGGTCGTAGTTGCCCGCAGCGAGGGTGCGCGCTCCCACCGATTCCACCCGCTTCAGGCGGGGCGAACTGAGCGTATGAGCCGCATCTGCCCTCTCGATGCCTCCGTCGGGCGGCCGCGTGAGTGCCCCGAGCTCGCCTGCCCGTTCTGGGAGCCCGGCGGCGCCCTGGTCGAGGGCCGCTGCGCCTTCGAGCGCCTCGATCTCGCCGGCCGGCCGGAGCTCGTCACCGAGCTCTTGCACGTGCGCGAGCAGCTCGCGTCGGCCTCGAGCGAAGAAGAGCGCGACGCGTGGCGCCGCTACCACCACGTGCTCAACGACTCGATCGACGAGTAGGCGCCGGTTCGAGCCGCTCGCGGAGCGCGTAGAGCGCGTCGCGCTCGATCGCGCGTGCGCGCTGCTGCGAGACGTGGAGCACCTGGGCGACCGCGGCGAGCTCTTGCGGGTCGCGGCCGAGCCCGAAGTGCCGGCTCACGAGCTCGCGCTGCCTCGTCGGCAAGGTGGCGACCGCGTCGTCGACCTCACGTGCCTCTTCGTGCTCCACCGTCTCGTCGACCGGGTCGCGAGCCGCGCCGTCGGCGACGATCGTCTCGAGCGGCGAGCCGTCCTCGAGGGCGGGCTGGTCGAGCGACACGGGGGGCGTCCCGACGCAGCGCGTCGCCGCGATGGCGGACGGGGAGAGGCCGGTCACGGCGGCGACCTCGGCGGGCGAGGGCGCTCGGCCGGTTGCACCCTTTCAGGGCGGCCTCGGCGCGATCGATCGCGCGGCGGCGCTCGACGATCTGCTTGGGCAGGCGGATCAGGCGCGACTGGTCGGTCAGCGCGTTGCGGATCGCACGCCGGATCCGGAAGCGCGCGTAGGACTCGAAGTCCGCGCCGCGCAGCGGGTCGTAGCGGTCGATGGCCTCGAGCAGTCCGAGCGATCCCTCCTGCACGAGGTCGTCCACCGGGACGCCGAGGTCGCGATAGCGGAGCGCGATCGAGCGCACGGCGGCGAGGTACGCGGCCACGAGGCGTTCGCGCGCGCTTCGGTCGCCCTCGCGCGCGGACTCGAGCAGATGCACGTCGTAGTCGATGCGGCCCATGTGTGTACCTCGTCTTCGACGCTAGCGCCGGGGCCTGCGAGCGCCATCCGGGTTTCCGCGCAGGCGGCGTTCTCCGAACTACGGAGTCGCGCCGGCGGACACGCGCTCGGGCACGACCTGCGTGCCGGCGCCGCCGGCGACGAGCGCGTCGATCGCACCGAGCGCACCGATCGCACAGCGGCCGCCCGTCCGGTCCACGAACCGGCAGGCCGCCTCGACCTTCGGGCCCATCGAGCCGTCGGCAAAGGACGACGCCGCGGAGCTCCGTGGGCGTGGTGCGGGCAATCGGCTCGCTCGAGCCGGTCCCCCAGCCTCGCTCGACGTACGGCACGTCGGTCGCGAGCACGAGAAGCTCCGCCCCGAGCGTCTCGGCGAGGAGGGCAGCGGTCAGGTCCTTGTCGATCACGGCCTCGACTCCTCGCAGGACGCGTCGCTCCTCGACGACGGGAATGCCGCCGCCGCCCGCGCAGACGACGACCGCGCCGGCGTCGAGCAGCTGCTCGACGGCGCCGGCCTCGACGATCTCGCGCGGCTCGGGCGACGGCACGACGCGCCTGAAGTAGCTGCCGTCGGCGGCGATCGACCAGCCGTGCTCCCGGCCGAGCTCCCTCGCCTCGCGCTCGGAGTAGACGGGCCCGATCGGCTTGGTCGGCCGCAGGAACGCCGGGTCGTCTGCTGCGACCGCCACCTGGGTGAGAACGGCCACGACGTCGCGGCCGGGCAGCTCGTTCGCAAGCGCCTGGACGAGCAGGTAGCCGATCATGCCCTGGCTCTCCGCGCCGAGCACGTCGAGCGGATAGGGCGTCACCGCCCGGTACGCCTCGGCCTCGAGTGCAAGGAGACCGACCTGCGGGCCGTTGCCGTGCGTGACGACGAGCTGACGGCCCGCCGCGAGGCCGGCGAGGGCGGAGGCGGCCTCGAGGACGTTTCGCCTCTGCGTCGCCGCCTCCGCGGGCTCGCCGCGTCGCAGCAGCGCGTTGCCGCCGAGTGCGACGACGACGCGCTCCGGTTTCACAGCCTGCCTCCGCGGGTCAGGAGCAGGAGCAGCGCCTCTTCGGTGTAGAGGCGATTCGCCGATTGCTGCCACACTGCCGACTGCGGGCCGTCGATCACGGTTGCCGCGACCTCCTCCCCCCGCTTCGCGGGCAGGCAGTGCAGGAAGATCGCCCCCGGCTGTGCGAGCTCCATCAGCTCTTCGGTCACCCGGTACGGGGCGAGCGCCCGCCTGCGGGCATCCTGCTCGTCCTCTTCGCCCATCGACGCCCAGACGTCGGCGTAGACGGCATTCGCGCCCGCCATGGCGACCGCCGGGTCCCGCACGACCTGCAGCTCGACGCCCGTTTCGGCGACTGCGGATCGCGCGAGATGCAGGATGTCCGGGTTCGGCGCGTACTCGCGCGGGCACGCGATCGTCACGTGCATCCCCGCGAGCGCGCCGGCCTCGATGAGCGAGTGAGCGACGTTGTCGCCCCCGTCGCCGATGAATGCGAGCCGTCGCCCTTCGAGATCGCCGAAGGACTCCTTGATCGTCAGGAGGTCGGCGAGCGCCTGGCACGGGTGATGCAGGTCGGAGAGCGCGTTCACGACCGGCACGGTGGCCCAGTGCGCGAGCTCCTCGACCGTCTTCTGCGAGAACGCCCGGATCGCGATCGCGTCGACGTAGCCGGAAAGCGAGCGCGCGGTGTCGGCGAGCGACTCACCGCGCCCGAGCTGGAGCTCTTGCGGCGTCAGCGCGATCGGCGTCGCGCCGAGTCGTGCCGCCGCCGCGGCGAACGACACCCGTGTCCTCGTCGACGGCTTCTCGAAGATGCACGCGATCGAGCGGCCGCGGAGAGCGTCTTCGCAGTGCGCGGGCTCGTCCTTCATGATCGCGGCGAGGTCGAGCAGCGCCTCGAGCGTGTGGGGGCGCAAGTCGGAGATCCTCGTCAGGTGCGACAGATGCTGCAGTGTTGTCGTCGTCATCGGAATCACCCCGTCGCGACCGTCTCGGGATGGGCGGTCTTCGCCTGCGTCACGATCGGCTCGAGCACGTCCGCGAGCGTCGGCGAGCCGACCTCCTCGAGCTCGTACCGCACGTGGCGGATCGGATGGCGGGACGTGATGAGGCGGCCGAGATCGATCGGCGTTCCCGTCACGACGACGTCGCAGTCGGCGGCGTTGATCGTCGCCTCGAGCTCGGCGAGCTGCTCGTCGCTGTACCCCATGGCGGGCACGACGCTCGAGAGCTGCGGCCACTTCTCGTACAGCTCCTTGATGGAGCCGACCGCGAACGGCCGCGGATCGACGATCCTGGCCGCACCCGCGTTTCGCGCTGCGACGAGCCCGGCTCCGAACGGCATCTCGCCGTGCGTCAGGGTCGGGCCGTCGTCGACGACGAGGACGTAGGCGCCGAGCAGGTCGGGGCCGGCCTCGAGCGTGGTCGGCGACTTCGCGAAGATCACCCTCGCGAGTGGATTGACCGCCTCCACGTTCTCGAGCACCTGCTCGACCTTGTGCGCCTCGGCGGAGTCGACCTTGTTGATGACGACGACGTCGGCCATCCGGAGATTCGTCTCGCCGGGGTGGTAGCGCAGCTCGTGGCCGGGACGCAGCGCGTCGGCCACCACGATGTGGAGATCCGGGACGTAGAACGGGAAGTCGTTGTTGCCGCCGTCCCAGATGATGACGTCGGCCTCCGCTTCGGCCTCGTGCAGGATCGCCTCGTAGTCGACGCCTGCGTACATGACCATGCCCATCCGGACGGGCTCCTCGTACTCCTCGCGCTCCTCGAGCGTCGGCTGCGACGCGTCGATGTCCTCGAGCGTGGCGAATCGCTGCACGCGCATCGCCTCGAGGTCGCCGTACGGCATCGGATGCCGGACGAGAGCGACCTTCAGCCCTGCATCGAGCAGCAGCTGCCCGACCTTCCGGCTCGTCTGGCTCTTGCCGCAACCGGTCCGGGTCGCGCAGACGGCGACGACCGGCTTGGTCGAGACCAGCATCGTCGCGCCCGGGCCGAGCAGGCGGAAGTCGGCGCCCGCGGCGAGCACCGTCGAGGCCTTGTGCATCACGGTCTCGTGCTTCAGGTCGGAGTAGGCGAGAACGACCTCGTCCACCTGGTGCTCGTCGATCAGCTGCCTCAGCTCGCTCTCGGGGCGGATGGGGATGCCGTTCGGGTAGAGCGGCCCCGCGAGCGAAGCCGGATAGACGCGGGTGTCGATGCCCGGAATCTGGGTCGCGGTGAAGGCGACGACCTCGGTTTCCGGGTCGTTGCGGAACGCCACGTTGAAATCGTGGAAGTCGCGCCCGCCGGCGCCCATGATGATCAGCTTGCGCATGGTCATTTCCTCCGTTCAGACGCCTTCGGCGTTCGGGTCGAGCAGACCCTGGCGCCGTTTCGCGATTGTCAGCGTGCGAGGGGTGAGCGGGACCCGCGGCACCTGGAACTCGAGGACGCCGTGGCTGTACGTCACATGGACGTCGTCGAGGTCGGCGTCGTCGGGAAGACGGAACGACTCCTCGAGCCGCTCGTGGATGCGGAACGCGATCCCCTCGTCGGCGGGTGTCTCGGCCTGATCGCCGTGAACCGTGACGACGGGACCGATCAGCTCGACGTCCAGCTCCCCTTCCGTGAAATCGGCGACGTCGAGCTCGATCACGTACTCGGTCTCGAGCTCGCGCACGTGTGCGTGCGGTGGCAACTGCTGGTATCCAACTGCTCGCATGGCGGTCACGGTGCTCCTCCTTCGGTTGCCTCGCGCGCCGATCCCCCGGTGCGCGGCATCGAGCCTCAGGGGAACGGACGAACCGCAAGGGGGGAATTACTGAGCCGGTGTGCTACGGCTCGTGCTCGAGCACGAGCACGTACGCCGCGTCGTAGCCGGCGCCGAGTGGCTCGTCGTCTGAGATCTTCGACTCGATCGTCTTCACGAGCCCGTCGACGGTGATCTCGGTCGCGTCGGCGCCGATGTCCCGCAGCCAGTGCGCGACGGCGGCCGTGATCTCGTCGAGCCGGTCGTCGGAGTCCTCCAGCTCGACGCGCCAGTCGGCGCCGCGTCCGACCGCAACGGGATGGAGATGTGCGAGCCGCCGCTCGAGCGCAAACGCCGTCACGGCGTCGGGAGCGGAGATCTGCAGCCTGCGAGTGGTCTGAACGGTGGTGGCCATAGCAGCCTCTCTTTCTTTCCGCGTAGCCGATCCGCTGCCGTGCCCGGGTGGGAATCGGGGGATTCACCGATTCCGGTTGCGGTGAAGAGGGAGATCCGTGCGTGCGTCGAGCACGGATCGTGAGTAGGTCGAAGCCCGATCGCGAAGACCGCAGGAAGACACCGCCCGACGCCTTCGCGGTTGAGTGGACGAAAGCGAAACCGGCCGGACGAAGGTCAATGGGGCCCGCGACGAGCGGGCCCCTTGTCGTTGCGCCGGCGCCCGTGCGCGGCGGAGCTCGTCGGCTCCCCAGACGCAGACGGGGAACGGGACGAGCAAGAGCAGCGCGTCCCATGACGGGAGCGCCATGCCGAGCGGTCGCGGCGAGCGGCGTCGCGACGATCGCGGCCGAGAACGCGAGCTCGAACGCGATTCCCCAGAGCAGAAGCCGGTTCGTCGCGACGCCCACCTCGCGCAACGACCGCCACTCGGTCCTGGCGGCGACCGCGGTGCCGACCTGGCACGCGACGATGCCGAGGAAGGTCATCGTCGTCGCCTGCTCGTACGCGTGGTGGAGGGGCGAGCGGCGCCCCGTCGCGTCGCCCGGCGACCACCCCGCGCGGAGGAGCGTGTAGGCGAACCCGCCCATGACGAGAAGCGCAGAGATGCCGCCGAGGAAGAGCCAGGCGCGGACGAGCATCTGGCGGCGGATCATGCCCTCGCTCCGCGGCCTCGGCGGCTGCTCCATCAGGCCGGGCTCCGGCGGCTCGCGCCCGAGGGCGAGCGCCGGCAGCGTCTCGGTGCCGAGATCGACCGCGAGGATCTGGATCACCGTCAACGGCAGCGGGATCAGTCCTCCCGAGAGCGCGAAGGCCAGGAACGGCACCACCTCCGGCGTCGCGTGGGCGAAGATGTAGAAGACGAACTTGCGGATGTTGGCGTAGACGCGCCGGCCGGCCTCGACGGCGGCGACGATCGAGGCGAAGTTGTCGTCGGTCAGGACCATCGTCGCGGCCTCGCGGGCCACCTCGGTGCCGGCGACGCCCATCGCCACGCCGATGTCGGCGCGCCGGAGCGCGGGCGCGTCGTTGACGCCGTCGCCCGTCATCGCGACGACCTCGCCCTGCGCGCGCAACGCGTCGGCGATGCGGAGCTTCGTCTCCGGCGACGAACGCGCGAAGATGAGCTCGCGCTGCTCGCGCAGGAGCCGGTCGAGCGCCGCATCCGGCATCACGTCGCTCCAGGCGCCGTCGACGACGTCGTCGGCGTCGACCCTGAGGCCGATGCGGCGTGCCACCTCGAGCGCGGTGAGAGCATGGTCGCCGGTGACGACGATCACGCGGATCCCTGCACGGTGGCACGCGGCGACGGCGGCGGGAACCTCCGGTCTCGGAGGATCCAGGAGCGCGACGAGGCCGACGTACTCGAGATCGCGCTCGACGTCGTCGCGTCCGTCGATCGTCACGAGCTCCTTCCGCGCGACCGCGAGGACGCGAAGCCCCTTCGCGGCGAACGCTGCTGCTTCTGCAAGCGCCGCGGCGTGCGCGTCGCGCGAGAGCGCGCAACGCTCGAGGACGTATTCGGGAGCCCCTTTCGTGCACGCGACGAGTGCGCCGTGCTCGTCCTCGACCACCGTCATGAGCTTCCGGGTCGAATCGAAGGCGAAGAGTGCGCGCCTGCGCCGCTCGCGGGTCGACAGGCGCACGTCCACACCGCAGCCGTGCGCAAACGCGAGCAGCGCCACCTCCGTCGGGTCGCCGGCCACGCGGTCGCCGCGCTCGTCGATCTCCGCGGTGGTGCATGCAGCACCGACCGCTGCGATCCGGTCGGGCGGCCCGGACGTCTCGACCACCGACATCCGGTTGGCGGTGAGCGTGCCGGTCTTGTCGGTGCAGATGACGGTCGTCGAGCCCAGGGTCTCGACCGCGCTCAGCCGCTTGACGAGCGCACCCTCCCGCGCGAGCGCGCGGACACCGACCGCCAGCGCGAGAGTGATGGTCGGCAGCAGCCCTTCGGGGACGTTTGCGACGAGCAGCCCGACCGCGAAGATGAGCGCGCCGGAGAACGGCAGGCCGGCCAGCAGGCCGAGCGGAAGAAAGGCGATGCCGACGCCGACGGCGACGAACGCGATCAGCCTCGCCGCGCGGCGCACCTGCCCCTCGAGCGGGCTCTCCTCCCGCCCGATGCGCTCCGAGAGCGCGGAGATGCGGCCGAGCTCGGTCTGCATCCCGGTCGAGTAGACGAGCGCATGCGCCTCGCCTGCGGTGCAGCTCGTCCCGCTGAAGACGAGGTCGCGTGCCTCGAGGAGGACGTCGGTCTCCGGTTCGCCGACCTCGCGGGTCACCGGCACCGACTCGCCCGTGAGGGAGGAGGTGTCGATCTCGAGGCTGCCCGCGATGAGCCGCGCGTCGGCGGGCACGCGATCGCCTTCGACGAGCACGACGACGTCCCCCGGCACGAGCCTCCGCGCCTCGACGAGCTGCCGCCGTCCGTCCCGCAGCACGGAGACGCGCTCGGGCAGGAAGGCGGCGAGCGCCTCGACCGCACGCTCCGCCTGCCGCTCTTGCGCGAGCGCGAACGCCGCGTTCAAGAGGATCACGCCGACGACGGCCGCCGCGAGGAGCGGGGTCCCTGCAGCCCAGGCGAGGGCGGCGGCGGCCCAGAGCAGCAGTGCGAGCGGATGGGTCAGCTGCGCGGCCACGTCGCGCCACCAGCGCGAGCGCCCTCGGCGCGCGATCTCGTTCGGGCCGTAGCGAACGAGCCGGCGCTCGGCTTCCCGCTCGGAGAGGCCGTCCGGGCTCGACTGGAGATCCGCGAACAGCCGGCGCTCGGGCTCCAGGGGGCTCGCGCGCGCGCCGTTCCCGGCGTCCCACCCGGGCGCCGCGGCGCCGAGCTCGCGTGTGTGCCGTTTGCCGACCATGGGTGAGAGGCGCACCGGCCTGTCCGCAGGTCCTCTCCTTCGCCGAGGGCGGTCGCGTCTCGGTAGTTCCCCGTACCACGATCGGTGCTCGAACCGATGATCCCGGCTCGCCGGCGGGCGGATCGTGTGGGCGCCAGCGACGAAAAGGGAGGCACCATGTCCACGACCCGACAGGCGGCGGTTGAGCGAGGCGACATCGTCACCGTGAGCGGTCGGCGCGTCGGCGATCCGGGACGGCTCGGCGAGATCCTGGACGTGCTCGGGCCGGCGGATCACCCGCATTACGCCGTGCGCTGGGAGGACGGTCACCAGACGATCCTCTATCCGGGCGAGACGACGAGCATCGTGACGCGGCACGAGCGCGATCGCGATGTCTCGCCTGCCGTTGCGCTCGCTCCGGCGACGCAGGACCTCGTCGACACCCTCCGATCGGAAGGCGTCGAGTTCGAGCTTCTCCCGCACCGGCGCACCACGACTGCGTCGAGCGAGGCGCGCGTGCTCGGTGTGCTCCCGCAGGTCGTCGCGAAGACGGTGATCGCACGAACCGACGACGGGGGGCTCATCCGCGCGGTCGTCCCCGCCACGACGCACCTGAGCGTGCTGAAGCTCGCTTCGGCTGCCGGCGCGAAGTCGGTCGCGGTGCTGGAGGAGGCAGATCTCGTGACGGCGTATCCGCAATTCGAGCTCGGGGCCGTGCCGCCGTTCGGCGGGCCGGCGGGCGACCGCGTCGTCGTCGACCGAAGCCTCCTCGAGCAGGGTCACGTCGTGCTCGACGGCGGAGCGCACGACATGTCGCTCCGGCTCCGGTCCGCCGACCTCGTCGCGCTCGCGGATGCGCAGGTGGCCGACATCGGCGTGAGCTGACGAGGTCGGCCGGCCGCGGCCCTGAGATGCTTGGCCCGTGACGTGGCCGGCGCTCATCTGGAGGAATCTCTGGCGGCGGGCCGCCCGGACGGTCTTCACGGCGGTGGGGGTGGGCCTCGGCGTCGCGCTCATCGTCGCCCTGCTCGCCACGGTCGCGGGCGTCCACCGGACGGCGGGCGACCTGATGCGCGTCGGCCGGGCCGACTTCGGTCTCTACCAGGCCGACGTCTCGGACTTCCCGCGCTCGCTTCTGCCCGAGTCGCTCGCAGCCTCGGTCGCGCGCGACCCGGGCGTGGCCGCCGTCGCGAAGGTGAAGCTGCTCGTCGACGGAGGACTGCTCGTCTTCGGGCTCGATCCGCGCGAGTTCGCCTACCGGCGGTTCGTCGTCGTCCGGGGCGTCCGCGCGCCTGCAATGGCGGGCGACCATTCGGGCAAGCGGCTCGGCCAGCGCGTTCGCGTCGGAACGCGGACGTTCACGATCGGCGGCATCTACCACTCGGGCAACCGCTTCGAGGATCTGGGGATCGTCCTGCCGCTTCATGCCGTCGAGTCGATCGCGAAACGGCCGGGAGAGATCACGTCGCTCGGCGTCACCGCCCGGGTCGGCCACGACCCGAAGGCGATCGCGACGCCGGCTCGAGCGGCGCTATCCCGGGGTGGCTGCGATCACCGAGCCCGGGCAGGCGATCAAGGTGGACACCTCGACGCGCCTGATCGTGTCGACCGGCTGGATCGTGTCGCTCCTGGCCCTGATCGTCGGCGGGATCACGGTGACGAACACGATGGCGATGTCGGTCTTCGAGCGGACGCGCGAGATCGGGATCCTGCGTGCGGTCGGCTGGTCGCCCGCGCGGGTGGGCGCGATGATCGTCCTGGAGGCGCTCTTCATCTGCCTGCTCGCGCTCGGCGTCGGCTGCGCACTCGGCGTGCTCGCCGCGCAGGTCTTCGTCTCACGCAGCACCCTCTCGGCGTTCATCAGCCCCACCTACACGGCGTCGACCTTCGCCTGGGGCCTCGCCTTCGCGCTCGGCGTCGGGCTCCTAGGGGCGCTCTATCCGACGTGGCGGGCGGTCAGGCTGGCACCGGTTGCGGCGCTTCGTCACGAATGACCCCGTCCATGGATAACCCCGTCGCGGAGGTGAAGCGTCCGGTCGGCACGCCGCGCGACCTCGTCGTCGTTCGTGACGAGGACGATCGTGGTTCCGCGCCGCCGGCGCACGCCGTCGAGGAGCTCGAGGACCTGCGCGCCCGTGACCGAGTCGAGGGAGCCCGTCGGCTCGTCGGCGAGCAGCAGCCGCGGGTCGTTCGCGAGCGCGCGCGCGATCGCGACGCGCTGGCGCTCGCCGCCCGAGAGCACCACGGGGCGGGCGTGGAGCCGATCCTCGAGGCCGACCTCGCGCAAGAGCGCCGTCGCCCGTGCCACCCGCTCGCGGCGCGGGAACCGTCCGAACATCGGGATCTGCACGTTCTCGCTCGCCGTCAGGGTCGGCAGGAGGTTGTGGGCCTGGAAGATGAAGCCCACCGTCCGGGCGCGGTAGGCCGCGGGGCGGTCGAGCTCCGCGAGCGGCTGTCCGTCGATCCTGATCGTGCCGCTGTCCGGCCGGTCGAGGGCGCCGAGCAGGTTGAGGAGCGTGCTCTTCCCGGAGCCCGAAGCGCCGGTGAGCGCCACGAGCTCACCGGGCTCGACGGCGAACGACACGTCCTTCAGCGCCTGTACGCGCCCGTCCTCGAAGAACCGGCGCACACGCTCGACCGCGATCGCGCAGCCGGTGCTCATGCGCGCCGCGCCGTCGTCACGAAGACCATGTTCGCAGAGCGGTGGCCGCCGCCTCTTCCGCGTCAACTACTGAGCGCGATCAGGCGTGCCCCCGATGCGGCCCCGCAGGCCCGGAGCGACGCTTTCGGTGACCAAAAGGAGGCACGAACATGAGCACGATTCTGCTCGCCACCGACGGCTCACCCTCGGCGCAGGCTGCGGCGACGGAGGCCTTCGAGCTGGCGAAGGCGACCGGCTGGCAGCTTCGGGTCGTCACCGTCTGGCGCACGCCGGTTCTCACCGGCTACGGCTTCGCGCCGGTCCCGTATCTCCCGGAGCTCGCCGACGTCGAGCGCGAGCACGCGGAGGAGGTTGCGCGCAGCGCCGTCGAGGCGGCCTCGACGCTCGGTCTCGCCGCGACGTGGGAGCTTCGCGAAGGCGATGCCGCAGACGAGATCTGTGAGGCCGCCGAGGAGACGGCAGCGAACATGATCGTCATCGGCGCCCATGGTTGGGGTGCGCTGCAGCGGTTCGTCTTCGGCAGCGTCTCGACGTCCGTGCTCCATCACGCGAAGTGCGCGGTGCTCGTCGTGCGCGGCGCAGACGTGGCGCCCGACGTCGAGACGGCGAAGACGGCCGGCGCGGCGCACAGCTGACGATGTGGCAGCGGGTCCTCGCGCCGGCCGCGCTTGCGGCGCTCGCGGTCGGCGCGCTGCTCCACGCCCTCGGCGAGCCGGGGGCGGGCTCGGCCGTCTGGGCGGCGTCGACGGCGCTGATCCTCGTCCCGCTCGTCGCCTCCGTCCTCAGGGCGCTCCTGCGGCGCGACGTGGGGGTCGACGCGATCGCGCTCGTCGCGATCGCGACTGCCCTCGCCCTCGGCGAGTACCTGGCCGGCAGCGTCGTCGCGCTCATGCTCGCGGGCGGCAACGCGCTCGAGGAGTACGCGACCCGTCGCGCGACACGGGAGCTGACGCGCCTGCTCGAGCGGATGCCGCGCATCGCGCACGTCAGGCGCGATTCCGTGATCGAAGAGATTGCGGTCGATGCCGTGCGTCCGGGCGACATCGTCGTCATCCGGGCGGGAGAGGTGGTCCCGGTCGACGGCCTCGTGCTGTCGAGCAACGCGGCGATCGACGAGTCGGCGCTCACCGGCGAGCCGTTTCCGGTCACCTACTCCCGCGACGGCACGGTGCGCAGCGGCTCCGCGAACGCGGGAGACGCGTTCGAGCTGCGCGCCGTCCGCCCGGCCGCCGAGAGCGCCTACGCCGGCATCGTCGAGCTCGTCCGGCACGCAGAGACGGAGCGCGCGCCGTTCGTCCGTCTGGCCGACCGGTACGCCGCGGGCTTCCTTCCCCTCGCGCTTGCGGTCGCGGGCGGCGCGTGGGCGCTCGCCGGCGATCCGACGCGCTTCCTCGCGGTCATGGTCGTAGCCACGCCGTGCCCCCTGATCCTCGCCGCGCCGATCGCCTTCATCGCCGGCGTCTCGCGAGCCGCGCGGTCGGGCGTGATCGTCAAGAGCGGCGGTGTCATCGAGCGGCTCGGGGAGGCGCGGAGCGTCCTCCTCGACAAGACGGGCACCGTGACGCTCGGACTGCCCGCGGTCGAGCAGGTCGTCGCGCTCGACGGCTTCGGGCCCGACGAGCTCCTGCGCCTGGCCGCCTCCGTCGACCAGCTCTCGGCCCACGTCCTCGCGGAGGCGCTCGTCCACGACGTCGAGGCGCGCGGCGTGATCCTCACGGCGCCGAACGGCGTCGAGGAGGGGAGGGGGCAGGGCGTCGAGGGGACGGTCGGGGCGCGCCGCGTGGCCGTCGGCAGCTCGTCGTGGCTGCGCGAGCGCGGCTACTCGGGCGTCGCCGAGGCGTCCCGCCGGCTCGATCGCGAGCCCGAGCGTGGGACTGCCCGCATCCTCGTCGGGCGTCGACGGCGCGGTCGCCGGTGCGATCGTCATGGGCGACCGCCTGCGCGACGACGCGCACCGGCTCGTCGAGCTCCTGCGGCACGAGGGCATCCGCCACGTCGCGATCGTCACCGGAGACCGCGAGGCCGCCGCGGCGGCCGTCGGCGAGATGCTCGGCGTCGACCGGGTCTACGCCGAGCAGTCACCGGAGGACAAGCTCGAGATCGTGCGTGCGCTGCGCGCGCAGCCCGAGCTGCAGCCCGTCGTCATGGTCGGCGACGGTGTCAACGACGCTCCGGCGCTCGCGCTCGCCGACGTCGGCATTGCGATGGGCTCGGTCGGGAGCACCGTGTCCTCCGACACCGCCGACGCGGTGGTCGTGCTCGATCGAGTCGACCGCATCGTCGATGCCGTCCAGATCGGCCGGCGGTCCCTCGGCATCGCGCGTCAGAGCGTGATCGTCGGCCTTGCGCTCTCGGTCGTCGCCATGGGCTTCGCCGCAGCCGGCTTCCTCGCTCCCGTGTTCGGCGCGCTCCTGCAGGAGGTCATCGACGTCGCGGTCATCGCGAACGCCCTCCGCGCGCTTCGCTGACGCCGTCCGTACTTCGCCGCGCCCGAATCGGTGGCGGCGCGGATGTGCCGGCGTCCGCCGGGCCGCATCATCGAGCCATGAGAGTCGAGGAGATCATGACCCGCGAGGTCGTCACGGTCGCCCCGTCGACGGCCTTGAAAGACGTCGCCCGCCTGCTCGTCGAGCATCGAATCTCGGGTGTGCCGGTCTGCGGCCCTGACGGCGAGGTGCTCGGCGTCGTCTCGGAAGCCGACATCCTCCGGAAGGAAGAAGGGATCTCGGCGGAGTTGCCGCGCGTGCTGACGTGGATCGCGCGCCGGCTCGACGGCGAGCTCGACAAGCTGAAGGCGCAGACGGCCGCCGACGCGATGACGTGGCCGCCCGTCACCGCGCGCCCGGCGCAGCAGGTTGCCGAGGTCGCGCGGCTCATGGTCGACTACACGATCAACCGCCTCCCGGTCGTCTCGGGCGGGCACCTCGTCGGGATCGTGACGCGGTCCGACCTCGTGCGGGCGTTCACGCGCTCCGACGCGGAGATCGAGCGCGAGATCCGCGAGGACATCCTCTTCCGCACGATGCTGCTGCTGCCCGAGGACTTCGAGGTTGCCGTGGAGGGCGGGCATGTCGCGATCAGCGGGCGCGTCGGCTCGCACGAAGACGCGGAGATGCTCGTCCGGTGGCTGCGCCGCGTGCCGGGCGTCGTCGGCGTCGAGGCAGAGCTCGAGTCGCCCCCGCCCGCGACCCGCCGCAGATTGCACGCCGCCCGGGGCTGAGAGAGCATGATCTCCGTACAGACCGTGGCGATCCTCGCAGTCACCGTGCTCATGGTGCTCGCGGCACTCGAGAAGAAGATGCTCGAGCGACGCCCGGTGCCGCCGCCTCGCCGGCGCAGGCGGCGCAGGCGCTGAGCGCCACGGCGGACGCGGGCCGCCGACCGTCCGAGCTCGACGAGCTGGCGGGCGCCGACCCGGCAGTTGCGCTTCTCCGCCTCGAGTCGACGGCCCGGGGCCTCACCGCGGCGGCGGCCGACGAGCGGCGCCGCTCGGTGGGCTCGAACGAGCTGGAGGAGGGCGGCAGGCCGCTCGCCCGCCTCGTGCTCGCCCAGGTTCGCAGCCCGCTCGTCGGGCTCCTCGTCGCGGCCGCCGTCGTCGCGGCGCTCGTCGGCGAGCGCGTGAACGGCGCGATCATCCTGACGATCATCGCCGCGAGCGTCGGTCTCGGCGTCTACAACGAGTACGGCAGCGAGCAGACGCTCGCGGCGCTGCGGAAGCGCACGGGGCGTCGCGCCGCCGTCCTCCGCGACGGCGAGCCGGTCGAGCTCGCGGCCAGCCTGCTCGTCCCCGGCGACGTCTGCCTGCTGCAGGCGGGCGACGTCGTCCCCGCAGACCTGCGGCTGCTCGAGGCGGCCGAGCTGACGGTGGACGAGGCGATGCTCACCGGCGAGGCGTATCCGGCCGAGAAGACGGTTGCGGCACCGGCAGGATCCGACGGCGCGCTCCACGCCGACTGCGCCTACGCGGGAACGGTCGTGCGCGGCGGGCGCGGCCTCGGCGTCGTCGTCGCGACCGGCGCGCGGACGCGGATCGGCGAGGTGGCGGGCGCGCTGCGCTCCGAGCAGCAGCCGACGGCCTTCCAACGCGGCCTGTCGAGCTTCGCGGGGCTCCTCGCGAAGGTCACGGCCGCCCTGACGCTTCTCATCTTCGCCGCGAACACCATCCTCGGGCAGGCCGGTCATCGACTCCCTGCTCTTCTCGCTCGCCATCGCCGTCGGGCTGACGCCGCAGCTCCTGCCGGCGATCGTCACCGTGAGCCTCTCGACCGGCGCGCGGCGCATGGCGCAGAAGGCCGTGCTCGTCAAGCGCCTCGTGAGCATCGAGGACCTCGGCGACGCCGACCTGCTCTTCACCGACAAGACGGGCACGCTGACGGAGGGAGAGATCCGGCTGCGGGAGGCGGTCGACCCGGCCGGGGCTCCGGCGCCGGCGCTCGTCCGGCTCGGCCTCCTGTGCAGCGACCTCGGCTTCGAGCACGGCGGGACGCCGCTCGGGAACACCCTCGACCTCGCGATCTGGCGCGGCCTCGAGCCGTCCGTCGCGTCGGCGGAGCTCGCCGCCGCCCATCGCGTGGGGGCCGTGCCCTTCACGTTCGAGCGCAGGCGCGCGTCCGTCGTGCTCGACGACGCGGGCCGGAGGCGGCTCCTCTGCAAGGGGGCGGCGGAGGAGGTTCTCGCACGATGCACGCCGGAGAGCACGGCGGCCGCGGCTGCGACGCTCGAGCGCCTGCTCGAGTCGGGGCACCGGGTGCTCGCGCTCGCCGAGAAGACGGTCGACCACCGCCCGTCCTACGACGAGCGCGACGAGCGCGACCTCACGCTCCGCGGCTTCATCGTCTTCGCCGATCCTCCGAAGGCCGACGCGGCGGAGTCGGTCGCCCGGCTGCGGCGCCTCGGCATCGAGCTCAAGGTGCTCACCGGCGACAACGAGCGCACCGCCGTGCACGTCTGCCGCGAAGTGGGACTGCCGGTGCTCGGGGTCACGAGAGGAGCGGACCTCGGCGGCCTCGACGACGGGGAGCTCTCGGAGCTCGTGCGGCGCACGACCGTCTTCGCGCGCGTCGGGCCGGAGCAGAAGGCCGCGCTCGTCGCCGCCGCCCAGCGGAACGGGGACGACGTTGCGTTTCTCGGCGACGGTGTCAACGACGCGATCGCGCTGCGCCGCGCCGACGTCGGGATCTCGGTCGACACGGCAGTGGACGTTGCGCGGGAGGCGGCCGACGTGGTGCTCCTCGAGAAGAGCCTCGGCACGCTCGCCGACGGCGTCGTCGAAGGGCGGAGAATCTTCGCCAACACGATGAAGTACGTCCTGATGGGAACGAGCTCGAACTTCGGGAACATGTTCAGCGCGGCGGGGGCGTCGGTGTTCCTCTCGTTCCTGCCGATGCTGCCGACCCAGATCCTCCTGAACAACCTCATGTACGACGTCTCCGAGCTGACGATCCCGACCGACCGGGTCGACGAGGAGCTGCTGCGGCGGCCCGAGCACTGGGACATCGGCTTCATCCGCCGCTTCATGGCGTTCTTCGGGCCGATCAGCTCGCTCTACGACTTCGCGACCTTCGCGGTGATGATCTACGTCTTCGACGCGCACGCGCCGCTCTTCCGCAGCGGCTGGTTCGTCGAGTCGCTCGCGACGCAGTCGCTCGTCGTCTTCGTCATCAGGACGCGCCGGGTGCCCTTCTTCTCGAGCCGGCCGAGCCGGCCGCTTCTCGCGACGACGCTCGGGGTGGTCGCGCTCGGGATCGCGCTGCCGTACTCGCCGGTCGCGCACGCCCTCGGCTTCCGTTCGCTGCCGCTGCTCTTTCTCGCCATCCTCGGCGGCATGACGGTCACCTACCTCGGGCTCGTCGAGGCCGGCAAGAAGCTGTTCTTCCGCCACGAGACGGCCACCGGCGTGCGGCGGCTCTGAGCTTGCGCCTTTACCGCAGCGGCGTTCCGCGCCCGCCCCGATGCGGCTCGGGACACCCGGCAGCAGTGTTCGTGCCATGGCCACTCTCCCCGAGTGCGCACCGTCGGTCTACGAGGAGCTGACACTCCCGCTCGAGCGGGCAGGCGCGCTCGTCGAGGCGGACCGCTGCCTCGAGTGCGGCGGCCCCTACGCCGAGGCCCCGTGCACCGTCGCCTGCCCGGCCGGGGTCGACGTGTCCGCGTTCGTCGCGGCCGTCGCCCGCGACGAGCCGGACGAGGCGGCACGGATCATCTTCGCCGAGAACCTCCTCGGCGGCACCTGCGCGCGCGTGTGCCCGGTCGAGCTGCTGTGCCAGGGCGCGTGCGTGCTGCAGCACGAAGGGCGCCGGCCCGTCGAGGTCGGTGCGTTGCAGCGCTACGCGGCCGACCACGCGCTCGCGGCGGGGACGACGCTCAGGACGCGCGCGCCGTACAACTGGCTCCGGGTGGCGGTCATCGGCGCCGGCCCTGCGGGCCTCGCGTGCGCGGGCGAGCTCGCGGCGCTCGGCTACGCCGTCACCGTCTACGACGAGCGGCTCGAGCCCGGCGGCCTCGTGCGCTACGCGATCGCGCCGTATCGCCTGCTTGCCGAGCCGCTCGCGTCCGAGGCCCGCGTGCTCGCGGAGCTCGGCGTCGCGTTCGAGCTCGGCGTCGCAATCGACACGAAGGAGGCGCTCGCCTCGGTTGCGGCCGACGCGGACGCCGTCGTGCTCGCGGTGGGGATGGGCCCGGACGCCGACGTTCACTATCCGGGCGACGATCTGCCCGGCGTCTGGGAATCGCTGCCGTTCATCGAGGCGATCAAGACCGGCCGCGCGCCCGACGTCGGCTCCGCCGTCGTCGTCGTCGGCGGGGGGAACACCGCCGTCGACGCCGCGCGCGAGGCGCGCCGGCTCGGCGCCGACGAGGTGACGATGCTCTACCGGCGGACGCGCGCCGAGATGCCGGCGTACCCGCACGAGGTCGTCGAGGCGCAGGAGGAGGGCGTCCACCTCGAGTGGCTGACCGTCCCGCTTCGCTTCGTCGGGAGCGAGCGCCTGGAAGCCGTCGAGTGCAGGCGGGCGCGGCTCGGCGCCAGGGACGCGAGCGGGCGCAGGCGCCCGGAGGAGATCCCCGGTTCCGAGTTCCTGCTTCGCGCGGACACGGCGATCAAGGCGATCGGCCAGCGTCCACGCACGGAGTTCCTCTCCTGGATCGACGGGCTCGCGACGGAGAACGGCACGGTCGTCGTCGACCCGGCGACGGGCGCCACGACGAGCGGCAAGTTCTTCGCGGCCGGCGACGCCTGCAACGGCGGCGCAACGGTCGTCGAGGCCGTCCGCGAGGCGAAGCTCGCCGCGCGCGGCGTGCACGAGTTCCTGCGCCGGGGCTGGGCATGAGGGAGATCCGCTGGCACGCGCGCGCCGGGCAAGGTGCAAAGACCGCGTCGCAGCTCTACGCGACAGCGCTTCTGCGCGACGGCAAGAGCGTGCAGGCTTTCCCGGAATACGGCCCCGAGCGGCGCGGCGCTCCCCTGCGCGCGTACACGCGCGTCGACGACACGCCGATCCGCCGCCACGACTCGATCACCCACCCCGACGTCGTCGTCGTGCTCGAGCCCTCGCTCCTGCGCGAGGTCGACGTCGCCGACGGGCTCGCCCCCGGCGGCTTCCTCCTCCTGAACGGCGAGAGCGCCCCCGCCGAGCTGGCGGGCGTCGACGTGCGCTGCGTTCCGGCCACGCGGCTCGCCGGCGGGTCGAAGTTCGTCAACCTCGTCATGGTAGGCGCGCTCGCAGCGGCGCTGCACGAGCCTTCGGCCTCCGTCCTCGCCGACGCGGCGGTCGAGCTCCTCGGCGCGAAGGTCGGGCCGGACGAGATCCGCGACGCGGTGGAGGAGGGGTACGCATGCCTGAGCTGACCGAGTGGCGCGGCCTTCCGCTCGCCGGCGTCGTCTCACCGAGCGAGACCGCGCAGCCTCGCACCGGGGGCTGGCGGACCGGCCTGAAGCCGGCCGTCGATCTCAGCCTCTGCGTGAACTGCCTGCTCTGCTGGCTCTACTGCCCGGACTCCGCGGTGCGGCTCGACGGAACCGCCTTCGACGGCTTCGACCTCGACCACTGCAAGGGGTGCGAGCTCTGCGCGGAGGTCTGTCCCGTCGACGCGATCGAGATGGTCGAGGACGATGGCGACTGAGACTGCCCTCGAGACGCGGATCATGACGGGCGGACAGGCCGTTGCCGAGGCGATGCGCCAGATCGACCCCGACGTCGTGCCGGCGTACCCGATCACGCCTCAGACGCCGATGATCCAGGGCTACGCGGCGTTCGTCGCGCAGGGCCGCGCGCACGGCGAGCTCGTCGACGTCGAGTCGGAGCACTCGGCGATGAGCGCCGCCATCGGATCTGCGCTCGCCGGGGCGCGCACGATCACCGCGACGTCCTCGCAAGGGCTCGCGCTGATGGCAGAGGTCGTCTACATCGCGGCGTCGATGCGGGCGCCGGTCGTGATGGCGGTCGGCAATCGCGCGCTCTCGGGGCCGATCAACATCCACTGCGACCACTCCGACTCGATGCTCGTCCGCGACTCGGGCGTCATCCAGCTCTTCGCCGAGAACGCGCAGGAGGCATACGACCTGATGGTGCTGGCGCCCCGCCTCGCCGAGCACCCGGACGTGCTGCTGCCCGTGCTCGTCTGCCAGGACGGGTTCACGATCACCCATAGCGCGGAGCCGGTCTCCCTGCTCCGCGACGACGAGGTGCGCGACTTCGTCGGCGAGTACCGCGTGCCGAACGCGCTGCTCGACGTCGCGCGGCCGACGACGCAGGGGCCGTTCGCGATGCCGGACTACTACTTCGAGCTGCGGCATCAGCAGCTCGCCGCGATCGAGGCGGCGAAGTCCGTCTTCGACGAGCTCTCGGTGGAGCTCGAGGAGCTGTCCGGGCGCCGCTACCGGACGCTCGAGCCGTACGCGCTCGACGGCGCCGAGCATGCGATCGTCTGTCTCGGCTCGAGCGGCGGCACCGTGAAGGACGTCGTCGACGAGCTCCGGCGCGAAGGCGAGCCGGTCGGCCTGCTCGAGGTGCGGTCGTTCCGGCCGTTCCCCAGGGAGCGCCTGCACGAGGCGCTGCGCGCGGTGCGCGTCGTCTCGGTCCTCGACCGCGCCGACTCGCCCGGAGGCGCGCCGCCGCTCTTCGCGGAGGTCGCCGCGGCGCGGGACGGCCTCGACGTCGAGCTGCGCAGCTTCGTCTACGGCCTCGGCGGGCGCGATCTCCATCCGGAAGACGTCCGGGCCGTGTTCCTCGACGAGCGCACGAGCCCGTACCTCGGGCTGAGAGGAGCGTCATGTCCCGACTGAAGATGCTCGCCCGGAACGAGAACGGCACGCCGCCGCTGCGCGGCGGCCACGCCCTCTGCCAGGGCTGCGGCGCGCCGATGGTCGTGCGCACGATCGTGAACACGATCGACACGCCCGGTCGTGGTCGTCAGCGCGACCGGCTGTCTCGAGGTCGCGACCACGCGCTTCCCCACGACCGCCTGGAACGTCCCGTGGCTCCACGTCGCCTTCGAGAACGCGGCCGCGGTCGTGAGCGGCGTCGAGACCGCCTATCGCGCTCTTGCGAAGCGCGAGGCGCTGCCCCAGAACGGTCCGCTGACCTTCGTCGTGCTCGCCGGCGACGGCGGCACCTACGACATCGGCCTGCAGGCGCTGTCGGGAGCGCTCGAGCGCGGCCACCGCTTCAT
Source organism: uncultured Actinomycetes bacterium (assembly GCA_963831405.1). Classification (GTDB taxonomy): domain Bacteria; phylum Actinomycetota; class Thermoleophilia; order Gaiellales; family Gaiellaceae; genus Palsa-739. The sequence goes on from CAWHPX010000016.1 coordinate 109,858, forward strand.
CTTCGTCTGCTACGACAACGAGGCCTACATGAACACCGGCGTCCAACGCTCCGGGGCGACGCCGTTCGGTGCGAGCACGACCACGAGCGCCGTCGGCGCGGCCGCGCTCGGCAAGGCGCAGCAGCGCAAGGACATGACGGCGATCGCGGTCGCACACCACGTGCCGTACGTCGCGCAGGCGGCGGCCTCGCACTGGCAGGACCTGAGCGAGAAGGCCGAGCGCGCCGCGGCTGCGGGCGGCCCCGCGTTCCTCAACGTGCTGACGAACTGCCCGCTCGGGTGGGGGCACGAGCCCCGGCTCGGGCCGAGGCTGCTCGACGCGGCGGTCGAGAGCTGCTTCTGGCCGCTCTACGAGGTGGTCGACGGGGACTACCGGCTGACGTACGAGCCGCAGGAGAAGATCGCGGTCGAGGAGTGGCTCCGTCCGCAGGCGCGCTTCGCGCATCTGTTCACGCCGGCAGGCGCGCCCACGCGCGCCGAGATCCAGCGGCGGGTCGACGCGGAGTGGGACGCCCTCCGCGAGCGGTGCGGCAGCCGCCCATGACGACCCTTCAGGGATCGTCCTCCCTCGACGCGCTGCCGCCGCGCGAGATGGCGCGCAAGGCCGAGCAGGTCGGTGTGGCGAAGGCGGGACTCGGCGCCGCCGACACGTTCGCCCTCGCAGTGCTCGCCGGCGCGTTCATCGCCATGGGGGCGATCTTCGCGACGACGGTCACGGCGGGAGGCGCCTCGCTCCCCTTCGGCGTGTCGCGGCTTCTCGGCGGGCTCGCGTTCGCGCTCGGGCTCATCCTCGTCGTCGTCGCAGGCGCGGAGCTCTTCACCGGCAACAACCTGATCGTCATGGCGTGGGCAAGCGGCCGCGTCTCGACCGCGAGGCTGCTTCGCAACTGGGCGATCGTGTACGCCGGCAACTTCGCGGGTGCGATCGCGACGGCGGGGCTCCTCTTCCTCGGCAAGCAGTACACGTTCGGCAAGGGCGCGGTCGGCGAGCAGACGCTGTCGATCGCGACCTCGAAGACCGGGCTCGGCTTTCTCCAGGCGATCGTGCTCGGCGCGTTCTGCAACGCCCTCGTCTGCCTCGCGATCTGGCTCACCTACAGCGCGCGCACGCTCGCCGACAAGGTGCTGGCGATCGTGCCGCCGATCACGGCCTTCGTCGCCGCGGGCTTCGAGCACAGCGTCGCCAACATGTTCTTCATCCCGATGGGGCTCTTCGTGCGAAGCGACAGCTCGTTCGCGGCGCAGCATGCCGTCCCGGGGGTGGCGCACCTCACCTGGGGCCACTTCTTCGTCTCGAACCTCGTGCCCGTGACGATCGGCAACGTCGCCGGCGGGGCGCTCATGGTCGGGGCGATCTACTGGTTCGTCTATTCGAGGCACAAGGAGGAAGGCGATGTCGACACGGACGGCAATCAACGGTTTCGGGCGCGTCGGGCGCGCCGCGTTTCGAGCGGCATTCGAGGCTGACGCCGGCGTCGAGCTCGTGGCTGTGAACGACGTCGCCGAGCCGGCGGCGCTCGCGCACCTGCTCGCACACGACTCGGTCTACGGGCCGTTCCACGGCACCGTCGAAGAGGGAGACCACGGCATCGTCGTCGACGGCGTCGAGATCCCGGTGTTCGGCGAGTCGGATCCGGCTGCGCTGCCCTGGGGCGAGCTCGAGGTCGACGTCGTGCTCGAGTGCACCGGGCGCTTCAAGTCCCGCGCCGACGCGGCGAAGCATCTTGCCGCCGGCGCGCGCAAGGTGATCGTCTCGGCGCCCGCGAAGGACGCGGACACGACCGTCGTGCTCGGCGTGAACTTCCCCGCCGCGTACGACCCCGAGCGGCACGCCGTCATCTCGAACGCCTCGTGCACGACGAACTGCCTCGCACCCGTGGCGAAGGTGCTGCACGAGACCCTCGGCATCAGCCACGGCCTGATGACGACGATCCACGCGTACACCGGCGACCAGCGCCTCGTCGACATGCCGCACAAGGATCTCCGCCGCGCCCGTGCCGCCGCGGTGAACCTCGTGCCGACCTCGACGGGCGCCGCCAAGGCGATCGGCCTCGTCATCCCCGAGCTCGCCGGCAAGCTGGCCGGGTTCGCCGTCCGGGCTCCCATCCCGACCGGGTCGCTCGTCGACCTGACCGTCGAGGTGCAGCGTGAGACGTCCGTCGAGGAGATCAACGCGCTCTTCCGCGATCGCGCCGATCGGGACGAGCTCGAGGGGATCCTCCGGTACAGCGAGGCGCCGCTCGTCTCATCGGACATCGTCAAGTCGCCGTACTCGGCGATCTTCGATGCGCCGCTCACGGCGGTCATGAACGGCACGCAGGTCAAGGTCATCGCCTGGTACGACAACGAGTGGGGCTATTCGACCCGGCTCGTCGAGCTCGCAGAGCGCGTCCTCGTGCCGGTGCACGCCTGAGCTGCGGCTAATCCCGCAGCGAGGATCAGCGCGGGCACCGATCCTCCCGGTGCCCGCGCAGGGTCATCCGCCTCCTGGAAGGAGGTGAGGGCATGCCACTCACCCGCAAGGATCTCGGTGCGACCGTGCTGACCGCGCTCTCGGTGCTCACGTTCGCGGCGACCTACCAGGGCTGGGACGTCTGGCTCGTCGGCGACAGCCGGCGTGGAGCGGCCATCGTGATCACGCTGCTCGGCGCGTTCACGTGCGGGCTCGGCTCGCCGGGCAACGACACGGCGACGTGGATCCTCGCCGGCCTCGGGATCGCCGCCGCAGCGTTCGCGGTCTTCGCGATCGCGACGGCGTCGATGACCGCGCTCACGCTGCTCACGGCCGACATCGTGGTCCTCTGGGCTGCGTCGCTCTACCGGCACAGCCGGCACGGCCGGGCGCCACTCGCGCCACGGCCCGCCGCCTAGCCTCCCGGGCCTCCGTACTTTCCCGAACGCGGTGCGTGGGCAAGCGCCGATGCCCCGCACCGCGGCCGCGGAGAACTCGACCGTTGAGGCTGCGATGCATCCCGCGAAGGAGGAGAGGAAGCGATGGCGGTATCGGTAGAGGTCGCACGGCCGCCGCGGGTAGCGGCGCCGGAGACGGCACCACAGGCGGCGACGATCGTCGAGGCGCGCGGCGTCAGCAAGACGTACGACACGGGCAGGCTCGCCGTGCGCGCGCTCCGCGAGGTCACGTTCACCGTCGAACGCGGCGAGATGGTGGCCATCATGGGCCCGAGCGGCTCCGGCAAGACGACGCTCCTCAACTGCCTGTCCGGCCTCGACGCAATCGACGAGGGCGACGTCCTCATCGAAGGCGTCTCGCTCGCGGCGATGCACGACCGGGAGCGGACGGACTACCGCGCCCACCGGATGGGGTTCATCTTCCAGTTCTACAACCTGATGCCCGTCCTGACGGCCGTCGAGAACGTCGAGCTGCCGTTGCTCGTCTCCCGGGTCAACGGAAGGGAGGCGCGCCGGAAGGCGCTCGACGCGCTCGACATGGTCGGGCTGCGCGAGCGCGCGTCGCACGTGCCGGACGAGCTCTCGGGAGGGCAGCGCCAGCGCGTCACGATCGCACGGGCACTCGTGAACGAGCCGGCGATCGTGTGGGCCGACGAGCCGACGGGCGACCTCGACAGCGAGAACGCCGACGAGATCGTGCAGCTCATGCGCGAGCTCAATCGCGATCGCGGACTGACGTTCCTGATCGTCACCCACGACATCGGAGTGGGCCGGAGGACCGACCGGATCGTGCGGATGGTCGACGGCCGGATCATCGACGAGGAAGTGCTGGAGGTGCGCAATGGTGGCGCGAGTCACGCTGGCTGAGATCGACACCGTGCGGACGAGCGTCGCGCGGGCGGTCGAGATCTTCGAGAGCTCGGTGATCCCCGAGCTTCGCGAGCAGCCCGGCTACGAAGGCTGCACGGTCCTGACGACGCCGGAGGGGAAGGCGCTCGTCGCGACCTTCTGGGACGGTCCGGAGGAGGCGGCCGCGAGCATCGAGAGCGGCAGCTACGGCGCCCAGGTGGAGAAGTTCGTGACCGTGATGGCGACGCCGCCGGGACGCGAGACGTACGAAGTCGTGCTGACGGACGAGCGATGAGCAGAGTGTTCGGCCTCCCGGTCGGGACGCTCGCGGGAGTTCTCGCGGTTCTGCTCGCACTCGCCCTCGGGGCGCTCGGCGCCCTGGCGGCGCGCAACCGCGTCTTCCTGCGGCTCGGCGTGCGCAACCTCCGCCGCCGTCCGGGCCGCAGCGCGCTGATCGTCGTCGGCCTCATGCTCGGCACGGCCATCATCACGGCCGCGCTCGCGACGGGCGACACGATGAGCCACACGATCCGGGCGAGCGCCACGGCGGCGCTCGGGAAGACCGACGAGGTCGTCGCGGCGAAGGGAATCGGCGCCGAGCTCTCGATCGACTCGAACGGCGCGACCGGCAGCCGGTACATCCCGCAGGGCGATGCCGCGCGCATCGCCCGCGCCGTCGCCGGCTCCGGCCTCGTCGCCGGCGTCGCGCCGGTCATCTCCGAGTCGGTCGCGCTGCAGGATCTGACGACGCGGCAGACCGAGCCGCGCGTGACGCTCTTCGCGAGCGATCCGGCGCGGCTGCGGCCGTTCGGCGACATCCGAGCCGGCGGCGAGACCGTCTCGCTCGCCGACCTGCGGCCGGGCGAGCTCTACCTGAACGCGGACGGCGCGGCTGCGCTGCACGCCGCGGCCGGAGACACGGTTCGCGTCTACGCCGGCAACAGCGTCCTGAACGCCCGCGTGCGCGCGGTTGTCCGCTACGACGGCGGCGCGACCGACGGCTCGGGAATCCTGATGCCGCTCGCCGCGGCCCAGCAGCTGCTCGGCAAGCCCGGGCTCGTCCGCGGGATCTTCGTCGCGAACGCCGGCGGCGTCGGCCAGTCGGATCGCGTCGTCGCCCTGCTGAAGCCGACGCTCGCGCCGCTCGGGCTCGAGGCCGACACGACGAAGCAGGATGCGCTCGAGGCCGCCGACTCGGCCGGCGCCACCTTCATGGCGATGTTCACCACCTTCGGCTCGTTCTCCATCGCGGCGGGCATCCTGCTCATCTTCCTGATCTTCGTCATGCTCGCGGCCGAGCGGCGCGGCGAGCTCGGAATCGCGCGGGCCGTCGGCACACGTCGCGGCCATCTCGTGCAGCTCTTCCTGTACGAAGGGGTCGCGTACGACCTGATCGCGGCGGCGGTGGGGGCGTTGATCGGCGTGGCGGTCGCGTACGGCATGGTCATCGCCATGGCGTCGGCGTTCGCGTCGACGAGCGACCTCGCGATCGGCTACGACGTCCGGACGACGAGCGTCGTGCTCGCCTACTCCCTCGGCGTGCTGCTGACGCTCGCCGTCGTCGCCTTCTCGGCCTGGCGCGTCAGCAGGATGAACATCGTCGCGGCGATCAGGAACCTCCCGGACGCGCCCGTGCACCGCGCTCGCCACCGTCGGACCGCGCTCGCCGTCGCCGGCGTCGCGGTGGGCCTGCTGCTCGCCTGGAGCGGCGTGCACGCGAAGGACTCCGTGCCGCTCGGCCTCGGGGTCTCGCTCGTGATCCTCTCGGCGGTCCCGCTCGCCCGGCTCTTCCGCGCGCCCGACCGGCTCGTTCACACTGCGGCGGGGCTCGCGCTCATCGTGTGGTTCGTCTTCCCGTTCAGCCGCTGGCTCTTCGGCGAGATGAAGGTGAACTTCTCGATCTTCGTCCTCGGCGGCCTGATGATCGTGATCGGGGCGACGTGGACGATCGTCTACAACGCGGACGTCCTCCTCGGAGTCGTCGGTGGGGTCGGCGGCAGGATCAAGAGCCTCGCGCCGGTGCTCCGCATGGCGATCGCCTACCCGCTGCGCAGCCTCTTCCGCACCGGTGTCACCCTCGCGATGTTCACGCTCGTCGTCTTCACGCTCGTCGTCGGCGCCACGACCTCCGGCTCGTTCATGCATGCGTTCAACGACATCGGCGCGTTCGGAGGCGGCTTCGACGTCCGTGCGACGACGTCGCCGGCGGCTCCCATTCTCGACATGTGGAACGGGGTGGACCGGCTCCAGGGCATGAAGCGCTCGGACTTCCGCGTCGTCTCGAGCCTCTCGAGCCTGCCGGTCAAGGCCCGGCAGGTCGGCGTGCGGAGCGCCGAGGAGTCGTATCTCGTGAACGGCGCAGACGCGGCGTTTCTCGACAACACGACGTACGGCCTCGCGGCTCGCGCGACCGGCTATGCGACGAACGCAAGCGTCTGGCGCGCCGTCCGCGACCGCCCCAACCTCGCCGTCGTCGACCAGTTCACCGTCGAGCGGCGGGCGAACTGGGGAACGCAGATCGCGAAGTTCCACCTCACCGGCTTCTATCTCGAGGACAAGACGTTCGCCCCCGTGGCCGTCCGCGTGCGCGATCCGCAGACGGGCAAGCGGCTGACGCTGACCGTGATCGGCGTGCTCTCGGACAGCGCGCCCGTGCTGATGACCGGCATCTGGACGTCCCAGCCGACGCTGGCGCGCGTCTTCGGCGACCGCGTCCTCCCGACGACGCATCTCTTCGCGCTGCGACGGGGCGTCGACCCGGCACAGACGGCGTCGAGGCTCGAGTCGGCGTTCCTCGCCAACGGGATGCAGGCCGACTCGCTCCGCAAGCTGCTGAAGGACTCCGTCGGCGCGAGCATGACGTTCAACCGGCTGATCATGGGCTTCATGGGCCTCGGCCTGATCGTGGGCGTCGCGGCGCTCGGGGTGATCACGGCGCGCGCGGTCGTCGAGCGCCGCCAGCAGATCGGCGTCCTCCGCGCGATCGGCTTCAGGCGGCGGATGGTTCAGGCGAGCTTCCTGATCGAGTCGTCCTTCATCGCGCTGACCTCGATCGTCGTCGGCACGGGCCTCGGCCTCGCCGTCGCCTACAACGTCATTCTCGAATCGCGCAGGTCACCGAGCTGGGCGCACATGGCGTTCGCCGTGCCGTGGCTCACGCTCGGCGTGATCTTCCTCGCCGTCTACATCGTCGCGCTCGCGACCACGCTGGCGCCCGCGATGCGGGCCGCGCGGATCTTCCCCGCACAGGCCCTGCGCTACGAGTGAGCTCGTGTTCTGACGAAGCATCGATGAGCGAAAGGGGGTGGAACACATGAAGGTCGGACGCAGGGAGATCGTCGAGGACGTCATCGCCACCGTTGTGATGGCGGGGACGGTTCTCGGTTACGCGGCGACGCACGAGAACTGGAACGTCTGGCTGATCGGCGACAGCCGCCGCTGGACGGCGGGCCTGCTGGTCGTGCTCGCGATCGCGATGTTCGCGCTCGTCGCACGTCACGTCGGCAGCACGACGATCGGCGTTCTCGGCCTCGCGGCGGCGGTCTGCGCGATCATCGCGTTCTGGACGGCGTCGCTGACGCCGCTGTCGTTCCTGGCCGCGATCATCGTCATCGCGTGGGCGTTTGCCGTCCTGCGCGACGTCTGGGCAGGCCAGCACCGCGTGGTCTCGACCTAGAGCGAGGACGACGCATCGATCCGGCTGGAGGCGCGCGAGCGCTTTCAGCCGGATCGGAGCGCGAAGGCGTTCTCGGCGCGGCTCGAGCGTGCGACGCCGTCGGCGACCGCGGCCGCCGACACGGCCGCTGCCACCGCGGGTGCGACGTCGCGGTCGAATGCGCTCGGCAGCACGTAGTCGGCCTCGAGGTGCGCCGGGTCGACCATCGCGGCGAGCGCGGCGGCGGCGGCCAGCTCCATGCCTTCCGTGATCGCGCTCGCGCGCACGTCCAGGGCACCGCGGAAGACCCCGGGGAACGCGAGGACGTTGTTGATCTGATTCGGATAGTCGGAGCGGCCCGTGCCCATGACGGCCACGAGATCCTCGATCTCCTCGGGTGCGACCTCCGGCGTCGGGTTCGCCATCGCGAAGACGATCGGATCGGGCGCCATCGTGCGAATTCCCTCGACGGTGACGGCTCCCGGGCCGGAGAGGCCGACGAAGATGTCGACGCCTGCGAGCGCGTCGTCGGCCGGCCCGTGGAGGCCGCGCGGGTTCGTGTCGCGGGCGAGCGCTGCGCGGAACGGGTCGAGATCCGGCCTGCCCTCGTAGAGCGCGCCGCGCACGTCGCAGCAGACGATCTCGCCGGCGCCGGCCGCGACGAGCATCCGCGTCGTGGCTGCGCCCGCGGCGCCGGCGCCCGCGATGACGATGCGTGCGTCTTCGAGGCGCTTCCCGACGACCCGGAGCGCGTTCTGCAGCGCGGCGAGCACGACGATCGCGGTCCCGTGCTGGTCGTCGTGGAAGACGGGGATGTCGAGGAGCTCGCGGAGGCGGGACTCGACCTCGAAGCAGCGGGGTGCCGAGATGTCCTCGAGATTGACGCCGCCGAAGCCCGGCGCGATCGCGGCCACGGCCTGGACGATCTCGTCGGGATCGGTCGTCGAGAGGCAGACCGGCCACGCGTCGACGCCGCCGAACTCCTTGAAGAGGATCGCCTTGCCCTCCATCACGGGGAGCGCCGCCGCGGGGCCGATGTCGCCGAGCCCGAGGACCGCGGTGCCGTCCGTGACGACGGCGACGGTGTTCGCCTTCGTCGTCAGGCTCCACACCATCTCCGGGTCGTCTGCGATCGCGCGGCATGCACGGGCCACGCCCGGCGTGTAGGCCATCGAGAGGTCGTCGAGCGTCTTCAGCGGGATGCGCGACGCGATCTCGAGCTTCCCGCCGCGGTGGAGGAGCAGCGTCCGATCCGCGACGTGCTCGACCTCGAGGCCGTCGAGCGCGCTCACCGCGGCGGTGATCCGCGCGATATGGGCCTCGTCGACGGCGAGCACCGTCACGTCGCGCACCTTCTTGCCGTGCTCGACCCGGACGAGATCGATCGCATCGAGCGAGCCGCCCGCCTCGCCGATCGCCGCCGCCATCCGCGCGAAGGCGCCGGGGCGGTTCTCGAGGTGCACCCGCAGGGTGGCGCTGAACGCAGCGGAGGTGTGTGGGAGGACGGCCACCGTTCGAGTGTCGTTCGCATCGGCCGCGGCCGCATCCGCGGCGGTACCGATGGTCGTTCGGGTTTTCCGCAGCAAAAAATGCGCACGTTGCGGGATTCGGCTCCCGCCGGCCATACCCCGGGGGCTTGTGCCGTCCGTTGCACGAGACGTCAGGCACTTCTCTCTGGAGGGAACCATGGCACCACGCTTCTCTTCGTCGTCTGGGCGCCCTCGCGGCGGCGGCCACGGCGGCAGTCACCGTGTCCGCGGCAGCGGCGCTCGCCCAGCCGACGGCGTTCGATGCGAGCGGCCCTGCGGCCGCCTCGACTCCGACGACGATCCTCGCGACCGCCCCGTTCGCGCTCGGCTCGGTCGATCTCTCGACTCTCGGCGTGCCGCTCGCCGATCTGGCGGGTGCCGGCGTCGCCGGCGCGGCGCCGGCGTCGGCAGGCGACGGCCCGAACATGCTCGTCGTCGACGACAACGGCGCCGACTGCCCGAACGCGCAGTTCGCCCGGATCCAGGAGGCCGTCGACGCGGCCGGCCCGAACGACGCGATCAAGGTCTGTCCGGGCACCTACGACGAGCAGGTCACCATCGGCCCGGGCAAGGACGGGCTTCGGCTCTTCTCGCAGGTCCCGCTCCAGGCGGTGATCCGCATGCCGATCGTCGAGGCGGCCGGCCGGCCGCGCTCGATCGTGACCGTGCGCGGCTCGCGCGACGTCTCGCTGTGGCAGTTCACGATCACGGGCCCGTTCTACTTCCCGGCCTGCGCCGGGGCTCTCGATCGGCACACGGGCGTCCGCATCATCGACGCGTCGGCGACGCTCTTCGGGAACCACGTCACCGAGGTGCGCAACGTGAACCCCGCGCTCTTCGGCTGCCAGGACGGCATCGGCGTCCTCGTCGGCCGGCAGTTCGAGAACCAGGGAGGCACGGCGACCCTCCGCAACAACACGATCGACCGGTACCAGAAGGGCGGGATCGTCGTCGACGGCCCGGATGCGTACGCGTCGATCACCCAGAACGAGATCGACGGCGACCTCGGGCTGACGCCGACCATCGCGCAGAACGGCGTGCAGGTCGGGCGCGGCGCGAGCGCCGCGGTCGACCACAACGTGATCCGGAACAACTTCTTCTTCCGGGTGGGCATCGACGACTCCGCGGCGGGCGTCCTGCTCTTCGAGACCGCCGCGCCGGTCACGGTCGACCACAACGACGTGGCCGGCAACGGCGTCGGCATCGCGATCTCCGAGGGCTCGACCGGTCTCGTGATCGACCACAACGACGCGACGCAGAACCACAACGACGGGATCGCGGCCTACGACGGCTCCGCCTCGAACACGATCTCGTACAACAAGGCGACCGACAACGTGCCGGTCGACTGCTACGACGAGACGGTGGGAGCGGGCACCGCCGGAACGGCGAACTTCTGGGTCAAGGACCTGGGCCAGACCGAGAGCCGGCCGGGCCTCTGCAGGAGGGCGACACCGTAGGACGAGCACGGTGGGGGCGCCGGCAGGCGCCCCCACCGGTGCGACCGACCGGGCGGCTCACGCCAGGTGCTCGGCGATCCGGCGGACGAGCCGGCCGGCGGCCTGCGCTGCGACGGCGGAGGCGGGAGTGCCGGGAGCCGCGGGAGGGTCGCCGGCGTAGCGGTCGGAGAGCGAGCCCTGCGCCGCGAGGACCGCGATCGCAGCGCGCTTCGCCTCCTGCCGGGCCACGCCGTCGGGCACGCTCACCGCAACGACGTCGAGCGCCTCGGTCGCCGCGTCGGGATACGCGGCGACGACGCGGCCGACGTCCGGATCCTCGTGATGCAGGTGGAGCCATGCCCGCGTCGCCGGGTGCAGCCCGGTCGCGCCGACGTAGACGACCGGCCGCTCGGCGCCGACGCGCAGCCAGGCGTAGATCCACGAGCCTTGCGCCTCGAGCTTCCCCGCGCGGACGCGCAGAACAAGGGCGCTGTCGTCGTCGCCGTCGCGATGCATCGGAGGCCAATCATGCCGTGCGCGCATTGATCCGTCCGGGCCTTCCATTGATCCGGGCCTTCAATCGGTGACCCATGAGAAGGATCTTCGGCCTACGCGGCAGACGCCTCGTGATCACCGCGGCGGCGCGCAGTCAACCCACGCGGACGACCCAGAACGCGATCGCGACGTACTGGCACGAGACCGCGACGAGCGTCAGGGCGTGGAAGAGCTCGTGATAGCCGAACACGCTGGGAACCGGATCGGGGCGGCGCAGCGCGTAGACCACGGCGCCGACGGTGTACGCGAGACCACCTGCGGCGAGGAGGCCGAACGCCGCCCAGCCCGCGTGCTGCACCACCTGCGGCATCGCGGCGACTCCGGCCCAGCCGACCGCGAGGGCCGTCGCCGCCGACAGCCACTTCGGCGCGTGCACCCAGATGAACTTGAGCGCGATCGCGGCGGCGGCGCCGCCCCACACGATCGCAAGGACGATGTTGCGGAGGACGCCGTGCACGGTCAGGAGGCCGACCGGGGTGTACGTGCCGGCGATCAGCAGGTAGATGCCCGCGTGGTCGAGCCGCCGCATCCACGGACGGGTGCGCGGGCTCCAGGTCACGCGGTGGTAGAGGGCGCTGACACCGAGCATCGTCACGACCGAGGTAGCGAAGATCGCGGCGGCCAGGGAGGCCCGAATCCCGTGGGCAAAGGCCACCGTGACGACGCCGACGCCGACGGCGACGAAGAACGCCCCCTGGTGGAGGACGCCCCGAAGCAGCGGGCGGGCGATCGGATGCGGATTATCGAGAGTCAAGGCCTGGGCGTGCGACGTCAATGCTACGGTTGATCCCGATGGCGGACAAGGAAGAGAAGATCGAGTTCGAGGGCGAGGTCATCGAGTCGTTCCGGTCGGGCATGTACCGGATTCAGCTCGACAACGGCCACGAGACGTTGGGGTACACCTCGGGCCGGATGCGACGCTATCGCATCCGCATCAATCCGGGCGACCACGTCAAGGTCGAGCTCTCGCCGTACGACCTCACGCGCGGCCGGATCGTCTACCGCAACAAGTAGCTATCTGCGGACGACGAGCCGGGCCTGCATGCCGAGCGAGCGATGGTTCGCCACGGTGCAGATGAACCGGTAGACGCCGGGCTTCAGCGTCAGCGCGCGATCGATCACCGCGCCCGGCTGGGCGGCCGGCCAGCGCAGGACGACGCGCGAGCCGTCGGCGCGCTCGAGCACGAGGTCGTGGACGTCCTCGCCCATGTTGCGGAGCTCGAGGATCGCCCTGCCCGCCTTGATCGTGCGGCGCGACAGCGCGTAGCGGAACTCCTGGGCGACGATCTGCACGCGCGCGGGAGGCGGTGCCGGCGCGGCGATCACCGGACGAGCACCGGCCTCGTGAACGAGGCGGCACCGGGGATGACCGAGCCCGCGTCGACGCCGAGCCACTGCTCGAGAAGCGAGGCGTAGACGCCCCGGAAGTCGGCGGTCGCGCGCACGTTGCCGTCCTCGTCGAGGCCCGTCTTCAGCCCGGGGAACTCGCCGACCATCCGTCCGTTCGCCCGCGTGCCGACGAGGAAGCCCACGCCCGCCGCGCCGTGGTCGGTGCCGTCGCTGCCGTTCTCCTCTGCACGCCGCCCGAACTCCGACCACACGTGCACGAGCACGCGGTCGGCGAGGCCGCGCGCCTCGAGGTCGCGCTGAAACGCGAGGAGCGAGTCCGACGTCGTCTGCAGCCCCTGCGCGAGTGCGCCGGGCTGGTCCGAGTGCGTGTCGTAGTGCCCCGGGGCGGTGAGGGAGACGACGCGCAGCGGCAGTCCGGCTCCGAGCATCGCCGCGAGGCCGGCGAGCCGCTTCGGGAACGCGTCCGACGACTTCGGGTACGCGACGGGGCTCGTGAAGCCCGGCTTGCCGTCCTGGCTCTGGAAGGGAAGCAGCTGGTTGCGCAGGCGGTCGACCTGCGCGGTCACGCCCGCGGCCGCCGCGAGAGCCGGATCGCCCGCACCCGGCGCACCGAGCGACCCGATCGCCGCCAGCATGCGCTGCTCGACCTCGCCCCAGACGCGGTTGCTCCAGAAGTCGTACTCGTCGGGTCCGTCGATCGACGCGATCGGCACCTTCGCCGAGGCGAGCGCCGGCGCGAGCGTGCTGTCGAGGGAGAGGCCCTGCAGCGGGTTGTCCATCGTCCCGACGCGGTCGAGATAGCGCCCGAGCCAGCCGGTGCGCAGGTTGACGTCCGTCGCGCCGACCTCCCAGTAGTGGCGCGAGGTGAAGTGGCTCTGGTCGGCATTCGTGTAGCCGACGGCGGGCATGACGGTCACCTTGCTCTCGCCGTAGAGCTGCGCGAGCCCGCCGGCGGCAGGGTGCCAGTACAGCCGGTCGTCCTCTGCGAGCGCCGTTCCGCCGCTCAACCCGAGCTTCGGCCGCAGCTTGCGGTACAGGGGGTCGCCCTGCGGCGAGAGCACCGACAGCGCATCGGCGCCGCCCTCGAGGAAGACGCTGACGAGGACCGGCTGGGCCGGCCCGGTCGCCGCCTGCGCGATGCCGCTCTCGAGGGCCGAGAAGCCGAGCCGCGACGTGCCGTACACCGCGAGCATCGCGCCGACGCTCTGCGCGACGAACGACCGCCGTGAGAGGCCCGTGCCGGCCGGGAGCGGCATGCCCGGCTCGATCGCCGGCAGACCGCGACCGGCCTCGGCGGCCGCGCGATGGAGCAACCGCGAGCGCGACAGGCCGTCGCAGTGGTTGCACGATGGGCCCGGGCGTCCCGCGTCCGTCGTCATGCGGTCTGGAGGTCGGGGCTCACGGCGATCAGCTGGCGCAGCGCGTTCTGGGCCATGACGGGGTACTGCTTGCGCTTCCACGACTCCTTGCCGGCGTCCGCGAGTGCCTCCTGGGCGAAGCGGAGGAGCGCCGCATGGGTGTGGTCGCTCAGCGCGGGGTGACTCCAGAAGGCGAGCGCGCCGTCGAGCAGCGTCGCCGCGTCGTACGGCTGCGACGCCTTGCCCGGGTCGAGGGCGTACGGCCGCAGCACGTTCTGCGCCGTCCACCAGCGGCCTCGCCAGGTGGCCGTGTCGAGCCAGCGGGCGTCGTCCCAGCCGGCCACGTTCGGCGGGTAGAAGAGCTGCTGGCCGGCCATCGAGCCGATCCACGACCACGACGTCGTGTCGATCGGCCGGCCGAGGCGCCGCAAGAGGCCGGCCGTGTAGACGGCGGGCGACTTGACGAGACGGCCGCCCTGGTACAGAGCCGGGTGCTTGAGGATCGCGGCGACGACGGGGCGGATCGCCCGCCCGCTCGAGACGTAGAGCCGCTCGAGCGCGCGCTGCGTCGCGTCGTCCGGCGTACCGGCGACGAAGTAGCTCCAGAGCTTCCGCACGAAGAAGCTCGGGTGATCGGGATGCGTGACGGCGAGCCGCACGGAGTCCCTCCAGGTGAAGGCGCCGCGGCGCCGGAAGATGGTCTTGACGCCGGTGTCGTGGCGCTGCGGGTCGTAGCGGAAGTTCACGCTGCCGACGCCCTGGCGCCAGTCGTTGCGGAAGCCGGTCAGCGCGCGCGCCTGCTGGCGCACGTCGGCCTCCGTGTAGCCGCGCGCGGCTCCGAGCGTGAAGAGCTCCATCATCTCGCGCGCGTAGTTCTCGTTCGGCGACGACTTGGAGTTGTCGCTGCCGTTGAGCCAGAGCAGCATCGCCGGGTCTCGCGTCACGTTCAGGAGCAGGTCCTGAAACGACCCGAGGCCGTGCGCACGGAAGAGTTCGTTCTGGTCGAGCATCAGCCTCTGCGAGCCGACGCCGTCGTTCGAGGTCGCGAACCAGTCGTGCCAGACGAGCGCCATGCGCTCGACGAGCGGGCGCGACGTGCGAACCATCCGGTCGAGCCACCACACGTGATCGTGGCCCCACGCGTCGTAGGGCGCGAGCGGCCGGCCCTTGTCGTCCTTCGGCGCGGGGCCGACGAAGTGCTCCGGCCCGGGATTCGTCAGCGCATGGACGGCGCCGTCGAGGCCGAGCCGGGCGAGCGCCGCCGCCTCGCCCTTGCGCGGGCCGAAGCCGGCACGCCAGAGCAGCCGCTCGGCCTGAGCGGCTCCGAACGAGCCCCGGTATGCGGCGAGCTGCGGCACCCTCCGCGGATCTCATCGGCCGTCCGCCGGCCCGCATCGACCCCCGAAAGCGGGAGAGGCCCCGCGCGTGCGGGGCCTCTCCGTTCCTACCGGGCGGGTCGAGCGGCTACGACTCGCTGCTCGTGTCGTCGAACGAGCGCGTCGGCTCGCTCTCGGACCCGAGCCCGCCGATCGTGCCGAGCGGCGACGGCGTGATGCCGAGACCGCTCTCGATCGCGGGAGCCGGAGTGTCGGCCGCGAAGACGGCCGACGTGCCCGTGCGGCTCGTGCCGGTGCGCGCTGCGCTGCTGCGCGTCCGGGACGACGCCTTTCGGCGTGTGCCGCTCGAGCGGCTGCTCGTCTTCTTGCGTCCGGTCGAGCGGGACGCGGTCTTCTTGCGCCCGGTCGAGCGGGACGCGGTCTTCTTGCGACCGGTCGAGCGGGACGCCGTCTTCTTCCGGCCCGTCGAGCGGGACGCGGTCTTCTTGCGCCCGGTCGAGCGGGACGCGGTCTTCTTGCGACCGGTCGAGCGGGACGCCGTCTTCTTCCGGCCCGTCGAGCGGGACGCGGTCTTCTTGCGGCCGGTCGAGCGGGACGCGGTCTTCTTGCGACCGGTCGAGCGGGACGCCGTCTTCTTCCGGCCCGTCGAGCGGGACGCGGTCTTCTTGCGCCCGGTCGAGCGCGACGCGGTCTTCTTCCGACCGGTCGAGCGGGACGCCGTCTTCTTCCGGCCCGTCGAGCGGGACGCTGTCTTCTTGCGCCCGGTCGAGCGCGACGCGGTCTTCTTCCGACCGGTCGAGCGCGACGCGGTCTTCTTCCGGCCCGTCGAGCGCGACGCCGTCTTCTTGCGCGCAGCGGTCGAGCGGGTGGTCGTACGGCGCGTGCCAGTCGAGCGCGACGCGGTCTTGCGGCGTGTTGTGCCGCCACTCGAGCGTGTGCTCGAGGCCTTTCTGCGTGCTCTTGCCATTCGTGCTCCTCCTAGGTGAGAGCGTTTCTGGCAACGACATGCGCAGTATGCGCGTTGCCTCGGATGACATTCATCCTGAACTGCGTGTTTCCTACTCCACGCTGCACTCTACGACGTCTTCCGTTGCGTGTCATCGAGATGTCGCAGATCGTCGATGTCGATGTCGATTGTGTTATCAGCTTGGCTAACTTCCCGCATTTGCGCAATGCAAACGACAAACATGGTGTGTGTCGTTTACGGATTGCACGATGCACACGCGTTCGATCGGCAGGGCGGAGACGCGCAACGCGGTGCGCGTCTCCGCCTCACGACGCTGCGCCGGCTCAGGACTTGCGCGCGGTCGCCTTGCCGCCCTTGCGGCCGGCAGCCTTCTTCTGCGCCGTCGTGCCGCCCTGCGACGCGTTGCTCCGAGACGAGCTCGACGAGCCCGACTTCTTCCCGCCGCGGCTCGAAGCGCCGGGGGAGTTCGCGATCTTCGCCGCGCGCTCCTTCGACATGCCCTTGTCCTTCAGCGCCTCGTACTGCTTCTCGTTCTTGACGCTCGCCCTCTTGTCAGGCATCGATACCTCCGTGGTGGGGAAATGGTGGGGAAGCGGTTGAGCGCGGCCTTCCACCGCGGCGGCTCCGAAAACGCCGGCCCCGTGCACGGCGACCGGACGGTGCTCCGCCCCGCGGGGCCGGCCGACACCGACCGGTTGGTCTCGTGGCACGCAGACCCGGATGTCTCCCGCTACTGGGACGGCGAGACCTTCACGCGCAAGCAGATGCTCGAGCGGCTCGCCCGCGACGACGTCGCGCCGTACATCGTGCTCGCCGACGGCGAGCCCGTCGGCTACCTGCAGGTGCACGAGACGGGGCTCGACATGTTTCTCGTCCCGTCGGCCCGCGGCCGAGGGCTCGGTCCGGACGCGGCACGCGCGATGGCGCGGCACCTCCTCGACGAGCGCGGCTGGACGCGTGTGACCGTCGACCCGTACCTCTGGAACGCCGGCGCACGGAGCGCCTGGGCGAAGGCGGGCTTCGTCCCGGTCTCGCGCCACGGTGCCGACGACGAGCACACGGCACCGTGGGTCCTCATGGAGCTCTGCTAGTCGGCGGTCGGCACGTCCTCGGCGTCGGAGTCGGACTCTTCCGGGTCCGGCACGGGCGAGCCTTCGACCTCGTCGTTCCGGTCGTCCTCGCGTGGGTGGTCCCTATCCTGTTCTGGCATGAAGGTCGTCCTGCCCGACAGCACCGAGCTTGAACTTCCCGACGGCGCGACCGGGCTCGACGCCGCACGCGCGATCGGCCCGAAGCTCGCCAGGGAGGCCGTGCTCGTGCGCACGAACGGCTCGGTGCAGGACCTCCGGCTGCCGCTCGAGGACGGCCGGCCCATCCAGCTCCTGACGACGCGCGACGTCGCCGATCCCGACGCGCTCGCGGTTCTCCGCCACTCCACCGCGCACCTCCTCGCCGAGGCGGTGCGCCGGCTCCACCCGGGCGTGAAGATCGCGATCGGGCCGGCGATCGAGAACGGCTTCTACTACGACTTCGACTTCCCGGAGCCGCTCCGCGAGGAGGATCTCGAGGCGATCGAGGCCGAGATGGCGCGCGAGCTGAAGGAAGGACGCGAGTGGTCGCGTGAGGAGATCTCGCGCGACGAGGCCAAGGCGCGCTTCGCGGCGGAGGACGAGCCGTTCAAGGTCGAGCTCGTCGACACGGCGGACGGCGACATCACCCTGTACACGCAGGGAGACTTCACCGACCTGTGCCGCGGGCCGCACCTGCAGAACTCGAAGCCGATCAAGGCGGTCAAGCTGACGGGCCTCGCCGGCGCGTACTGGCGCGGCGACTCGACGAAGCCGCAGCTCACGCGCATCTACGGCACGGCGTTCTACCGGCAGGAGGACCTCGACGCCTATCTCGAGCGGCTCGAGGAGGCGCGGAAGCGGGACCACCGGATCCTCGGCCGCCAGCTCGACCTCTTCCATCTCTCCGAGCACTCGCCCGGCTCGCCGTTCTGGCACCCGAAGGGGATGGTCGTCTGGAACGCGCTCGAGGACACCCGCCGGCGCCAGAACCTCGCTCGGGACTATCTCGAGGTGAAGACGCCGCTCCTCTACGACGTCGACACCTACATCACCTCGGGGCACTACGACAACTACAAGGAGAACATGTTCTTCGTCGCCTCGAAGGAGGCGGACGAGAAGCAGTTCGCGCTGAAGCCGATGAACTGCCCCGGGCACATGCTCCTCTTCGGCTCCGCGCTTCGCTCGTACCGCGACCTGCCGCTTCGCTACGCGGAGTCGTCGACGCTGCACCGTGACGAGCTGGCCGGCACTCTCCACGGCCTCCTGCGCGTCCGGCACGTGACCCAGGACGACGCCCACATCTTCTGCACCCCCGAGCAGATCGAAGGGGAGATCTTCGGCTGCCTCGACTTCGCGCACTATCTCTACGACCTCTTCGGGCTCGACGCCCGGTTCGAGCTCTCGACGCGGCCCGAGAAGCGCACGGGGACGGACGAGGAGTGGGACTTCACCGAAGGCGCCCTGCGCGCCGCGCTCGACCGGCGGGGGATCGACTACACGGTGAACGAGGGCGACGGCGCGTTCTACGGGCCGAAGATCGACCTGCACATGACCGACGTGCTCGGGCGCTCGTGGCAGATGGGCACGATCCAGCTCGACGCGATCATGCCGCAGGCGTTCGGCCTCACCTACATGGGCCCCGACAACCGCGAGCACACGCCGTATGTCGTCCATCGTGCGCTCCTCGGCTCGCTCGAGCGCTTCATCGGCATCCTGATCGAGCACTACGGCGGTGCGTTCCCGTTCTGGCTCGCACCCGTCCAGGTGCGGCTGCTGCCGGTCGGCGAGGGGCATCTCGAGGCCGCGGGCGCGATCGTCGAGCGGCTCCGCGACGCGGGCTACCGGGTCGACGTCGGCGAGCCGCAGGACACGATCGGCAAGCGGATCCGCGCAGCGGAGCTCGAGAAGATCCCCTTCACGATCGTCTTCGGCGACCGCGAGAGCGAGGAAAGCCTCGCGATCCGGGAGCGGGGCGGCGGGCAGAGCGAGCAATCGCTGGCCGATTTTCTCGCAAAGCTTGCTACGCTTGACTCCTGAAAAGCAGGAGCGGACCCGTTCCTCACCTCCCCGGCAGGATGCCGTGCGGGGTTCAACCGAGTCGAAAGATTCCGTTGGAACGGGCCGCTGCGTGCAGCGGCTTTTCTGTGTTCCACCAATCGATTTCGAGGAGGAGTAAGCCCAACTTGGTGATTTGCCTTTGAGGCCCAGACGCCGGCCGATCGAGCATTCCCGCCCCGTCAATAGGGACACGACGCGCATCAACGATGCGATTCGCGTCGCGAACGTCCGCCTGATCGACGACGACGGGGCCCAGCTCGGGATCAAGTCCACCGACGAGGCCCGCGAGTACGCCTACGGCAAGAACCTCGACCTCGTCGAGGTTGCGGCCCAGGCCGACCCGCCGGTCGCGAAGGTCATGGACTACGGCAAGTACAAGTACGAGGAAGAGCAGAAGCGGAAGCAGGCCCGGAAGCACCAGAGCCAGATCCAGGTCAAGGAGATCAAGCTCCGCCCGAAGATCGGCGTGCACGACTACAACACCAAGAAGGGTCACGTAGAGCGATTCTTGAACCAGCGCGCGAAGGTGAAGGTCACGATCATGTTCCGCGGTCGCGAGACGACCCATCCGGAACGGGGCCGCGATCTGCTCCTCCGTCTCGCCGAGGACGTCAAGGAGATCGGGCAGATCGAGTCGCAGCCCCTCCTCGACGGCCGGAACATGGTGATGCTGCTGGGACCGACGAAAAACGCAGGAGTGAGACGAGATGCCGAAGACGAAAACACGGAGCGCAGCGAAGAAACGGTTCAAGGTGACCGGGACGGGCAAGATCACGCGCCGGCCGACGATGCGCAGCCACAACCTGGAGCACAAGCCGTCGAAGAAGAAGCGGAAGTTCGGTAGGTCGATCGAGCTCGCCGGGTCGGACTACAAGGCCCTGAAGCAGATGCTGAGGATCAAGTAATGCCGAGGGTCAAGCGTTCCGTCCACGCGCAGAAGAAGCGCCGCGCCGTCCTCGAGCAGGCGAAGGGCTACTGGGGCTGGAAGCACAGCCACTACCGGTACGCGAAGGAGCAGGTCGAGCGCTCGCTCGTCTACGCCTACCGCGACCGGAAGGTCAAGAAGCGCACGTTCCGCCAGCTCTGGATCACGCGCATCAACGCGGCCGCCCGCGCGAACGGGCTGTCGTACAACCAGTTCATCAACGGCTGCGGCAAGGCCGGGATCGAGCTCGACCGCAAGATCCTCGCGGACCTCGCGGTGAACGATCCGGCCGCCTTCACGGCGATCGCCGAGCAGGCCAAGACCGCGCTCTCCGCGCCGGCCTGATCGCACGCGTCTGATCACCTCCCGCGACAACGAGCGGCTCAAGCTCGTCCGCAAGCTCCACGACCGGCGCTGGCGGGACAAGCTCGAGCTGCTCGTCGTGGAGGGCGAGGACCTGGTCGAGGCCGCCGGCTCCGTCGAGCCGGTCGACCTGCTCGTCGCGGGGGAGAACGTCGAGCCCGCGCTCCTCGCGGAGGTGTCGACGCTCGCGCATGCGCCGCGGGTGATCGGCGTCTACCGCCGCGACGACCTGCCGCGCGGGGTACGGCCGGTGACGCTCGCGCTCTGGCACGTCGGCGATCCGGGCAACGTCGGGACGCTGCTCCGCTCCGCGGACGCGTTCGGCGCGGGGGTGGCGCTCTCGAGCGGGTGCGCCGACCCGACGGGGCCGAAGGCGCTGCGCGCCTCGATGGGCGCCGTGTTCCGCGTGCCGATCTCCTCGTTCGACGAGCCTCGAGGGCGGCGCGTCGCGCTCGTCCCGGCCGGCGGCACGCCGCTGCCGGAGCTCGAGCTCGACGGCGACATCGTGTTCGTCCTCGGCGCCGAGCGCGACGGGCCTGCCGGCCGAGGTGCTCGAGCGCTGCGCCGTCACCGCGTCCATCCCGCAGGCGGGCGGCGCGGAGTCGCTGAACGTCGCGATGGCCGGGACGGTCGCGCTCTACGAGCGCGCGCGGCGCTGACGCGGACCAAAAAAATTCAGCGAGCCGGTTGCGCTTTCGTCCACTTCGTCCAACCGGCCTTCCGCCTCGGGGTTGCCCCCTCTTCGTAGAACCGCTTGGTCGAGGTTTCGACCTAATCGCGCTCCGTGCTCGCTGCAAGAGAGAAGCTATTGGCTCGCGCGCCGCCGGATGCAAGAGGCAGCGCCGAACAATTTTTCGCAATTTGCGGTCAACTCATCGGTGCGCGATCCAGACGGTGTCTTCGCCGCCCGCGTAGGGCGTGCGGTCGAACCAGCCGTAGCACGCGTCGACGACGAATCCCGCCTCCGCGAGGAGCGCGTGCCAGCGCTCCGGCTCGAGCCACCAGAGCGTCATCGTCGACTCGTCGCCGCGCGCCGCGCACCGAGAGCGTCAGCGTCCGCGCGCTCGAGATCCCAGTCGGCGCGCTCGTCGATGCCCGGCTCCCGCTCGATCCAGCGGCCGTGGGTCTCGTCGATGTCGTCCTGCGACGGCGGGAAGACGTCGAAGATCAGGCGGCCGCCGGGCTCGAGCAGCGTCCGCGCCGCGCGCCAGCGCCTCGAGCCGCTCCTCGTCGCTCGCAAGGTGGAGATAGGCGCGGAACGGGCAGGTGACGAGCCCGACCCGCTCGTCGACCGGCGGCCGGCGCAGGTCGCCGAGGCGCAGGTCGAGCCGCTCCGCGACTCCCGCGTCGCGGCCGCGCTCGGCGCAGACGGCGAGCATGCCGGCGGAGGAGTCGACGCCGATCACGTCGATCCCCGCCGGCGGCGGTGGGGATCGCGATCCGGCCGGTGCCGACGCCGAGCTCGACGACCGGCGAGCCGGCCGCGAGCGCCTCGTCGACGTAGAAGCGAGATGTCCTCGACGACGCCCGTGCTCCACGGGTCGTAGAGGCGTGCGATCGCGTCGTAGGAGCTCACGGCTTCTTCGCGCCACCCAGACCAGCTCGAGCGCGCTGTCGTCGAACGGCTCGCGGTGGAAGCCGCCGTACAGCGCCTCGACCTCGAGGCCCGCGACGTCGATCAGCCCTTCCCATTCCGACTTCGTCACCCACCAGGCGCGCAGGACGCCCACCACCTCGTCGCCGCGGCCGCGCGTGAGCTCGAGGCGGCTGTCGGCGGCCACGTAGTGCGTCCGCTCCCAGAGCCCGTCCGCCTGCTCGATCCGGCGGTCGTGGAGCTCGGCCGCGATCAGCGGGCTGAACGCGAACGCATTCCACGCGAAGCGGCCGCCCGGGCGCAGCGCCGCCGCGACGCGCTCGAAGACCGCGCGCTTGTCCGCCCAGCTCTCGAGGTGGAGGAGGGAGCGGAATGGGCAGATCACGAGGTCGACCTGTTCCTCCAGCTCGAGCTCGCGGATGTCGCCCTCGCGCAGCTCGACCGGCAGCCCGGCGGCCCGCGTGCGTGCGACCGCGAGCATGGCGGGCGAGCGGTCGATGCCGATCACGCGCTTGCCCGTCTCGCGTGCGATCGGGATCGCGACGCGGCCGCTGCCGACGGCGAGCTCGACGATCGGCTCGCGCGCCTCGCGGGCGAGCTCGACGTACCAGCCGACGTCCTCGGTCATCGGCGCCGACCAGGCGTCGTAGTCCTCGGCGAAGCAGTCGTAATCGCTCACGCGGGTATAGTGCGCGTCGTGCAGCACCACCTGCATCGCTTTATCTCGCCCCGGCTCGCAGCCGGGGCGCCGGCGCGCTAGCCGCCCGGTTCCTCCAGGCAGTCGAGTCGGGGCTTCGACCCGTGACGCCGCCTGTCCTGAGAGGAGGATCGATGACCAGCACACGAGATACAGTCGCCGGATTGCAATGGGAGCCTGAGACCTACGAAGCACGCGTTCGCGACGCGCTGAAGGGGGCCTCGACCTCTGAAGAGGTCGAGGGCGTGTCCGTTTCCTACCTCGGTCGCAGCAGTCCGCTTGAAGCTTGCGCTGCGGGAGGTTCGCGACCGCGAGACGGGTATGCGGCTGAACGCCATCCGCGAGGCGGTCGAGAACATGCTCGCGGACCGGCTCGCCGAGGTGCAGGCGGCGGAGCTCGAGCGGAAGCTCACCGAGGAGGTCGCCGACGTGACGCTCCCCGCAGAGCTGCTCGGCCCCGTGCGGCCGCGGCGGCGCGGGTCGCTTCACCCCTCGACGCAGGTGCGGCGCGACGTCGAGGACATCTTCATCGGCCTCGGGTACGAGATCGTGGACGGCCGCGAGGTCGAGACGGTGCGCTACAACTTCGACGCGCTCGGCTTCCCCGAGGCCCATCCGACGCGCTCACCGCGGCAGTCGCTCTACGTCACCGGCGACACGCTCCTGCGCACCGAGACGTCGCCCGCGCAGATCCACAAGATGGAGGCGCAGCGCCCGCCGATCTACATGCTCTCGATCGGCCGCGTCTACCGGCGCGACACGATCGACGCGACGCACTTCCCGATCTTCCACCAGTTCGAGGGCCTCGTGATCGACAAGGGCATCACGATGGCCGACCTCAAGGGGACGCTGCGCTACGTGATGCGCGAGCTCTACGGCCCCGAGCGCGAGGTCCGCTTCCGCACGCACTACTTCCCGTTCACCGAGCCCTCGATGGAGCCCGACGTCTCGTGCTTCCAGTGCGGAGGCGCGGGCTGCGCCCTCTGCAAGCACTCCGGCTGGATCGAGATGGGCGGCTCCGGGATGGTCGACCCGTATCTCTACGAGTTCGTCGGCTGGGACCCGGAGGAGTACACCGGCTTCGCGTTCGGCATGGGGATCGAGCGCACCGCGCAGCTGCGGCACGGCATCCCCGGCATCCGCCCGTTCTGGGACAACGACCTCCGCTTCCTGAGGCAGTTCTGAGATGAAGGTGCCGATGTCGTGGCTGCGCGAGTACGTGCGCACCGACGCGACCGTCGACGAGATCGCCGCCCGGCTCTCGATCTCGACCGCCGAGGTGAACGGCGTCGAGCGGCGCGGCGTGCCGGGCGACCTCGCGCTCTTCCGCGTCGGTCACGTGCTCGACGCCGCCAAGCATCCGAACGCCGACCGGCTGCAGCTGACGAAGGTCGACGTCGGCGAGGACCGGCCGTACCAGATCGTCTGCGGCGCCTGGAACTTCGGCGCGGGTGCGAAGGTCGCCGTCGCGCTCCCGGGCGCGACGCTCCCGAACGGGCTCACGCTCGACCGGCGCAAGCTGCGCGGCGAGGTTTCCGAGGGGATGATCCTCGCCGAGGACGAGGTCGACCTCGGCGCCGATCACGACGGGATCATGGTGCTCGACGACGCACTCGTACCCGGAACGCCGCTCGCAGACGTGCTCCCGCTCGTCGACGACGTCCTCGACGTCGAGGCGACCGGCAACCGGGTCGACCTGCTCTCGATCTACGGAATCGCGCGCGAGGTCGCAGCGCTCTTCGACGGCGAGCTCGTGCCGCTCGACGAGAGCGAGGCCGCCCGGGCGGGCGACGAGCCGGTCGAGGTGCGGGTCGAGGACCCCGGCGGCTGCCCGCGCTACATCGGCCGGCTCTTCCGCGACGTGACGGTGGCGCCGTCGCCCGTCTGGCTGAAGGCGCGCCTGCGCGCCGCGGGCGTCCGCTCGATCTCGAACGTCGTCGACGTGACGAACTACGTGATGCTCGCCCTCGGCAACCCGCTGCATGCATTCGACTACGAGACGCTCGAGGGCGGCGCGGTGATCGTGCGCCGCGCCCGCAAGGGCGAGAAGCTGCGTACGCTCGACGGCGCCGAGCGCGCGCTCGAGCCCTCCGATCTGCTGATCGCCGACGCCGGCCGCCCGATCGCGCTCGCGGGCATCATGGGCGGCGAGGAGACCGAGGTGTCGGAGCGGACGAGCTCGGTGCTGCTCGAGGCCGCGAACTTCGAGCCGCTCGCGCTCCTGCGGACGTCGGAGCGGCTCGCCCTCCGCACCGAAGGCTCGAACCGGTGGGAGAAGGGCGTCGACCCGCATCTCGCGGGGCCGGCCGCGGCGCTCGCGACGCGGTTGCTCGTCGAGCTCTCGGGCGCGCGCTTCACCGGCGCCGCCGACGTCCAGGCAGAGCTACCGCGGCCCGCGGTGCTGGCTCTCCGCCCGGAGCTGACGAATCGCGTGCTCGGACTCGACGTGCCGCCGGAGCGGCAGCAGGCGATCCTCGTGAAGGTCGGCTTCGAGGACGCGAAGCCCGGGTACCGCGTGCCGACCTGGCGTGCGCGCGACGTGACGCGGGAGATCGACCTCGTCGAGGAGGTCGCGCGCTTCGTCCTCGACGAGATCCCGTTCACGCTGCCGGCGCACGACGTGACATTCGGCAGGCTGACGCCGTGGCAGCGCATCCGGCGGCGCGTCGAGGACGTCCTCGCCGGGTGCGGGTTCTCCGAGGCGTACACGTCGAGCTTCGTCGCCGAGGGTGAGGTGCGGCTGCCCGAGCCGATCTCGCAGGAGGCGGCGGCGCTCCGGACGACGCTCGTGCCGAGCCTCGTCGAGGCTGCGCGAGGAAACGTCGCGGTCGGTGCGTCCGAGGTCGCGCTCTTCGAGATCGCTCGCACCTATCGCACGGGAGGAGAGCTCCCGGACGAGCGATGGCACGTCGCCGGCGTCGTCGACGGCGGCCTCGCCGACGCGAAGTGGGCGGTCGAGCAGCTCTATGCGGATCTGCACGTCGAGCCCGCCTACGAGCGCGCGCAGGAGCCGCTGCTGCACCCCGGTAAGAGCGCGCGCACGGCCGAAGGGTGGGTGGGCGAGCTGCACCCGGCGGTCATCGAAGGGACGTGGGGCGCCTTCGAGCTCGACCTCGACGCCCTCGCCGCCCGCGCACCCGGCGCGGTCGCCTTCGAGGAGGTCAGCCCCTACCCGGAGGTGCGCCAGGATCTCGCCTTCGTCGTCGACGCCGGCGTGCCGGCGGGCGCGCTCGCCGCCGCGATGCGCGAGGCAGGCGGCTCCGAGCTCCGGTCGGTTCGCGTCTTCGACGAGTACAGCGGCGACCAGATCGACGCCGGCAAGAAGTCGCTGGCGTTCCGGGTCGCCTTCGGCTCGCTCGAGCGGACGCTGACCGACGAGGAGGCCGCCACGGTGCGCGAGCAGCTCGTCGCCGCGCTCGCCGATCGCTTCGGCGCCGTGCTGCGCGCGTGAGGAAACCGATCCGCCGGAAGGGGCGTATCCGCGGCGTGGGGATCAAGCTGATGCTCGCTGCCGCCGCCGTCGCGCTCCTCGGTGCGGCGGGAAGCGCCCGTGCCGGGAACCCCGCGCTCGTCGGCGACGTCGGGCTGAACGACGCCTACACGATCTCGCTCGAGGACGCAGCAGGGGCCAGGGTGACCCATCTCGATCCCGGTACGTACACGCTCACGGTGCACGACCACTCCGACTTCCACAACTTCCACCTGAGCGGGCCCGGTGTCGACGCGTCGACTGCGATCGACTTCGTCGGCGACGAGACCTTCACCGTCACGTTCACCGACGGGACCTACTTCTTCAACTGCGACCCGCACGCGTCGCGGATGAAGGGCACCTTCACCGTCGGCACGGTCGTGGCGCCGCCGCCGCCCGCTGCGGCCGTGAAGCTCTCGGGCTCGATCGGGCCCGGGGCGGCGTTCTCGCTCGGCCCGGTCGGCGGCCTCGGCGCCGGCAAGGCGGTCATCACCGTCCGCGACCGGACGGCGGCCGACGGGTTTCGCCTCGCGGGCCCGGGACTGACGAAGGCGACCGGCGCCGCGTTCCGGGGAACGGTGACCTGGACGGTCGCCTTGAAAGCAGGGCGGTACACCTTCGGCAGCGTGCGGCACCCGGCCCGGCGCAAGGCCTTCACGGTTTCTGGATAGCGCCCGTATCTTTTTGAACACGTAACTCGTTCTTGAGCCGAATTCCCCCTCCGGGTTCGGCAAACGACGCGAGAACGAGATGAGAGACGATGAGGCGTAGCACAGGGCGCCTCGCGGTCGCTTGGGGTGTGCGTTCGCGACGGCAGCGTTCACCGGCGCGGCGCTGGCGGGTAACGGCCACGGCAACGACAGTGCGCCCGATCAGACAGCGCCGGATCAGGCGCAGCAGCAGCCGAGGTCGCCCGGCCAGGCGAAGAAGGCGGCGGCACGGACGCCTCGCAGCCCGGTGTGAAGCCGGGCAGCTCGACGACGCACTGGACGCACTGCACGACGGGCGGCAACGGCACCGGCTCCGCGACCTGCACCGCACAGGCCGGAACACCGAAGGTGCAGGCCGACGTCTCGAAGCGCTACGGCAACGGCCGGACCGCGGCGCAGATCGCGGTCGGACGCGGCGCCCCGGACGGCACGCTCATCACCGGCCCGGGCAACAGCCCTCGCCCAGGCGCACACCTCGGCCGCGATCGCGGCGATCGCCGCGCAGCCGCCCGTCGGCGCTCCGGTGGTCGCTCGGCCGCCTCCGGTCGCGGCTGCTCGCGACGTGCTGCCGGTCACCGTCTCGCGTCGCGACGCCACCGTCGCGGAACGCCGGCGGCGGCCGGTCGCGACGCCGACGTCGCGGAGCCGCGCGGCGGCGTGCTCGGCACTGCGTCGAAGGTCGCAGGCTCCACGCTGCCGTTCACCGGCTTCCCGGTCTCGGTCGCCGTCTTGATCGCGCTCGGCCTGATCGCGGCGGGGGTCACGCTCCGGCGCCGCGGCGGGCGGCGCAGCTCTAGCTCGAGGGCGTGTGCCCGAAGAGGCGGTCAGCTGCGGTCGATCAGGCGGAAGCGGCCGAGCGCGGCCTTCTCGTCGCCCTCGCGCCCGCGCCGCATCAGGAGGCGCGCGGTCGCCCCGATGCCGCCCGCCTTCAGGAAGCCGAGGGCGAACGCGCCGGCCGCGACGGCCGGCAGCCTCGAACGGAGCTTGCCGCCGATGTCCGCGGCCTGGCCGAGCTCGCCGCGCAGGTCGTCGACGGCGTCGGCGAGGCGCTCGCGCTCGTCGTGCAGCTCGCTCCGGAGCGTCTTCTCGTCAGTGATGGCCATTTTTCAGCGCCTCCGTCGTCAGCTTCGCCTCGGCGATCGCCTGCTCCGGAATCGGCGGCGTGCCCTTGCGCAGCCGGCCGATGCCGATGACGGCGAGGAGGCCGACGAGCAGGAAGAGGCCGCCCGTCACGATGAGGAGCGCGAGCCAGGTCGAGAGAAAGGTCGCGAGCGCTGCCGCAACGGTCGCGAGCGCGAACGCGAACGCGAAGACGCCGAAGAGCGCCGCGCCGGCAAGGAGGGCGATCCCGAGGCCGAGCGCGACGACCTTCGTTCTTCAGCTCGGCGGCCGCGAGCTGCAGCTCGAGGCGGACGATCGAGCTCGCGCGCTCGCTGACGGCCTTGGCGGCGGCGCCGAGGCCGCGCCGCTCACCAGCGTGGGTGGGCATGGCCTCTCCAATCGACGAGCTTCGCTGCTGCGACCCCGAGGACGAGCGCCACGCCGATGACGACGAAGGGGCTCGGGCCGCCCGCTCCGCCCGTTCCGCTCCGGCCGGCCGCCGAGCTGCGGGCCCGACGGCGCCGCCGGCGCGTCGCCCGGCTTCTGGTCGGTCGGCAGCTCGCCTTTCGCGCGCCTCTTGATCAGCGCCGGCTTCAGCTTGCGCAGGAACGCGGCGTCGTCGGCCAGCTCGTCTGCGAGCTTCGCCTTGATGCCGCCCTGCGCGGCGAGGCGCCGCGAGGCGGCCTGGGCCTTGTCGGCGAGCGTGTCGAGCGCGCTCATCGCTTCGCCGGCGGCTCTTCGCCGGTCGCGACGCGCCAGATCGACGAGGCCGCCCGGCGCGCACCCATCGTCGCGGCCGCACCGAGGCCGGCGTAGAGGCCGCTCCAGAGGATCTTGCGCAACATGTCCCCCTCATCTTGCCTGGTCGGAGGGGGCGAAACGTGCTCCTCGGCGCTCGCATATCTATGCTCGCCGTATGCAGGCCCTGGGAAAGGCGGAGCGGCAGCGGCTCCTGGCGGGGATCGTGGCCCGCAAGCGGGTCGGCACCCAGCTCGAGCTCGCCGTGGCGCTCGCGGACGCCGGCTGCAAGGTGACCCAGGCGACGATCTCGCGGGACATCCGCGAGCTCGGGCTCGAGAAGACCCACGACGCGCTCGGGCGTCCCCGCTACGAGCTGCCCGCCGACTCGGGCCGGAGGCGCCAGAACCCGCACGACGCGCTCGCCTCCGTCCTCCACCAGTTCGGTCGGCGGACGACCGTCGCGCAGAACCTCGTCGTCGTGCACTCGGAGCTCGGCTCCGCGCCCGCGATCGCGCGCGCCCTCGACCGGACCGATCACCCGCGCGTCGTCGCGACGCTCGCCGGCGACGACACGTGCCTCGTGATCACGCGTGACGAGAACGACGCGCGCGCGCTTGCGGCGCACCTTGCCGACGCGATGGTCTAGCCGACCGCGGGTCGCCTGTGCGCCCACGGGCGTGCAGCCTCGAGCTGGGCTGCGAGGCGAATCAGGGTCGCCTCGCCGAACGGCGCGCCGATGAAGTGCACGCCGACCGGCAGCCCGTCAGCGGTCTCGTGGAGCGGAACCGACATCGCGGGCTGGCCGGTGACGTTCACGATCGCCGTGAACGGCGTCCACTGCCACTGCCGCGAGAAGGCGACGCCCGGGTCCCCGCCGGCGCCGTCCCAGGTCCAGCCGATGGGCACCGGCGGCAGCGCGAGCGTGGGCGTCACGACGACGTCGACGTCGTCCCAGAACGCGACGACCTCCCGCGCGAGCGCCTGCAGCCGTGTCACCGCCAGTGCAGCCTCCGGGCTCGCGGTCGCGCGGGCCTGCTCGGCGAGCATCCGGTTGAGCGGCTCGAGCAGCGTCAGGTCGTCGACGCCGGAGATCGCCGGTCCGATCTGCCAGATCCGCGTGAACTGCTCGACGGCGTCGCCGCTACGCCAGCGCGGCGTCGCCTCGACGACGTCGTGTCCGAGCTCGCCGAGGAGCTCTGCCGCGGCGTGGAGCGCCTCCGCGCACGACGGGTCGACCGGCACGTCGATCGGCGGCGTCGCCGTCACGGCGATGCGCAGCCGGCCCGGCTCGTCGTCGGCCTCGGCGAGAAACGGCCGCGCAGGCTGCGGTGCGACGTAGAAGTCGCCCGCCTCGTAGCCGCACATCACGTCGAGCAGCGCAGCCGCGTCGCGCACGGTACGGGCGATCGGGCCCGACGTTCCGAGGCCGAGCGAGCCGGAGCCGTACGGCGCGGGCGAGACGCGCCCCCTCGACGGCTTCAACCCGAACAGGTTGCAGCACGAGGCCGGGATGCGAATCGAGCCGCCGCCGTCGCTCGCATGCGCGAGGGGTGCGAGCCCCGCTGCGACGGCGGCCGCCGCGCCGCCGCTCGAGCCGCCCGGCGTGCGCGCGGGCGCCCACGGGTTGCGGCAATCGCCGTTCAGCTCGGACTCCGTCATGCCGATCGAGCCGAACTCGGGTGTGTTCGTCTTGCCGATGATCACGAAGCCGGCCTCCCGGATCCGCCGCACGACCGCGGCGTCGGTTGCGGGAACGTGGTCGGCGAAGGCCTTGCACGAGTACGTCGTGCGCAGGCCGGCCGTCTCGTTCAGATCCTTGATCGGGATCGGCACGCCGCGGAACGGGCCCTCGGCGGGCGCCTCGGCTGCTGCGCGCGCGCCGTCGGCGTCGACCGTGACGTAGGCGTTCAGCTGCGGGTCGAGCCGCTCGATGCGATCGAGGTAGAGGTCGACGAGCTCGAGCGGCGAGATGTCGCCTGCGCGGACGCGCGCGGCCTGCTCGAGCGCCGGCGCAAACGCGACCTCGTCGGTCACGCGAGGTGGATCTCGCCCTCGCGAATGTCCGCGACCTGCTCGGACGGGACGTAGTCGGTGCTCGAGAGGAGCCCCTTCGTGATGTTGAGGCCGTCGAAGATGTCGGCTTCGGCGTCGCCGAGCACCTCGGCGACCCGGCCCTTCTCGGCGCCCTCCGCGTCGTAGACCCGCCAGCCCTGCTCGATCATCGTCCAGGCGACCGGGTCGGGCATCAGACCGCCTTGCCGCCGATGTACCAGACCGGTCCCTGCGTGCCCACGGGGTGCGTGTCGGAGAGGGCTCTGACGACGCGCACCTCGCCGGGGATGCCCGCCTCGTCGAGGCGGGCGAGGCAGCGGCGCACCATCGCGGCCGAGGCTCCGTAGCCGAAGCTGTGCGCGCAGCGGAACGTGAAGCCGGGCCGGCCCGTGCCCTGCAGCGGGTTGAGCGGCGCGAGCAGCAGCGCGCCGCGCTCGACGTGGTCGGACGAGGTCAGCTCGAGCTCGCACAGCAGGTCGCTCCAGTCGGTGGGGAGCACCTGGAGGGCAGCGTCCCATTCGGCGGCGAGCGACGCGCGCGAGATGACCGGTTCGGGCGGCGCTTCGTCCGACGCGACGAGCGTGAGCGTGCCGCGGATGCCTTCGGCGTCGATGCGGCGAAGCATGCGCCGGACCGCTTCGGGTCCGACACCGGTCCCGCCGCGCGCGCTGTAGAAGCGGATCGATGCGCCGGTGCTTCCCGGGCCCGCCGGGGCGAGGAGCGCGCCGGCGCGGTTGCGCTGCGCGGCGTCCTCGACCTTCAGGTCGAGACGGGCGTCGCTCCACCTCGGATCCAGCCCCCGTTCGATCGTGTCCCACTGCTCCGCGAGGCGCACGGCGCGAACCGTACACTGCCGCCGTGGCGAAGGTGGAGGAGAAGAAAGGCACGCTGCGGAAGGACGATCTGAAGGACGTCCTGCGCGAAATGCTCCTGATCCGGCGCTTCGAGGAGAAGGTCGAAGAGCGCTTCCGCGCCGGCGAGCTTCCCGGCTTTCTGCACGTCGCGATCGGCCAGGAGGCGTGCGCCGTCGGCGTCTGCCGCGCGCTCGAGGACGGCGACATCATCGCGTCCACCCATCGCGCGCACGGGCACACGCTCGCCAAGGGGACGCACCCGAACGAGCTGATGGCGGAGCTCTACGGCAAGACCGAAGGCTGCTCGCACGGCTACGGCGGCTCGATGCACCTCTACGACGTCGAGCACGGGAACATGGGCGCGAACGCGGTGATCGGCGGCGGCCTGCCGCACATCACCGGCGCGGCGCTCGCGTTCCAGCTGCGCGGCGAGCCGCGCGTCGCTCTCGCGTTCTTCGGCGACGGCGCGACGAACATCGGCACGTTCCACGAGGCGCTCAACCTCGCTCAGCTCTGGAAGGTGCCGGCGGTGTTCGTGCTCGAGGACAACAAGTGGGCGGAGTCGACGCCGGAGAGCCAGCACTCGCCGATCCGCGACCTCTCCGAGCGCGCGCGGGCGTTCGGCATGAAAACGGTGAAGGTCGACGGACAGGACGTGGAGGCCGTGTACAAGGCGACGCGCACTGCGCTCGACCACGCGCGGAGCGGCAAGGGCCCCGTGTTCATGCATCTCGACACGGTGCGCTTCAGCGGCCACTACATCGGCGACCCGCAGGTCTACCGCGACAAGGACGAGGCGAAGAAGGTGCGCGCGACACGCGACCCGATCGAGATCCTTCGCGAGCGGCTCGGCGTCACCGACGACGAGCTCGCCGAGGTCGACGCCGAGGTGACCGAGATCGTCGAGGCGTCCGTCGAGTTCGCGAAGGCCGGCACCGATCCGGCGCCCGAGGACGCGTTGAAGAACATCTATGCCTGAGCTCAGCTACCGCGAGGCGGTCCGCGACGCGCTCGCGACCGCGATGCGCCAGGACGACGACGTCTTCATCATGGGCGAGGACATCGCGGAGATGGGCGGCTCGATGGGCGTGACGCACGGCATGCTCGAGGAGTTCGGCAAGGAACGCGTGCGCAACACGCCGATCTCCGAGATGGCGCTCGCGGGCACCGCGATCGGCGCCGCGCTGCAGGGCATGCGTCCGGTCGCGGAGATCATGTACGAGGACTTCATGACGCTCGCGTCCGAGCAGATCGTGAACCAGGCGGCGAAGATCCGCTACATGTCGGGCGGGCAGCTCACCGTCCCGGTCGTCTTCCGCACGCAGGGCGGCGCCGGCTGGTCGCCGGGCGCGCAGCACGCACAGCAGCTCGAGGCGTGGTTCGTCCACATCCCGGGTCTCAAGGTCGTCTTCGCCTCGACGCCCGAGGACGTGCGCGGTCTCCTGTGGTCGGCGATCTACGACGACAACCCCGTCGTCTTCTTCGAGCACCGGACGCTCTACGGGATCAAGGGCAACGTGCCTCCCAAGAATGAGAGCGGCCAGATCGAGCCGATTCCGATCGGCAAGGCACGGGTGCACCGTGAGGGAGAGGACGTGACCGTCATCGCGACCGGCCGGCTCGTGCACGAGTCGCTCGAAGCGGCCGCGGAGGCCGAGAAGGAGGGAATCTCCGTCGAGGTGGTGGACCCGCGCACGCTGCAGCCTCTCGACGAGGAGACGCTCGTGGCGTCGGTGAAGAAGACGAACCGCGCGGTTGTCGCGCACGAGGCCGTCACGCGCATGGGCTTCGGCGCCGAGGTGGCGTCGGTGCTGCAGTACCAGGCGTTCGACTGGCTCGACGCGCCGATCGAGCGCGTCGGGTCGAAGTTCGCGCCGCTGCCGTTTGCGCCGGTGATGGAGCAGTTCGTCGTCCCGCACACCGACGACGTGCTGCAGGCGATCTACCGAACCGTGAACAAGAAGGGCTAGGAGCGCACCGATGCCGACGGAGGTCAAGCTCCCGCGCCTCGGCCAGGGCATGGAGTCGGGGACGATCGTCAAGTGGCTGAAGTCCGAAGGCGAGCCCGTGCGCAAGGGTGAGCCGCTCTACGAGCTCGACACCGACAAGGTGACGCAGGAGGTCGAGGCCGAAGCGTCCGGCGTCCTGCTGAAGATCGCCGTCACCGAGGGCGAGGTCGAGGTGGGCCGCACGATCGGCTTCATCGGCGCCGAGGGCGAGGCGGTCGGAAGCGACGACGGCGCGCCCGCGAGCGCGGAGAAGCCGGCCCGGGCGCCGAAGCGCGAGCCCGAGCGGGAAGAAGGGCGCGCAGCGGCCGCCGCCGCAGCCGAGGCGCAGCCCGGGCCGACGGCGGACGGCTCGTCGAACGGCCGGATCAAGGCCTCGCCGCTCGCCCGCCGCATCGCACGCGAGCGCGGCATCGAGCTCTCGCAGGTGAGCGGCACCGGCCCCGACGGGCGGATCGTCGCCGAGGACGTCGAGCGTGCGCAGGCCGGGCCCGCCCCCGCTCGAGGCAAGACACTCCAAGGACAGGCTCCGGCGGGCCGGGTCGAGTCGCGGCCGCTCACGAACGTCCGCAAGACGATCGCCCGCCGACTCACGCAGGCCTGGACCGTGCCCGCGTTCCAGCTGACCGTGAACGCGGACATGACGCGCGCGAACGAGCTCGTACAGAAGCAGCGCGAGCTCAACCCCGACGTGCGCATCACCGTCACGGACGTGCTCACGAAGGTGTCGGCTCACGCACTGATGCGCCACCCGGACATGAACGTCCAGTACTCGGACGACGCGCTGCTCGTCTTCCCGAATGCCGACGTCGGCATCGCGGTCGCCGCCCCGCAGGGGCTCGTCGTACCGGTCGTGCGCGGCGCGGAGCGTCTGACGATCGCCGAGATCGCCCAGGTTCGCGCCGACCTCGTCGGCCGAGCGCGCGACGGCAAGCTCCGGACGGAGGATCTCGAGGGCGGCACGTTCACGATCTCGAACCTCGGGATGTACGAGATCGACCAGTTCATCGCGGTGCTCAACCCGCCGCAGGCGTCGATTCTCGCCGTCGGCTCGACGCGCGAACAGGTCGTGCCGCTCGACGGCGAGCTGCTCGTGCTCCCGCTGATGACGATGACGCTGACCTGCGATCATCGAGCCGTGGACGGAGCCACCGGAGCCGAGTTCCTGAAGACGCTGAAGGCCTTCCTCGAGGATCCCGGCCTGGCCCTCTGATGGCGCCGACCGTCTGGTACCACGTCCGTGACCTCGACGAGGCGCGGCGCTTCTACCGCCAGACGCTCGGGTTCGAGGAGACCGCCGTGGACTTCACGGAGCGCTGGTCGCACCTGCAGCACGGCCAGATGGAGGTCGGCCTTGCCGAGGGCGAGCCGCAGGAGGATGCCGCGGTGGCGCACGTCGACGTCGCAGATTTGAAGTCGGAGGCCGACCGCCTGCGCGACGCAGGCGTCGACGTCGGGATCATTCTCGAGCTGCAGGGCGAGATGCGGCTGCTCGACGTCTACGACCCCGACGGCAACCGGATCCAGCTCGCGCAAGAGCTCTGATGCTCAGGCCGGTCGGGATCCACGACGTCCGGTTCCTGCGCGACATGCTCCGCCATGCGTACCACTGGCGGGTCGCCGAGGACTCCGAGCGTCCCGTCTACCGCTACGTGCAGAACTGGGGGAGACCGGGCGACGCGGGCGTCGTCGCGCTCGAGGGGCCGTTCGCGTACGGCGCTGCCTGGTACCGGCTCTTCGACGAGCGCGAGCCCGGCTTCGGGTTCGTCGACGCCGACACGCCGGAGCTGACGATCGCCGTCGTCCCGAGCCGGCGCGGCAAGGGTGGGGGCAAGGAGCTGCTCGAGGCGCTCCTCGCCCAGGCGCGTGCGGACGGCTATCCCGCGGTGAGCCTCAGCTCCGCGAGGGAGCAGGTTCCGTACTACGAGCGCTTCGGCTTCGAGATCGTCGCCGAGTCGGAGCACGCGGTGACGATGCTCGCGCGCCTGTGACTAGCATCGAGTCAAATGACGGAGGAGACGAGTGATGGACGTTGACGTCGCCGTCCTCGGGGGCGGCCCCGGGGGCTACACCGCCGCGATCCGCGCCGCACAGCTCGGCGCGAAGGTGGCCTGCATCGAGAAGGAGCCCGAGCTCGGCGGCACGTGCCTCCGCGTCGGCTGCATCCCCACGAAGGCATGGGTGCAGACCGCGTTCGCGCTCAAGGAGGCCGAGGAGAGCTTCGCGAAGTTCGGCGTCCAGGTCGGCCAGGCGACGCTCGACTTCGCCGCGTCGAACGTCTGGAAGGCCGGCGTCGTGAAGCAGATGACGCAGGGCGTGGCAGGGCTCTTCAAGGCCAACGGCGTCGAATGGGTGAAGGGCAGCGGCCGCTTCAGGGACGCGAACACGATCTCGGTCGACGGCGGGGAGGACGTGTCGTTCAAGCAGGCGGTCGTCGCCACCGGCTCGTTCCCGCTGCGGCCGCCGATCGAGGGCCTCGACTCGCCGCGCTGCGTCGACTCGACGGGCCTGCTCGCGCAGGAGCAGCAGCCTCGCCGTCTCGTCATCCTCGGCGGCGGCATCATCGGCTGCGAGTTCGCGTCGATCTTCAGCCGCTTCGGCAGCGAGGTGACGATCGTCGAGATGCTCGACTCGCTCATCCCGCAGGAGGACGCCGACGCGTCGAAGGAGCTTGCGAAGCAGTTCGGCAGGCGCGGCATCGCGTTGCAGCTCGGCAAGCAGTGCACGAGGGTGGAAGACGACGGCTCGCAGCTCACCGTGCACTTCGGCGAGGGCGAGACGGTGCAGGCCGACCTCATGCTCGTGTCGGTCGGGCGCGGGCCGCTCGTCGAGGGCCTCGGCCTCGAGGAGATCGGCGTGCAGCTCGACAGGCGCAAGGGCATCGCCGCCGACGAGCACCGCCGCACCACGGTGCCGCACATCTACGCCGTCGGCGACTGCGCCGGCTACTGGCAGCTCGCGCACACCGCGTTCCGTGAGGGCGAGGTGGCCGCCGAGAACGCCTGCGGTCACGACGCGACGGTCGACAACCGCGCCGTGCCGCGCCCGATCTACACCGACCCGGAGATCGCCGGGGTCGGACTGACCGAAGCCGAGGCGCGCGAGCAGTACGGCGACGACGTCGCGGTGGGCCAGTTCCCGTTCGTCGCGAACGCCCGTGCCGTCATGCAGGACGAGACGGTCGGCTGGGTCAAGTCGATCCACGAGACGCGCTACGGCGAGCTGCTCGGGATGGTCATGGTCGGGCCGCACGTCACCGACATGATCGAGGCCGGGGTCGTGGCGATCGACGCCGAGTCGACGGTCGAGATCGTCGCGGACGGCATGGCGCCGCACCCGACGCTCTCGGAGGCGATCAAGGAAGCCGGCCTCGTCGCGCTCGGGCGGGCGATCCACATCCCGAACAGGAAGCCCAGGGCGAAGACGCCCGCGTAGTAGGTAGGCGTATCCGCACCCCCGGTCAGGGGCGTTCACCGGTCAGGCATGTCCTCGACCTTCGTCGACGACCCGCGGGACCGCGCTTTCGAGCGCCTCTACCGTCGCCATGTCCGCGACGTCTATCGCTTCGCGCTCGCCCTGCTGCGGAACCCGACCGACGCCGAGGACGTCACGCAGACGACGTTCCTGAACGCCTACCGCGCGCTGCAGTCCGGGGAGGAGCCCCGGCGTCCGCAGAGCTGGCTCCTGGCGATCGCCCACAACGCGGCCCGGTCTCGCGTCCGGCTCGCGATGCGGCGGCCGCGCGAGGTCCCGCTCGACGAGCACGCGGCGCAGCTCGTCGTGCCCGAGGACGAACGCGCAAACGTCCGTGAGCTCCTGCGGGCGCTCGGTCGGCTGCCGCTCAACCAGCGCACGGCGATCACGATGCGCGAGCTCGAGGGACGCTCGTATCCCGAGATCGCGACGACGCTCGGTGTCACGGTGCCGGCCGTCGAGGCGCTCCTCGTCCGTGCGCGCCGTACGCTGCGTAGGCACGCGGCGGCGATCCGCGGCCTCACCGTCGCCGGGCTGCCGCGGTCGCTGCGAAAGCTCTTCGAGCACGGCGAGGCGGCCGCCGCCGGCGGGGCGGCCGGCGCAGGCGTCGCGGCGAAGGTCGCCGCGGTCGTCGTGGCCGGCGTCGTCGTGGGCGGCCTCGGCCCGGCGAGCGTCGACCCCGGGCCGGCGAAGGCGCAGCCCGTGACGCGGCCCGCGCCGCCGCCGCCGCGCGCCGCCCACGTCCGGACGGCACCGGCGAGCCCCGGGCACCGGAGCCGTGCGACCGTCGCATCGGTTCGTGTCGTAGGGGCCGGCGTACCCGCCGGCCCGCCGAGCAGCCCGCACGCGCCGCACCCGCTCGTGGCGGCGCCGCCTGCAGCCGCGGCTCCGGCGCGAGCCGTGCCGGAGGCGGGCGCGGCCGCCCCGCCTGCCGCATCGGCCGCGACCGGAGTCTCGCCGCACGATGCGGCGGCGGCGCCCGCTGCTGCCGCTGCTGCTGCTGCTGCCGACGCCGTCGTTGCCGTCGCGGCGCCCGCGGCCGCGGCGCTCCCGCCGGCCCCCGACCTCGCTGCGCCGCTTCCGTCCGTTCCGGCGCCTGCGCCGCCGCCGGTCTCGCTCCCGCCCGTCTCGGCTTCCGTCCCGTCTCGGTTCCGCCTCGTCTCGGTTCCTCCGGTGTCCGTCCCTCCGGCACCGGTGCAGGCGCCGCCGCCGCCCGTCTCCGTGCAGCCGCCGCCGCCTCCCGGCGACCCGAAGCTGCCGGTCGGGCCCTGACGGGCCGCTGCAAGCTTTCGGCCGGCCCGGCGTCTCAGACTTCCAGGACGTGCCCTCGTCCTATTCCCCCGGGGTCATGCCGCCCGCAGGCTCCGGGGGAGCCCTTTCCGCCAGGTCGAAAGCCCACCGTCGCCGCCGGGGCTTTCGGCTGCCGGTGTTTGCGCTAGCCTCGCTGCGACGAAGGGAGGTCACATGGGGATCCTCAACAGGCGCAATGCGGTCGTCGGCTGGGTCGCAGTCAAGGTCGGCAAGCGCGTCGTGAAGCAGAAGGCGGCGGGCGCGGTGCCGAGCGCGAAGACCGGCGGCGCGGCTGCAGGCGCACTCGCGGCGATCGGCGGCGTGCTCTTCTTCTGGCGCCGCAAGCACAGCACGACCGAGTGAGCGACGGGCCGTTTCGGCAGGCGATCGCGGGCCTCGTGCCGTACGAGCCGGGCAAGCCCGTCGACGAGGTGCAGCGCGAGCTCGGGCTCGAGCACGTCGTCAAGCTCGCGTCGAACGAAGGGCCGTTTCCTCCGTTTCCGGCCGCGCTCGAAGCGCTCGACGCGGATCGCGCACGACCTGAACCGGTACCCCGACGGCGGCGCCTGGGCGCTGCGGTCGGCGCTCGCAGAGCGGCACGGCGTCTCGCTCGAGGAGGTGATCGTCGGCTCCGGCGCCGACGGGGTCATCGACCTGCTGTCGCAGGCCGCGCTCGATCCCGGCGACGAGATCGTCTGCGGCTGGCCGTCGTTTCCGAGCTACGTCCTCGACGCCGCCAAGCTCGGCGGCGTCCCCGTCAAGGTGCCGCTGCGCGACCACACGTACGACCTCGACGCGATGCTCGACGCGATCGGCCCGCGCACGAAGCTCGTGTACGTCTGCCATCCCAACAACCCGACCGGGAACGGCCAACGGGCGCGACGAGCTTGCGGCGTTCCTCGACCGCGTGCCCGAGCGCGTGCTCGTCGTGCTCGACCAGGCGTACTTCGAGTACATCGACGACCCCGACTACGCGGACGGCATCGCAGAGCACTTCAAGGCGGGACGGCGCGTCGTCGTGCTCCGCACGTTCTCGAAGATCTACGGCCTCGCGGGCCTCCGCGTCGGCTACGGCGTCGCGCCTGCCGACGTCGTCGTGGCGACGAGCAAGGTGCGCCGGGCCTTCGACGTCTCCACCCCCGCGCAGGTCGCCGCGCTCGCGAGCATCGACGACGACGCCGAGATCGCACGCCGCCGCGCCGCGAATGCGCGCGGCCGGGCGGAGCTCGAGGCGACCCTGCGCGCCCACGGCCTCGAGCCGGCCGGCCCCGCGCTCGGGAACTTCGTCTTCGCGGAGGTCGGCGACGGGCGCGCGATCTTCGAGCAACTGCTGCGCCAGGGCCTGATCGTGCGACCGCTCGCGGGTTTCGGCGCACCCGGCGCGATTCGCGTCTCCGTCGGCGCGCCGGAGGAGAACGCGGCCTTCGCCCGCGCATTGGGACACGTCTTTTCGAGCGTATCGTCGTAGCCCGGTAACCCTGTTACCCTGGGGCAGCTTTGCCCGGCCGCCCCTCCAGGCAGCTGGCGCCTCTGGGCGTCGCCGGCTTCCGTTTGCTCTTCTTCTCGACGCTCGCGTCGAGCTTCGGGACGCTGCTCGCCGCCGTCGCGCTCGCGATCGACGTCAAGGACCGCACGAACTCGGGCCTCTGGGTGGGCGGCGTCCTCCTCGTCGAGTTCCTGCCCGCGATCGCGGTCGGGCTCACGCTCGGGCCGCTGCTCGACCGGCTCGAGCGCCGGAACCTGATGATCGCCGCCGACCTCCTGCGCGCGGCGGTCTTCGCCACGCTTCCGTTCGCAACCTCGGCTGCCCAGATCGTCGTCCTCGCCCTCGTCGCGGGCCTCGCGACGGGGTTCTTCCGTCCGGCCGTGTATGCGGGCGTGCCGAATCTCGTCTCGGCGGAGCTGCTCGCGCCGGCGAACGCGCTGCTGCAGACGATCGAGAACGTCAGCTGGGCCGCGGGCCCCGTGGCAGGCGGTCTCCTCACCGCGGCCGCGGGCCCGGACGCCGCGTACTGGATCAACGCCGGCTCGTTCCTCGTGTCGGCCGTCTTCGTCTTCCGCATCCCGGCGCGGCTTCTGCAGAGCGCGACGGCGCTCAGCCGCGGCCACTGGACCGATCTGAAGGAGGGCTTCGCCACCGTGCTCCGCTCGCGCGCGCTCCTCGCCGTGCTGCTCGGCTGGGGGCTCGCGCTCTCCGGCACCGGCGCGATCGGCGTCAGCGAGGTGTTCATGGCGAAGAACACGCTCGATGCGGGCGACTTCGGGTACGGGCTGATCTACGGCGGCATCGGCGTCGGCCTCGTGATCGGGAGCTTCTTCAGCAGCGCGATCGTGGACTCGCTCGGCATCGCGCGCACGTACGGCCTCTCGCTCGTCGTGATGGCCGTCGGCTTCGGCGCCGGCGCTGCGAGCGTCGACATCTGGATGGCCGCAGGGTGCTGCGTCGTCGCGGGCGTCGGCAACGGCATCGCGGTCGTCTGCAACGCGCTGCTCGTCCAGCGCACCCGGGACGACGTGCGCGGCCGCGCGCTCACCTTCGTGATGAGCGCGACCTGGCTCGGCATGGGCACGGCGATCGTCGTCACCGGAGCGCTCATGTCGCCGGGCGACTCGCGCTGGGTGTGGGCGATCGGCGCCGGGCTCCTCGGCCTCGCGGCCGTCGTCGGCTACGGGCTCGCGCGCGAGCCGTCGTCAGCCGGTGCGCTGCTCGAAGCGCCGGCCGACTAGCATCGCCCCGTGGCCGGGCGCCGCGACTGGACACGGGAGACACTCGCCGACGGCGTCCGCAGCGGCGACCGGCGGGCGCTTGCGCGCGCGATCACGCTCGTCGAGAACGGCGACCCGCTCGCCTACGACGTCGTGCGGGATCTCTATCCGGGCACCGGCAGCGCATACGCGGTCGGGCTGACGGGACCGCCCGGCGTCGGCAAGTCGAGCCTCATCTCGGCGCTCGTCCGCCACGTGCGCGAGCGCGGCACGGAGGTGGGCGTCGTCTCCGTCGACCCGTCGAGCCCGTTCTCGCACGGCGCGCTCCTCGGCGACCGCATCAGGCTCGCCGACCACTTCCTCGACCCGGGCGTCTTCATCCGCTCGATGGGGACCCGCGGCCATCTCGGCGGGCTCGCCGAGGCGACGCTGCAGGCCCTGCTCCTGCTCGACGCCGCGGGCAAGGAGCTCGTGTTCCTCGAGACGGTCGGCACCGGCCAGAGCGAGGTCGAGGTGATCGGGATCGCCGACACCGTCCTCCTCGTGCTGATGCCGGGATCGGGCGACTCGGTGCAGGCGCTGAAGGCGGGGATCATGGAGATCCCCGACGTGATCGCGATCAACAAGCTCGACCATCCGGCCGCGAAGACGATGCTGAACGAGGTCAGGTCGATCCTCGCGCTCGATCACGACCGCGAGTGGCGGCCGCCGATCGTGCTCACCGAGGCGACGCGCGGCGAGAACGTCCCCGAGCTCTGGGAGAAGATCGAGGCCCACCGCGCGTACCTCGTGGATTCGGGGCAGCTCGAAGCGCGACGCGCCGAGAATCTCGCCGGCGAGGTCTTCTCGGTCGCATCCGCGCGCGCGAAGCAGCATCTCGAGCATGCTGTGACCGGAGACCCGGAGCTCAAGCGGCTGCTCGACGCCGT
Organism: uncultured Actinomycetes bacterium; assembly: GCA_963831405.1. Taxonomy (GTDB): domain Bacteria; phylum Actinomycetota; class Thermoleophilia; order Gaiellales; family Gaiellaceae; genus Palsa-739. The sequence goes on from CAWHPX010000016.1 coordinate 151,843, forward strand.
GCAGCGTCGGGAGCTCGATCCGTTGAGTGCCGTCCGTGAGATCCTGGAGAAGGTGTTCCACATTGTCGACGACGCGCGCTAGGCCCGGACTTCCCGAGATCGAAGCGGCGCGCGAGCGCCTCGAAGGCGTCGCGCGCGTCACGCCGGTCTACCGCTCCGAGACGCTGACGCGGCTCATCGGCCGCGAGATCCATCTCAAGGCCGAGAACCTGCAGCGCACGGGCTCGTTCAAGATCCGCGGTGCGTACAACCGCATCTCGCTGCTGAGCGAGGAGGAACGCCGAGCCGGAGTCGTCGCCGCGAGCGCAGGCAACCACGGACAGGCGGTCGCGTGGGCGGCGCGCGAGGTCGGTGCCCGCGCGCGCGTGTACATGCCGCAGGACGCGCCGATGGCGAAGGTCGAGGCAACACGGCACTACGGCGCCGAGGTCGTGCTGACGGGCAACGCGATCGAGGCGTGCCTCGACGCGGCGGGCGAGTACGTCGCGGAGCACGGTGCGACGCTCGTTCATCCGTTCGAGGAGCCGCTCGTCATCGCCGGCCAGGGGACGATCGGCCTCGAGCTCGCGGAGCAGGTGCCCGACGTCGAGACGGTGCTGATCCCGATCGGCGGCGGCGGCCTCGCCTCCGGCATCGCGCTCGCGCTCCGCGCGGTGAAGCCGGGGCTGCGCATCGTGGGCGTGCAGGCCGCGGGCACGCTGCCGGGCGGATCGGGCTACACGATCGCGGACGGCATCGCGGTCAAGAAGCCCGGCGAGCTGACGATGTCGATCCTCGCGGACGTGCTCGACGACATGGTGTCCGTGACGGACGAGCAGATCAGCGAGGCGCTCGTGCTCATTCTCGAGCGCACGAAGCTCGTCGTCGAAGGGGCGGGTGCGGTCGGCGTCGCCGCGCTCCTGAACGGCAAGCTCGACGGGACCGGGACCGGAACCGTCGTGCCGGTGCTCTCCGGCGGCAACATCGACGCGACGCTCCTCATCTCGGTCATGCGCCACGGGCTCGCCGCAGCGGGCCGCTTCCTCGTCGTCCGCTCGCGCGTCGCCGACCGGCCCGGCGAGCTCGCGAAGCTCCTCACGCTCCTCGCCGACGAGCGTGTGAACGTCGTCGAGGTCGAGCATCAGCGCGACCGCTCGGAGCTGCCCGTCGCCGAGACCGGCGTCGTGCTGACGCTCCTCACGCGCGACCCCGCGCACTGCGACGAGATCCTCGCGACGATGAACCGCCTCGGCTATCCGGCCGAGCGGCTCAGCTAGCTTCCGCAGCGGCGGAACTCGGTCGTCTCGCCGCCGCGCGCGCGCCAGAGCGCGACACCGCCGTCGAGCACCGGCCTCGCGTCGAGCCCGGCGGCGTGGAGGACGCTCGCCGCGATCGCCGCGCGCGGCCCGCTCTCGCAGATCGTCACGATCGGGCGCTCGCCGCAGAGGCCGTTCTCGGCGGCCTGGCGTGCCGTGCGATAGGGCAGGTGCGTGCTGCCGGGGATGAAGCCGGCGTCGCGCTCGTCGGCCTCGCGCACGTCGAGGAGCTCGATCTCGCCCGCCGCGAGCCTGCGCTCGAGCTCGTCGATCGTCACGGGCTCCATCTGCTCGCTGCCGCCGCCTTCCGACCAGCCTGCGAGGTCGAAGATGGCGACCGCCCACAGATGAACGGCTGCACGCCGCGCCTCGGCCTCGTCGGTCGCATGGATGACGACCGGGCCGTCCGGAAGGACGAACGCGGACTTGGTTCCGAACGACGAGCCGTCGACGGGGACGTTGACCGCTCCGGGACGGTGACCGGCGGCGAACAGGTGCGGGTCGCGCACGTCGAGGACGACGCCGGCCGTATCGGCGGCGACGTGCAGCGGCGCCGGTTGCGCGGCGAGGAACGGCCCGCGGTTCAGCTCGACGATCCGTTCCATGTTCGGCGGCCGGGGCGGTTGCGGGCCTGCCGCGCTCGACATGAAGTCCTGGTAGCTCTCGGCGAGCGCGTGGTTGTGCAGCCGCTCGAAGCCGATCGTCGTCGAGGGCTTCGAGCTCATCGCCGCACCGCAGAGGGACCCGGCGACATGGCCCGGATACACCTCGACGCCGTCGCCGAGCTCGACGAGGCGGTGCAGCGAGTGAAAGAGCCCCTCCGCACCCGTTACCGCCTCGACGGCGAGGTCGGGCCGGGCCGCGTCGCCGACGAAGAGCGAGTCGCCGGTCAGCACGAGCCAGGGGTCGTCGCCGCGCGTGCGGTCGACGATGGCGAAGGCGCAGTGCTCCGGCCGGTGACCGGGCGTGTGGATCGTCCGCACGACGACGCGGCCGACCTCGACCTCCGTGCCGTCCTCGAGCGGGTCGTGTGCGAACGCCGCCTTTGCCTCCGCGTGGATCCGCACCGGCAGCCCGTGCTCGAGCGCGAGCCGGCCGTGACCCGAGACGTGGTCGGCGTGCGTGTGCGTCTCGAGCACGCCGACGAGCCTCACCTCGTGCTGCTTGGCCGTCTCGAGATAGTGCTCGACCGCATAGGCCGGGTCGACGACGACCGCGATCCCGGCCTGCTCGTCGCCGACGAGGTACGAGGCGCACCCGAGATCGTCGTCGACGAATTGCCTGAACAGCATGCGGCGACGCTAGCAACCTTTGCGGCTATATCTCCGGAAGTCCGGCGGATCGGGGCGTACCCGCCGGCCCCTCCTCGTGCTCGGCGCCATCTTTCGTGCGGTAGTCCACCCGCCACACGACGTGTCCGGCCGAGCGCTCGAGGAGCGTCACCTTCCGGATGCGGCGGCGCTCGAGCACGCCGATGAACACGGCGATGCCGATGGGAACGAGCACGACCGTGCCGACCGCCATCCACTCGACCGCGACGAAGACGACGCCGAGGAGCATCAGCGGCGCCGAGACCCAGGGTGGGACGAGCCGTGCTCGCCGAAAGTCTTCGATCCCGATGCGTCGGTGGTACCACAGAGCAGACACTCACGTCAATGGAGGGTCTCCCGGCCTGCGGCTCTATGATCGAGAGAGAACGGGCGGAGACCGGGCGGAAAGGGTGGACGCTTGAGTTCCAGCAACTTGCTGCAGATCGGCGAAGCGGCGGAGCAGGTCGGCCTGAGCCTCCGGACGGTCCGGTACTGGGAGGAGATCGGGCTCGTCGAGCCGGAGGCGCGGTCGAAGGGCGGCTTCCGCCTCTACTCGGAGGCCGACCTCGCTCGACTGCTCGTCGTCAAGGCGATGAAGCCGCTCGGGCTCACGCTCGAGCAGATGCGAGAGATCCTCGATCTCGTCCATGCCGCCGAGGTGCCGAATCCCCCCGACGAGGTCGTGGCGCGGATCGAGGCCTACACGCGACTCGTGCAGGAGAAGGTCGAGCACCTCGAGCGCTATCTCGAGGACGCACGCGTCCTCCAGGACGAGCTCGTGCTGGCAGGGGCCCGCGCCCAACCGGTCGCTGCGTCCCAGGGCAGCTGAGAAGCGCGAAGAGGCGGGGCCGCACACCCCTGCGGCCCAGGCGTACGGCCCCTTGGCGCCCCGCGGCCGGGGAGAGGCTTGCCGCGAGACACCCGGGGCTTGCTTCCGACGAGGAGCCCGAAATCCTCCATCGGATCGCAGGCCCGGCGGCGCGGGGAGCGCGAAACCGCATGGTTGAGCCAACCGAATCCTCCCGACGGCTATATCTCCTGACGTGAAGAGGTGGCTCCTCGTCGCCACGTTCGCCGCGCTCGCGCTGCCGGGCTCCGCCTGGGCGCATGCGAACCTCGTCAAGACGATTCCCGCGAACGGCGCGATCCTCGCAAAGGCTCCCGTCGAGGTCAGAGCGGTCTTCGACGACGCGGTGCGCACGGGCCCGGGTATCGAGGCGATCCGAAACGGCGGCGGCTCGATCCTCGGCGGGCAGCCGCGAGTCGCCGCCGAGCGCACGCTCGTCCTGCCGCTGCGAACCGGGCTCGGGAACGGCGCCTACTCCGTGCGCTGGTCGATCATCTCCGACGACGGGCATCTCGAGTCCGGCGTGATCGCGTTCGCCGTCGGATCCGGCGCAGCTGCCCCGCAGTCGACGCTCACGGCCGAGAGCGGCACGCCTCGCGCCGCGGACGTCACGGCGCGCTGGATCTTCTTCGCCGGACTGCTCGCTGCCGTCGGCATCGCGTTCTTCGCGCTCGTCGCGCGCCCTCGCGACGAAGAGCGCGTCGCGCTTCTCCTCTCGGCCGCCGCCGTCGTGACGGCGATCGGCGCCGGCGACGAGGTGCATCGCATCGGCCTCGGGCCCCGCGCCGGGATCGCGTTCGGCGCCGCGTTCCTGATCGCCGTCGTCGTCGCGACGCTCGCCGGTGCGGCGACGCTCGAGCGCCGCGCGCTCCGGCCCGGCCTCGTGCTCACGCTCGGGCTCGTCGTGCCGCCCGCGTTCGGCGGCCACGCGTACGACCACGGCGTGAACCGGCTGAACGTCGCGGCCGACGCGCTCCACCTCGCGGGCGCAGGCGCCTGGGTCGGCGCGCTCATCGGCCTCGTCGCCTTCCGGGACGCGCCGGCGCGCCGGGCGGGCGCGCTCGCACTCGCCGGCGTCGTGCTCCTCTCGGTGACGGGTGTCGTGCGCGCCTCCTTCGAGCTTCTCCGCTTCTCGCAGGTCTGGGACACGTCGTACGGCCAGACGCTGCTCGTGAAGACCGGGGTGCTCCTCGCCGCCCTCGCCGCCGGCTGGCTCGTGCGCGCGCGCATCCGTCGCCGCGCGGGTGTCGAGCTCGTGCTCGTCGCCGGGCTCCTCGTCGCCGTCTCCGTGCTCGTGCTCCTCCGGCCCGGCCGGAATGTCGCGGCGCCCCCGCCGGTCAAGGTCGCCGCGTCGCAGCCCACCCCGAACCCGCCGCTGCCGCCCCGCGGTGCCCTCGTCCTCGCACAAGAGCTCGGCACGCTCGGCGTCGCCCTCGAGCTCGAGCCGAAGCGGACGACCGCGATCGTCCTCTCGCCGGCCGGCGGCGGCCTCAGCGGCCTCGACGTGCGGCTGAACGGCACCCGGGCGGCACGCCTGCGGCAGCGGGTGCTACCGGACGGACGAGGCGCCCGGCGCGACGGTCGGCGTGCAGGTCGACAGGTTCGGGCCGACGCTCCGCACGACGTTCGCCGTTCCGCCGGCGCCGAAGCCGGGCGACGCGCTCCTGCGGCGGATCGAGGACCGCTACGGCAGCCTCGAGTCCGTCTTCTACCTCGAGCGGCTCGCGTCGAGCCCGACCCAGGTCGTGAACGCGCTCTGGCGGCTCGAGGGCCCGAACCGGCTCTCCTACCAGATCCCCGGCGGCGCAGAGGGAATCGTGATCGGCGACCGGCGCTGGGACCGGACGACCCCCGACGGCGCGTGGCAGGAGTCGCCGCAGACGCAGCTGCCGCAGCCCGCGACGCTCTGGTCCGCGATCGCAAACGTGCACGTCGTCGCGTCCGACGCCGACACGAAGACGTTGACCTTCCTCGACCCGGAGACGCCCGCGTTCTTCGAGGTCACGGTCAACACGAAGTCCCTGCTGCCGCGCACGGTGCACATGACCGCGGCCTCCCACTTCATGGTCGACCGCTACGTGCGCTTCAACGCGCCGCGGGCGATCTATCCGCCCCGCTGACGTGCTCTTCCTCGAGCAGGCGCCACACGAACCATCCGATCACGATGAGGAAGACGACCGTCTGCTCACCGTTCATCAGGATGCCGCCGAGGTTCTGGTCGCGCACGGGTGAGAGGCCCCAGAGGCGGGGCGTCGTCTCGTAGAACGAGTAGAGCGGCCGGCTCGCGAACGTGAGCGCGAGCCCGAGGAAGGACGACGCGACGAACCCTGCGCCGAGGTACGCGAGCGCCGCCGCAGAGCCGAGCCGACCGGAGACGATCGGCCACCAGAAGACGAGCCCGGCGGCGATGAGGATCGCGTGCTCGATGTTGAGCGCCCAGCCGGTGTCGAGCGCCCAGCTGTAGAAGCCGGCGATGTGCGTCCCGTACCAGGCGAGAAGCCACGCGGGCAGCGCGTAGCGTGCGCGCAGCCGCTCCCCACCGTGCGCCGAGAGCCAGGCGCGCATCGACGGCGTGAGCCCGAGCAGCACGAGAAGCGGCGCGATGTCGGCGATCAGCGCGTTCTGGAGGAGGTGCATGAGCAGCAGGCGCTTGGCTGCGATGGTCTCGAGCGGCGAGTTGAGCGACGCCGCGATCAGGAAGACGCCGAGCGCGAAGACCGAAGCACGCCGTGGGGAGGGCCGGTCGGCGCGGGCCGCCCACGCGTAGGCGGCTGCGGCGGCGACGGCGAGCGCGAGGTACGCGTACTCGAAGCTGAAGCTCGTGGCGCTCACGCGTGAGCGAGCCTGGAGTGGCGGAGGCGCGGTCGCAGCAGGAGGAAGACGAGCGTGCCGAGCGTGAGCAGCTGCTCGGCCATCATCACGAGGCCCGCGAGCTGCTGGTCCGTGTGCGCCGAGATGCCGTGGGCGCCGTGGTAGGCCGGGTACAGGCCGTGGAACGAGAACACGAGCACGTCGGTGAGCACCTGGCCGCAGGCGAACATCGCGGCGGCCAGTGCGACGCGGCCGCCCACGGTGAGCCGTCCGTGCCCGCCGGGGTCGACGAGGAGCGTCCACACGAGGATGCCGACGATCACCCAGCACGCATGTTCGAAGTCGTGCAGCGCCGGATGCCGGAGGGCCGCGTCGTAGAGCGACGGCACGTGCCACACCGCGAGGTTCAGCGCCCAGAGCCCGAACGCAACGGGCGGCCGGAGGAGCGCTCCGAGCACGCGCCGCACCGGTGAGCGGGCGATCGGCCCGAGCACCGCCGCGGGGAGGAAGAACACGAAGAGCGGGCCGCGGACGGCGACGACGGCGAGCGCGACGCCGAGATCGCCGATCAGGACGTGCTGGAGCATGTGCATGGACAGGAGGTCGTCCTCGCCGAGCGTGTCGATCGGCGACACGAGCCCCGCGAGCACGACGACGAGGCCGAGCGCGAAGAGCACCGCGGCGCCGGCCGACGCGAGATCGGCGCGCCCTCGCCGCCGCAGGCGGAGCCAACCCTGGGTGAAGAGCGCCGCAGCGAGCGCGGCAGTCGCGAGGACGGCGGGCGGCGCAGACCAGGCGGCGTGCGCGACGACCACTGCCTACAGCCCGAGAAGCTTGGCGATCACCATGCGCTGCACCTCGTTCGTGCCCTCCCCGATCTCGAGGATCTTCTGGTCGCGGAAGAGGCGCGAGATCGCGTACTCGTTCATGAACCCGTAGCCGCCGTGGATCTGGAGCGCCGCGTTCGCCGCGCGGTTCGAGAGGATTCCGGTGTAGAGCTTGGCCTGCGCGGCCGCGAGCCCGAAGTCCTTTCCCTCGTCCTTGAGCCAGGCGGCGCGATAGACGAGCTGGCGCCCCGCCTCGATCTCGGTGGCCATGTCCGCGAGCGCGAACCGGACTGCCTGGAACTTCGCGATCGGGCGGCCGAACTGCTCGCGCTCCTTCGCGTACGCGAACGCGAGGTCGTAGGCGCCCTGCGCGAGCCCGACGCCCATCGCGGCGACGGAGATGCGGCCGCCGTCGAGGATCTCCATGAACTGCCGGAAGCCCTCGCCGCGCGCGCCGAGAAGGTTCTCCTCCGGCACGGCGCAGTCCTTGAAGGCGAGCTCGCGCGTGTCGGACGCACGCCAGCCGAGCTTGCGCATCGGCGCCGAGATCTCGTAGCCGGCGGTGCCGTTCGGAACGATGATGTTCGAGATCTCGTTCTCGCCGGTGAGCGCTGTGATGGTCACGCAGGCCGTGATGTCGGTGCCGGCGTTCGTGATGAAGATCTTCGTGCCGTTCACGAGCCACTGCCCCTTCGTCAGCTCCGCCCGGGTGCGCGTTGCGCCCGAGTCGGAGCCGGCGCCGGGCTCGGTGAGGCCGAAGGCGGCGAGCTTGGCACCCGATGCGAGCTGCGGCAGCCACTCGCTCTTCTGTGCGTCCGTGCCGAACAGGTAGATCGGCATCGTCCCGAGCGACGTGTGGGCTGCGACCGTGATCGCGACCGACGAGTCGATGCGCGTGAGCTCCTCGATCGCGATCGCGTACGAGACCGTGTCGGCGCCCGCGCCGCCGTAGGTCTCGGGGATCGGGATTCCCATGAGCCCGAGCTCCGCCAGCTCGCCGACGAGCTCGTACGGGAAGCGCTCCTCGCGGTCGAGCTCCTCGGCCACGGGCGCGACGCGCGAGAGCGCGAAGTCGCGGACCGTGCTGCGAAGCAGCTGCTGCTCGTCGGTGAGCTCGTAGTTCATGCGAAGGAGCCGGCGAGCTCCGCGATCAAGCGTACGCCGTAGCCGGTGCCTCCCGGCACGCGATAGTAGTCGCCGCGGGAGCGCTCGAGGAAGCCGGGGCCCGCCATGTCGATGTGCGCCCAGGGACCGTCGCCCGCGAACTCCTCGAGGAACTTCGCCGCGAGGGCCGGGCCGCCCTGGCGGAGTGTCGAGGCATTCTTCATGTCGGCGAATGCGGAGTCGACGTAGCGCCGGTAACGGGCGTGCAGCGGGAACGGCCAGGCAAGATCGCCGCTCCGGCCCGCCGCCGCGACGATCCGCTCGCGCCAGTCGTCGTCGTTCGCGAAGAGGCCGCCGTAGAGGTCGCCGAGCGCGAGCTCCATGGCGCCCGTCAGGGTCGCGAGGTCGAGGACGTGCGTGGCGCCTTCGCGCCGGACGTACCAGAGCGCGTCGGCGAGCACGAGGCGGCCTTCGGCATCGGTGTTGACGATCTCGATCGTCTTGCCGTTCGCCGCGCGCAGGATGTCGCCGGGGCGGAACGCGTCGCCGCCCGGAAGGTTCTCGGCCGCTGCGAGCACGGCGATCGCACGCACCGGCAGCCCGAGCGCGGCAACCGCGCCCATGCCGTGCAGCGTGCCCGCGCCGCCCGCCATGTCGCCCTTCATGTCCTCCATCTTCGCGGCGGGCTTCAGCGAGATCCCGCCGGCGTCGAAGGTGATCGACTTGCCGACGAGCCCGAGGACGACGTCGCCGTTCGCCACCGTCGGCGGGTCGTAGCGCAGGACGATCAGGCGGGGCTCGTTGCGGCTTCCGCGCCCGACCGCGGCGAGCGCGCCCATGCCGAGCCGGTCCATCTCGCGCGGGCCGAGGATCTCGGCCGTCAGGTGCTCGTGCTCGGCCGCGAGCGCCTGCGCGTGCTCGCCGAGCCGGTGCGGGTCGAGCTCGTTCGGCGGCGTGTTCGCGAGGTCGCGCGCACGGTTCGTGCGCTCGGCGACGAGCGCTGCGCGCTCGGCCGCGGCGCGCAGCTCCGGCGTCTCGAAGTGGCCCAGCACGATGCGCGCGACGGGGCGCGGCCGCTTCTCGGCGTCCTGCGTCTTCCACAGCCCGGGCGTGTAGCCGCCGAGGATCGTCCCCTCGACGAGGGCGCGCGCCTGCTCCTCGAGGGGGATCGGCAGGGTGTCGTCGAGGAGCCAGCAGATCGTGCCGCCGACCCGGGCGAGCGACTGGGCCGCCGCCGCACCTGCGGTGCGGAATGCGTCCGTATCGAGCTCTGCACGCCTGCCGAGGCCGGCGGCGACGACGCGGGGCGCCTCGAGCCTGCCGTTCGTGTGGAGCAGAAGCGCCTCGCCGCGCTCGCCGCGGAGCTCGCCGCTCCCGGCGAGCTGCGCCAGCAGGCCGCCGAGCTTCTCGTCGACGACGCGCGCGCCGTCGCCCGAGAGCGGCTGGGTCAGCGGGATCGCGAGCGCGTCGACGCTCACCTGGCCCGGAAGGGCGATCTCGATCGGGACGGCCACCGCCGCGCAAGGCTATCTAGAGTGGCCCCGCAATCCGACTCTCAAGGAGCAGAAATGGCCGAAAGCGTGCAGGACTTCTTCCAGAACCTCGAGACCCGCGCCGATCCCGCGAAGACGGCCGGGATGACGAACTCGTATGTCTTCGACATCGACGGCGCGGGCCAGTGGAAGGTCGACGTCGACGACGGGAAGATCACGGTCGCCGAGGGCGGGGGAGACGCCGACGCGGTCATCTCCGCCTCGGAGGAGACGTTCCAGAAGATCGTCGCCGGGGAGCAGAACCCGACGAGCGCCTACATGACCGGGAAGCTGAAGATCAAGGGCGACATGGGCGCCGCGATGAAGCTGCAGAAGCTCTTCTAGAGGAAGGCCCGCTCGGGGGTTCAGGTTCGGTGCGTGCTGCCGATGTCTCGAACATGATCCGGCGCCTGCTCGGGATTCCGCGTGCTCACCGGTCGGTGCCGGTGAAGACGCTGCGGCGCTGGAAGCTCGCGTAGCGGCTCACTCCTCGAGCTCGACGAGGAGCGCCCCGCCCGCGACCCGGTCGCCCTCGGCGACGTGCACCGCCCGTACCGTCGCGTCGTAGGGCGAGGCGAGCGGCGTCTCCATCTTCATCGCCTCGAGGACGACGAGGGTCTGCCGGGCCGACACGCGGTCCCCGGGCTCGACGAGCACCTTCAGCACGGTGCCGGGCATCGGCGCGGTCACGCTCGACTGCTCGACGGCGCCGCCGTCGTGCGCCGCCCCGTCGAGCGTCGGCACCGCCCGCGGCGCGGGTGCTGCGAGGTTCAACCGCCACGCGCCGCTCCACACGTCGTCCGGCGCGCGGGTCGCATGCTCCGAGAGCGGCGTGTGCTCCGTGAGGAACGCCGTCGTCGCCCGGCCCGCGCGCACGAGTGGATGGGAGACGAGCCAGCGAAGGAACGGAAGGTTCGTCGTCACGCCGGCCACCTCCGTCTCGCGGAGCGCGGCGGCGAGCGCGTCGTAGGCCTCGGCGCGCGTCGCGCCGTAGGCGATCAGCTTCGCGATCATCGGGTCGTACGACGTGCCGATCTCGTCGCCCTCCGCGACGCCCGCGTCGACTCGCACGCCGGTCGGGAGCCGTAGCCGCTCGAGCCGCCCGGCCTGCGGCAGGAACGTCTGCGGATCCTCCGCGTAGAGGCGCACCTCGACCGCGTGGCCGGCCGGGTACGAGCCGTCGACGAGCCTGGATCCTCCGGCGACGCGCAGCTGCTCCCGCACGAGGTCGACGCCGGTCACCGCCTCCGTCACCGGGTGCTCGACCTGGATGCGCGCGTTCAGCTCGAGGAAGTAGAAGTCGCGGCCGTCGAGCAGGAACTCCGCAGTTCCCGCGCTCTCGTAGCCGATCGCGCTCGCGAACGAGACCGCAGCGTCGCTCATGCGTGCGCGGAGGTCCGGGTCGACGGCGGCCGAAGGAGACTCCTCGAGGATCTTCTGGTGCCGCCGCTGCACCGAGCAGTCGCGCTCGCCGAGAGCGAGCACCGTCCCGTGCGTGTCCGCGAGGAGCTGGATCTCGACGTGGCGCGGGCGTTCCAGGTAGCGCTCGAAGAAGACGGTGTCGTCGTCGAACGCCGACGCGGCTTCTCGCCTCGCCGCGGCGACGGCGTCGTCGAGCTCTTCCGGTGTGCGGACGACGCGCATCCCGCGGCCGCCGCCGCCCGCAGCCGCCTTCACGAGGAGCGGGAAGCCGATCTCGTCGGGCGATCCCGTCGGCAGGACGGGCACGCCGGCGTTCCGCGCGGTCTCCTTCGCCGCAAGCTTGTCGCCGCCGGCGCGCAGCGCCGCCGGCGGCGGCCCGATCCAGGTGAGGCCGGCGGCGAGCACCGCTTCGGCGAACGCGGCGCTCTCCGAGAGGAAGCCGTAGCCGGGATGCACGGCATCGGCGCCGGTGTCGCGAGCGGCGCGAACGTGCTCGTCGGCGTCGAGGTACGAGGCGATCGCGACCGTCTCGTCGGCGCTGCGTGCGTGCAGCGAGCCGGCGTCGTCGGGTGCGGCGACCGCGACGGTCGCGATTCCTTCGGCGCGGCAGGCCCTGAACACGCGCAGCGCGATCTCGCCGCGGTTTGCCACCAGGAGCTTCTGCATCGCGCGGAAGCCTAGACTCGCGCCGTGGAACCGGTGCGCTGGGGGATCCTCTCGACGGCGCGGATCAACCGCGCGCTGATCCCGCCGCTGCAGGAATCGCCTGCGTCCGAGCTCGTCGCGGTCGCGAGCCGCACGCAGGAGCGCGGCGACGCCTACGCGCGCGAGTGGGGGATCCCGCGGGCGTACGGCAGCTACGAGGCGCTGCTCGACGATCCCGAGGTCGAGGCGGTCTACATCTCGCTTCCCAACTCGCAGCACGTCGACTGGTCGATCCTGTGCCTCGAGGCGGGCAAGCACGTGCTGTGCGAGAAGCCGCTGTCGCGGTCGCCCGCCGACGTCGAGCGCGCGTTCGACGCGGCGGGCCGCGCCGGGCGGCTCCTGATGGAGGCGTTCATGTGGCGCCACCATCCGCAGACCGCGCACGCGGTCGAGCTCGTGCGTGGAGGCGCGGTCGGCGAGCTGCGACTCGTCCGCGCCGCCTTCTCGTACCCGCTCGCCCGCGACGGCGACGTGCGCCTCGATCCCGCACTCGCAGGCGGCGCGCTCATGGACGTCGGCTGCTATTGCGTGAGCGCGGCGCGCCTCCTCGCGGGCGAGCCCGTCGAAGCGGCGGCGCTGCAGGTGCTCGGCCCGAGCGGCGTCGACGTGCGGCTCGCAGGCACGCTCGTCTGCGGCGACGGCGTGCTCGCGCAGCTCGACTGCGCGTTCGATCTGTCGTTCCGGCAGGAGCTCGAGGCGATCGGCGCCGACGGCGCCCTGCGCGTGTCGTGGCCGTGGAACGCGCGCGAGCCCGGCATCGAGGTCGTGCGCGCCGGCGAGGCCGAGCGGATCCCCGTCCGGCGGGTGGATCCCTACCGGCGTCAGTGCGACAACTTCAGCCGCGCGGTGCGCGGGCTCGAGCAGCCGTTGCTCGGACGCGCGGACGCGATCGGGCAGGCGCGGGCGATCGACGCGCTCTACCGCTCGGCCGCGTCGGGCGAGACGGTGACGCTCGGCTGAAGATGGGATACCCTGCCCCGTCTTCGTGAGACGGGTCGCCGTTCTTCTCTGCGCGTTCCTGACTGCGGCTCCCGCCTCCGCAGCCACGAAGCTCGTGGTCACAGGGCGCGGCTGGGGCCACGGCGTCGGTATGAGCCAGTGGGGCGCGTACGGGTACGCGAGCCACGGCTGGCGCTGGCAGCGCATCCTCGCCCACTACTACGAGGGGACGACGCTCGGCGACGCGCCCCTGTCGAAGGTGCGCGTGCTGCTCGCCGAGAAGCGGTCGAGCGTCGGCGTCGCGTGCGCGGGCCCGATGACGGTGAGCGACGCGACCGGCCGCAGCCACCCGCTCCCCGCGGGCGCGTACGCCGTCGGGCGGAAGCTCCGGCTGCCCGTCGGCCGCAAGCGGGTGGCCGTCCAACGCGGCCGTCAGCACCGCGAGCGCTTCGTCGTCGTCCCTGCGGAGAGGACGCTGCGCGCGCCCGTCGTCTTCGACTGCCCGAGCGCGCCGCTGACGCTGAACGGCCGGCCGTATCACGGCACGCTCGTCGTACGGCGTGGCGCGAAGAAGCTCTCGGTCGTGAACACGCTGCCGCTCGACGAGTACGTGCGGGGAGTCGTCGCAGGTGAGATGCCGCACCGCTGGAGCATCGCCGCACTTGCCGCGCAGGCCGTCGCGGCGCGCTCGTACGCGCTCGCGACGCTGAAGCCCGGAAAGACATTCGATCTCTACTCCGACACCCGCAGCCAGGTCTACGGCGGGATCGCCTACGAGACGCCGCGCACGAACCTCGCCGTCGCGAAGACCGCGGGGAAGGTGCTGCTCTGGCACGGGCATGTCGCCACGACGTTCTTCTTCTCGACCTCGGGCGGGCGCACGGCCGACGTGCGCGACGTCTGGCCCGCGCTCGGCAACGTGCCGTACCTTCGCGCGGTGGACGACCCGTACGACGTCCGCTCTCCGCACCACCTGTGGGGGCCGCTGACCCTCGACGCCGCCCGCGTCGCCCGGCGGCTGCACGTGCCGGCGGGGTCGTTCGCAGTCGTGCGCTCCGCCTCGGGGCACGTGCGATCGGTGCGCATCGGCTCGCGCAGCGTCGCCGCAGACACGTTCCGTCACGAGCTCGGTCTCGCCTCGACCTGGTTCGACCTCGGCGAGCTCTCGCTCGTCGGCAGCCGGCCGCAGGTGACGTTCGGGGAGAAGGTCGGGCTCGCGATGCAGGCAGAGAATGCGGGACGCGCGAAGCTGCAGCGCCGCATCGGCGCCGGCTCCTGGAAGACGCTCGCCGTCGTCGACGGGCGCCGCAGCGTCACGGTCGAGCCGCGGGGGCACACGCTCTACCGGCTCGCAACCCGGAGCGCGGTCGGGCCCGTCGTCGCCGTCGCGGTTGCGCCGCGACTGCACGTCGAGCCGGCGGCGACACAGGAGCTTTCGGGGGCCGTGCAGCCGGCGCTGCGCGGTGAGCTCACCGTCCTGCGGCACGTGGCCGCGGGCTGGAAGGTCGTGGCGCATCCGCAGCTCGATCGGCACGGGAGCTTCAGCACGCCGCTCCGGCTCCGACCGGGCATGTATCGCGTGACGCGTGCCGGCGACGCGCGGTATGCGGCGGCGGCGGCGACGCTCAAGGTGACGACGCGTCTCCTCGCGTCGCTCGCCCGTTAGCATCACTCGCGTGAATCCCGTCTTCGCTCTCGGCGGCGACCTCGAGGTGCGACGTCTCGGGTTCGGTGCGATGCGCGTCGTCGACGACCGCGAGGAAGGTGTGCGCGTGCTGCGGCGCGCGCTCGAGCTCGGTGTCACCCTCATCGACACTGCCGACATCTACGGCGCCGGGCTCAGCGAGGAGATCGTCGCCGAGGCGCTCCACCCGTACCCGGACGACCTCGTGATCGCAACGAAGGGCGGCCTCGGCTACGGCATCCACGACCGGATCCGCGACGGGAGGCCGGAGTACCTCCGGAGCGCCTGCGAGGCGAGCCTCCGGCGGCTGAAGCTGGAGCGCATCGATCTCTACCAGCTGCACCGCCACGACCCGGAGGTGCCGATCGAGGAGTCCGTCGGCGCGCTCGAGGAGCTCAGGCAGGAAGGGAAGATCCGGCTCATCGGCGTCTCCAACGTCTCGGTCCGGCAGCTGCGCGCGGCGCAGTCGGCCGCCCGCATCGCCTCGGTGCAGAACGAGTTCAACCGCGGCCTCCTCACCTCCGAGCCCGTGCTCGACGCGTGCGAGGCCGACCGGATCGCGTTCCTGCCGTGGAGCCCGCTCGGCGAGGGCCTCCGCGGCTCCGCCGACGAGCTTCGCTGGCTCCTCGACCGCTCGCCGGTCATCCTGCCGATCCCGGGCACGTCGAAGGTCGCCCATCTCGAGGAGAACATGCAGGCGGTGGCGTGACGCGCGGCCCGGTCTGGGGCGCCGCGAGCGACGACCTGAACGCGACCGCGCTGGTCTGGCCCGCCGGAGAGGGGCCGGCCGAGCACGTGAACGATGCGCGAGACGTCCTCTACGT
Source organism: uncultured Actinomycetes bacterium (assembly GCA_963831405.1). GTDB lineage: Bacteria > Actinomycetota > Thermoleophilia > Gaiellales > Gaiellaceae > Palsa-739. The sequence continues at coordinate 167,143 of CAWHPX010000016.1, forward strand.
CGTCGTCGAGGGCACGGCGACGCTCACGCTCGACGGCGAGGCGCGCGGCCTGGCGGCGGGCGACGCGCTGATCGTCGACAAGGGGGTGAGGCGTGCGCTCGTCGCCGGCCCGCAAGGCGTCCGCTACGTGACGGCTCATCTCCGGCGCGGGGGCCTGCAGATCGCGCCGCTTCGCTCCGAGCCCGCCGAGAAAAGGTGAGGAGACCGATTAGTTCTCGGCGCCGCGGGCGTCTACCGTTTCAGATCACCGGAGACCGACCGATGAAGGAGCCGTCATGACAGCCGCCGAACCGTCCGCGCCGCTTCTCGCGCGCCTCGCCCACGTGATCGTGCGCCGCCGCCGCGTCGTGATCGGCGTCTGGATCCTCCTCACCGCTTTCGGCGCCTTCTCGGCCGGCCAGGTCTCGAAGCGGTGGTTCGAGAGCTTCTCGATCCCGGGTTACTCCTCGTACGAGGCGAACCAGCGCACGCTGAAGACCTTCGGCACGGGCGAGCAGGCGCCGCTTCTCGCCGTGTTCCGGAGCTCGGGCGACGTGACGAAGGCGACCGGGATCAAGGGCGCGATCGCCGCGGCGGCGAAGGTCAATCCGGGCTCGCGCGTGTCGTCGTACTGGTCGACCGGGAGCCGTGCGTACGTGTCGAAGGACGGGCACACGGCGTTCGCCGAGATCTATCCGCCCGGCACGCCGACGTTCAGCTCGTCGGTGCACATCTCGCAGGTGCGCGCGAAGCTGCAGGCGGCGACGCCCGCGGGCGTCAAGTCGTTCCTCACCGGGCGCGACGCGATCTACGACGCGTCTTCGGGTGGTGGGCAGGGGCCGAGCGTGCTGACGGAGGCGATGATCGGCGGCCTCGGCTCGCTCGTGATCCTGTTCTTCGTCTTCGGGACGCTGCCTGCCGTGTTGATGCCGATCGCGATCGCGGTGGCGTCGATCCTCAACACGTTCACGCTCGTCTGGATCCTGACGTACATCACGAACGTGTCGATCATCGTGCAGTTCCTGATCGCGCTCGTCGGGCTCGGCGTGGCGATCGACTACGCGCTCCTGATGATCTTCCGCTTCAGGGACGAGCTGCGCGAGGGTGAGGACGTCGAGACGGCGCTCGTCGAGACGATGACGCACGCCGGCCGGTCGGTGATCGTCTCGGGCTCGACCGTGGCCGTCGGCCTGCTCTCGATGGTGATCCTGCCGCTGCCGTTCATCCGCTCGATCGGGCTCGGCGGGATGCTGATCCCCGCGGTGTCCGTCGTCGCGGCGATCACGCTCCTGCCGGCGCTGCTCGCGACGCTCGGGACGCGCATCAACAGCGTGCGGCTCTTGCCGAGGCGCTTCTCCGACCAGGGGCACCCCGAGGACGGCTGGTGGGGCAAGTGGGCGTCGCTCGTCATGCGGCGGCCGGTCCCCGTGGCGGCGGTCGGGCTCGCGATCGTCGGCCTGCTCGTCTATTCCGGGGTACAGCTCAATCCGAGCGAGGCGCAGGTGAAGGACTTCCCGGGGAAGGGCGACGCGATCGACGGTCGCGCCGCGCTCGCCGACGCGGGGATCTCGGCGGGCGTGATGAAGCCGTTCGTCATCCTCGTCGAGGGCGGCGCGCCGCGCGGGCCGATCGTCGCGAAGCTGCGGGCGACGCCGGGCGTCGCGGGCGCCGTCGCGCCGCCCGAGTGGCGCAAGGGCCCGGCCGAGCCTCGTCGAGGCGTTCCCGGCCGCCGACGGCGCCGCGAAGGAGGTTCGGTCGACGATCAAGCGCGTTCGCGCGGAGCTCAAGGGCACGGGCGGCACTCTCGGCGGCGTGGCCGCGGAGGATCGCGACTTCGTCGCGGCCGTCTACTCGAACTTCCCGTACGTGCTCGGCTTCGTCGTGCTGCTCACCTTCATCCTGCTCGCGCGCGCATTCCGCTCGCTCGTGCTGCCGCTGAAGGCCGTGATCCTCAACCTCGTCTCGCTCGCAGCCGCGTACGGGATCATCGTGTTCATCTTCCAGCAGGGCCACGGCTCCGAGGCGATCTGGAACGTGCACGCGACGCAGTCGATCATCCCGTGGATCCCGTTGATGATCTTCGCGTTCCTGTTCGGGCTCTCGATGGACTACGAGGTGTTCATGCTGACGCGGATGCGGGAGGCGTACGACGAGACGGGCGACACGAAGCAGGCCGTCGCGCTCGGCCTCGCGCGCACCGGGAAGCTCGTCACGAGCGCGGCCCTGATTCTGATGTTCGCGTTCTTCGTGCTGTCGTCGGGGCCCGGCGTCGACATCAAGCAGTTCGGGATCGGCCTCGCGGCGGGGATCATCTTCGACGCGACCGTGATCCGTGCGCTCCTCGTGCCTGCGCTCATGCGCCTGCTCGGCAGCTGGAACTGGTGGCTCCCGCAATCCGCGGCGAAGGTGCTCTTCGTCGAGAACCCGACTCCGTCGACCATGGAGGTCTGAGAGATGCCGAAGACGATCGTCCTCGTCGGAACGCGCAAGGGCGCGTTCCTCCTGCAAAGCGACGGCGACCGCCGCGACTGGGAGGTGCGCGGCCCGTTCTGCGAGGGCTGGCCCGTCTATCACGCGGTCTACGACTCGACGGACGGGGCGATGTACGCGGCCGCGGCGAGCGAGTGGCACGGCGCCGGCGTCTGGCGCAGCAAGGATCTCGGCGAGACGTGGGAGCTCTCGAGCGAGGGCCTCGCCTACGACGAGGACAGCGGGCTGAAGCTGTCGAAGGTCGCGACGTTGAGCGCGGGCCACGGGCGCGTGCTCGCGGGCGCCGAGGCGTGCGGAATCTTCGAGAGCCGCGACGGCGGGGTGACGTGGTCGCTTCTCAGCACGCTCGACGGCCAGCCGAACCGCGACCTCTGGAACGATCCGAAGAACCAGCCGCCGGGGCATCTCGGGCTGTCGGCGATCCTGCAGCACCCCGACGAGGCGTCGCGCTTCTGGGCGATCGTGCAGGGGCACGGCGCGTTCGAGACGACCGACGGCGGCGAGTCGTGGACGCCTCGCAACCGCGGGCTCCGCGCCGACTGGCCGCTCGAGAACCCCGAGGTCGGCTTCTGCGTGCACAAGCTCGTGCTCGCGCCCGACCGCGAGCGCATGTATCAGCAGAACCATTGCGGGATGCACCGCAGCGACGATGCCGGGCAGTCGTGGACGGAGATCACCGAGGGGCTGCCCTCCGACTTCGGCTTCGCGGCGGCCGCGCACCCGCACGACCGCGACACGTTCTACGTCGTCCCGGTCGACCCGGGCCACGGACGCGTCATGCACGACGGGCACGCCGCCGTGTGGCGCACGCGCGACGCCGGCTCGAGCTGGCAGCGGCTCGACAAGGGCCTGCCGCAGCGCGACGCGCATCTCGGCGTGCTGCGCGAGGGGATGGCGATCGACGGCTACGACTCGCCGGGCCTCTACTTCGGCACGAGCACGGGCCAGGTGTTCGCGAGCGCCGACGAGGGGGAGAGCTGGAGCGAGATCGCGAGCTACCTGCCGGCGATCTCGTCGGTCGAGGTCGCCGTCCTCGAGTAAGCGCCGTGGCCGACCTCCACCTCCCGACGACCCTGCTGCCGCTCTTCGGCGACCTGCCGCGCCGCCTCGACGTCGAGGCGGCGACGGTGGGGGAGGCGATCGCGCAGCTCGACGAGCGCTGGCCGGGCCTGCGCGACCGCCTCTGCGAGCAGGGCGCCGCGCTGCGCCCGCACATCCACGTCTACGTCGACCGCGAGCGCAGCGGCCTGGAGACGCCGCTCGGCGCGGGCTCGCGCGTCGACGTGATCGCGGCGATCAGCGGCGGCTGAGCGCTCGTCGGGCCCCGGTCAGGCGAGAGGGCGCTCGCGACCAGGGCGACATGAGCGCCCGCCTCGGCGCAACGTGAATCTGTCAGCCTCCGACGGTGACGTTATGGTGATCGTGTTGGGACCGATCGAAGTTCGGGCAGCGACTCTGGATGAAGTGCCGAAGGTGGCGGCAGCGCTGGCGGACGCGATGATCAACGACCCGGTGTTCACGTTCCTTCGGCCGGGGCGTTGGCGGCGGGAGGCGCGGCTGCGGACGATGTTCGCGGTCGAGATGGAGCAGTACGTGCTGGCGAACGGGGGCACCGTGTGGACGACGCCCGAGTACGACGGCGCGGTGGCAGAGTTGCCGCCCGACGGCTGGGAGGTGCCGAAGACCATGACGGGGAAGGAGGCGCTCAGGTGGATGTGGGCGTTCGGTGCACGGTTCCGGCGCGCGGTGAGAGTCGAGCGTGCGATGGAGCAGCGACACCTACGCGAGCCCCACTTCTACGTGCGAACGGTCGGCGTGCGCACCGCGCTGCAAGGGAAGGGCGTGGGAACTGCGCTGATGCAGCCGACGCTGGAGCGAGCCGACTCGGCTGGGCTGCCTGCGTACATCGAGGCCAGCACCGAGCGCAGCGCGGCGCTGTACGAGCGGCTCGGCTTCCTGTACCTGGGTGTTTATGAGCTACCGGAAGGTGGCCCGCCGGTCTGGCCGATGCGCAGGCCTCCGGCAGCGGCTCGTGACGGGCACGCTTAAGGAGATCGCCACTCAGGGACATTCGCGAACGCTGGCCCACGCGACGGGTGGACGGTTAACCAGGTCTCGCGGCGGGAAGCCGAACACAATGCGGAACCCGCCACCCGGCGGGCCGGATGCACAGAGAACTGGTGCTCGGCGAGGACGGACTCGTGATGCTCGGCCAAGCCGGAGACAGCTTCAAGAACCTGAATGGGACTGGACTCGTATCCGCGGTTGTCGACCACCTTGATGTACATGCGCGCCAATACGGCGAAAGCGTCCGCTTCTACGAAACCGTTCTTGCACCGCTCGGTATCCCGAAGCTGTTTGAACGAGACAGCGAGGCCTGCTTCACCCACGTCAATGTTGTTGATCGGCAGCCTCCGACTTCGGATCTACACCTCTGCTTCTGCGCCCGCTCGAAGGCGGAGGTAGACGCCTTCCATGCCGCCGGCGTGTAGGTGAGGAGCATGAACCGCACGTCCGCCTCCCATTTTTCGGTGATCGTAGACTTCGCCTGCTCAGGCGTCATTCCCGAACGCTGGCCCAGGCGACGGCGCAGGGTCGCGGGTGGGTCTCACCAGGAGCAAACAGAGCGGCTGGCAGCTATTCGCGTTCCTCCTGGGCGCTGGCCTGCGCCGTCGACAGCCCGGCGTAGAGTCCCGGTGTGGATGCGAGTAAGGTCGCTGGTCTGCTCGTCCTGCTGGGCGTTGTTGGAGTGTTGGCCGCGATCGTCGGCAGCGAGATCGAAGCAGGCCCCGTTAAGTTCCCGTCGATTCCCGGTTCGCGCCAGAAGCCGCTCGCCATCGCGAGCGTGCTCGTGGTGGCCGGCGGCATCTCATGGTGGGTCGTGCAGCAGACGACGGAAGCGAACGCGACGCGCGACGCGCCGCCCCCCGCCGCCCCCGGACGCGGGCTTCCGCTCAAACGGAGCACCCGGTTACCGCCACTACGGACCAGGCTACTCGCACCCGGTTACCGCAACTACGGACAGGGCTACTACGCCGCCTACCTGCTCGATCCCGACGGGAACAACGTCGAGGCTCTGTACAGGGACGTAGGAAACCCCGGCCACACTCCCGGAGCCGTAGCCGGTCGCTCCGTCGGGGAACAACGTCGAGGCTCTGTACAGGACGTAGGAAACCCCGGCCACACCCCGAGCTGCCGGTCGCTCCGCGGGGTCGTTCGCGAACACTCGCCCGGGCGACTCAGCGACAACCCGAGAGCGGTGTACCCGTCGTGCCCGGCATGCCGCGATTGGGGTTATGGTCGCTGTTGACCCCGAGAGAGAGGATCGTCGTGAGCTTGCTCATCCGCTTTGCCCCTCCGTCGCTGACGGCAGAGCAGTACGACCATGTGGTCCGGCGACTGAACGAGGAGGGCATCTCTCCGGCGGACGGGCTCGACTACGAAGTCTGCTTCGGCTCGGGCGACCAGCACAAAGTCAGTCTGGTCTGGGACTCCAAAGAGCAACTCGATGCCTTCGCTGCTCGCCTGATGCCGATCCTCGGAGAACTCGGCATCGACCCGGGGGAACCCGAAGTGTTCGAAGTTCACAACATCATCAAGCGCTAGCGGCCGCGTTCAGTTCCCGACGGCTGGGCCGGGCATGAACTCCCGGACTTCTTGCGCGCAGCGCACGCGACGGCGGTCCTGGCGGCCCACTCCAGCGCCTCCTCGCGCGAGGGCACGTCGACGACGCAGAATCCGCCGACGGCCCAGGTACGGGCTCCGGCCGCGAATGCCCTGCGGGGCCTCGGTCCGCTTCGTTGCGACCGGCGCAACCGAAGCATAAGGTCGGAGACTCGTAGCTGCGGTCGCCCGGATTCGGCAGGTAATCGAGAGGAGCTTCTCGTGTTGGAGCGGAGATGCACCGTCTGGGCGATCCCGCTCGGCCTTGCGCTCGCGATCGCGATGCCCGCTGCAACGGGAGGCGCGGCGACGACGCGAACGGGGGCGCTGCCGGCAAGCCTCCGCGGCGTCTGGCACAAGAAGATGACCCAGAAGGAATGGGATCGAGCCGGGGTGTACCGAACGGTCGGCGTCTACACGGCCGTGATCAAGAAGGCCGGGGGCGTCGTCATCTACCTGCCGAATGCGTACCGAGCGGGCTGCAGCTCTTGCGCGTCCGACTTCGCGACCACCATCACGATGAACGCCGGCCATCTCACCGTGGGGAACGTCCCCGCCTGCGCCTTCAAAGGCGCCTACAGCTGGACCGCCTCCTCGCAAACGCTCGTCCTCAAGCCGATCGCCGACAAGAAGTGCCCGGTTCGGGAGGCGTTCTTCGGCGGTCGCTGGAAGCGCTGACGCCGAAGGAGCGCGGCGTCGTATCTTTCGAGCCGGCGTCGTTTCGAGACGCGCCGTGCTGTGGTAGGACACTCGTGATGGCCGAGGTACTGCTCTTTCACCATGCGCAGGGCAAGACGCCCGGATTCCTCGCGTTCGCCGACGAGCTCCGCGCAGCCGGGCATACGGTCCACACGCCCGATCTCTACGAGGGCAAGACGTTCGCAACCCTCGACGAGGGCGTCGGCTACGCCAAGCAGGTCGGCTTCGACACGATTCTCGAGCGGGCGCAGGCTCGCCGCCGAGGGCCTGCCGGACGAGCTCGTCTATGCCGGCTTCTCGCTCGGGGTGATGGGAGCGCAGCTGCTCGCCCAGACGCGTCCCGGCGCGAAAGGCGCCCTCTTCTTCAGCGCTGCGCTGCCGGCCTCCGAGTTCGGCGGCTCGTGGCCGCCCGGCGCTCCGCTTCAGATCCACATGATGGAGGCGGACGAATGGGCGACGGAGGATCTCCCCGCAGCGCGGGAGCTCGTCGAGACGATCGAGGGCGCAGAGCTCTACCTGTATCCCGGCGACCGGCATCTCTTCGCCGACAGCAGCCTGCCGGACTACGACGAAGCTGCCGCGAAGCTGCTCACGGAACGCGTGCTCCGCTTCCTCGACACGATCGAGTGATCGACGGCTAGCGCGCGTGGCTGCGCACCGGCTCACCAAGGATCAGGCCCGGCGCGTCGCGGTGCGCGCGCAGCTGCTCGACGCACCCCGGCCGAACGATCTCCTCGCACGTCGTCCAGCCAGCTGAACCTGCTGCAGATCGACCCGACCGCGGCGATCGCGCCGAGCGCCGACCTCGTCGCCTGGAGCCGGCTCGGCTCGGCGTACGAGCCCGCCGAGCTCAAGCGCGCGCTGGAGCAGGACCGCACGCTCTTCGAGCACAACGCGCTCGTGCGCCCGATGAGCGACCTCGGCCTGCACCTCGCCGCCAGCCGGACGAGCCGCAGTCACGAGCGCACGCACGCGTGGATCCGCGACAACGACCGCTTCCGGCGGGACATCCTCGAGCTGCTCGGCAGCTCCGGGCCGCTGAGCTCGCGCGACATCCCGGACACGTGCGTCGTCCCGTGGGCCTCGACCGGGTGGACGAACAACCGCAACGTCACGCAGATGCTCGAGTTCCTGATGATGCGCGGCGAGGTCGCGATCGCCGGGCGCGTCGGGCGCGAGCGGCTCTGGGACTTGCCCGAGCGCGTGTACCCGGCCGACGTCGTCGTCCCGTCGGTGGACGAGGCCCACCGGCTGAGGAACGAGCGGCGGCTCGCCTCGCTCGGCATCGCCCGGCAGAAGAGCACCAAGATGCCGATCGAGCCGGTCGACGTCGGCGAGGCCGGCGAGCCGGCCGTGGTCGAGGGCGTGAAGGGCGAGTGGCGCGTCGACCCGGCCGCGCTCGACGAGGACTTCGAGGGGCGGACGGCGCTGCTGTCGCCGTTCGACCGGCTCGTCTACGACCGCGTCCGCGCGCAGGAGCTGTTCGACTTCGAGTACACCCTCGAGATGTACAAGCCCGCGGCCAAGCGGCGCTGGGGCTACTTCGCCCTCCCGGTGCTCCACGACGACCGGCTGGTCGGGAAGGTCGACGCCGCCGCCGACCGGAAGGCCTCCGTGCTGCGGGTGCACGCGATCCACGAGGACGTGAAGTTCACCCGCACCATGACGAGGGCGGTGCAGTCCGAACTGGAGGATCTCGCCTCGTGGCTCGGGCTCGGCGCCGTCGAGCCCGGCTCAGGCTCGGGCTGACGAGGTCGAACGTGCGCCCCGTACGAGACGGCGCCGACGACCACCCGCATCGGAGCGCTCAGCGGTCTTGTAGCATCGAGCCGTGCGCGAGTTGCGTCCTGGCCTATGGCACTGGGAGGCGCCACACCCGGAGTGGCGAGCGACGGAGCCGTGGAGCGAGAACGTGTCGTCCTACGCAATCGACGACGGAGAGCGGCTGCTGCTCTTCGACCCGCTGGCCGTGCCGAGCGAGCTCATGGACCTCGCGGCCGGCCGTGAGACGGCGATCGTGCTCACGGCGCCGTGGCATGAGCGCGACGCCGAGAGCCTCGTCGAGCGGCTCGGTGCGCCGGTCTACACCCCGTTGCCCGACAGCGCGCAATACCTCATGGAGACATACGGCCTCACCGCCGAACAGGCCGGCGACGGCAGTCCCGATGTCGTCTGGCTGCTCCGTGAGGGCAAGGGCGAGGCACGCCCGTTCGCGCCCGGCGAGCGGCTGCCGTTCGGCGCCGACGTCTTCCCCGGGCACAAGTCGAACGACACGGTCCTCTGGATCGAGAGTCGGCGCGCGGTGATCTCGGGCGACACGCTCGTCGACTTCGGCCACGGGCTCGAGATCAACGAGAGGTGGCTCCGCCCCGGCGTGACACGCGAGGAGATCGCCGAGGGGCTGCGACCGCTACTCGCACTACCGGTCGAGCACGTGCTTGCAACGCACGGCGGGCCGACGGACCGGGCCGCCCTCGAGCGCGCGTTGGCTTCCTCCTAGTCCGCTCCCGGAGCACGCCCGCGATGGGCGGCGTAGAGTCGGGCCTCCCTGAAGAAAGAGAGGCTGCGCATGGCCGTTGGTATTCGCATCAAGCTCCCGGGGATCACGCAGGAGCAGTTCGACAAGGGTCACGATCACATCAACCCCGATCGCACACCGCCGAAGGGCCTCCTCTTCCACGCCTCCGGACCGGTCGACGGGGGCTGGGGGATCATCGACTTCTGGGAGTCGCGCGAGGACTTCGATGCGTTCGCCGCGCGGATCCCGGAAGGAATGGCGGCTGCTGGCGTCCAACCGCAGGGGCCGCCGGACGTCAAGGAGTTCCCCGTCCACGAGATGATTCACCCCTAGCGCCGGCCGACAGGTGTCGACGGGGGCGCGCTGCCTCAGTGCCCGTGCGGGTCGCTAGCGTGCCGTCCGTGAGGGCGACCGCCGAGGCAGCGCGCCGTTTTCTCGTTGCGCGGCATTTTCTCGCGCCGGCGCGGTCTGTCGAGGGCGGCCCGGACGGGGTGCTCGAGGTCTTCCGGAGGCTCGGCTCGATCCAGTTCGACCCGCTCGCCGTTGCCGGTCGGAGCCACGACCTCGTGCTGCACGCACGCGTCGCCGACTATGACCCGGGCTGGTGCGATCTCCTCTACGAACGCCGCGAGATCTTCGAGGCATACAACAAGGGGCTCTCCCTCGTCCCGGCGAGCGAGTTCGCGTGGTTCCGCGGGACGTTGAGCCGGCACTGCCCGCAGGTACTCGCCGAGAACGCCGAGGTGGCCGAGCGCGTGCTCGAGCGGATCCGCGCGGACGGCCCGCTGTCGGCGCTCGACTTCGAACGCGAGCGCGGGACGACGACCGACTGGTTCGGGATGCCGACGAACGCCGTACGTGCCGTGCTCGAGGCCTATGCCGTCACGGGCGTGCTCGGCCTCGCTCGGCGCGACGGCAACCGGCGCTACTACGACCTCCTGGAACGGCTGCTACCGGACCAACTCATCGCGCGCGAGCTTCCGCTCAGAGAGCAGCTCCGGCACAAGCTCCTGTCGAGGTACCGTGCCCACGGGCTGCTCGGCGTCGGCGGTCCAGACATCTTCGGCGGTCTCGGCCGCGCAAAGCCGCACGCGCAGCGGCCGGAGCACCCCGGGCGGGACGCGCTGCGCGAGGAGCTCCTCGAGATCGGCGAGCTCGTCCCCGTCGAGGTCGAAGGTGTGCGCGAGCAAGCGTTTCGTCATACGCGAGGACGTCGGGCTGCTGGAAGCGCCGCCGGAAGCGCCTCCCTCCGTCGCATTCCTTCCTCCCTTCGACGCGCTCGTCTGGGACCGCCCGCTCCTTGCGAGCCTGTTCGACTTCGACTACGTGTGGGAGCTCTTCCTCCCGCCGGGCAAGCGCCGCTTCGGCTGGTACGTGTTGCCGATCCTCTTCCGTGACCGCTTCGTCGGCCGGATCGAGCCGCGGATCGACCGGACGGACGGCCGCGTGCACGTTCTCGACGTGTGGTGGGAGGACGACTTCGCGCCGCGGCGCGCAGCCGGATTCGTGGACGCGATGCGTGAGGCGCTCCGCGCCTACCTGCGCTTCGCAGGCGCGAGCCGCGTCGAGTGGGCTCCTCACCTCGGGCGGGAGAAACGACTCTTCCTTGCTCGCCCGTGAAGCTCGCGACGGCGCCCGTAGGACGAGGTAGCCCTGCAGGAGACGATCTGAGACACTCGTCTCCCCAGAAGCGGGAAGGGAGTGACTGCATGGCCGGTATCGAGGTCAAGAACGTCGACTCACCCGACGAGGTTCGGCCGTTCGCCGACAAGGGTCACGCCAACGTGCTGCAGGTCGGCGGCCACCCTGTCCTCTACGGGACGTTCGAGCCGGGCTGGCGCTGGTCGGAGCACGTGAAGCCGATCGCCGGCACGGACAGCTGCCAGGCGACGCATCTGATCTATTGCGTGTCGGGGCGCATGAAGGTCGTGATGAACGACGGCGCGGAAGGAGAGATCGGCCCCGGTGACCTCATCGCGATCGAGCCGGGCCACGACGCCTGGGTCGTCGGCGACGAGCCCTGCGTGAGCGTCGACTTCGGCGGCTACGCGCAATACGCGAAGGAGGGCTGAGCGTTCGACCGGGACTGAACCTGCCTCGGCCCGGCCGAGCAGGTTCAGTCCCGGAATCGCGCCGCCGCGCGCTCAGCCTGCGCTTGAGCTCGACGTTGATCACGCGCACCTCGGTCGTGTCGACGTTCTCGAGCGTGTGCGGCGGCAGCGCGCCCACCCAGAACGCCGTGCCCGCCTCGGGAGTGCCGGCTTCACGGGTGTCCACGAGGATCGTCCCTTCGCCGTCCCGCCGCACGAAGTGCGCAGCAGTGAGGACGTAGAGCACGCCGGGCCACCGATGCGTGTGCAGCTTCGTCGTCTCGCCCGGCGCGATCCGCGTGTCCAGCATGCGCAGCGTGTCGTTCTCGAAGAGAAGTCGATGCGTCTCCGGCGCTGCGACGAGGGCGTCGAGCGAGTCCGGCCACCGCCAAGCCTCTGCATCACGATCGGTCACGAGGCGAGAACGATAGTCGCCCTCCTCGACGTCGTTCGACGAGCAGATGCTTGTAATCGCGCGACGTATCCGCTACCCCGGCGTGACGAGGAGGCCGCCCCACGCGTCGGGGGCGACGTCGGCGAGCGTCTCGGAGAACGTCCACCGGTGGCCCGCGGGGTCTTCTGCCGTGTATTGCCGCTCGCCGTACTCGAAGTCTGTCGGCTCCATGAGAATGCGCGCGCCGTGCGTCCGCGCGTGTGCGCAATGGGCCTCGGCGTCCTCGACACGCACGAGCACCGAGTGGGTGACCTCACCACGCCGCGGTGGCCGGCGCTCGTCGCGCGCGTCCGCGACGATCACCGCGCCGTCGCCGACGCTGAGCTGGGAGCGATGGCTCTCGCCGATGCGCACCCGCTCGACGAACCCGAACGCGATGCCGAGCCAGGCGACCGCTTCAGCGCACGTCCGGATAGACGAGAACCGGGATGACGACGGCGGACGGGATGGAGCGGTTGGGCTTCACGCCTCGTCAGCCTAGAGCCGCGACCGAGCCTCCGTCACCCTTCGGACCGATGCCGGAAGCCGTGCCGCGCGACGACCCAGGTCGCGAGGAACGCAAAGAGCGCCACGGCAACTGCCGACGGGACGATCGTGTGGTCGCCGGCGGCCGTCGTCGTCACGATGTCCGGCCCGAAGATCGCGTCGAAGAGCACCGCAAGCCACATGACGACGATCGCAAGCGACGCCCAGATCTCCGGGACGAGATTCTGCGCGGAGAAGCTCCGCTTCTCCCGGGCGAGCCGCGACGGCTCGTGCGAGTACGTTGCCATCTCATACCTCCTTCTCTCGCCGAATCCCCCGCTGCGCCAGGAACGGCATCGGGGGCGACCCCGATTCCATGCCGCGAGTGGTGAGCGGGGGCCTTACGGCGCGAGGCGCAGCACGAACGAGCGTGCGGCCTCGGGCAGCCGGGCGAGCGCAGCGTCTCGGAGCCGCTCGCGCCAGCGCCGCCAGCGGAGCCCGACCGCGACGAGGGCGAGGCCGACGAGAGCGATCAGGAACGGCGCCATGCCCTCGAGCAGGCTGATCGCGGACAGGATGGCGAGGAAGACGCCGAGGGCGCCCACCACCGTGAAGCTCCAGTGGCGGACGAACGCCGAGAAGAAGAGGGCGATCGCGCCGAGCACGCCGATCGCGGTGAAGCCCGGCACGGTCTTCGGCACCAGCACGACGATCGCACCGGCGGCTGCCGCGAGCCCGACCCAGTGCGCCCACGTTGCATACGCGCGCCTGCGGATCACGTCCAGCCACAGCCCGCCGGCGATCCACGCGAGGCCGACGGGAACGAGAAAGACGACGCGCAGACGCGGACCAAGGTCGTTGCCGAAGGCGAGCTCGGCCGCGTCGACGGCGAGAAGGCCGAGGGCGAGCGCGAGCGGGACGAGCAGCAGCGGATCCGGCCGGAGCGCGAGAAGCACGAGAGCGGCGGCGAGGCCGGCGACGGCGATGACCGTCAGCCCGGAGTGCACGTGGTCGATGTGGCTTGCTCCGCGGGGCCACGCGCCTGCCAGGCGCTGCACCGCATACGTCACGAGGCCGACCCAACCGACCGCTACCACCTCGAGCACGTCGGCGGCCTGGGCGATCTGGGCGCGGTGCAGGATCTCGCTCGCGACGAGCGATCCCGCGAGGAAGGCGCCGCCGAGCGCGAGGATGCCCGAGGCTCCGAGGTCGTGCCAGTAGATCGCGAGCACCGACACCGACGCAACGACGACGAGCAGCAGCCCGAGGTACACGGCGATGACCGCGCCGAGCCCGAGCGTGCGGGCCGGCGGCGGCGCCGGCGCCTCGGCCGCGAGCTCCTGCCAGAGGCGGCGGATCTCTTCCGGGCCGTGCCCGCGCGCAGCGAGGCGGCGCTCGAACTCGGACAACGTGACGTCGATGTGCGAGCCGGTGGTGCTCTGCGGCGGTGACGCGCTCGTGACCATGCAGCCCGACCTCCACGCGGAGTGCTCTCGCCTTCCTGATACGGAGCCGCGCCGGGCGCCGCATCGGGATTTCCCCGGCGGCGGGCGTCGGCTTTTCACTGCTCTTCCGAGGTCGGAAAGCTAGGTCGCCTGCGCGCCACGAGGCGCTGCGCTTCTCGAGAAACGCGCGCAATCCCTCCTGGCCCTCCTCGCTCGTGCGCCGCTCGGCGATCCAGCGTGCCGTCTCGGCGCCGTCGGGCCGCTCGCGCACGAGCCGCTTGGCCCAGCGCGCCGCATGCGGACCGGCCGAGAGGAGCTCCGCGACGACGCGCTCGACCGCTCCGTCGAGGTCGCCTGCGACCTCGCTCACGAGCCCGATCCGCAGCGCCGTCTCGGCGTCGAAGCGCTCGCCCGTGACGAAGTAGCGGCGCGCATTTCCGGCGCCGATCTTCGCGAGCGCGAACGGCGAGATGACCGCCGGGATGATCCCGAGCTTCACCTCGGAGAACGCGAACACCGTGTCGCGCGCCGAGATCGCGATGTCGGCGGCCGCGACGAGCCCCGCGCCCCCGCCCAGCGCGTGGCCCTGCACGCGCGCGACGACCGGCGCCGGGCAGCGGTCGATCGCCTCGAACATCGTCCGCATCGCGTTCGCGTCGGCGACGTTCTCGTCGAAGGAGAGGCCGGCCGACGCGCGCATCCAGTCGACGTCGGCGCCTGCGCAGAACGACGCACCCTCTCCGGCGAGGACGACGGCGCGCGCCTTGCCGACGTCGACGAACGCCTCGGCGAGCTCGCCGATGAGCTGCGCGTCGAAGGCGTTCCGTCGATCGGGGCGTGCAAGCGTCATGCGCAGCACGGGGCCGTCGCGATCGATCTGGACGTTTGCCACGACGCGAGAGCATAGAGTCAGGCGCATGCTGCGCGGAGCCATCGCCGCCGCCCTCACGCCGCTTGCCGGCAACGGCTCGGTCCCCGACGAGGGCGCGTTCGGCCCGTATGCCGCGTTCCTCGCCTCGTACGGGATCGACGGCATCCTCGCGCTCGGCACGACCGGCGAAGGCGTGCTCTTCGACGTCGCCGAGCGCAAGCGGATCGCGGAGCTCTTCCTCGAGCATCGCGGCGCGCTGCAGGTGGCGGTGCACTGCGGCGCGCAGAGCACCGCCGACACGGTCGAGCTCGCCGAGCACGCAGCCGCGGCCGGTGCCGACGCCGTCGCCGTGATCGCGCCGCCGTACTTCGCGTTCGACGGGCAGGAGCTGCTCGAGCACTTCTCGGAAGCCGCTCGTGCCTGCGACCCGGTGCCGTTCTACGTCTACGAGTTCGCGGCGCGCAGCGGCTACGCCGTGCCGTTGCCGACGATCGCGGCGCTGCGCGACGAGGCGCCGAACTTCGTCGGGCTCAAGGTGTCCGACACCCCGTGGGAGCGGTTCTCGCCGTATCTCGTCGAGGGCCTCGACATCTTCGTCGGCCCGGAGGCGCTCATCCCGCGAGGCGTTCGCGGCCGGCGCGACGGGCGCGGTGTCCGGCCTCGCGGCGAGCTTCCCGGACGCGGTCGTCGCGCTCGTACGCGAGCCGACGCCGGAGAACGGCGAACGGGTCGGCGCGCTTCGCGCCTCCCTGCAGGCGCTTCCGTTCCACGCGGCGTCGAAGATGGTGCTCGGCCTCCGCGGCGTCCCGGTGCGCGGCGGCGTGCGGCAGCCACTCCGCGGCGCTCACCGAGGACGAGCGCGACGAGGTGGCGCGCATCGTGCGCGAATGGGACGCATAGTCGTCGCAGGCTCGGGCGCGATGGGCGCGAGCATCGCGTACCAGCTCGCGCTCCTCGGCGCCGACGACGTCGTCGTCGCAGAGCGCGGTGAGCTCGTCGGCGGCTCGACGTCGCGCGCGATGGGAGGCGTCCGGCAGCAGTTCTCGACGCCGGCCGAGGTCGTGCTCGCGCGCGAGAGCATCGAGTTCCTCGCGTCGCTCGGTGCGCCGCTCTTCCGCCAGGTCGGCTATCTCTTCCTCGCGACGACCGACGCCGGCTTCGCCGAGCTCGAGGAACGGCGCGCCCTCCAGAACGACCTCGGCGTGCCGGTCGAGCGCGTCGACCCGGCCGTCGTGCCCGGTCTCGCGACCGGCGACGTCGTCGGCGCGACCTGCTGCTGGAGCGACGGCGTCGCCGATCCGGCCGGCGTGGCGCGGGAGGTGCTGCGGCTGCGCGCAGGAGCGCGGCGTGGACGTCCGGCCGCACACCGCGGCCGAAGACCTCGACTGCGACGTGCTCGTCATCGCGTGCGGCCCGTGGTCGCCCGCGCTCGCCGCACGGCACGGCGTCGAGCTGCCGATCCGCCCGCTGTGCAGGCAGCTGCTCGAGACGTCGCCGGTCCCGGGGCTGCCCGACGAGCTGCCGATGGTGATCGAGGCGGAGACGCGGCTTCCACTTCAGGCGCCGCGGCGACCGCCTCGTGCTCGCGATGACCGACCCCGAGCCGCGCTGGACCTTCGAGACGAGCGTCGACGACTCGCTCTTCGACGACCGGCTCGAGCGGCTCGCGCGCCGCTATCCGCCCGCCGCCGCCGCGTCGATCGAGAACGCGTGGGCGGGCCTCTACGACATGACGCCCGACGCGCACCCGATCGTCGGCCGGATCGCCGACAACGTCTACGCCGCGTGCGGGTTCAGCGGCCACGGCTTCATGCAGTCGCCCGCAGTCGGCCGCGCGCTCGCGGAGCTGATCGTCCGCGGCGAGTCGTCACTGGACCTGCGACCGTACGCGCTCGAGCGCTTCGACGCGGGCGCGGTGTTCCCCGAGCACCTCGTGCTCTAGCCGCGGCCAGAGAAGCACCGCCGCAAGGCCGACGACGGTGAGGTCGCGAAGGACGAGCTCGATCGACTGTGCGCCCGAGAGCCGGGTCGCGAGCTCCCAGTAGTGCCGCGGGAACCACAGCTGCGTCAGCACGAGCGACACGAAGAGGAAGGCCGTCGCGGCGGTGCCGCGCCGCCCGCGGACGAGCGGGACGAGCGGAATCAGCCAGATGAGGAACTGCGGCGAGAACACCTTGCCGAATGCGATCGTCACCGCCACGACCGCCGCGCTGTAACGGAGGAGATCGTCGACGTCGGCGTCGCTGCGGCCGAAGGCGACATACGTCGCGGCCAGCGCCGCGAGGCCGACGACGGTCGTCGCGATCGCCGCCGCGTGGGCGCCCGGACCGCTCACGTTCTGCGAGCCGAACGAGCCGTAGACGTGGAGCGTCGTGCCGGCGAGATGGTGGCTCGCGATCAGCACCGCCGCGCCGAGGCTCTCGAGCTGCAGCGGCCGTGCGAGCTGCTGGTGGAAGCTGTGCGCCACGCCTCCCGGCGACAGCACGAGGAACGGCACGAACCAGGCCGCCGCGGTCGCGGCGGCGACGCCGAGCCAGCGCGCGGCCGCACGTCCACCGGCGCTGCGGGCGATCCACACCGCAAGGAGCGGTACGAGCAGGATCGGCCAGAGCTTCGCCGCGAACGCCGTGCCGACGAGCACCGCCGAGACACGTCCGGCGGCCGCGGAGGGCGGCCGCGAGTGCGAGCACGGTGAGCGCCGCCGGCCAGAGATCGAAGCGGGAGACGATCACGGAGCCGAGCGCGAGCGGAGCGACGGCGACGGCGACCGCGGCACGCTCACCGGCGGCCGCGAGCGCGCCGAGCACGGCCGCTGCGAGGCAACCCGCCATCAGCAGCTGGAACACGTACTGGAACTGCGCAATCGGTGCGAACGACGGCACGATGAAGACGGGTAGCGCTCCCGGTGGGTACTCGAGCTCGAAGTCGCGATAGGGCACGGCGTGGTCGTGCACGACCGAGTAGCCGTAGTGCTGGTAGACGCCGTAGTCGACGATCTGGCCGTGGTGGTACCAGCCGATGTGCAGCAGCGCCCAGACGGCCGCGACGAGCGCGACGGCGGCGGGCGCCGTGCGGATCACTCGACGTCGAACTCCTCGGCGACGTCGGGATCCTTGCCGATCAGCCGCGGAACGCTGCCGAGATCGGGAAGCTCGTCGCCGAACGTGATGAGGCCGAGGCGTTCGGTGACGTCGTTCGCGATCCAGCGGTCGCCCTCGGGGAGGTCGGGGAGGTGCGCGCGCAGCTCGTCGAGGTTCGTCATCGAGTCGTGCAGGCCCCAGATCAGGATGCGTGCGATCAGAAGGGGCCCCGCGCCTCGTAGCTCCCGCGCCGTGCGCCGACCGCGATCATCGTGAACCCGTCGGGCCCCGCGACCGGCTGGCGCGTGGTGTCGGGGTCGAAGCGGAAGATGGTGCCCTCGCTGAACGGCACCTCCTCGCCGTCGATGCGGTAGACGCCCGAGCCGCGCACGATCACGTTCACCTCTTCCTGCCCCGAGTCGGCCTCGTCGTGCTCGTGGCCCTCGGCGTTCGGGGCGAGCTCGAACCAGTTGATCCCGAACGCCTCGACGCCGAGCTCGCGTCGCACGAAGCGCACTGCGCCGCTCGGTCCCGCGCCTTCGAGATCGTTCACGTTCACGAGCGAATATCCCATCTGACCTCCTGTCGCTACATCCGGAAGATGCCGAACGTCGTCTCGGCGATCGGCGCGTTCAGCGCCGCCGAGATCCCGAGGGCGAGCACGCGACGTGTGTCGAGCGGGTCGATGATGCCGTCGTCCCACAGCCGCGCAGTCGAGAAGTACGGGTTCCCCTCGCGCTCGTACTTCTCGCGGATCGCCGCCTCGTCGACGTCGCCGACCATCGAGAGCACCGTGGCGGCCTGCTCGCCGCCCATCACCGAGATGCGGGCGTTCGGCCACATCCAGAGCTGGCGCGGCTCGTACGCCCGTCCGCACATCGCGTAGTTCCCGGCTCCGAACGAGCCGCCGGTGACGACGGTGAACTTCGGCACGCGCGCATTCGCAACCGCCATCACGAGCTTGGCGCCGTCGCGCGCGATGCCGCCTGCTTCGTACTCCGCCCCGACCATGAAGCCCGTGATGTTCTGGAGGAAGACGAGCGGGACGCGGCGCTTGCAGCAGAGCTCGACGAAATGCGCGCCCTTCTGCGCCGACTCGGCGAAGAGCACGCCGTTGTTGGCGAGGATGCCGACCGGGTAGCCCTCGATCCGGGCAAAGCCGGTGACGAGCGTCTCCCCGTAGAGCGTCTTGAACTCCTGGAACCGCGAGCCGTCGACGATGCGCGCGATCAGCTCGCGTGCATCGGTCTGGTGGCGGAAGTCCTCCGGGATGAGCCCGTAGAGGTCCGCGGGATCGACCGCCGGCGGCTCCGCAGGGGCGACGTCCCACGGTGCCTCCGGCTTCCGGCCGTGCAGGTTGCGGACGATGCCGCGCGCGAGCGCGAGCGCGTGCTCGTCGGAGGTCGCGTAGTGATCCGCGACGCCCGAGCGGCGCGTGTGCACGTCGGCGCCGCCGAGCTCCTCGGCGGTGACATCCTGGCCGGTCGCCGCCTTCACGAGCGGCGGGCCGCCGATGAAGATCGTTCCGGTTCCGCGCACGATCACCGTCTCGTCGCTCATCGCCGGCACGTACGCGCCGCCGGCCGTGCACGAGCCCATCACGACCGCGATCTGCGGAATCCCCTGCGCGGACATCTGCGCCTGGTTGAAGAAGATGCGCCCGAAGTGGTCGCGGTCGGGGAACACGTCGGCCTGGAGCGGCAGGAACGCGCCGCCCGAGTCGACGAGGTAGAGGCAGGGCAGCCGGTTCTGCGCTGCGACCTCCTGTGCGCGCAGGTGCTTCTTCACGGTCAACGGGAAGTACGAGCCGCCCTTGACGGTGGCGTCGTTCGCGACGAGCACGCACTCGCGGCCCTCGACGACGCCGATCCCCGTGACGATCCCGGCGCTCGGCGCGTCGCCCTCGTAGAGATCCCAGGCGGCGAGCGCGTTCAGCTCGAGGAACGCGCCGTCCGGGTCGACGAGCCGGTCGATCCGCTCGCGGGCGGTGAGCTTCCCGCGTGACCGATGGCGCTCGACCGAGCGCTCTCCGCCGCCGGCGGCGACCTGCGCAGTGCGCTCGCGCAGCTCCGCGACGAGCGCCGCCATCCGCTCGCTGCGGCGCGAGAACTCGTCGGAGCCGCGCTCGGCCTGCGTCGAGAGAACGGCCACGCGGCAGAGCCTATCCCGCCCGGCGCCTCCACTAGCCTGGCTTGCGTGATCGTCGCGCACCTGGATCTCGACGCCTTCTATGCGGCGGTCGAGGAGCTCGAGAGCCCGGAGCTCCGGCAGCAGCCCCTCGTCGTCGGAGGCGACCCGCGCGGTCGCGGGGTCGTGGCCACCGCGAATTACGTCGCCCGGCGCTTCGGGATCCACTCGGCGATGAGCGCCGCCGAGGCGATCCGGCGCTGCCCGCACGCGGTGTTCGTCCGTCCGCGCCACGCCCTCTATCGCGAGTACTCGCGGCACGTCTGGTCGACGGTGCGAGGGATCGTGCCGACGGTCGAGCAGACCGGGCTCGACGAGGGCTATCTCGACGTGGGGGAGGTTGCCGGCGACTTCCTCGAGGCGCGGGTCGTCGCGGAGGCCGTCCAGACGGCGGTGCGGGCGGGGACGAGCCTCACCTGCTCGCTCGGGGTCGCGCCGTGCAAGGTCGTCGCCAAGGTCGGCAGCGACCGCCGCAAGCCGGGCGGGCTCACCGTCGTCGTTCCCGGGCAGGAGGCCGCGTTTCTTGCGCCGCTCGACGTGCGCAAGCTCCCGGGCGTCGGCCCGAAGGCGGAGGAGCGCCTGCGCGTCGCAGGCGTCGAGACCGTGGGTGCGCTCGCGGCGCTCGCGGACGAGGAGCTGCGCCGGCTGCTGCCCGGAAGCGTCGGCAGGCTTCTGCGAGACCGTGCGAACGGGATCGACCCGCGCGGGCTCGAGCTCGACGCGGAACGCATCTCGATCAGCGTCGAGAACACGTTCGACCGCGACCTCGTCGAGCGCGAGCGGCTTCACGACGAGCTCCGCGGCATGGCGAGCGAGGTCGCAGACCGCCTGCAGAAGACGCAGCAGGTTGCGCGCACCGTTACGACGAAGCTGCGCTACGCCGATTTCTCGATCCGCAGCCGCTCGATCTCGCTCGACGTCGGCATCGACGACGCCGCGCAGATCGGCGACCTCGCGTGCCGCCTCCTCGATCGCGGGCTGCGCGACCGGCCCGGCGCGCTTCGGCTCGTCGGCGTCGGCGTCTCCGGGCTCGCCGCGTTCCGGCAGCTCGCACTCGACGCGGGCTAGGCGCGCGCTTGCCCTTGCACGCAACGCGCAGCTACTCTCTCGGCCGCTGCGGTGGACACACACGACTCCTCTTCTGCTCTCGACGGCTGGCTGATCGGACGCCTGCGCGCCGAGCCGCGCGCATCGCGCCTCGGTGAGCTGCTCTTCGACGACCAGACCGCGGCCGCGCGCATCGAGGAGCTCGAGGCGCTCGTCCTCGAGCTGCAGGCGCGCCTTCCGCCGCCGGCGCTCGTCGTCGCCGGGCATCTCCTCTTCTGTCCGTCCGCGAGCGGGTACACGCTCGTCGAGGCGGACGGTCCGCCGCCGGCCGCGGGCGAGCCCGTGCTCGTGGGCGGTCACAGGTACCGCGTCGAGCGGCTCGGCCGCTCGCCGCTTCCGCGCGACGCGCGGCCCTGCGTCTTCCTGCTCGCGGACTAGACAGCCCGGGTTCGGCACCGCTCGTTCGGGGCACGGTCGCCTGTGGGCGCCGTGGGACGCGCATGGGCCGTGTATGCACTCGTGGCCGGCTCGGTCGGTGTTGCGGCGGCTGCGTTGTGGCAGCTGCGCGCGCTGCTCGCTCTCGTGGTGCTCGCGTTCACGATCGCCTCGGCGATGCGGCCGACGGTCGAGGCTCTGCGGAGGCGGCGGGTTCCTCTGCCGGTCGCGATCCTGCTCCACTACGTCGTGTTGCTTCTGCTGCTCGCGCTCGTCGTCGCGGCGGCTCTGCCGGCCGCGCGGCGCCAGATCGACACCGCGCTCGGCGGCCTGCCGCCGAATCCGGCCGAGATCGATCGTGCGGCGAGACATGCGACGGGTCACGAAGCCGATCTGCTGCGTGCGCTCGCCCGCGCTCTCCGCCGGCTCGGCACCGGCGACAGGCTGCTTCACCCGGCGATTGCCGCGACGCGCACGCTGATCGAGATCGCGGGCGCCGTTGCGTTCACACTCGCGACGGCGGCCTACTGGATCGTCGAGCGTGAGCGCGCTCTGCGTCTCGTGACGCAATTGCTGCCGCCGGCGAAGCGAACGACGTTGCTCAAGACCTGGTTCGCAGTCGAGGAGAGGCTCGGCCGTTACCTGCGGCAGGTCGTCCTGATGCTCGTCGTCGTGAGCCTCGTTCTCTCCGCTTGCTACTCGTTGCTCGGCGTCCCGTACTCGCTTCTGCTCGGGCCGTTCTCGGGCTTCGTCGAGATCGTGCCCGTGGTCGGCCCATTGATCGCGGGCTGCGCCGCGATCCTGCTCGGGCTGACCGTGTCGTTGAAGCTGGCCCTCGAAGCGGGAGCCGTGTTCGGAGCGTTTCGGCTCCTCCAGGACTACGTGATCAACCCGCGGCTGATCGGCGGCCGGGTCGGCGTGCCGCCCCTCGTCGTGCTCCTCGCGGCATCTGCAGTCGGGCTCCTGCTCGGGCCGGCTGCGGTGGTCGTCGCGACGCCGGTCGCGGCGGTCGCCGTCACCCTCTTCGGCGTGGTCGTGCAGCGGCGCGACCCGCGCGCGGCGCTCGACGGCCGCGGCCGCTGAGGCGCGACTTTTTACATGTCGGCAACAACATCCTCACGCTTCTCGTCGTAGATTCGTCTGGCCCGTGACAGCAACCCCTTCCACGCTGACCGTTGCTCTCTTCGCGGCGTCGGCGGCGTGCGTTGGCGCGCTCTCCGCCGGCGCGACCGGCGCGCCGCAGAGGTGGAGCCTCACCGACATCGGCAGCCTGCCGGGCCACACGTTCGACTTCGTGCAGCCGGTCGCGCTCAACGACCACGGCTCGGTCCTCGCCACCGTCTCGTGGGGAGTCGGGACGAGCAAGCCGAGGCAGACCGCCTTCATCTGGCGAAACGGCACGCGGGCGCAACTCGGCTACGGCAAGAGCCCGTGGCTCGAAGCCCTCGCGATCAACGCCCGCGGCGACGTCGCCGGTTCTGCGAGCGACCCGGCCGAGCGACACACGGTCGCGATCCTCTGGCGGAACCGCAAGGCCGTCAGAATCGGAATGCTCGGTGGCACGGACAGCGAGGCCGTCGGCCTCAACGACCGTGACCAGGTGATCGGCACCAGCCGGACGCCGACCTCGTACCGTCATGCCTTTATCTGGCAGAACGGGACGATGACCGACCTCGGCACTCTCGGCGGCGACGACGCATTCCCGACCGCGATCAACAACGAGGGACAGGTGATCGGCGAGAGCACGACCGCAGACGGCGCAGAGCACGCGTTCCTCTGGCAGGACGGGACGATCCGCGACCTCGGCGCTCCCGGCGGCAACAACAGCATCGCGCGTGCGATCAACGACCAGGGTGTGATCGTCGGCGACATCGACACTCCCGACGGCGAAGGCTTTCCCGTCGAAGCGGTCGCCTGGAAGAACGGCACGCTGACCGAGCTCGGGAGCTTCGGTGCGCCCGGTGCCCGCGGCCTCGCCGTCAACAGGCACGGCGAAATGCTGGTCGAGCTCGACGACAAGCGAGGCGACTCGGCCGGCGCCGTCGTGCTCCGCAACGGCCGGCCGACGCGGCTTCGCGCGCTCGGCGGCGGGCCGCCTCCGAACCAGGGCGGGCCGCTCGTTCTCACGGGGCTGAACGACCGGGGGCAGGTGGCCGGCTTCGGCTACACGAAGCGCGGAGCCGCGCGGCGCAGCTTCGTCTGGCAGGACGGCACGACGACCCTGCTGCCCACGAAGGACGGCGTCAGTCCCCCCTGGGGAGCGCCCGTGCGGCTGAGCAACGCGGGCACGCTGATCGGAACCACGTGGGTGACCGTCAAGGGCGCGACCGGAAACACGCAGCACGGCGTGATCTGGCGGCGGTCGACGCACTAGCGCAGCAGGGGCGGAGGGACTCGAACCCCCGGCCTACGGTTTTGGAGACCGCCGCTCTACCAACTGAGCTACGCCCCTGGGCTTGGTGGATTGTAGCCCCGCGCATCGGGCACCTCCGGCGCACGGGTGACGACGAGGGAGAGCGCGACGAAGCTCTGCCCTGTGCGTACGCTGGGCGCGTGCAACGGCGCGCGCTCGGCGCTCTCTTCCTCGGCCTCGCGCTCGCGCTCCTTCTCACGTCGATCGCGGCTTTCCTCGGCTCGGGCGGCGGTGCAGGGCGGTTCGTCGTGGCCGCGGCGGCCCTCGTTCTCGCGTTCTGGCTCGGCTCCCTCGCGCTCTCGGCGCTGCGAGGCTGAGGAAAACTCCGGGTTACGCCGTATTCTCTATCCGTGAGCCGGGCCGACGACACGCAGACCCTCTGGCTGCAATACCGCAAGTCAGGCGATCAGGCTCTTCGCGACCGCCTGATCCTGACCTATGCGCCGCTCGTGAAGTACGTCGCCGGCCGCCTCGGCAGCGGGCTGCCCGCGCACGTCGACGAGGGGGATCTCGTCTCGTACGGGCTCCTCGGCCTGATCGGGGCGATCGAGCGCTACGAGCCCGACCGCGACGTGAAGTTCGAGACCTACGCGATCGCGCGCATCAAGGGAGCGATCATCGACGAGCTCCGCGCGATGGACTGGGTGCCGCGCTCCGTGCGTTCGCGCGCCCGCGAGATCGAGCGGGCGATCGGTGCGCTCGAGTCGAAGCTCGGCCGGGCGCCGACCGACGAGGAGATCGCGAGCAAGGTCGGCATCACGGTCGAGGAGCTCGAGGACAGCCTCACCGACATCGCGCGCTCCTCGATCGCCGCGCTCGACG
The DNA here is from genome assembly GCA_963831405.1 of uncultured Actinomycetes bacterium. GTDB lineage: Bacteria > Actinomycetota > Thermoleophilia > Gaiellales > Gaiellaceae > Palsa-739. The sequence goes on from CAWHPX010000016.1 coordinate 191,801, forward strand.
AGCTCTGGACCGTGTCCGACGGCGGCGACCAGGTCGCGCTGATCGACACGGTCGAGGACCAGGAGGCGCCCGACCCGCAGGGCTCGCTCACCCAGACGGAGACGAAGGAGGCGATCGCCGACGCGATCGCGCGCCTGCCCGAGCGCGAGAAGCTCGTCGTCACGCTCTACTACTACGAGGAGCTCACCCTCCGCGAGATCGGCGAGGTGCTCGGCGTCACGGAGTCCCGCGTCTCGCAGCTCCACACGAAGGCGATCCTCCGCCTCAAGGCGCGGCTCTCGGGGTCCACCGCCCGCGCCGGCCTCGAGACGTAGCGCCGCGCTTTCAGGCGGGTTGCGGGCGTCCTCCGCCGCATAGAATCGGTCGTACCGAGACCGACATCGAGGAGGGCGAGCCGTCGTGCCAGCAGTCACCGAGCCTGGGAAGATCCGCAACATCGCCGTCGTCGGCCACCGCGGGGTCGGGAAGACCTCGCTCGTCGAGAGCGCTGCTCTACCAGGCGGGAAAGACGAACCGGCTCGGGACGATCGACGCGGGGACCACCGTCGCCGACTGGGACGACGACGAGCACAAGCGGCAGATGTCGCTCTCCGGGGCGCTGCTGCACGTCGACTGGCAGGACCGCAAGATCAACCTCGTCGACTGCCCCGGCGACGCCGGCTTCCAGGCGGACACGCTTTGCGGCGCTCCGCGTCGTCGAAGGGCGCGCTCGTCGTCGTGAGCGCCGTGATGGGCGTCGAGGTGAACACCGCGCGCGTGTGGAAGCGCGCGGACGAGTACGAGCTCTCGCGCGTCGTCTTCGTGAACATGCTCGACCGCGAGCGCGCCGACTTCTTCCGCGTGCTCGACGCGGTGCGCACGCAGCTCTCCGAGCGCTGTGTCGCGATCCAGCTGCCGATCGGCGCGGAGCACGAGGTCTCGGGCATCGTCGACCTGCTGCACATGTGCGCGTACATGGATCCGGCAGGCGGCAAGGAAGGCGGCCCGCAGCCGATCCCCGACTCGATGGCGGAGCAGGTGCAGGAGTACCGCGAGAAGCTGCTCGACGCGGTCGTCGAGACGAACGAGGACCTGATGGCGCGCTACCTCGACGGCGAGGAGCTGCCGGCCGAGGACGTCGCGCACGCGCTCAAGGACGCGGTGACGCGCGACGAGCTCTATCCGGTCGGCTGCGGCATCGCGACGAAGAACCTCGGCACGACCGCGCTCCTCGACCTGCTCGTCGAGGGCGTGCCGTCGCCCGCGAAGAAAGGGACGACGATCGAGTTCGGCGACGCGAAGCAGGCGGTGTTCGTCTTCAAGACGATCGCCGACCCGTTCGCGGGCCGCATCAGCTGCTTCCGCGTGCTGTCGGGGCCGATCACCGGCGACACGACGCTCGTCGACCCGCGCACGCACGCGAAGGAACGGCTCGGCCAGATCCTGCTGCTGAACGGCAAGGAGAACGAGCAGGTCGACTCGCTCTGCGTCGGCGACCTCGGCGCCGTCGCGAAGCTGAAGGACGTCGTGACCGGCGACGTGCTCGTCGACCACGAGGTGCCGGTCGAGCCGCCGCACATCGACTTCCCCGAGCCGGTGATGAGCTTCGCGATCACGCCGAAGGCGAAGGGCGACGAGGAGAAGATGGCGCAGGGCCTCCGGCGCCTCTCCGAGGAGGATCCGACGCTCTCGCTGCGGCGCGACCCGCAGACGGGCGAGCAGCTGCTCTCGGGCCTCACGCAGATGCAGGTCGAGGTGGCGGTCGACCGGCTGAAGAGCCGCTTCAACGTCGACGTCGAGCTGCACCCGCCGCGCGTGCCGTACAAGGAGACGATCCGCAAGGAGGCGCGGGCGCGGCATCGCTACAAGAAGCAGACGGGCGGGCGCGGCCAGTTCGGCGACTGCGAGATCGTGATCGAGCCGATGCAGAACGGGGAGGGGGAGGCCGAGTACGAGTTCGTCGACAAGATCGTCGGCGGCGTCATCTCGCAGGGCTTCCGGCCCGCCGTCGACAAGGGCGTCCGGGAGGCGATGGAGCACGGCGAGCTCGCCGGCGCGCCGGTCTACGGCATCCGCGTGACGCTCGTCGACGGGATGATGCACACGGTCGACTCGTCGGAGATGGCCTTCAAGATCGCCGGCTCGATGGCGTTCAAGGAGGCATACGCAGAAGGCCGACCCGGTGCTGCTCGAGCCGATCATGGAGCTCGAGGTGACGGTGCCGGACGACGCCGTCGGCGCGGTGAACGGCGATCTGAACTCGCGGCGCGGCCGCCTGCACGGCATGGAGCCGGCGGCGGGCATGACGACGATCAAGGCGGAGGTGCCGCTCGCGGAGATCCTCACGTACGCGCAGGCGCTGACGTCGATGACCGGCGGCCGCGGCGACTACCACATGCACTTCCTGCGCTACGAGGACGTGCCGGCGCACGTCGCGCAGAAGATCATCGACGCGACGAAGCAGGAACGCGAAGCGGCGAAGGCCTAGGGGCAGGCCCGAAGGGCCTGACCCAGCTGTTTCCTTAGGGGTCAGACCCCGAAGGGGTCTGACCCCGCTGTTCCAGCGAAGCGGCGCAAGGCCTGACCCAGCTGTTTCCTTAGGGGTCAGACCCCGAAGGGGTCTGACCCGCTGTTCCAAGGGGCCTGACCCCGCTGTTTCGTCAGGTCTGCTCCTGGGGCTGCGCGTCGCGGTCGCGCAGGTGCTCGATCACGTCGGAGACGTCGGCAAGCTCCTGCTCGAGGTCGCGGCGGTAGTTCTCCAGCCGCTCGAGCAGGTCGAGCCGGTTCGGGAAGGGGCCGCGGAAATGGATCCGGCCGCGCCCGTGATGGTGCCGGTGATGGCCGTGCATTGTCACCTCCTCTCCTCGTAGCGTTCGAGAAACCGTCCGGTGCGCTGCTGCGAGCGGCGCAGCGCCTCGACCCACTGGTCGAGCAGCTGCAGGCCCTGCTCGGTGATCCGGTAGCCCCGCTTGGCGGGGCCCGGCGAGGTCTCGTCCCACTCGGAGGCGACGAGGCCCTCCTCCTCGAGGGCGCGCAGGAGGCGGTAGAGGTTGCCCATCTCGACGCGCTGCTCGCCGGTCAGCTCGGGCAGGCGCTCGAGCAGGTCGTAGCCGTGGGCGGGCCGCTCGCGGAGGAGCAGGAGGATCGCGGGCTCGGTGAAGCGCTCGACGCGCGCGAAGACGCGCCAGTGCCCGCCGTGGTGGCGGCGGGAGCGCGGGCCGTGCCTCATGCGCGCTATGTGTAAAACACACATGTAAGGTGACAATAGCCGCGGCGCGAAGGGTCTGCGCAAGAGGCGAGGGCTATAGTCGCGAGCTATGCGTGTGACGAAAGTTGGGTCGATGCGGATGTGCGCGATCTGCGAGCGCACGCTCCTCATGGGCGAGCGAGCCGTCCGCTTCGCCCCCGAGGAGGGGGCGGAGCTCGTCGACGTCTGCCCGCTCTGCCAGGAGATCGCGCTCGAGCACGGCTGGCTCAAGGAGGGCACGCCGACGACGCCGACCGTTGCCGGCGACCGCCGCCGCCGTCGCCGCGGCCTGCCCGACCTGCTCGGCCTGCGCCGCGACGACGACCGCCGACGCGGTCACGCCGCCGGAGCCGATCCTGCGCCGCCTCTCGGGCGACGAGATCGCGCTCCTCGAAGCCGCCGACCTCTTCAACGGGAGCAGCTACCGGCGCACCGTCGGCGGCATCGCGAAGAGCCTCGGCGACGCGAAGGCGAGCATCGTGCCGCTCTCCGGCGACGCCGGCGAGATCGCGGTCACCGTCGCGTGGGATCTCTCCTGGTACCAGTACCGCGTCAGCCCCGAGTCCGCGCAGCCGGTGCGGCTCGAGCGCCGCGGCCACGAGCTCGACGAGCTCGAGGACACGTTCAAGGCGTGGAACGCCCACGTCGAGGACGAGGGCCGGCTCGTGCCCGAGATCGCGCGCCTCTAGCGCGACGCCGACCGGCTCACTACAATCCGACCACGATGATCTATTGCGTGATCCCGCGGGAGCTCGCCGACGAGCTCTACGACAAGATGGTCGACTACTACAAGGACAACCCGAACGTGACGGTCATCGTCGACCGCCGCGAAGGCCCCGACCCGCGCGGCAAGGGCAAGCCCGAGCCCGAGTTCGTCGAGAAGCGCGAGACGCGCGACCGGCGCCGGCCCCGCATCCCGGGCACGTTCCCTCCAACGGACGCCCCGAAGTAATCAGTAGGCTCGTCTCCGTGGCCACGGAGACGAAAAGCCTCGAAAGCCTGAGCCCGGCGACGGGCGAGGCGCTCGGCAGCGTCCCGGAGGCCGACGCGCGAGGCGGTCGACCGCGCGGTCGACACGGCGCAGGCGGCCTACGAGGAATGGCGGCTCGTGCCCGCGCCGAAGCGCGGCGAGATCCTCTACCGCTTCGCGCAGGTGCTCGAGCGCGAGAAGGCGGCGCTCACCGACCTGATGACCCGCGAGATGGGGAAGGTCAAGGCCGAGGCGGGCGGCGACGTCCAGGAAGCGATCGACATGACCTACTACATGGCCGGCGAGGGCCGCCGGCTGTGGGGGCAGACGACCCCGTCGGAGCTCCAGAACAAGTTCAACATGTCGGTGCGCGTGCCGGTCGGCGTCGTCGGCGCGATCACGCCGTGGAACTTCCCGATCGCGATTCCCGTCGTGGAAGCTCGCGCCCGCACTCGTGTGCGGCAACACCGTCGTCCTGAAGCCGGCCGAGGACACGCCGCTCCTCGCACAGCGCTTCGTCGAGCTGCTCGACGAGGCCGGCGTGCCGGACGGCGTCGTCAACATCGTGCACGGCTACGGCGAGACGGCGGGTGCGGCGCTCGTGCGCAACCCCGCCGTCCCGGTGATCACGTTCACGGGGTCGCGCGAGACCGGCGTCGCGGTGACGAAGGCGGCGGCCGACTTCCTCAAGCACGTGCATCTCGAGCTCGGCGGCAAGAACGCGATCATCGTCCTCGACGACGCCGATCTCGACCTCGCGGTGGAGGGGATCGTGTGGTCGGCGTTCGGCACCTCGGGTCAGCGCTGCACCGCAGCCTCGCGCGTGATCGCGCACGAGAAGGTGTACGACGCACTGCAGTCGCGGCTCGTCGAGCGCGCCGAGCAGATGCGGCTCGGGCCGGGCTGGGAGGACGACACCGACATCGGCCCGGTCATCAACCGCGCTGCGATCGAGAAGATCCACTCGTACACGAAGATCGGCCAGGACGAGGGCGCGCACCTCCTGACGGGAGGCGAGGTGGCGACCGAGGGCGACCTCGGCAAGGGCTTCTTCTACCGGCCGACGATCTTCGGGGACGTCGACGCGAAGATGCGGATCGCGCAGGAGGAGATCTTCGGCCCGACGACGGCCCTCATCAAGGTGCGCGACTTCGACGAGGCGGTTCGCGTCGCGAACGGCATCAAGTACGGGCTTTCGTCGTCGATCTTCACGCGCGACGTCAACCGGGCGTTCCGCGCGATGCGCGACCTCCAGACGGGGATCACGTACGTCAACGCCGGCACGACCGGCGCCGAGGTGCACCTGCCGTTCGGCGGGACGAAGGACACCGGCAACGGCCACCGCGAGGCGGGGCAGGCGGCGCTCGACGTCTTCACCGAGTGGAAGTCCCTCTACGTCGACTACTCCGGGCGCCTCCAGCGCGCGCAGATCGACAACAATCCGGGCTAGGACCTCGCTAGTACCATTTTGAAGCAGTAAAACCCCCTTTCGGGGGAGTGGCGGCCAGGCTCTTCACGCTCTAGCTTCCGAGAGGCCTTGCCGCTCGCCCGCCGTCTGATCCCCATGCTCGCCGCGGCCGCTGCGCTCGGCCTGCCCGTCGCCTCTTCGGCGGCGGCGCACGGCGGCCGGCAGGCGAGCCGCGCGCATGTCTCGGCTGCGCTCGCCGGCTCCGCCGCCTTCGGCCTCGACCGCGCCCTCTTCACGTCGAGCCCGGGCGGCGTGGAGGCGACGGCCGCGCGGGTCGCGCACTGGCGCCCGCTCGTCGAGCGGGCGGCGCGGGGCAGCGGCTTCGGCCCGAACCTCCTGGAGGCCCTCGTCTTCGTCGAGAGCTCCGGACGCCCCGACGCGATCGCCCCTGGAGGCGTCGCCTCGTCCGCCGGGCTGACGCAGATCGTCGCGTCCACCGGGCGGCGGTTCCTGCACCTGCACGTGAACACCCGCCGCAGCCGCGCGCTGACGCTTCGCATCGACCGCGCGGATGCGCGAGGCGCGCAGCGCACGGCGCGGCAGCTGCGCCGGTGGCGCGCGCGCTACGACGCGCGCTTCGCGCCCGCGAAGTCGCTGCGGGCCACCGTTCGCTACCTCGTGGCGGCGCGCCGCAGCCTCGGACGCGACGACCTTGCCGTCGCCGCGTACCACCTCGGCATCGGCACCGTGCAGCGACTGGTCGGCTCCTACGGCGGCGAGGCGCCGTCGTACGCGCAGCTCTACTTCGGCTCCGCGCCGGATCGCCACGCGCGCACGTGGCGCCGGCTCGCCTCGCTCGGCGAGTCGTCGCGCGACTACTACTGGAAGGTTCTCGCCGCGAGGCGCGTCATGCACCTGTATCGGCGGAGCCCTGCCGACTCTGCGGTTCGAGGACGAGCAGCAGTCGCGCAAGAACTCGGCCGAGGAGTTCCTTCATCCACGCTTCCGCACTGCGCAGTTCACGACGCCGAGGGCGCTCGCTCGAGGCGTGGAGGCGGCACGTGCTGCACGCGATTCCGCTCGACCCTGCCCGGTCGCACATCAGGGTGAGCCGGTTCCTCGGGCAGGAGGCGCGCCGCCTCGGCCGCTCGCACCGCCTCTATCGCGGGCTGCGCCGTCCGGCGCTCGACGCGCTGCTCTATATCGGCACCCGCGTCCATCAGCTCTCGGGCACCCGTGCACCGCTCCTCGTGACGAGCGCCGTGCGCGACAGGCGGTATCAGCGGGTGCTGATGCACCGGAACGCGAACGCCGCGCGGACGTACTCGATGCACACGACCGGCTACGCCTTCGACATCGCCCGGACATACCGAAGCGCGGCGCAGGCGGGCGCGTTCGAGTTCGTGCTCGAGCGGCTCGAGGCAGTGAACGCGATCGCCTATATCCGCGAGTCGGGGGCGATCCACATCGCCGTCGCTGCCGACTTCCGGCGCAAGCTCGCGCTGCTCGCGCGGGCCTAGCCGCCATACTGGCGCGGTGGCGCTGCAGAAGCTCGTCTGGTTCGTACCCCGGGAGGCGCTCGAGTCGACCCGAGACGCGGTCTTCGAGGCCGGCGGCGGCCGGATCGGCGACTACACGCGCTGCTCGTGGTACACGGCGGGCACCGGCACGTTCCTCGCCGGCGAAGGCGCCGATCCGTCGGTGGGCCAGGTGGGGAGGGAGGAGCGGGTGTCGGAGCTCCGGGTCGAGACGGTCGTCCCGGCCGAGCGCGCCGGCGAGATCGTGCGCGCCCTGCGCGAGGCGCACCCGTACGAGGAAGTCGCGTACGAGCTCTATCCGCTCGTCGATCCCGGCGCATGAAGGCGCGGCTCTCGACCGACGGGGGCGCGCGGGGCAACCCGGGCCCCGCGGCATACGGCTACGTGCTCGAGACCGAGGACGGCACCGTCCTCGCGGCGCACGGCGAGAAGATCGGCATCGCGACGAACAACGTCGCCGAATACAGCGCCCTCATCGCCGGCCTCGAGAAGGCGCTCGAGCTCGCGGTCGGGGAGGTCGAGGTCGTCTCGGACTCCGAGCTGCTCAACGTGGAGATGTCGGACGCGGCACGAGGGTCAGTCGCAACTGGCTGCGTTTCCTGCGCGATCAGGCCCGCAGCCAACGCTAGCCGATTTCGTTGCCGCTACGCCGGCGCGGGCAGGCTCTCCACTACCAGTTCCAACGGAAGACAAAAAATGCGGCCGTTGTCCGCCTCGGGGGATGCGCATGAGCAAGAGACGCAGCTATTGGGCACGCGATCGATCTGGCACAGACTGTTGGTGGCCGCCGTTGTCACGGCTGCGCTGTTTAATTTCAGTGCGGCGCATGCCGCCTGGCCCGGAGCGCACCATCACCATCATCGTGCTGTTTCCACCGGGGGGGCCGAACGACCTGCTTGGACGGCTGCTGGCGGCGGAAGCCTCGTCACCGAAACTCGGCCAGAATGTCATCGTCGAAAAACGGGCCGGTGCAGTCGGCAATATCGGCCTGACTGCAGGCGCCCGTGCGGCACCTGATGGCTTGTCGTCGTCGCCGACTGGCGTGTCCTGATCAATCCGAGCGTCACAAAAGTTGCTTATGATCCGATCAAGGATTTCGCACCGGTCGCCTTCCTTGGCGCCGCGCCCAACGCCATCATTACGAGGCCGGCGTCCGGCATCACCAGTGTCGCCGACCTGATTGCCAAGGCGAAGGCAAATCCGGGCAGATTGACCGACGGATCACCGGGCCTGGGAAGTGTTTCGCAGCCCGCGGTCGAATTGCTCAAGCTTCGCGCGAATATCGACATGACACATGTGCCGTACAGCGGTGCCGCACCTTCGCTGCAAGCCGCACTGTCGGGTACGACCGAGTTCGCGTCCGTCAGCATCGCCGGATTGATCAGTCACATCCGTGCTGGAACGCTGAAGCGCTGGTGAACAGGTGCAGAAACATCGGGTCGACATGCCGGACGTGCCGACCATGCAGGAAGCCGGACTTCGAATGCGCGGGTTCAACGTTTT